>JAGFZV010000001.1 GCA_017889545.1 Bacillota bacterium
TTTTACACCGAGAGGCAGGTTCTTCGGAACCCGCCTCTTGTATTTTTTTACAAAAAAAAGAAACTGTCCCAATTTTTCTTATTGAGACAGCCCCTTTTACTATAATTATTATTATGATTAATATACCAGGCTGTTCAAAAAGGATTAAGTGTTTAAATGATTCCCTCAAGATGCAGCATAATCTGGGCAACCAGCGTAGCGAACACAAAGGTACCGGTGTATACCGCCAGCGCAACAACAACAATGCGCCAGGACATTTTCTGAAACATCTTCAAGTCTTTGCCTACTGCCAAGCCGGCATACGCCAGAATAGGCGTACACAGCGCCAGAAAATCCATTTTAGCAGTATAAGCGATAATCGTTTTTGCAAACGGCGATATTGGCGAAGTCGACAGCACAGCGACGACCGACACCCAGAACACCATCGGCAGTTTGCCGGGCAGATAACGGCCAAGAGCCATCCCGACCAAGGTGATCACCATCATGATCAGATAACCGGCAGCCGCCTCTTTCCAGGGATGCGGATAGCCCACTGCCGTGCCTACCGTAGATATAATCCCCATGAAAACAAAAATTAAAATCGTATCGAGCCATGCAATTTTCATTTGGATTTCACCTCTTCCGGCGGCCGCTTACCAATGATCGGCGACAATTTTTTATAAAGGAATTCCGTTACCGGCAGCGAGACAAAGAGGCAGAAATAAACGCCGATGATCGTCGTCAGCAAATTGCTCGCTCCGGCGTACATGAGGATTTCATTGGCATATTCAGGGAACACCGCCTTGATCGCCCCCGAAGACGCCGCCATCATACTGCCTGAGCCTACGCCGGCGCCCATTGCCAGCGCAAAAGGATGAAAAATTTTCAACGCAGCCAGATAGCCGGCCAACAAGCCCAGCCACACCGCACCAAATAGGGTTCCGCAGATATAAACAGACATAACACCCCGGCCTTCAGCCGAATCCAGGCCATACTTTTCCGCAATAATCGCCAGGTTCGGTTCCCGGTCGATGGAATACGTCGCACCGATCGTCTCCCGTCCCAGTCCCAAAAACAGCGCCAACGGCAGTCCCAGCAGCACCGTCCCGGCAAAGTGACCCAACTCCTGCACCGATAAAGCCAAGCCAGAGGCAATAATTTTTTCCAGGGATGGACCGATAATCACCCCCAATTTTGTCATCAGCATTAAACTCATGATGCTCAATGCCAAACCAGATCCTGTCATTTCCCGCAAATTGAGCAGCTTCAGCTTCGGCCAGCTGATAAAGCCGCCAATGATCATCGCGTACAGCATGGGCAGAAATAAAAGAACTCCCGGACCCAACACGATTTTGCGCGTACCGATCAACTCGGAAATAATAACAACAATGATCGCAAAAACATGGACTTTCCAATTTTTTAACACTTCCATACGTCTTCTCTCCCTTCATTTCCATTATTAGTAACTCCGCACAACCCTAAAGCCCATTTTACTGCATCATCGAATATTCGTCAATTGGGTTTTCGCGGCCAAGGGGACCGCAGATGATTGCACAACTGCTGATTTTGGCTTATAATCGAGCATAGATACTAAACAAGGGGGTTTAACCATGAAATACAAAGTGTTTGTTGACGGCCAGGAAGGAACAACAGGCCTGAAAATACATGATTACCTGGTGAACAGGCCCGAAATTGAATTAATGAAAATCGATCAGGAAAAACGCAAGGACACTGCCGAACGCAGCCGGTTTCTGAATGAAGCGGACCTGGTATTCCTATGCCTGCCGGATGCCGCTTCGCGCGAGGCCGTTTCGCTGATCCATAATGATACAACACGGGTGATTGACGCCAGCACCGCTTTTCGCACCGATCCCACCTGGACCTATGGGCTGCCGGAACTGAACAAAGGGCAGCGGGCAGCGATCAGGGGCTCACGCCGCGTTGCGGTACCGGGCTGTCATGCGACAGGGTTTGTAGCAGCACTTTATCCATTAGTCAATAGCGGAATCGTGCCCAGCGACTATCCCACTTCCTGCTTTTCTTTAACCGGTTATAGCGGCGGGGGGAAATCGCTGATCAACAAATATGAAAACAATCAAACAACGAGCAGCTTAAACAGTCCCCGGCCCTATGCGCTGCACCTGCACCACAAGCATCTGCCGGAAATGCAGAGGATCCCAGGGCTGGAGAACCCGCCGGTGTTCACTCCCATTGTCGCCAATTATTACAAAGGGATGGCCGTCTCCGTTCCTCTCGTTACCCGATTGCTGACAAAAAAACTGTCCGCCGAGAAAATCCGTGATTTTTTCTGTGAGTATTACCAAGGCGAAGCGTTTATCCGGGTGATGCCGTACGACGCCGAAGCCAAACTCGACGGTGGCTTTTTGCCGGTGGAAGACTGCAACGATACGAACCGCATTGATTTGTATGTGTTCGGCCATGATGATCAAATTTTGATCGTATCCCGGCTGGACAACCTGGGAAAAGGGGCCTCCGGGGCCGCGATCCAGAACATGAACATCATGCTGGGTACGGATGAAGCCGCAGGACTAAAGGCTGAATAAAATCAAATCGTTTTACAGAAAAAGATCACGTCTGCTTGTCCGGCATCGGGCAAATAGACGTGATCTTTTTCTGCAGGGAAGCACGGGGACGTTCTTTTTGCTTCGCCCGGGGCGAAGCAAAAAGAACGTCCCCGTGCTTCCCATCCATCTCTTTAATTTAATTCCATCCATTCTTCGTAGCGGGCATCGAGAAAGGCACGGAGTTCGGCATATTCATCGGCCAATGCCTGACTGGCTGCCGGATCCGCATGGCTGGCCGGATCGGCAACTTTCTTCTCCAGCACCGACAGCAGTCCTTCATACTCGCGAATCTCCAGTTCCAGCGCCGCCAAGCGCCGCTCCTGCTCCTGCCGGTCGCGGCTGCGTCCTTTGCCGGCCGTCTTGCCACTCTCCGGCTCCCCGTTCCCAGCGGCAGCACCGCTTCCCCCGGCAGGCGCGCTCTTCGCGGCACCGGCATTTTTCGCCTGCGCCGCCGCCAATTCTGCCGCCCGAGTCGCTTCCGCCTTGGCGGCTTCCGCTTTGGCCGCCTGCTTTTTCTCCCGGTAGTAGCTGTAATTGCCGACATACACCGTCAGCTTCCCGTCGGCCAATTCCACCACATGGTCCGCCACCCTGTCCAGAAAATAGCGGTCATGCGACACGGTCAAAAACGTGCCCGGGTACTCGCCGAGCGCCTCTTCCACCGCTTCTTTGCCGGGAATATCCAGATGGTTCGTCGGCTCATCCAGCAGCAGGAAATTGGCCCCGGTCAGCATCAGCTTCAGCAGCGCCAGCCGCGCCTTTTCGCCGCCGCTCAAATCGCCGATCACCTTGAATACATCATCGCCGCGAAACAGCATCGCGCCCAGATAGCCGCGCGCCTGCTCCTCGCCGAACCCAAACTCATTCATCAACTCATCCAGCATCCGGCTCGCCGGGTTCAAGCCCTCATGCTCCTGGGCAAAATAACCCAACCGCACCCGGTTCCCCAGCTTTACCGTTCCCCTGACCGGCGTCAATTCACCGGTCAACAGCTTTAACAGCGTCGTCTTGCCGGCCCCGTTCGGACCGACCAGCGCCACACCTTCCCCCTTGCGCAGCAGCAAAGACAAATTCGCAAAAATCACCTTCGGGCCATACGCCGCCGTCACCGTATCCAGCTCCGCCACCCGTTCCGCGCTATCCGCCAGCATCGGCAGTTCCAGCGTGAACTGCGATCGGGCAGTCGGCGCCGCCAGCCGGTCCAGCCGGTCCAACTGCGATTGCCGCCCCCGGGCCATGCGCGACTTGATCCCGGCCCGGAACCGGTCGATATACGCCTCCGTTTTGGCAATATACTCCTGCTGCTTTTCGTACGCCTCCAGATGACTGGCCACCCGTTCTTCCTTTTGCACCAGGTACCGCGTATAATTGCCCCGATAGGCCGTCAACGCGCCATTTTCCAGTTCCAAAATCCGTTCCGTCACCTGATCGAGAAAATAACGGTCATGGGAAATCACCAGCACCCCGCCGCTATATTCCCGCAAAAACTCCTCCAGCCATTCCACCATCGCAATATCCAAATGGTTCGTCGGCTCATCCAAAAACAAAAAATCCGGCTGGCGAACCAAAGCCCGCGCCAACCCAATCCGCGTCTTCTGTCCGCCGGAAAAATCAGCCACCGGCCGTTTTAAATCCTCAGCAGAAAACCCCAGACCCGACGCCACCCGCCGGATCGCCGCCTCGTACCCGTAGCCGCCGCCATGCTCGAACCGTTCCATCGCCGACGCATACGCCTTCATCAAATCTGCCAGCGCTTGTTCGTCCTTTTCCAGTGCAATGGCCTTCTCCAAGCGGCTCATATCCGCCTGATAAGCCAGAACATCGCGAAACCCGGCCAGCAGCTCCTCATACAGCGTACCGTCACCGAAGCCGCCGTCCTGTTCCACCCAGCCCACCGTTTCCCCCGGCGGAAGCGTGACCGAACCGCTGTCCGCCGCCTCGCGCCCCAGGATACAGCGCAGCAGCGTCGTTTTACCGCAGCCGTTCGCGCCGATCAAGCCGACCTTCTCGCCCCGCCGCAGTTCAAAACTCACATCCGCAAACACGGTATGCAGCCCGAACGATTTTGTTAAATTTCCTACCCGAAAAACGCTCATATTCCACCTCAAACCAATTCAAAAACCCGATTGCATTTTGATTCACCAGAAAGTATACCATTTTTTTGACGAACTTAAAAGCCAGGCTGTGACAATACCTGTCAAAGCCTGGCTTTTAAGAGACCAGTGAAAAAGTCCATCTGCTGTGTCACGACTTACGTTTGCTTGCTCGCGTACCTCTTATGTACGCGTCGCCGCGCAAGCCTCGCTGTTCCTTGCAGCTGAAACTTTTTCAACCGGTCTCTCTACATCGGTTTAAGTCCATCTGCTGTGTCACGACTTACGTTCGCTTGCTCGCGTACCTCTTACGTACGCGTCGCCGCGCAAGCCTCGCTGTTCCTTGCAGCTGAAACTTTTTCAACCGGTCTCTCTACATCGGTTTAAGTCCATCTGCTGTGTCGCGACTTACGTTCAGCCGATCGTGCAGATCGCATCCGGACGGCGGATCAAAAGCGCCACCGTTTCCATCAGCCGGAATACATGGTTCATGTTGACCGGCCCCATGTATCCGGTCACCAAATCCTGGCCGACCGCCAAATTCAAGTTTTGCGAGCCGGTCGCCAGCACAACCGCCTTCGCCCCGCTGATGACATTCGAGTAAAACACGCCGCCGCTGATCAAGGCTTTCACCTGATCCAGCTCGAGCATACCGGTGTTGGCAAATACGCGAACCATGCGGCCAAACAGCATCGGGCTGACCACCATGGAATACGGGCCGTAATGCCCCGCTTCGCTGAGCGCCGCCGCCGCTTTCACCACATCCGCCAGCGCACTGCCGCTCTCATCCCACTTGCCGCTCATCGGCATCGTCAAACGGCCTTTCGCCGTAAACAGACCCTCATGGCCCAATTCCTTGTTGCCATTGAAAATCAAATCATCCTCTTTTAACGAAACAAAATTGGCTGCCACGGCTGCCGTACTTACATCCAGCGGCAATCCCAAATGCCGGTCCGCTTCCACGTCCCGCCACATAATCTTAAAGTCTTTATATAGGATCGGCAGATTGATCGTGGCCCGCTGAGTCGCTTCCACCACAAAATTATCTTCCTCACCCACCATATCAATCCCGGTCGGCGTCTTTCCGCTGAACGTTGAATACGGAATACTATACACGCCCGAACCCAACGGTCCGAGAACTTCGATCACCCGTCGGCCCACCAGTGATTGGCGGGCTGTTTTTACTACCGCCTCATCAATACGGGTCCACTCCGCCGACGTCAACGGCGCTGCATCACGATCCAAAAAATCCATCGTATTACCCCTCCCATTCTTCATTTTTGCTTAATCATCCCTGCGGAGCCACTTTTCACTTTTGCCCAAACATATTGCCAACCGTCAATCCGGAAGTCTCGTCTTCCACTGAGGCAACCCGGTCTGCCGGCGCAGCAGTATGATCCGTCGCAAACTTCATTTTCTGCACCGCATCAATACGGGTCAGCAGGTGAGTCAATTCCGCCACATGCTCTTTTTCATCGTCCCGGATATGTTCCAGCATACTGCGGATTTCCGGATGATCCATCTGATTAATATGGGCCTGATATTGATTAATCGCCTGCAATTCGCCAACCAGGTCTTCCCGCAGCCAGATTACCAGCTGTTCCAACTTCGCGTCAGCAGTTAATTCAGCAGCTGCTTCCGGCGTTGCTTTTTCATATGCCATACTGCATTCCTCCCACCTTTGATTTTCGATCTTACTTAGTACTCATTCGTCATTATCCACCAATTCCCTGCAAAATTTTTCAATTTATGCAGCTTTTAAAAATTTCCAAATCGGTTATTTTTACCATAATCGGAAAAAAGACTTGAAAATCTTTTGAAAATTTGGCACCATAATACATGCAATATAAACCACCTTTAACGAGGAGTTGAAGCTATGATGCACCACCTGTTATCGCATCCGCAGCAGATTGCCGCTATTTTGCCCCGCTACTGCGAGGATGGCGATACCACTGTTATTCTTTCCATGGAAGGAGAAACGATCTGCGCGGATGTCCTGGTCCGCAGCCTCTTGAACAAGCTGTCCCATCTGTTCGCCATTGACCTGAAAGAGCTGCGCAAAAGGGCCAGCGAAATCAGCCACGGCCATATTCTTCAGCCACTGGCCTTCGGACCCAACATCCTGTTGTGTCCCATGAAAGTCCGTCACCCCAGCGTCAAGAGAGACAACTGCACCGGCTACATCAACGCATACGCGATCCAAAGCGTCGAGGCGGCCGAACAAGACGGAGAAAAGCCGCACTGCATCGTCCATCTGACCAACGGCCTGAACCTCGATGTGTTACTGTCGGCCGAGACGGTCCAGCACCATCTGCAAATTGCCCGGCTCGTCCAGGACAGCGCCCCCTATCAGCTGGCCTTTCATCAGGTGCCGGAAAAGTTGGAAACCCGCACGCGCAACATCAAATTGAAGCCCGGCCAGGATATCCATATCCTTTTGGAAATCAGTCCCGGGTAAGCATCAACTGAAAATAGAAAAAAGAGGTCCGGAGAGCATTTTCTCCGGGCCTTCATTTATTTCGTATCTAATTTTTCAAATATTTTTTTAGTTCTCTGTAGAAATTTTCATGACTTGCCAACGCCAGCAATAACAAATGATCCTCTTCTACTTCGTAAGCCAAAAGCCACAATTCATCGTTCACCTCAAACTTCTGCACCCGAACCCCGGCAAGATCTCCCTTTTTCATTTCGCCCATAACAGGATTGCTTTGAATTTGTCGGATAGCATCATTAACATGCGCAATTCTATTTCGATGTATCTTTTTATACTGCCGCCCAAATAACGGTGTTTGCTTGATATTCATCATCATTCGTTTCTGAACTCAAACGTTTCAGCTTGTTTCCGCTGCGATCTGGCAACCAAAATATCTTGGATAAATTCGCCAGGCAGATCCGGGTTTTCCAGGGCGATTTTCCCAATCTTGGCCCAATATTGAATTTGAAGGGGTACGGTGCGGGATTCAGCTTTTCCAGTCTCTTCCGCTGCTTTATAAAGTTCTTCATCGATCCGAATCGGTTTCCCCATGACAATCCACCTCCTTGTAACAATTGTAGCATATTGCAACAAAAGCTACAACATATTCGATTCACTCCACAATTTTCGCCGTCAAAAAGATCACAATCTCCGTTTCGTCGTTGGCGGAGCTCCGGTTATGAAACAGCTTGCCCAACAGCGGCAAATCGCCCAGAAACGGGATCCGGGAAGTATTCTCCACCTCATTTTTGTTCAGCAGGCCGCCGATCACGATCGTCTCGCCGTTTTTCATCCGCACTTCGGTTTCGGCCTCCCGGATGGCAATGCGGTAGGCCTTCAAATCCGCAACATACACCGGCGTGCTGACCCCCGTATACAACGCGGCGCAAATTTGCCCGTCGGCGTCAATTCGCGGCGTATACTGCAGAATAATCCCCGCATCCTTATACTCGGTCGAAGTCGTCGTCGCCCCGCCGGATACCGTCGTCGCCGCCACCGGAATCTGATCGCCGATATGAATCCGCGCCGCGCGGCCGTTCAATGTCGTGACCTTCGGCTTGGCCAGCAGACGCGCATCATTGCGGCTGATCAGCGCATTGATCTGTGCCTGGTACAAAAATTGATACGGCGTCCCGGCCGGACTGCGTCCATACGAAATCGCCCCCATATTCGCCGTCACTGCCGCGCCGGCGCCGGAACCGCCCTCAGCAGCATATTGCGGCGTCGCCTGCCAAGTCCACTCCACACCCAGGTTCTTCGCACCCGACTTGGTTACGGCCAGGACCTGCGCCTCCACCGTCACCTGCCGGTAGGGAACATCGATCCCGGCCACAAGCTTGCGGATCATCGCCGTTTCCTCATCGGAGCCGTAAAACAAGATCGAATTGCTTTCCAGATCCGCCCGCAAGCGTCCCGCGCCCTGAATGCGTTTGATCGCCTCCGTCTTCACCAGCGCCGGCCCCTGCACCGTATACGCCACGGATGATGAATTCGCGGCGGCCGTCCCGCCATTGCCGCCAGCGCTGCTGTTTGCACCGCTCTTCTTCCCCTCGTCACTGCCGTCCGCCTTGCCCTTGCCGGCCACCATCCCCAGCAGGCCGACCACTTCCTCTGCCCGGGCATACTGCAGCCGAATAATCTGCACCGCGTCAAATCCCCGATGCAGCTTCTCCGGCGACGCGACCACAATCACCGGGCCGACCCGCTGAACTGCCAGACCCTTCGCTTTAGTCACCAGCTCCAACGCCGTATCAAACGGAACCTCCTCAAGCCGGAGCGTGATTTTCCCCGTCACCGAATCGTCGGCAATAATACTCGTTCCGCCAACCCCGGCCAGCGCCGTCAGCACATCCCGCACCTCGGCATTCGTGAAAGTCAAGCTTACCGCCGGCGCTTCTTCCGCCCAAACAGCCGGCATGGGCGCCGTCAATAGAAAACCCACTAAAAAAACAACCATTAACCGTCTCATCCCTGACGCGCATCACCTTTCCATTGCCAAAACGGTCTTCCCGTCCGGGCCTGATAGTGTAACCGAATCCTTCTCTATCGCGATCACCTCGTACGGCCCCGCCCGCTCCAGCAACCGGTAGGAACGGCTCTGGCCGCCAACCTGCAGCACGGCCATCCGCTGCCCGCCGCTCGCGGCGATTCCCTGCAGAACAGGCAGCGCAGCCTTTGCCGCGCGCAATCCATTCGCATCGGCGGCAACCGGAGCAGCAACACCGCTAACGGACCCCGCTGCCGCAGCTTGCGCCTGTCCGTTGACCGCAGACTCCTGCCGGAACTCCGCCGGCGCAGCAAACGGATCCCGCATCTCCTTAGCTTCACGCTTCTCCGGTACCGGCCGCACAGCCGGCGCCTTGGCCGGCGCTGCAGACTGGACCTTGCTCACAGCCGGCGGAGCGGACACCGCGCTATTGACATAAAAAATAACGGCGCCTGCCAACAGCAATCCGCCGAAAGCAACCGCCGCCACATGTTTCTTTTCAATCACAAACTCTTCCACTGTCTTAAACTCCATTTGTGTTCATTCCCAACTCCTTTTTACATTTCTGCATTCCTATAAACCCTTCGGCGCAAAAAATCGATCTCCTTCGCGCTTCCAAAGAAAATTCCAAGAAATCAGAACCGTCCCCTTAACCGCGCCCTCACTGTACAATTTCGCTCAACCTATTGATCGCATAGAGCGGCACATTGGTTAGCCAATCCTCTTTTTTGTAATCGGACATGGACGTTCTTACGGCATTTTTCGGTTTATATTTCAAACAATAGTTTTTAAGGCTCTTGGCCTGCAAATTCTCCGTCGCTTTTACCTCAAGAGGGACAACATCACTGCCATGCTGGAATAGAAAATCGATTTCCCCTGTAGATTTCTCTGCCGACCAGTAATACGGCTGAATTTCACTGTTTGTTAATAATTGCTGCAGAACATACTGCTCGGTTAAAGCGCCTTTAAACTCCTCAAAGATTTTGTTCCCTTCAAGTAGTGATTTTAGGTCCAGACCGCTCATAGCAGAGAGTAAGCCAACATCCAGCACAAACAGCTTAAAAGCATTAAAATCCTGATAAGCCATTAGGGGCATATCGGGTTTTGATACACGAGCAACCTTATATACCAATCCACAATCAATCAGCCACGTCAAAGCAAGTTCATATTCTCTCGCCCTTGCGCCCTGCCTGATCAACCCGTATATAAACTTGCGATTTTCCTTGGCAAGCTGTACAGGAATAGAACCCCATAACATTCGAATGCGCGGCACTGTTTCATTAGGCGCATGCTTTGAAAAATCCTGCTCATATGCCATCAGTATCTGCTTTTGCACTTCCCGGGCAGCCATAAAATCGTGATTGACAATAAAGTTCGCTACTACCTCAGGCATTCCGCCAATATAATAATATTGTTTCAACAGGTCAATATATTTCCCCTTAAAACTCGTGATCATTCCGAAGTCATTTGATTTCAAAAGGTCAACAAGATTACCATTTCCTACTGCATTCATAAACTCCAAAAAATCAAGCGGATACAGCGTCATAAAATCTACCTTACCGACTGGAAAAGAGGTGCCTGGGTGCAGCGCAACACCAAGCAAACTGCCTGCGGCAATGATATGATATTCCGGCGCATTTTCACAAAAATATTTGAGTGAGGTTAATGCCCGCGGAACTTCCTGCACTTCATCAAACAGGATCAGTGTGTTTTCGGCTTCAATCGGTATGCCGGTTTCAATTTGCAGAGCAGTAATGATCCTTTTTGTATCAATGTTGCCTTGGAAAAGAGTTTCCATTCTTTCATTATTATCAAAATTTATATAGGCGCATTTCTCATAATGTGTTCTACCGAACTCACGCATAAGCCAAGTTTTGCCAACCTGTCTGGCGCCTCTCAGAACCAAGGGTTTTCTACGCGAACTGTCTTTCCATTTTATTAAATCATTCATAGCAGTTCTGATCATCATAACACCTCTTAGGAAACAGCTTTCCTAAATTATAGCGCCGTGAATCACATAAGTCAAACGACTTTTTGTATTTTCATCACGTAAGTCGATCGACTTTTTGTTCTGATTTCCCAATATCCAATTTCATACAGGCTGTTCAAAAAGGTTAAGATGCAAGGAACAGCGAGGATTGCGCTGCGATGCGTACTGAAGCGTACGCGAGCAAGCAAACGCAGATGTGACACAGCAGGTTGGCCTTTTTCAACAGCCTGTCCTTACCCTTCTCTGCTCCTGCAGCAGCGGCCCGAGGATTTTCTTGTACGCTTCCACGCCCGGCTGATCAAACGCGTCCACTCCTGCCAGTTCCCCTTCATAGGCAATCGACAAAGCCAGGATATACAGCAATTCGCCCAGGTGAAACGCATTCATCTCCGGCAGATGAAACGTCGCCGTCAACCGTCCGTCCGCGGCCAGAGCCGTCGCATTCGAAGCCAGCGCCGCATCCAGCGCGCGGCTCATCGGCAGACCGGAGATCTCCGTCAGCTTAGGCACCGCCGGAAACAGATCCGGAATCAGCGGATCCTCGGCCCAGCGGTCCACCTGAACAAACTGGACCACCTTGTCGCGCGGCCCATCCTGATGAAGCTGGGTCTGAGCATGCATATCCGTCGTCCCGACCGCCACGACCGGCGTACGGCCATAGTGCACCTCGCGGCCAGTCCGGTCCAGCCGCTTGCCCAGCGACTCCGCCAGCAGCTGCACATACCATTCGGCCGTTGACTTCAGATAATCGCCGTATGGCATGAAAATCTCCGTCCGGCAGCCGCACCGCTGGGCCGCCAGATACTTCAGCGCCGCATTCCACAACGCCGGGTTTCGCCGCACCTCCGGCGTCCGGCACGCCTCATCCATGCTTCGCGCCCCCGCCAGAAACGCCTCAATATCAAAGCCGACACAAGCCCCCAGCAGCAAACCAACCTCGGAAAACACGCTGAAGCGCCCGCCGACCCCGTCCGGTACTGCAAACACCGGCCAATTCCGTTCCTCCGCCAACCGTCCCAGCAGCGTCGGTTCCCCGGCAACCGGCGGTCCGGTTACAACGGCAACCGCAACCTCGATTTGCGGCGCCTGCGCCTGCAAGGCATCCAGCATCACCATGAACGTCGACATCGTGTCCAGCGTCGCCCCGGATTTGGAAATCACGATCAGCAATACCCGGTACGGCTCGGCATACGAACCGGAGGCCGCCTTACTCTTCGCCTCCGCCAGCAGCTGCGCCAGCAGCTCGCTCGTTCGGCGCGGATCAATATTATTGCCGCTGAAATAGCACTTTGGCCAGCCATTGCGGGCTTGTGTATCTTTGCTGTTCCAAAACTCGCCGCACTGCACGTCGAACAACACCTTATTGCCCAGAAACGAACCGCCGATCCCGAACGAAACGACCGCATCCGTATGATGGCGCAGCCCCTCGCCAAACGAAAGCAAACGGCGCACCGAAGACGGCGTATTCAAATTGCCCTCTTGCACATAAGGCAACTGCGTGAATAACACCAGCTCCGGCGCGCCGTCTTTGGACAGATGACCTTCCACCACACCCGTCGCGCGCATCCGCTCCACCGCAGAATGTGCGGCGGCCAGCTTGGCAGCGACCGAAGCCACATCTTCTTGGGTCACCCGTCCCGGTCCAAACAAGTTGGAAAAATCGAAAGCAAAGCCCGAATCCAGCCGCAATACATTGTCCATAACTACCGCCTCCTGCATGTTGTATAGTCACTCTCGTTCCGGTCAATCGGAAGGGAAAAGACTTCTCACATAAATTACGGTTCGATTTTTGTAAGTTCTGCAAATTTTTTGAAATGCTTGTCAAACGTATAAATTTCTTTAATCCCCTTAGCAATGAGTTGCGCGGCCATAAAAGCGTCCGTCCAGTCCACATTTTTTTCAACATAGTAATCAAGCGCAATGAGAGCCTGAGATTTGTTCGCGAACTGCAGCCCTTTCAATTCAATAATACGAGTCATCGCAAGCCGTATATCTTTTCTCGGCAGTTTGTAATATTTTTCAAGCGTCCAAAAGACATCAGCAAGAGTGATCTCTGCTAAAAAAACAAGTTCCCTGCCATCTTGAACTTTATCCAGTAATTTTCACAGCGTTCCGCTTGCTCGGGAAGATCGTTCGTTAAAAATCGAAGCAGAATATTTGCATCCAATCCCTTAATTTTTCCCAATTCGCTCACGCGCAACCTCTCCCATCACGTGTTCCCGGATCTCATTAAAATCCTGTTCCCCTTTGACTTTCACAATCCCGCGCAAAGACGACAGACTTTTTGTTTCGGGAATCAGACGGATTTCTTCACCGTCAATGGAAATTCGCATATACGTTCCTTTAACGATATTGAGTTTTTTGCGGATTTCGGCAGGTAAAGTTAATTGCCCCTTTTCCGATACTTTTGCAACCGTCATACGAAGCACCTCTTTTCTTACTTACGATATGCATTCCTTACTTTTATTATATGATAGGAATTTATAATAAGTAAACGTTTTACCTCGTTTCCCACACCCATGCGCTTCGAAGGATCCGATCCAGACTGCTGTACACCGGCTTCCAGTCCAGTTCCTGCCGGATACGGGCCGCCGACGCCACCAGCACCGCCGGATCGCCGGACCGCCGGGCCGCCTCGCGCACCGGAAAATCGATGCCTGTAATTTCCTTGGCCTTTTCGATCACTTCCTGAACGCTAAATCCGGTTTCCGAGCCCAGATTGTAGACTTTCGGCGCGCCGCCGCCCGCCAGATGCTTCAACGCCAGTACATGCGCCGCTGCCAGATCCGTCACGTGAATATAGTCGCGGACGCAGGTCCCGTCGGCAGTCGGATAATCCGTCCCATATATGTCAATCTGAGGCCGCCGCCCATGTGCCGTTTGCAAAATCAGCGGAATAAGGTGCGTCTCCGGATTGTGATCCTCGCCGATCCCGCCGCCGGCCAGCGCCCCCGCTGCATTGAAATAGCGCAGCGACACATAGCGCAAATCATAAGCCGCGGCAAAGTCCTTCAGCATTCCCTCGATCACCAGTTTCGTCCGGCCATACACATTGGTCGGCGCCAGCGGCATTTCCTCCGTAATCGGCCACGCTTCCGGTTCCCCGTACACCGCCGCCGTCGACGAAAACACCATCTGCTTCACGCCGCACTCCTGCATCGTTTCCAGCAGCGACAGCGTCCCGGCCACATTGTTGCGATAATATTTTGCCGGCTGCGTCATCGACTCGCCGACCAAACTCGAAGCGGCAAAATGCACGACCGCTTCTACCTCATAGTTCCGCAGCACTTCCGTCAGCACCAGCCGGTCCGCAATATCCGCCTTAATCAACGGAACATCCTGAGGAACCGCCCAACCATGTCCGGTCGACAAATTATCGTACACCGCCACCTTGTGGCCCGTCTTCAGCAATTCCTGCACCGTGTGCGACCCAATATACCCCGCGCCGCCTGTCACTAATACTGTCAATTGAACCCCTCCTGAATCACCCTGATCTATCTTAACCTCTTCTTTAATTCTTCATAGAAATTCTCCCTGGTTCCAATCAGCATCACGACAATGATCTGTTCCTGTTCTTTAATCTGGTATGCAATACGATAGTCTATGCCTTTAATTTTCACATGCCAGGAATAAATAGCGATCAAATCACCTTTTAGTATTTCCCCCTTGCGAGGACTCTCAGCAATTTTTTCTAACGTATAAACAATTCTTGTTCGTATATGGTCGTCGAATTTTTTCAATTGCCGGGCCGCCATATGCAGAACAACCAGTTCATACATTTTTTTTGTTCCGCTTTAAATCGGCTATAGTAACGTATTGCTTGCTCTTATACTCTTCTTCCGCTTCCATCACCAGTGAATCTACCGTTTTATTGAAAGCGGTCTGATATTCCCGAAGCGTTTCTGCGCTTACCTCCCTGCCATCGCGAAGAATATCCGCTAAAAGCAAGTCTTTGAATTCATCCGCTGCCGTGCGCGGCTTGAGAATAATTTGCTCTCCGTCAACAACTACCTGTATTCTGCTCCCAGTTGTTAATTTGAATTTTTCCCGGACCTCTTTCGGCAAAACAAATTGTCCTTTGGAGCTCATCACAACATCGTATTGTTTCATAATCGCGCCTCCCAAATAAGAAGTAAGAATTCTTACTTTAAGAATACGCTTTTCAAAAAAACCTGTCAAGACGGTCAATCGCGCCCTTATCCCCTACATTTCCCCATTGAGAATTTTCTTCAGATACGGCAGAAACTTCTCGCGCAGGTCGGGCCGCTTGAGAGCGTATTCGACCGTAGCTTCCAGATAGCCCTGCTTGTCGCCGATATCGTAGCGCCGGCCTTCGAATTCATACGCGTACACCGGCCGGTCCACCGCCAGACGCCGGAGCGCATCCGTCAGCTGGATCTCATTGCCGCGGCCCGGCGGTTGATTGTCCAGCAGTTCGAAAATCTGCGGCTCGATGATATACCGGCCCATGACCGCCAGCCGGGACGGCGCTTCATGAATATCCGGCTTTTCCACCAGATCGTCCGCCTGCCACAACCGCGGCCGGATCAACGTCGGCTGCACAATACCATAGCTCGACACCTTGTCCGCCGACACCTGCTGCACGCCGAGAACTGTCCCCGGCTGCGCGTCATACACGTTCATCAGCTGCTTGAGACACGGTACCGGCGAATCGACGATATCATCCCCGAGCAGCACGGCAAACGGCTCGTCGCCGATAAACTGCCGGGCGCACAGCACCGCATGCCCCAGACCCCGCGGCTCCTTCTGGCGCACGTAGTGAATCGTAATATCGGCCAGTTCCTCCACCAGGCTGAGCAAATCATACTTGCCCTGTGCCTTCAGCGTCAGCTCCAGCTCCACCGACCGGTCAAAATGGTCTTCAATCGCCCGCTTGTTGCGGCCGGTAATCACCAAAATCTCTTCGATCCCCGATTGGATCGCTTCCTCGACAATATATTGGATCGCCGGCTTATCGACGATCGGCAGCATCTCTTTCGGCTGCGCCTTCGTCGCCGGCAGGAACCGCGTCCCCAGACCGGCGGCCGGAATGACCGCTTTTCGTACTTTATGCTTGTTTGGCATAGTGTTCCGCCTTTCGTAAAATCTCTTTCAACAACTCTTGATCATTCGCTTCGGAATAAATGCGGACAATTGGTTCCGTACCGGACGCACGGAAAATCACCCAGCCGTCCGGCAGCGTCAATTTGCAGCCATCGCCCTGCTTGACCGACAGCACCTTCAGCCCGTCCAGTTCCACCGGCGGCGTGGTCGCCAGCGCAGCGACCAGCCGTTCCTTCTGCTCCGGGGATAAATGCAAATCGATCCGGTCATAGTAAAAATAACCCAGCTCGGCCATCATCTCCGCCAGCAGCGCGCCCAGCGTCTTGCCGTACGCCGCCACCACCTCGATCAGCAAAAAGCCCAGCAAAATCCCGTCGCGTTCGGGAATATAGTTCTTCAGGCCGATGCCCCCGGCTTCCTCGCCGCCGATCAGAATATCCTCGCTCAGCATCAGCTGCGTCACATGCTTGAAGCCCACCGGCATTTCGTACAGCTTCAGGCCGTATTTGCCGGCCACCCGGCGGACCAGCTCCGACACCGTCAAGGTCTGCACCACGCCGCCGCTCCAGCCGCGTTTTTCCACCAAATATTTGATCAGCAGCGCCATAATCTGGTGCGCGTTGATAAACCGTCCCTGTTCATCCAGCGCCCCGATCCGGTCCGCATCACCATCGGTCGCCAGCGCCACCCGCGGTTTTTCCGCCAGGACAAACTCCCGCAGCGCCCCCAGATTTTTCATAATCGGCTCCGGACTGATCCCGCCAAACGACGGATTGACCGTGCCGCGCAATTCCACCAGATCCAGCCCGTAGGTTTTGGCCAGTTCCGCGCAATAGCCCATGCCCGAACCATGCATGCAGTCAAACACAATCTTGCCGCGCATCGTTTTCAGCACATTTGCGTCCAGCATCGCCCGCACGTGATCCAGATACGCCGCCTGCGGCGAGAACAGTTCCACCGCAGCGCCGGGCGCCGGCTGAGGAACCGGAATTCCTGCTGCCTCACGCTGATCCACATATTTCTGCAGCGCCGCCATCATTTCCGGCGACGCCGAACCGCCAAACGACGCCTTGAATTTCAGACCGTTATATTCCGGCGGATTGTGGCTGGCCGTAATCACAATGCCCCCCGCCGCGGAGCGGTCACGCACCTGCCAGGTCAGCGCCGGCGTCGGCAATATACGGTCCGACAGCCAGACCTTCACACCCATCGACTGGACCACCGCCGCGCAGGTTTCGGCATACTGCCGCGACAGGAAGCGGGCGTCATAGCCGATCACCAGCCCCTTTTGCGCTTCCTTCCGGTCCAGCACATAATCGGCGATGGCCGCCGCCACCAGCCGCACATTGCTGAACGTATAATCATCGCTGATAATGCCCCGCCAGCCATCGGTACCAAATTGTATCGCCATTTCAGGACCTCCCATAGATATCTTCAAACCGGACAATATCATCCTCGCCCAAATACGGGCCGTTCTGCACCTCGATAATCTCCAGCGGCAGCCGGCCCGGATTTTCCAGCCGGTGCCGCATCGACTGCGGTACAAAAATACTGCTGTTTTCCTGCAGCATTTTTTCCTCCTCGCCGATGGTCACTTTGGCCGTCCCGCTGATCACAATCCAATGTTCGCTGCGATGGTAATGCATCTGCAGACTCAGGATCCCGCCGGGTTTCACCACAATTTTCTTCATCTTATAGCCCGGGCCTTCGCCCAGCACCGTATAACTGCCCCACGGCCGGTACATCGTCGTGTGCTCCGTCGCTTCCTTGCGGCCGCGGTCCCTGAGCTCCGCCACTACATCCTTGACCTTCTGGGACTCGCCTTTTTGCGCCACCAGAATCACATCGTCCGTCTCAACCACCAGTAAATTCTCCAGACCGATCCCGGCGATCAGGCGGCTCTGTCCGATCAGCAGGGAATTTTTGCAATCCAGCGGCAGACAGTCGCCGCGCAGCGCATTGCCCTCGCTGTCTTTCTCCATCACGTCATAGATGGCATCCCAGGAGCCGATATCGTTCCAATACGCCGTCAGCGGAATGACCGCCGCCCGCGAGGATTTCTCCGCCACCGCATAGTCAATGGAAATATTGGGCAACTCGGAAAAATCCGCCATCAGCCGGTCGAAACTCATTTCCATCGCCGCCGCAATCGCCGGCGCATGCGCCGCCAGCTCCGCCAGCAGACAATCAATCGTCAACGCGAACATGCCGGAATTCCAGTAATAGCCGCCCGCCGCCAAATAGTCCTCGGCCGTCTTGCGATCCGGCTTTTCCCGGAACGAAGCCACCTCATAGCCATCGCCGCAGCGCAGCCCAGCCTGGATATACCCATAGCCGGTTTCGATCTTGTCCGGCGTAATGCCGAACGTCACCAGCCGGCCTGCTCCCGCCAGCTTCGCCGCCTGCCGCACCGACTGCGTGAACACTTCCACCGGCCGGATGATATGATCCGACGGCGTGACAAACAGCACCTCCGAGCCGGAAACGCCCAGCTCGTCCAAACAATACCGGGCGGCAAAAGCAATCGCCGGCGCCGTATTGCGGGCTGCCGGCTCTAAAAGCACATGAGCCTCGGCAGCATTGCAGGCCGCCAGCTCCGTATTCACATGATGCACATAATCCCGGTTCGTGACAATCACAATATCCGCCGGTTTTACCAGCGGCAAAAAGCGCCGAACCGTCTGCGCCAGCAGCGACTGAGCGCCGTTGACCTTCAAAAACTGTTTGGGAAAACAGGTTCGCGACAACGGAAACAACCGGGTTCCGCCGCCACCGGCCAAAATAATCACTTTCATAGGGGGCAGACTCCTCTCGAAATCGCTTAATTGCTGTATTTTTCGCCGCTAAACGCTCATTTTCCTGCCCAAACAAGAAAAAGGCGGTCACTAGATACAGAACACCGCATATAAGGGTACCGATTTAATTGCGTTTTCAAAACCAAAATTCTTAGCCGATATCCGTATCGAATAAGGTGTCTTATACCGTCCAACAAACTGTGCCAGGCTCTTGGCTTTTACATGATCCGCAGACTTGACCTCAATCGGTATAATATTGCCATTAGGATCTTGGATCACAAAATCCACTTCCGCTCTGCCCTGTGATTCCCAATAAAACGGAGTATAGCCGCTGGTTGCCAGTGCCGAACAAACATAGTTCTCCGCAAGGGCTCCCTTAAAACCATCCAAGCCATGTGTTTCCACAAGGACCATGTTGGAAGGAATGCCGAACTTTGAACAGAGCAGACCTGTATCCGTCATGTATACCTTGAAAGAAGAAGTTTCCTGATATGCCGTAAGCGGCACTTTCCCCTCAGTGATTTTTATGCATTTGATGATCACGCCTGAAGCCTTGAGCCAATCAAGCGGCGCCTCATACTCATATGCTCTTGCTCCGCTTTTGATGATTTTATATTGGAATTTATGATTATCCTTAGCAAGCTGCGCCGGCATGGAAGCGAACGCCGCCATAATCCTGGTGGTTTCCATCGGGCTGGCATATTTGGCCATATCCGCAATATAGGCGTCGTTGATATTTTTTTGTGCTGCTAAAACAAAATTGAAATCCTGTTTTTCAATGTACTCCAGCAATGCTCTTGGCATGCCGCCGGTTACAAGATACGTTCTGTATGAATCGAGCGCAGTAGCATGCAACGATAATGGACTATTGAATTCGAAGGAATGCCGAATGATCTGCGCCAAATCCTCTTTACCCAATGCCCAGAGAAACTCCTCAAAATCAAGCGGATACAACGTCATCATATCAACTTTACCGACAGGAAAAGAATATTTTTCACGGTTCACCGCAATACCCAACAAGCTGCCCGCAGCGATAATATGGTACTCCGGCGCATTTTCACAAAAATACTTAAGCGACGTCAGCGCCCGTTCACAGGCTTGGATTTCATCAAAAAACAGGAGCGTATCGCCCTTGAATATGGTCTGGCCGGACTTTGCCGCCAGTTCCTTTACAATGCGTTCGGGATTCAAGTCACGTTCAAAAATAGCAGCAAATTCAGTGCTATCCTCAAAATTGCAATACACGGTATTCTTGTAATGCTCCCTGCCGAAGGAAAGAATAGTGTATGTTTTGCCGACCTGCCTGGCCCCATACAAGATGAGAGGCATTCGATTACCGGCATTTTTCCATTCATTGAGTTTTTTCACAATTTTTCGTTCCATAAAGTGTGTTCACCTCACACTTATTGTACCTTATTTATGAAGAAACGGTCAAGGGGACGGTAATCCGATCGGCCGCCACGCCCAGTTCACGGACAAAATGCCCCTTCACCCCTTCGCTGACAGCGATGCAGCGATGGCGGAACGTCCCTTTCAGCAGAAAAGCGAGCCGTTCCCCAAGACTGACTTTGCCCTCACGCTGCCTCAGACCCCACACAACGACCTTTCGGGCCCGATATGGCACATCTATCCACTCGTAATCTCCCAGCCGCTCCAGCGCCCGTTTCAGCGTTTTCAGCCGATCCCTCCGGCTGCACAATACGACCCTATCCATTCCAACACTTCGCCGCCGAACAGTCCCTCCCAAACAGAAAAAAGGCCGATCTGCATTGTACGGCTCCGTGCAAATGCATCCCAGCCTTTTTCAATCGCCTATTTCATCCTTTTAATGAGCAGCGTGCTGCATCTGCGGCATTTGTACCGGCCCCACTTCCATCGTCATCGGGTAGCCATGTTTCTGCCACTCCGGCACGCCGCCGGGAACCACATACGCATCATAATCCATCATCCGCAGCGCAAAGGCGGCGAACGCCGCATTGGTGTCCGCAGCGCAGACGACATACACCACCGTATCCGGATGGATCAGCGACAGATGGTCTACCAGCATCGGCATCGGGATGTTCAACGATCCCGGAATATGGCCGGCGGCATACATGCTTTGCGGCCGCACATCCAGAACCAGTACGCCCGGTGTCTGCGAATCAACAATCGTCTTCAGATCTTCAACGCCTACCCGGTAATATGCCTGATCCGGCGCTGTTTTCAAAACCTTATCCATTCCCATGACGACCATCGGACAGATATGACGTTCGCTCATCATCATCATGCCCATCCCCATACCCATACCCTGCCCAGGCTGATGAGGTCCCATCATCTGATCCTGCGGCGGAGCTTCCCGCATGCACGGGTTCGATTGACCCATCATTGGGCGATCCGGCGTCGCCGCCAGCGCTGTACTGATTCCTAAGACTACCAACAAACAAGCCAGGGCTAGAATCATACATTTTCTTGTCATGAAACAATACCCCCTCTTTATTTTGCGGCCCATCTTATTGTAAGGGCTTACTTCTATTATGGAATAAAAGCAAGGGACTTGTCACTAATTATATCGAAATATTCAGATATTTTTTTTAAGAAACAAACTGCCGGCTCACCAGCAAAAGCCCGGCAACAATGCAGCCGGGCAGAAGAGCAAAACTATAAATTGCCTTGATCATACAACAGCATAGGCATCGCCCTTAACTGCGGACTTCCTTGCAGACTGCAGCCATCACCGGAACGGCTGTCTCTTGTTTCTGCTGCGCTTTGCGCTGCGCGCGCTCTTCCAGTTCATTACGCACGCTTGCTTTGTCGCAAAACCAATCATTGGTTCCATCAAAACTGGGGAATTTGTCCTGGTAACCAGATGCCATTCCTCTGCCCCCTTCTTTCTTGGAGACCGTTGACGATCTCATTGTTTTCTTATTCGTCGAACGATCCAGCATATTCCTATGCCTACTGCTGCTCCGCTTGCATCTATCAGCACATCAGAAATTTGCCCGCTTCGGCCGGGAACAAACATCTGATGAAACTCATCAGTAACAGAATACAGCAGACAAAACAAGAACGCAAGAGCATACAGCTTATTTTCAGCCATGATTCCCATTTTGGCCGCTGCACAAACCAATAACATTCCCAGTACAAAATACAAGCCGCCGTGGGCCAGCTTTCGCACCAGGTTATTAAACTGCTTCACGATGCCATCCAATTTCTCCGCATCCATGTCCGGCGCGACCACTTTCGCTATGGCCGTGACAATCCATTCTGTCACCTGCAGACTGGATTGATTCACTGCTATACATTCCGCCGGTGGGGAATTATCAACGCCCCCCCGCCCTTGACCGCAAAGGATTTTTTCGTTCTGTGCAGAATACCTTAACTATAGAAAATTTCACACTGGACCATGGAGGGATAACGATGAAAAAAGGATTACTGGTCCCTTTTGACGGATCACCAAATGCTGTGGAAGCGCTGCATCTGGCCGTTACACTGGCCAAAGCGCTGGGAGAAAAACTCATCGTACTGAATGTTCAGCCCAGCTTTCACACCATCCACACCAAACTGTTTTTCCATGAAAGCGACCTCCGCGAGTACCAGCAAAAGCTTTTTCATGAAATGATGGAAACAGCCGAACCGATGTTGAAAAGTTCCGGCGTAAATTATGAACAGAAATTGCGGATCGGCGATCCCCGGCAGCAAATCATCGCCGAAGCCAAGGATGCCAAGATCCGGATGATCGTGATGGGATCGCGCGGCATGAACCCGATTGTCGGCGGAGTGCTGGGCAGCGTCAGCTACGGCATCGTCAATGCGGCGGTTTGCCCCACAACCATCGTCCCGCTTTCGCCGCTGGAAGTCGAAGTCGCAGAGCAGGCAAATGCTTCGGCAAAATAAGATACGATAAGTTCCGGTCAAGCAGACGGACGACAGGGCGGTCAAGGGGACGGTTCTGATGACCAGGCGCAGCCGCTTTGGTCATCAGAACCGTCCCCTTGACCGCTGAAATAAGGACCGGACCAAGATGATAATCAGTTGATTGCCATAAGCCGAGGTTAAGCGATTAGCGGCGAAGCGTTGGATATGATCCGGTCATGATCGTTATAGAAAGGAATCGAGCAAGAACGATGTTGATAGAACAAAAAATAAAGTCGGAAGCGGCCTTAACCACTTCCTACTCCAAAGGCTTGGCATGCTACCGCGCAGGCGACGTGAAGAAACTGCGCTTTTTTCCTACTGGTCGTTGGTTTGAAGCCCGGGTAAAAGGCAGCAAATGGTACGACATTACCATTGATTTCGATGAAAATCACGAGCTTCTACATTATTCCTGCACCTGCCCGGCCTATTATAACTATGAAGGCGCCTGCAAGCACATCGTCGCCGTTTTGAAGGCCATTCAAAACAACTGGCACCATTATTTCCGCCCGTTGCCTGCGCCGATGACGCGAATTGGCAACCCGCTGCCGGCCCTTTCCCTGCTGAACGGCAAAGAACCTCCGAAAAAAGAGCCGTCTTCCCCCTTGCCCCTTACCCATGAAGCGCAAAATTTATTGACTTTCTTTCAACAGAAAGCCAGCGCTGCCCCTGAAGCGGCTCCAAAAACCGTGGCCCACCTCCAGCCGACCTATGTTTTTTCTGAGCACGGCTATCGCAAGGAGCACTGCCTGGAGTTGACCATCGGTACCGACCGCATGTACGTGGTCAAGGATATTCCCCAGCTGCTTGCCGCTTTGCAGAGCGGGCAGGACGTCGTCTTCGGCAAAAATTTTACGCTCCAGCCGCACGCGATGACGTTCGATGCGCCGGCTGCCGCCTTGCTGGCTATGCTGAAGCAAATTTATCTGGACGAGCAGCAGCGGTCCGATTGGGAGCTTACCTCTGTTTCCAGCCGGGTGTTCGCCGAGCCGCGCCGCCTGCGGCTGACGAATTCGAATCTGCTGCAGTTTTTTGCCCTGATGGCCGGACATTCCTTTGCGGCGCAAATCAAAGGCTGCCGATACGAAGACCTGACGATCACAGAAGGGCGCCCGCCGCTTGGTCTGGATGTGCAGGCCGTAACCGGCGGATTGCGGTGCTCCCTCAAGACGCCGCCCGAACACTGGCACGGGTTGGATCTGGAATTCCGCTATCTTTTCCATCATGGCGCCATTTATCATACGGACGCCGAGTTCGCAGGGTACATCAAACCGCTGCTGAATTGTTTTGTCCCCGGCAAAGACTCCGCGCTGGCGATTCCCGATACGGCCGTGTCCGATTTCGTTTCCGGAACGCTGCCCGCACTGGAAAGCATCGCCGCGATTGAGGTGGAGCCGGCCGTTTACGACCGTTTTCATAAGGAGCCGCTGGAAAGGCGCGTGTATCTGGATAAGTTTGGTGACGGCATCAGCGCCCGCATCGAGTTTCACTACGGTTCGGTCGTGGTGGATCCCCTGCACAGCGCGCCGGTTGACGATCCCGTGTTGCAGGGAAAATGGCTGCTGCGGGCGACCGGTGAGGAAAATCAGCTCATGGCGCTGTTTCGCCACCATGATTTTAGCCAGTTTGCCGACAAGCTGACGCAGGCCAACGAGGAAGCGACGTACCTGTTCCTCGAGCAAACGCTGCCGGAGGTGCAGGAAATCGCCGAGGTCTATTATTCGGACGAATTGAAGACCGGCCGGATCCAGCAGCCGGCCAAAATCAGCGCCGGGGTGCGGCTGGATACCGAACGGGACATGCTGGATTTTTCCCTGCACTATGAGGGAGCTTCCACCAAGGAACTGCTGGATTTGCTGGCTTCCTACAAGTTGAAAAAACGCTATCACCGGCTGCGCGACGGGACGTTTATTTCCCTGGATTCTTCTGAATTTCAAACCGCTGCCGCGCTGATCGAACAACTCGGCTTTAAGCCGGCGGATATGGAAAAACAGCAAATTACGCTGCCGAAGTACCGGGCCTTGTATCTGGATAGCCTGGCGCGCGAGAGCGGGGGTTTTTCCCTGGAGCGCAACGGCGCCTTCAAACGGATGGTGCAGGATATCCGCGAGCCGCATGATGTCGAGTATGCTGTGCCCGCAGGGATCCAGGGCAAGCTCCGCGACTACCAGAAGACGGGCTACAAGTGGCTGAAGTCCCTGGCCGGTTATGGCTTGGGGGGCATTCTGGCGGACGATATGGGCTTGGGCAAAACGCTGCAGGTTCTGACGTTCCTCCTGTCGGAAAAGGGGGCGCTGCCGGAGCCGTCGATTGTCATTGCGCCGACCTCGCTGGTCTACAACTGGCAGGACGAGGTGGCCAAATTCGCGCCCGATCTGAAGGTGGTGGTCGTTTCCGGCCTGCAAAACGCGCGGTTCAGCCAGATGCAGGAGATCGACAATGCCGACCTGGTCGTGACGTCCTACGCGCTGATCAAGCGGGACATCGCGCTGTATGAAGATCTGCAGTTCAAGTATTGTTTCATCGATGAGGCGCAGCACGTGAAAAACGCCAACACCTTAAGCGCCAAGGCGGTCAAGCGGCTGAAGGCGAAGTGCTATTTTGCCCTCACCGGCACGCCGATTGAAAATACGCTGACCGAGCTGTGGTCGATTTTTGATTTTCTCATGCCCGGGTACCTGCGGACCCATAAGGCGTTCACCAGCCAGTTCGAACTGCCGATTGTCAAAAACGGGGATGAAAAAGCGCTGCAGGAATTGAACCGGCACATCCGGCCGTTTATTCTGCGGCGCATGAAAAAAGCAGTTCTCAAGGAACTGCCGGAAAAAACGGAAATCAAGATGATCAATGAGATGACGGCGGCGCAGGCCAAGCTGTATGCCGCCTGGATGCAGCGCGCCCGGGCGGAGTTTGAGCAGGAGGTCCAGGCCAACGGGTTTGAAAAAAGCCAGATCAAAATATTGGCGCTGCTGACCCGGCTGCGGCAGCTCTGCTGCCATCCGGCGCTGTTCATTGAGAACTATCACGGTGGGAGCGGCAAACTGAACATGCTGACGGAGCTGGTGAGCGACGCGCTCAGCGGGAAGCACCGGATTTTGCTGTTCTCGCAGTTTACCGGCATGCTCGATCTGATCCGGCGGGAATTGACCGCGCTGCAGGTGCCGTATCATTATCTGGACGGATCGACCAAGGCCGAAGAGCGCATCCGCTTGGTGCACGCGTTCAACGGCGGCGAAAAGGATGTGTTCCTGATTTCCCTGAAAGCCGGCGGTACCGGCCTGAACCTGACCGGCGCGGACGTCGTCATTCATTATGACCCGTGGTGGAACCCGGCGGTCGAAGACCAGGCGACCGATCGCGCGTACCGGATCGGCCAGAAAAACGCCGTCCAGGTGTACAAGCTGATCACCAAAGGCACCATCGAAGAGAAAATCTACCTCCTCCAGCAAAAGAAAAAAGAGCTGATCGATACGCTCATCCAGCCCGGCGAACACTTCCTGTCGAAAATGAACGAAACCGAAATCCGCGACCTGTTCGCGTTTTAAGCGATATACTCTTTCCACCAGAGGTAGAAGGCGTAGAGGTACCACAGCTGCACCGCTTGCCCCTGATCGATGAGGCGCTGCACTTCGGTTGCGCTGAAGAAGTCCGCTTCCCGGCAGAACCCGCGCAGTTCGCTGCGGATCATCCCGCCCAGCCGGCTGCGGTACCAGTCCTGGATCGGCACCCACAGCCCCTGCTTCTTGCGATGGATCAGCGAATCCGGCATGAAGCCTTTGGCCGCTTTTTTCAGGATAAATTTTGTGACGTTGTTGCGGGTTTTCACTTCTTCCGGGATGCTGAAGGCCAGCTCGACCAGCTTGTGATCGAGAAAAGGCACCCGGCATTCCAGTCCAACGGCCATGCTCATCTTGTCGATGCGCAGCAAAAACACCTCCGGAATGCGAACGCTCACATCGAGATACGAAATCCATTGCTGCGGCGAGGGTTGCCAGGCTTTGGCCTGAAAGCGCCTGTACACCGGCTCGATGACATCCCATGAAGAATACGCCGCAAATTGTCCCGCCAGCCTTGCCGACAGCAGGGCTTTTTTCTTTTTCTCGGTGAAAACCTCTGCACCGCCCCAAAAAACCGGCTGTCCGTTGGCGGACCGCTCAAGATACGCATAGCTGGAGGTGTGCTTCCGGCCCAAGAGCGCCAGCGCCTGCATCGCCGCGCGCTTCACACCGCCGGTCATCAGCGCCCCGTCGTAGCGTTTTTGCAGCTGCAGCGCTTTTTGGTGCCAGGGGTAGCCCCAAAAGAGCTCATCCGAGCCCTCGCCGATTTGGCAGGAAACGACCCCGTTGTCGCGGGCGCATTTCGCCAAAAAATACGAAGCCAGACTCACCGGCGTCCCGATCGGTTCATCGTAGGACTTGGCCAGTTCGGCGGCCATTGCAGCGCCATCGTCCGGGTTCACCATGCATTCATGGTATGCGGCACCGACATGCTGTGCCATTTGGGCCGCAAAGACCGTCTCATTGGCATAGCTCGCGTTTTTGCCGGTATAGCCGATCGTAAAGGTTTTGACCGGCAGCTCCTGGTTTTCCGCGCACAGTGCCGTGACAAAATTGGAATCCAGGCCGCCCGAAAGAAAGACCCCCATCTCAACGTCGCTGATTTGGTGCAGCGCGGTAAGCGTTCGCAGTTCTTGGGTCAGCAGTTCGGCGATTTCCGCGTCGGATGCGCCCGTGAGCGCCGTCGTGTGATCCCAGACATCCCAGTAACGCTGCTCTTGGATCTGCCCGTCCTCCGTAATGCGCAGCCAGGTGGCCGGCGGGACTTTGGCAATCCCGGCGAAAAACGTTTCCGGCGCCGGCGCGGAGGCAAAAGACAGATAGTGGAACAGGGATTTTTCGTTCACGGCTCTTTTTTGCAGCGGATCCGCCAACAGCGCCTTGATCTCCGATGCAAACGAAATCCGCCCGTTATGCACGCTGTAATACAGCGGTTTGATGCCGATGCGGTCTCTGACCAGCCACAATTGGCGTTTCGCGGCATCCCAGAGCGCAAAGGCGAACATGCCGCGCAATTTATGCACGCAGTCAATGCCCCATTCTTCGAAAGCATGAAGGAGGACTTCCGTATCGGAGTGATCCGTCTTCCAGCGGTGTCCGCCGAGCCGCTGAAGTTCAGAGCGAATTTCCGCGTGATTGTAAATCTCGCCGTTATACGTCAGCCAGATGGTCCCGTCTTCGTTGCTCATCGGCTGGGCGGCGGCGGAACTGACGTCAATAATGGACAGGCGGCGGTGTCCCAGCCCTACCTTGCCGTCGCCGGCGATCCACGTACCGGCGCCATCCGGGCCGCGGTGTGCGAGACTGTCCCGCATGCGGCAAAGCAGCGCTTCTTCAACCCGGTGGGCAGTATTGGCAAAAATCATCGTCCCTGCAATGCCGCACAAAATCAATTCCTCCTTCGATGTGTTCTGGTCATTAGCTATTTACTACGGTCGTGAGTGACCGTCGCGTGGCCCACATATCCCTCTCCCAACTCCAACGGAGTGATCTGCCACTCAAGCGAACCCATCCGCCGGCCCGGCAGCGTGTCTTGCAGCGCGGACAGCCCCTGCCCGGTCGCTTTCACATAGGCTTCTTTGCAGGTCCACAGCGCAAAAAAAGCCCGCTGCCGCTCGTTTTTCGGCAAGGACAGGATCTGCTCCTGTTCTTCCGGTGAACAAAAATGCTTGCTCACCGTCTCCCAGGGGTACGCCGGGTCGATCTTTTCAATATCCACGCCTGTCTCCCCAACCCTGGAAAAAAGATACGCGGCCAGATTGCCGCTGTGCGACAAGTTAAAATAAAGCGGCTGGTTGGGGCGCGGGTTCTCGAGGAACGGTTTGCCGTACCGGTTGATGCCCAACCGGACTTGCGCCGGTTCCAGTCCGGTATAAAAGCTGATCAGCATCCGCAGCAAGCCGCGGCGCAGAATAAAGCGTTCCCGGTCCTGCGGAAAAACATAGCCATCGGCCCGTTTTTTTTCATCACTGCTCAGCATTCCCCAAGCCTCTTGCCACTGCCAAACCGGCAGGGAAAAGTCCGTTCGCCAGAGGTGCAGGCCGACGGCCAGCAAAATTGGTTTCAGATGGTTAATCATGCTTCTGCCGCGCTTCCTTCAGGCACTCGATCAGGTTGTCCGCCAAATGCCCGATATTTTTTCGATTAATCATTTCGCCATGGGTACTGGGACTCTCACAGACGGTGATCCCGCCGGCGATCAGCCCTTCCCAACCCATGGTGCGATCCTGGGATAATGCGTTTTTCTCCCGGTCCAGTGCCCGAAACAGCGTCAGCCTGCCCGGATACGGCGCCGGAATGTATTGACGATGCGCTTTTTTAAGCTCTTTTTTTATTTTTCTGATCCGCAGCGTGGCATTTCTCTCCGGCCCGATGAAGGACCAGGCTTTGCGGAGCTTGCCGATCAGATAGGTTTTGCGGTCTTGCACGGATTTCGCCCAAAATTTGCCGATCCGATGCGCCAATTTAACCGTGGTCGGCGTTGTTCCCTGCTTGTGCCGCTCGGGATTGGCCGTGTCAATTAACGCGAGAAAATCGACTGCATAGCCGGCCTGCCGCAGCTGCTGCGCCATTTCATAGGCAATCATGCCGCCCAGCGAATACCCTATCAGATAGTACGGTCCGTTCGGCTGCACCTTCTGAATTTCCCGGATATAACGCGCAGCCAGGCTGTCAATGTCCAGATCTTCCGCCGGATCCACGGACTGAAAGTCATAGACAAGCCCGTACAGGGGCTGTTCTTCGCCCAAATACATGGCCAAGTTCCGGTAGGAAATGACCTCGCCATCGATGGCGTGCACGCAAAACAGCGGCGGGTTTGCGCCCTTTACCTGGATCGGGACAAGCCGCGACGAAAAAGTTTCTTTGGTGATGAACAACTGGCGGCATAATTTTTCAATGGTATCCGCCGTAAATAAAAGCGACACCGGCAACCGTTCGCCGAAGGTTTTCTCGATATCCGCCATCAGGCGCATCCCCAACAGCGAGTGGCCGCCCAGATCGAAAAAGCCGTCCTGGATGCCAATCGGCCGGCGGTCCAAGATCCGTTCCCACAGTTCGGCCATGGTGCGTTCCTGTTCATTGCGGGGCCCCAGCACCTGCCGGGCATTGTCTTGAGCCAGGAACTGCGGCGCCGGCAAGGCAGCCTGGTCGATTTTCCCCACCGGGGTGAGCGGCATCTGGGCCAGAAAGACAAAGGCGGCCGGGAGCATGTAGTCCGGCAGTTTTGTCCGCAGGTAGTCGCGCAATTGCGCGGGATCGACGGTGCGGGATTCTTTGGCGACGACGTAGGCGACGACGGTTTTTTCCTCACTGCCGCCCTTGCGCACAGCGACATGCACTTGGTTCACAGCCGGGTGGCCGCCTAGGACGGTTTCGATTTCGCCCAGTTCGATGCGGCAGCCGCGCACTTTCACCTGATTGTCGCGCCGGCCCAGGAAGGCAATCGTGCTGTCCGGCAGCCACTTGACAATGTCGCCGGTTTTGTAGAGCCGGTCGTGCGGCGTTTCCGGGAACGGATTGGCGATGAATTTTTCCGCCGTCAGCTCCGGATTGTTGGCATAGCCGCTCGTCAGTCCATCGCCGGTGACATAGAGTTCGCCGGGAATGCCGATCGGTACCGGCTGTGCCTGCTGATCCAAAATAGCGACGAAATCATTGGCGATCGGGCGGCCGATGGGGACGACTGCCTCCGCCGGCCACCCCGCTGGCGCCTCGAACATGGTTGTACAGACCGTGTTTTCAGTCGGTCCATAAATGTTCAGCACCCGGCAGCCGGCTTGCTGAAGGCCGTTTACCAGCGCGGGCGGCAGCACATCGCCGCCGGATAAGACCTGCTGCACGCCGAAAAGGTCTCTGATGCGTGTCTTGACAAACAGGGTCAGCAGCTCCGGTCCCGCGCAGATGGTCGTGACCTGGTGACGGCGAATCGTCTCGCCGATTTGCTCCAGCGACGGCAGGTCGGCGTCAATCATTGCCAACTGCGCTCCGTTGAGCAGCGCGCCGTAGATTTCGAAGGTGGAAAAATCGAAGGCCACGGCGGACAGTTGCAGGAAAACCTGATCCGGCTTGAGAAAATCAAAGTCCGGATTTTTCACCAGGCGGGCAACTCCCCGGTGGGTGACCGGGACCGCCTTGGGCTGGCCGGTCGAGCCGGAGGTAAACATGATGTAGGCGACCTGGTCCGCTGCCGTCTGCAAGGCTGGATTTTCCTGACCCTGGCCGGTTAGCTCCGCCTCCAGCCGATCAAGGAAGATGCTGCTGATTTTTCCGGTCCGGATCCGCTTTTCCTGGGCCTCGTCGGTAATAAACAGCGACAGGTCCGAGGCTTCGGCCATAAAAGACAACCGCTCGGCTGGGTAGGCCGGATCAAGCGGCACATAGATTCCGCCCGCCTTGAGGATGGCGAAGAAACTGATGATGACCTCCGGCGACCGCGCAAGGCAAACCCCGACCCTGGTGCCGGGACTTACCCCCTGCCCAATCAGGTAATGGGCCAGCTGGTTGGCTCGCCGGTTCAGCTCCCCGTAACTGAGGAGGCGGTCCTTGTATCGCACGGCAGGCGCGTCCGGGTTTCGCTCCACCTGTTCTGCAAAGAGCTGGACCAGCGATTTTTCGCGCGGGTATTCGGCCATTCTGCCGCTCCAGGAAACGAGCAGCGTTTGCCGCTCGGCTTCGGTGAGCAGCGGCAGGTTGGCAATCGGCATGTCGCTTGTGTCGGCGGCAGCTGCCAGCAGCGTGGTGAAGTGGCCGGCCATGCGGGCAATCGCTTCCCGGTCGAATAGGTCCGTATTAAAAATCAGAGCGCCGGTGAATTCGCCTTTTCGCTCCGTAATTTTCAAAGTGATATCGAACGGCGCCAGGCCGTCGTCGATGGCGAGTTCTTCGATCCGCAGGCCGGGGGCCATCTCTTCCGTGTGCGGCATATTGTGCATGTTGATCATGATCTGGGAAAAAGGCTGGCGGTTGATGCTCCGCTGCGGGTTGAGTTCGGCTACGAGCTTGGCAAAAGGGATTTCCTGATGATTATAGGCCTCCAGCGTCGTTTTTTTCACTTGCTGCAACAGTTCCCGAAAGGTCGGATTGCCGGCCAGATTGCTTCTGAGCGCCAGCGTATTGACAAACAGGCCGATCAGGGGCTCGGTGGGCTGCTGATTGCGGCCCGAGGCCATGGAGCCAAGGATGCAGTCGGTTTGTCCGGTGTAGCGGTAAAGAAGGGCCTGCAAAGCCGCGACAAAAACCATGAACGGAGTGAGCCGCTCCTGCCGGCATAATTGCTTGATGGCCGGCAGCAAATCGCCGGTGAGCGTGGCAGGGACACTGCCGCCCGCGAACGTCTGCACGGCGGGCCGGTTGTTGGCAAACGGCAGTTCCAGCACCGGCAGCGGCTCGCACAACTGCTGACGCCAGTACCGCAGTCCTGCCTCGAGTGCCGGACCGGTCAGCCTGTTTCGCTGTTGAGCGGCGTAATCGGCATATTGGATCGGCAGCGGCGCCAGTGTGGGCGGAACCCCTTGGGCAAAGGCTGCGTACATATTCGCCAATTCGCGGTGCAGGACGGCGACAGACCAGCCGTCAAAAATGATATGGTGGAACGTCAGCAACAGGATCGTTTCTTCTTCGGTGACGCGGATGAGCAGCGCCCGGACTAAAACGTCCTTTGCCAGGTCAAACGAACGGCGAATTTCCGTCAGCATCTGCTGCTGCAGGGATGCTTCGCAGTCGACGATCCGAACATCAAGCGGCCTGCTGGGACGGATGGTCTGATACGGTACTCCGTGTTCGCTGGAAAAACAGGCGCGAAGGTTGTCGTGCCGGTCGAAAATCGCCTGCAGAGCGGCCATCAGGCAATCCGCATCCAGCTTTCCGGTCAGTTTGAGCGCACAGGGGCGGTTGTAAGCCGGATTGCCCGGATCCATCCGGTCCAGGAACCAGACGCGCTCCTGCTCAAACGATAAAACTTGCCGGTCCTGCTGGTCCATTGCTTCACATCCTTTAAAGTTTACTCTCCACCAGTTCGGCCAACTCCGCGATCGTTGGCGCAGTGAAGAATTCGGTAAACAATAGATTCACTTTGCTGTAATCCCGGATCCGGGCAATGATTTGCATCGCCTGAATGGAGTTTCCGCCCAGCGCAAAAAAGTCGTCGTTCCGACCGATTTGCTGCCGGTCAAACACTTCCGCCCAGGCTGCCTGGATCATCTGTTCGAGCGGCGTATTCGGCTGAAGCAGACTGTCCTGCGGCGGGATTGCTATGCCGAGGCCCAATTTTTCCGCCAGGCCGACCCGCTGAATTTTGCCGGTTGGCCCAAGGGGAATGCGCTCCACAAACAAAATGCGGGCCGGCACTTTGAAATAGGCCGCCTGCCCGGCGACATACTGCCGCAATTCTTTTTCGCTGATCTTTTCCTCGCCTTCCAGCACGACCGCAGCGGCCAGATCCTCGCCCAGCGTCGGGTGCGGCATGGCAAAAGCCGCTGCCTGTTGAACCTTGGGATGGCGCAATAACAGTTCGTCAATCTCCCGCGGGAAGATTTTTTCGCCGCCGCGGTTAATCATTTCTTTGGTCCGGCCGTTGATGAATAAATAGCCGTCGGCATCCAGACAGCCCTGGTCGCCGGTGCGGAACCAGCCGTCGCGGAAGCTGTCCTGGTTGGCCTTGGCGTTATTTTCATAGCCGCTGATCACGTTTTCCCCCTGGATGACGATTTCGCCGTTTTGTCCGTGTTCCAAAAATCGGCCTGTTTCGCCCATGATTTGGATCCGGCAGCCTGCGGCTTTGCCTACGGAGCCGGCTTTTCGCTGACCGGGCGGCAACGGATTGACGGCCATCTGATGGGCGGCTTCCGTCATTCCATAAGCCTCGAGAATCGGAACGGAAAAAAGTTCTTCGATGTTTTTCGCCGTTTCGGGCGATAGCGGCGACGACGATGAGCGGATAAACCGCAGCGAGTGCCGCAGTGTGTTCGGCGCACATTTTTTCCCCTGTGCCAGAACGGCCTGATGCAGGGTTGGTACCGCCGTGTACCAGGTCGGCGACAGCTCGGATAGCCAGCCAAAGAACTGCGTGCTGTCAAAGCCCCGCGTGCAGATGACGCTGCTGCCGGCCGCCAAGGAGGACAGGACGGCGCCAATCAGCCCATGGACATGGAACAGCGGCATCACGTTCAGACAACGGTCCTGCGCGGTCAGCGCCAGGCTCTTGGCAATATTCTGCGCGGAAATCGTGATGTTGCTATGGGCGATTGGGACGATTTTCGGCCGGCCGGTCGTGCCGGAGGTATGCAAGACCAGCGCGGTCTCGTCGGCACGGGCAAAATCAATGGGCTCATCTTTCAGCGTGCCGTCATGCTGCAGGGAAAAAACGCCGGCTTTTCCCTGTTCGTCCGCGCTCAGCCAAAGAATCGGCAGCCCCAGCGCCTGTGCGGCCGGGATGGCTTGCGTGGACAGTCCGTCCTTGATAATGACGGCTTTGGCGTTCAGATCCGTCAGATAAAATTTGAATTCCTCGAGTGAATAGGCCGGGTTCAGCGGAGCACAGGCGGCAACGGCAGTCACGGCCAGAAACGCACTCGCCATTTCCGGGCCGTTCGGCATGACCAGAGACACACGATCGCCCCTGCGGATGCCCAATCCGGCCAATGTGCCGGCAGTCTCCAGCACCTGCGTTTTTAATTCCCGAACCGTCAACGGAGTCATTCCGGGCGCCAAAATCGCCAGCCGGTCCGGATCACGCTGTTCACTTTGCCTGACCAAATCAAAAATATTCATTGCCTGCCCCCCGTTATTACAGTTTTGATACGAAGAAGCGCCGTTTTCCCGATGGCGCGGGAGCAATCGAGTCGCAATAGTGAAACGAAAGCCCGATGGCGCTTGTCCTCAGCGTGTTCAAAATTCCCTGCCGGATGTGCGCTTCAAATTCCGGGGTGTATCCTTCATCCGGAATGATATGGATTTCCAGATGATCGCGGCGGGTTTGCACAAGCTGCGTCTGGCGGACGGTATGTTTGGGCAGGTTCATGAAAACACGGGTTAAAATGGTGACCATGGAGCGGGTTCTGTCCGGCGCAATGATATAGTCGCCGGATCGGCCGGTCACTTTGGCCAGAACCGGTAATTTCCGGCCGCAAGAGCAAGGTTCTGGCGACAGCGCGCCAATATCGCCAAGCTTGTAGCGAATGAACGGAAAGGCAAAATTATCCAGATCCGTGACAATGATGTCGCCAACATCTCCTTTGGCAGCCGGCTGCCCATCCTTGACGATTTCGACGATGAACCGTTCCGCGTTGATATGCAGGTTTCCTGCCGGGCATTCGGATGCGATGACGCCAAATTCCCGGCAGGCATAGCGGTTGTAGACCCGGCACTGAAATGCCTGCTCAATGACGGCTTTTGTATCCTCCCACAGCATCTCGGCCGTCGCAAGAACCGCCGCTGGCCGTACAACAATCCCATGCTGCAAAATACATTCGGCCATATCGCCGAGGATCGACGAGTACCCCATGATCAGACCGGGCCGGTAGGCAGCCAGCCTTCGGGCTTGTCGCGCCATTTCGGTCGGACTGGCCTGATAGAGATGGAATTTTTTGCGGCGCTGGGTCCACTCGCTGATGGTTTGCAGAACGGAACTTTTCTTTTGGCGTACGGGCTGGCCCCATAGCATTGCTTTTCGCGTACTCCAGGGCAGATTGCCTGTCCATTCGTAGTCGCTGCGTTTTTCGTACGCCCGGCTGATCACCCGCTGCGCATTGCCCATAAAAAAGCGCACCGGTTCGCCGGTGGTCCCGCCGGATACTTGCGTATACATTTCGCGCCGGCTCAGATTACGGGCGATCAGCGCTTCCCCGCCGGCTTGCAGATCAGCACGCTGCAGGAGCGGAAGACGACCAAGAATCCGGATCGTCCCGTCTGGGTCCGAAGGAAAATTTTTCTCGGCATAATACGGCACCTGCACTGCGGCATGAGCCAGCAGTTTTTCCAGTTTCCGGACTTGCAGCTCCTGCAGTTCGGCTTCCGACAGCCACTGCGATTGCTGCAAGCCATGGTAATAAGAACCGATCTGCGAATGAAACACTCGGTAAATCGGCTCGGCAATATTTGTCATTCTGGTTCCTCCTGCCTGTTCGCTACCCCTTGGCCCACCAATGGTATGTCGCCGTGATCCCGTCCCGCAGCGAAATGCGCGGTTTCCAGCCCATGCCGGTCAGGCGGCTGATATCCAGCAGTTTGACCGGCGTTCCGTCAGGTTTGCCGGTATCAAAAACGATCTCGCCGGCAAAGCCGACGATTTCTTTGACCAATTCGGCCAACGCGCGAATCGTAAGCCCTGCGCCGCAGCCGATATTGACAATATCGCTGCCGCTGTAATTCTCCATGAGAAACAGGCACGCCGCTGCCAGATCATCGACATGCAAAAATTCGCGGACCGGCTGGCCGGTGCCCCACACAACGACCTGCTTCTTGCCGCTGATTTTCGCTTCATGAAATTTGCGGATCAGGGCCGGTAGAACGTGCGAAGATTCTAAATCAAAGTTGTCGTTGATCCCGTACAGGTTGGTCGGCATCACGGAAATAAAATCGGTACCGTACTGGAGATTATACGAACGGCACAGTTCAATGCCGGCGATCTTGGCAAGCGCATACGCCTGATTGGTGGGTTCCAATGGTCCGGTCAGCAGATACTCTTCTTTGAGCGGCTGCGGCGCCAGCTTGGGATAAATGCAGGAACTGCCGAGAAACAGCAGCTTTCGGACACCGGTTTCCTTGGCCGCCTGAATGATGTTGGCTTCGATCATCAGGTTCTGATAGATAAATTCCGCCGGCTGGGTGCTGTTGGCCCAAATGCCGCCGACCCGCGCCGCTGCTAAAAATACATAGTCCGGCCGCTCGGCCCGGAAAAAATGCTCCACAGCCGACTGACGCGTCAAATCCAGCTCACGGCTGGTTCGTAAGAGTAAATTACCGAAGCCCTTCGCTTGAAGAGCGCGCACCAGTGCTGATCCGACCAAGCCCCTGTGCCCAGCCACATAGATCTTCGCTGTTTGATCCATCTGCTTTCACTTCCTTGTTTTCTTCGCGGTCAAGGGGACGCGAGCTCCAACCACAATTTACTCAAAGTGGTTGTTGACCTGAAACCCGTTTCCTTGGCACAGCAGGTCCCGTTCGGCCTGCTTCACATCTTCCTCGACCATCATTGCCGCAAGCTCTGCAAACGTGACTTTCGGAGTCCAGCCGAGTTTTTCCCTGGCCTTGGTCGCATCGCCGAGCAAACACTCTACTTCCGTCGGCCGGAAGTAACGCGGATCCACCACTACGCGTACCGCACCGGTCGCAGCATCAATCCCGACTTCCCCCCGCCCGGTTCCGCGCCATTCGATGGTAATGCCGACGTTTTGAAACGCCGCTTGCACGAATTCACGTACGGAATGGGTTTTCCCGGTAGCAATGACAAAATCGTCCGGCTCCGCTTGCTGGAGCATCATCCACATGGCTTTGACATAATCGCCGGCAAATCCCCAGTCCCGCTGGGAGTTCAGATTGCCGAGATACAGCTTGTCCTGCAGTCCCAGCTTGATCCGGGCAACCGCCCGGGTGATTTTGCGGGTCACGAAGGTTTCACCGCGAATCGGTGATTCGTGATTGAACAGAATTCCGTTGCAGGCATACATGCCGTAGGCTTCCCGGTAATTGACGACGATCCAGTACGCATACAGCTTGGCGGCGGCATACGGACTGCGCGGATAAAACGGCGTGGTTTCCGTTTGCGGAGTTTCCTGCACCTGGCCGAACAATTCGCTGGTTGACGCCTGATAAAAGCGGGTCTTTCCGGTTAGGCCGAGAATGCGCAGGGCTTCCAATAGCCGCAGCGTGCCAAGGGCATCGGAATTGGCCGTATATTCGGGTGTATCAAAAGAAACCTGGACATGGCTTTGCGCCGCCAGGTTATAGATTTCGTCCGGCTGCACTTCCTGAATGATGCGGATCAGGTTCGTGGCATCGGTCAGATCACCGTAATGAAGGAAAAACTTGACGTTTTCCTCATGCTGGTCCCGGTACAGATGGTCGATGCGATCCGTATTGAAGGAAGAACTGCGCCGTTTGATGCCATGCACCGTGTAGCCTTTTTTCAGTAAAAATTCCGCCAGATAAGCGCCGTCCTGTCCGGTAATCCCGGTGATCAGAGCGACTTTCCCGGCCGGTTTGTCTTGCAGCATATCATGGTCCACCTTTCTCGCCGAATCTCAATAACCGATTGCATGATCATGCAGACCGCCTATTGTGCAAAGATTGAGATTACCATAAGCGGAGGTCAAGCGATAGCGGTCAAAAGAACCGTCCCCTTGACCACGGTCACTTCAGGTATTGCTTCAGGGCATCCTGCCAGGAAGCCATGGGATCACCGACCGTCATGCGGAGCATATGGTTGTCCAGCACGGAGTGCGGCGGGCGTTTGGCCGGTCGGGGAAATGCCGGCGTTGTAACCGGGCTGATATCCACATCCTTGCCGGCCAGCCGAAAAATCTCGCAGGCGAATTCATACCAGGAACAATAACCTTGGCAAGTCGCGTGATACGTCCCGTAGGCATCGCTGTCCAACAGCCGTAGGATCGCTTTGGTCAGCTCAACGGTTGATGTCGGTGAGCCGATCTGGTCATTCACGACGTTAATCGGACCTCCCTGCTCCGCCATGCGCAGCATCGTCCGCACAAAATTATTGCCTTCGCCGTACAGCCAGGCCGTACGCACGATATAATGGCGACCCAGGATGTGGCGGACAATTTGCTCCCCCTGCCATTTCGTCAGCCCATACACGTTTTGCGGGTTCACAATATCAAACTCCCTGTGCTGACTGTTGCACTGGCCGTCAAAGACATAGTCTGTGCTGATATACACCATCCGTGCTCCGGTTTCCAAACAGCCGGCGGCGATGTTTTGCGTTCCCACCACGTTGACCCGAAACGCGCCGTCCGGATCGTTTTCCGCTCCATCCACATTGGTGTAGGCTGCGCAATGGATGACCACATCCGGCCGCGCGGTGCGGAAAAATTCGGTCACGGCCCGGTGGTCCGTGATATCCAGTTCATCCAGGTCGGTCAGCGTCAATGTGTGCGCATGCGCTTGGCGGGCGATTTCTTTGCCAAGCTGTCCCTTGGCGCCGGTTACGAGTATTTTCATCTGATCATTTCCCTTCTTCGCCGGCATAAAGCGGCAATCGTTCCGTCGGAACGTCTTTTAAACGAATATTTTTTTGATCCTTGGCCGACAACCTGACTTCCTTCAGCGGCCAGTCAATGCCGATATCCGGATCATCCCAGGCAATGCCGCCTTCGGACGCCGGGCTATAGATGTCAGTGCATTTATAGGTAAAGTAGACGGTTTCGCTCAGCACGCAAAAACCGTGGGCGAAGCCGGGCGGAACCCAGAATTGCCGATGATTTTCGCCGGACAATATGACGCCGGTCCACTGTCCGAAGGTCGGCGAACCGCGCCGGATATCGACGGCTGCGTCAAAGGCTTCGCCATGGACTACGGAAACTAGTTTTCCTTGCTCGTGCGGGTGCTGATAATGCAGGCCCCTGAGTACGCCGCGGGTGGAAAAGGACAGATTGTCCTGGAGAAATTGTCCCGTAATTCCCAGTGCTTCGTAGCGGCTTTGCTGCCAGGTTTCCAAAAAATAGCCTCTGGCGTCGCCAAAAACAGCCGGCTCAAGGATCAACACGCCGGGCAGCGTGGTTTCTATGACGTTCATTAGAGTCCCCCTTATATTTCTTCGGCCAACCGCAGCAGGTAGCGTCCATAGCCGTTTTTCTTCATTTCATCGCCTAACTGCCACAACTTTTCCCGGGAAATATAGCCCATGCGGAAGGCGATTTCTTCGGGGCAGGCGACCATCAGCCCTTGCCGTTCCTGAATGGTGGCAATGTAGTTGGCGGCTTGCAGCAGCGAGTCATGGGTTCCGGTATCGAGCCAGGCGTAGCCCCGGCCGAGGGTCTCGACGCGCAAGGCGTTTTGTTCCATGTAGAGACGGTTGAGGTCGGTGATTTCAAGTTCGCCGCGCGCTGACGGCCGCAATGATTTGGCCAGTTCGACGACCTGCCGGTCGTAAAAATAGAGCCCGGTGACGGCGTAGTGGGATTTGGGCTTGTCCGGTTTTTCTTCGATGCTGACGGCTTTGCCCGCAGAATCAAATTCGATGACGCCGTAGCGTTCCGGATCTTTCACCCGATAGGCGAAGACTGTCGCGCCGCTTGCCTGCCGGGCCGCTTCCTGCAGTTTCTGGCTGAAGCCGTAGCCGTAGAAGATATTGTCGCCGAGGACAAGGGCGCAGGGATCGCCGTTGATAAAGTCTTCTCCGATCAGGAAGGCCTGGGCCAATCCGTCGGGACTGGGCTGGATGGCGTAGGAAATGTTCAGTCCCCAGTCGCTGCCGTCTCCCAGGAGGTTGCGGAAGCATTCTTGTTCATGGGGATTGTTAATGACCAGTATGTCTTTGATCCCGGCCAGCATGAGGGTGGCCAGCGGATAGTAGATCATCGGCTTGTCGTAAATGGCCATCAGCTGTTTGCTGGCGGCGCGTGTGATTGGGTAGAGCCTGCTGCCGGATCCGCCGGCCAGAATGATGCCTTTTTGCACTGTCATATGTGGTTATCCTCCTATGATTCTCTGGCTCCATTCTCTATTCTGCAGATACCAGTCGACGGTCTTGATCATGCCGGTCTCGAAGGTTTCGGCCGGCGTCCAGCCGAGTTCGCGCTCGATTTTTGCAGCGTCAATGGCATAGCGCAGGTCATGGCCGGGGCGGTCTTTGACGAAGGTGATCTGTTCTTTGTAGGATTTGCCGTCCGGCCGTGGTTGTTTGGCATCGAGGATGGCGCATAGGGCGTGCACGATGTCCAGGTTGGTTTTTTCATTGTGGCCGCCGATGTTGTATTTTTCACCCGGCGCCCCGTTGGTGAGGACGGTGAGGATGGCCCGGCAATGGTCTTCGACGTACAGCCAGTCGCGGATATTGCGGCCGGTTCCATAGACGGGCAGGGGCTTGCCTTCGAGGGCGTTGAGGATCATCAGCGGGATCAGTTTTTCCGGGAATTGGTACGGGCCGTAATTGTTCGAGCAGTTGGTCATGAGAACCGGCAGGCCGTAGGTGTGGTAATACGCCCGCACGAGATGGTCGGACGCGGCTTTGGAGGCCGAGTAAGGCGAATTCGGGGCATAGGGCGTTTCTTCGCTGAAATAGCCAGTTTCGCCGAGCGAGCCGTAGACTTCATCCGTGGAGACGTGCAGAAAACGAAAGGCCGCCTGTTTTGCTTCCGGCAATGACCGCCGCCAGCTGCGAACTGCCTCTAATAAGGAAAAGGTCCCATTGATGTTGGTCCGGATGAAGGCTGCCGGGCCGTCGATCGAGCGGTCGACATGGGATTCGGCCGCAAAATGGACGATGGCGGAGGGTTGAGCTTCCGCCATCAGTTTTTCGACGAGCGCCTGATCACAAATGTCGCCCTGCACTAAGCGGTAGCGCGGATGCTGTTCAACGCTTTGCAGGGAATCCAAGTTACCGGCGTAGGTAAGCTTGTCGAGATTCAAAATATGAAATTCCGTCTGCTGCAGAGCAAGCCGGATAAAGTTGCTGCCGATAAAACCGGCCCCGCCGGTGATGAGAAGCGTTGTTTTCACGATTGAACACGGTCTCCTTTTGTTATCTCCGAATTGAAATTCGCTTAATCTCGCTGATTTCCTGCTTCCCAGCTGATCCTGCGCTGCCATCCAGGAAAATTTTACTGTCTTGTATTTCCCGGAATGATGCGTTATCATAAAGAAGTCTTGGTTTACACGGAAAAAACTAGATGTTTCTACTGGAAATTGGGAGGGTATACAAAATGAATCCATTAATGCGATCCTGTTTCATTATGCTTTTGTCAGCGGCAATGCTGCTTTGCGGCAGCAGCCTTTCTTTTGCCAACGGCGATGTCGATTTTAGTTATCGCTATTGGCTGTCATCCATCGATGCACAATCCGGCCCGGCTGTGGTCGGCTCTGCGAGCGTCGACATGGTTGACGCCAAGGATGCGCTCGGCATCCAAGACGAGAATATCGGCGACTTTCAGTTGGATTGGCATATTGATCATACCCATAAAGTGCAGCTCAATTATTTTTCTTCCGAAGTATCCGGAACGGCCGTCCCCAACATGCGGATCAATGGCTGGGATTTGACCGCCGGAACGTTCCATACGGAAGTGTCAATCAAAAACTTTCAGGCGGCCTATGTTCGCTATTTCGATAATGAACTTACCCCCGATAAGCGCTATGGCTTGATTCTCGGCCTGCGCAACGTTCGCGTCAATGCGGATTCCACCCAACTCGACGGATCACTGCGGTTCACCAAAGATTTCAACCTGAATTTCCCAACAGTCGGCTTTACGGTTGAAACCGGATTGACCGGCAAGCTTCAAGGTTTCGCCGGTTTGTCGGGCGCCTATGCCGGCAGCCGAGGCTATTTTTATGACGGCGAAGCCGGACTCCGGACGTACCTGGACAAAAAACACGACGTCAGCCTGACAGCAGGCTACCGGTTGTTAAAGGTGAAAGCGGAAAAAAGCAACGGCGATAAACTGGATGCCAAACTGAGCGGACCATTCTTTGCGGCAAGTTATCGTTTCTAATCATAAGAAAAGCAGCAGCCATGCGACACAAAAGTGAAGCATGACTGCTGCTTTTTTTATTCTGAATGAAACACGTGAGAAAACGAAGCAAAAAGAACGTCCCCTTGCTTCTCTTAGTTATCGTTTCTAGAAGTCTGTTATAAAAGCGCAAACTTCCAAAAAAAACAGGAGACTAGTTGAAAATGCTCCAGCTGCAATGGACTTTTGCAACGGTCTCCTAGTACGGATAAGAAAAGCAGCAGCCATGCGACACAAAAGTGAAGCATAACTGCTGCTTTTTTTATTCTGAATGAAACACGGGAAACAGCGAAGCAAAAAGAACGTCCCCTTGCTTCTCCAAAAGTGAAGCATGACTGCTGCTTTTTTTCTCTGAATGAAGCACGGGAAAAGGAGAAGCAAAAAGAACGTCCCCTTGCTTCTCTTCAATCTTACATTCCGTTAAAGGTTCCGTTCGAATAAATGTACTTGTTAAACCCATTTTCGGCGATGCCGAAGCGGAAGGCGTAATTTTCATAACCGCCGGTGATTTGCAGCACATCGTCGCCGTAGGTAATCGTCATGGTGGTGCCGCTGGTCACGACCGCGATATCGGACAGTTTCAAATCGGTAAAGTCGATGCAATTGTTGATTGTCGTGCTGACTGTGTCTACGATCACATCCTGCCCCCAGCCGCTGGCAAAACGATAGACATCATAGCCGCTGGCGCCGCCGGCCAGGGTATCGCTCCCGTCACCGCCGACCAAAATATCGAACGCACCGATGGAAGAAGCGCCGACCAGAGAATCATTGCCATCGCCGCCTAATAAGATATTGCGTTTACTGTTGGCTATACTGCTCAGCGTGTCGTTGCCTGTTCCGCCGACCAAATAATTCTGCCGATTGCCGCCGACAATGGAATCATCGCCGTCCATTCCGAAATACAGGTGATCCGTTTCATCGGCCAACTGTATGGAATCATTCGCCGCGCTGCCGATCCCCAGCACTCCTTCGAAGGAAAATCCGCCGCCCACGTCATTATGGATTTCGACCGAATTCAGTTGATAGCCGGAGCCGGCCGCGTAATTGTTCAAGACGACCGTGCCGTATATGGAGAAATCCAGCCACAGGTCATTGCCCGCCATCAGCGCTTCCGGACAGTGATCCCCTTGATCGTCGGTTGTATTGATAAAGAAATTATTGAATGTAATCCCCATAAACGACCGTTCGCTTTCCTGAATCACCAGCCGGTCCTGGTTGTTGGCTGCGCTGCTGGCGATGATCGCTTCGCCGCAGCCATTCCAAAGCGTGTAGTCGTCTTGGCCGGTATCGCCGTACAGCGTATCGCTGCCGCTGCCGGCAATTAACGTATCCGCCCCCGCCCCGCCGTACAGCAGGTTGTTGCCCTGTGCGGAGTCGTTCGTACGGCCGCCCATCAACGAGTCATTGCCGTAATCACCGTACAAGGTGTCGTTGCCTGCCCCGCCGGTAATGGTATCATTGCCGGCCAAACCATGGAGCAGAACGCCGCTGTCGTTGGCAGCAGAGATGTTGTCTGCATTGATCGTGGCAAAATTATGGTCGAGCCCGCCAAAAGAATAGTAACCGGGCGCAATTTCCGCGGGCAAGATCTCCGTGCCGTCCGCCTGTATAAAATGCGGAGAAACTCCCCCGGAAAAATCATAGTCTTCGATCGTCACTACATCCTGTGAATCGCTGCAGATGATCACTAATTCATTTCCCGCTGTCTTATAGGCGTATAAATTATCGCTGGTCCAGCCTTCGCCAAAGGAGATCCAGTCATTGCCGTCAATGCCGCGCAAGGTATCGTTGCCGGGCTGTGTTCCAATGCGGAACGTCTCGGCCCCGGCGCTGGAAACCAGCAGATCATTGCCGCCGCTGCCGTCAAGAGTGTCATTGCCGTCGGCCGAGCCGGTCAGTGTGTCGTTAAAAGCACTGCCGACGACCATTTCTATTCCGCTGTACATGGTTCCTGCCGTCAAATTGACCAGCACTCCCGCCGGCGCCGCTTGTGCCGTCAGCAGGTCATTGCCGGAGCCGCCATTCGCATACGCCAGCCCAGTGTAGTACATGAGTGTGTCATTGCCGCTGCCGCCATAAAGACTATCTTTGCCGCCCAACCCATCGATTTTGTCATTCTCCGCGCCGCCCAGAAGCGTATTGGCCAGCGCATTGCCGCTCAGCGTATCGGCGCCATAGCCGCCAATCACGATTTCAATATCATTGTGCGTATAGTCCGCCAGCGCAATTGCCACGCCAGTTTCGGTCCGGCTGGCATCCAGCTTGTCTTGGCCGGCTCCGCCCAGAACGTTCGCCGGGTTGTGCTGCGGGTTATACACGAGGATGTCATTGCCGAGACCGCCGTTCAAAGTGCCTGTACTGCCGGCGGCACACAGAAGGTCGTTCCCGGATGCGCCGTCAATGCTGCTGCCCGGACCTTGCCCGACGAGTATGTTGTCCGCCGCATTGCCGGTCAGCGTGACGTCAGATCCGGCAGCGACAAGATTTTCAATATCGGAAAAGTTTGCCAGACTGATCGTCGCAGAGGATATCAATGGAGCGGCATACAACAAGTCCGCGCCGTCATTGCCCCGGAGGATTAGATCAGCCGGATCATAGAGTAATGCATCGTCGCCGGTACCGCCAAACAGCGAATCCCCGCCGGTTCCGCCGTCGAGGGTGTCCCGGCCGGCTTCGCCGTACAACGCATCATTGCCGGATCCGCCCAGTATCCAGTCGGCCCCGTCATTCCCGTAAAGAGTGTCGTTTTCTACTGATCCCGCTAATGTGTCGGCCCAAGCTGTGCCGTTGATTATGGCTGCCATAAAAATTCCTCGCTATCATTCCATCATAGATATGCTGAAACAGGGACGGCGAAAAAACCGCTGTCCCTGTTCATTTGTTGCACCAAACCCGTAGGCCCGTTTATACGAGGGAACCGAAAATATTGCCGATCCCATACTGTGTAACGCCTTGTTTGAAATGGCCCTGCGTGGTCGATCCTTCGTCCAGTTCGATGGTGAACGTGTAGGAACTGGAACCGAACAGGAAGCTGAAATCGCTGTAGTTCTGCAGATCCAGCGTGGAGCCGTTATAGGAAATCGTCGCGTTCGCTCCGTCAACCGCGATATTGAAGCCTGAGTTGTCCTGACCGGTGATGAAGGCGATCCAATCCCTGGTTCCGTCGCCATCCTCTTCGATCAGGTCGCTGCCCCAGGAAGAACCGAACAGGTATACATCATTCCCGGATCCGCCATTTAAGATGTCAAATCCGTCTCCGCCGGCAATAATATCGCCGCCGGCTCCTCCGATGATGGAGTCGTTGCCGCTGCCGCCAAACAGGATATCATTTTTCGTGCCGCCGTCAAGAATGTCGTTTCCGCTGCCGCCGTACAGCACATCCTGGTCTCCGCCGCCGGCAAGATTGTCATTGCCGCCCAAGCCGAACACCAAATCGGAGCCGTCCGTGCCGGCAAACGTATCATCGCCGGTTTTCATCGCCTGGAAGCCGCTGAAGGTCAACGTACCGCCGAACATCGAAGTTTCAAAGGTGCTGATCCTGTACCCGGCTTCATCGTTGTGGTAGTAATCCTGCAGGGTTACGCTGCCGTAATTGCCAAAGGTCATCAGGAGATCGTCGCCATCCTGTTCCATTGACAGCCCGCCGCCATTTGCCAAATCGCTCAGCATCCCCAGCGGATCGGCCGGAGTTTCGACAACCAGTTTGTCCTGACTGTTCTGGTTGTCGCCGCCGATGACCAGATAGTTTCCTTGACCCGGTGTAAATACATAGGTATCGGCGCCCGCACCGCCAAAAAGCGTATCATAACCCCAAGCCGCAATTGGCTCTTCATCAATATCATAGCCGCCGCCTACCATGAGATCAGCGCCCTTTCCGCCCATCAGCAGGTCATGACCTGCGCCGCCGTATAGGGTATCGGCGTAGTCGCTGCCGGTGTGCGTATCATCGCCGTCCGTACCGTTGAAGAGTTGTCCGGTGAGCGCGGAAGGAACGGGATCATTGGATTCAATCGCAACAAACGTATATTCATTGAGCGATCCGTTTTGCTGCAGGGCAAATACATGACCGGCATCGTCAATGAAGGTTTCCTGATAGTCATCGCCTTGGAAATAGCCTTGCAGAGTCAGGCTGTCGCCATGCGATCCTGTGATGATGAGATCGTTGCCGGCCGTCGAGGTTCCCCTGGTCGCAATGAGGGTGCTGATATCCAGTCCTGCACCGGTAAACTGCACATAGTCATTATGATTGTCCGCGCTTTTAGTGACAACGGCAGCGCCATAGCCTGCGCCGAAAACATACAGATCGCTTCCCAGTCCGCCGGTCAGGGAATCTTTGCCTGTCAGAGCGCCGTTGCCGTCCAGAATATCGTCGCTGTCACCGCCGATGATGGTATCGCCATAATAGCTTCCGGTCACTTTTTCAATGCTGTTGTAAACCAGCGTTGCTGACGTCCCGACTTTTTTGCTGAGGCTGATGTTCACGCCGGCTGTCGATGAGGAGGCATCGAGCACATCGGTTCCTTCGCCGGCGTTCACAAAACCATACGCATAGCCGGTCTTGAAAATCACCGTATCGCTGTCGGCGCCGCCAATGACTGTGTCTGCGCCGCCTTTCCCGTCAATTGTATTGTAGCCTTCGCCGGCGATGATGCTGTTGGCGCCGGTGGTGCCAGTCAGAGTATCGTCGCCGCTGCCGCTGATCAGATTTTCAATGGAGGTGAACGGAGCCGCACTCAGATTGATCGCGACCGCATCGGTCGCCGCACTCGCATCCAGCCAGTCGCTGTTGTACCCGCCATCAAATTTGAAGGCATCCACATTGTAGGTCAACGTATCGTTGCCGGTTCCGCCGATCAGCGTATCCGCTCCGGTACCGCCATCCAACAGATCGTTGCCGGCATTGCCGTTCAAATACTCATTGGCAGCCGTGCCGGTAATCACATCGTTTTTGGTTCCGCCGAAGAAGCCTTCGATGCTGTTGTAATTCGCCAAATCAACCGTCAAGCCCGTGGTCATGCTGCCGGCATTGATGAAGTCAAGGCCGTCGCCGCCATCAATGAAATCTTCTTCTCCGCCTTTGTAGACGATCGTATCATTGCCCGCCCCGCCCAGGATGGCCTCGCTGCCCAGCGTGCCGGTAATCAGGTCCTTGTTTTCCGTGCCAATGACGGTTTCAATGCCGGTGAATTTCGACGAGTTTAAATCGATGGTTGTTGTCCCGCTGACAACCCAGCCGCTTGCATCGACCGTATCGTCGCCTGCACCGCCGTCATACTTGGTCACGGTAGATGTATACACGAGGAGATCAGCGCCGTCATCGCCGTACAACTGGTCGGTGCCGCCGCCGCCGCTGATTGTGTCGTCGCCATCGCCGCCGCGCAGGACATTGGCCACGCTGTTGCCGGTAATCATATTATCCAGGCTGTTGCCGGTAATGTTGACGCTGCCGGCTCCTGTCGCCACAAAATTCTCAATATGATCATAAGCCACAGTCAGGGAAACGCTGGTCCGGACAGTATCCGTGCCTGCATCGGCCTCTTCCACGACCAGACCGGTTGCATTATCGACAACGTATACATCGTTTCCTGCACCGCCGTATAAGGAATCCCGCCCGGTTCCCCCATCGACGGTGTCGTCGCCCGCCCCGCCGAAGATACTGTCATTTTCCGTCCCGCCGGACAGGTAATCCTGTCCATCGCTGCCGAACAGAATATCATTGCCGGCTTCGCCGTACAGCACATCGTCCCCGGACTGCCCGGTCAAAATATCGTTTCCCGCGCCGCCAAAAATAGTTTCTGCCAGTGCGGTTCCGGTAACAGTGTCATCGTATTTCCCAAACCGGAATACTTCGATGTCCTGATAGTCATACTCGGCCAAATCAACATTGACAGCGCCCGGCCTTGCCGCAGAATCAAGCGTATCCTGACCGTCGCCGCCATCAATGCTTTCCGTAGAACTGCCGTAGAGAATGAAATCGTTCCCGGCGCCGCCATCGATGATATTGGAGCCGATCTTCCCCCACAACGTATCGTTGCCGCCGGCGCCGTTCAGTGTATCGTTTGCAGCGCCGCCGAAGATGCTGTCGGCCATGTCGCCGCCGGTAAAATCAGCAATCTCCGCCGTGCCAACGTTCATCTTCCATTTGCGGGATAAATCAGAAGCGATGTCTGCCGCATCAAAATACGCTAACGTATCATCCCCTAAAGTTGTCCCGTTCACATAGCCTGTTGAACTGGATGTCGGTCGATTTACAAGTACTGGCATACCATGATCTCCCCCTTTTATTTGTGCTGCGTTGTGCTGGTCCGTCTATTGCTCGGATGATTTCTAACGTCACCGATTAACAATCCTGCAAAGTTCTGAGCTTTTTCATATACATTATGTAAATTCCCTGTTTACTACAATTATCCTGCCAACTTCCAGTAAAAATTAAAGGTTTTTCCAATTTTTACGAACGATCTTTCTTTCGTTCAGCGGTTCTGCATTTCCGGCATCCGCTCCAGCAGCTGACGAGTCAGTTCCGGCAAACGCCCAAGCATTGTCCGGTACCACTCAACCCGTTTTTCATAATGCTGCCACAGCATGCGGTTTTTCTTTACGTAGTCATATGCGCTGACCGCCATTTTTTGCCGCAATGCGGTGTCGGCAATCAGCCGGGACAGTTTTTCGGCAAATTGGCTTTCATTTTCATAGAGAAATCCGGTTGCACCGTCCGTCACCGAATCGGCATAGACCGTAGGGCTGGCCAGCACAACAGCGCCCCGGGCCGCGCACTGGATGAATTTCAAATCGGACTTGCAGCGGTTGAAGCGATTATTAAGCAACGGCAGCAGGGCAATATCGACCGTGCTGAGAATATGCAAAAATTGCTCATAAGGGCACAGCGGGACAAATTGTTTATTGGTACACTGCAGCCGGTCAAAAAACAATTTATCGTATACAACGACGACTTTTACCCGATCCTGATGCTGGGCAAGCACGCGGTTCAAGGCCGGCATCACCGGTTCCCAGTCTTTTTCGCGGTTAAACGCGCCAAAAAAAATGGTAACGGGTTGGTCGTGCGAAAAACGGCGCAAGGGCGGCAGGGAGGCGATCTGGTTGGGAAACACACCGACATTGGGGTTGAGTTCCCGCAAAATATTGGCCAGATATTCGGTGGAGGTTTGCACGCAATGCGCACTGCGAAAGGTGACAAACTGATTTTCCGCATGGTCCGGCCAAAACAATGGGTCGTCGTCAATTTCCGCCACGATCAAATAACCGCGGCGCAGCAATTCTTTTTGTTTCGCCAAATCCTCCGGATATTTCAGGCGCTGGCGCTGCCAGATAAATACCTTGTCTTCCCCGGGCCGGGCGATATTCAATTCCGCAGTCCCCACGGCGGAAACGGTCCGGACGCCGGGAATGGTGCTGATCATTTGGTCCGGTTCATATACGCGGATCACATCGGAACACATCCGCGACAACAGCATGGTCTGCACCAGCAGCGGGCGTGGCACAGGGTCGTTCAGCATTTCGGCCAGGGCATTCTTCACTTGTTCGACTGTGACTTGCTGAATGCAATGGGCTTTTGTCTGGCTGCACATCTCCGTGCACGGCGGCAAGGGTCTTTCCGGCTGCAGGATCAAATGGGGAATGTTCCAGGGACCAAACCGCAGCGGACTTAAAAAATGGTCCGGGTCGCCCTGGCGCGGATGGCAGGAAATTTCAACGACCGGCCGGCCGGCAGCCGCCGCCAGATGCATAACACCGGTGTCACGGCCCAGATATGCATCGCAGTTTGCCAAAAGAGCCGCCGTCTGCCGGAGGGTCGTGCGACCGCAAAAATCGATCACAGCACCGGGCAGCAGACTGGCCAGCCGCTGTCCGCCAGCTCGTTCCTCCGGACTCCCCAGGAGCAGCATCCGTGCGCCATACTTTTGCGCCAGCCAGCGGCCGATTTGCACATACCGATCGACGGGCCAGCAGCGTTTCCCATCCTCAGGCCCGAGCGATATGGCAATTTTTCGCCCGGGATACGGCAATAACGCCTGCCGGGCGAATTGTTCATCCTCGTTGTCCGGCCACACTTCCAGCTGTTCGTCATTTACTGCAATCCCAAGATGGCGCAGAACAGCCAAATTGCGCTCCGCTTCGTGTTTCACAGAACCGCCCGGCACGCTGTGCGTGAGCAGTTGATCATATCCGGCATTGTATTTTCTTTTTACGGCGGTAGCCTGCTCTGAATAGCCCACCCGCAAGGCGGCCCCGCTCAGATACGACAATAACGTGCTTCCATACCGGTCATAGTCATAACGGGGATTGATGCACAGATCGTACTGCTGCCGCCAAAGATGGCGGCGGCACAATTCCAGCAGAGGCGCGAGGCCGGACACGACGACATTGCTCTCACGGCGGCCCGGCACATCGCAAAAAAGCACCTCATCCACATAGGGGCATGTTTGAACCAGATTGTAGACCTTGCGGCTAACCACCAACGTGATGAAGGCCTGCGGGCAGCCCTTGCGCAATTCGCGCAGCAGCGGACTGGTCAGCACCGTATCGCCGATCTCATCCAGCCTCAGAATCAAAATGTTTTTGATCGCCCTTGGGTCAGCAATGCTGCGTGGCTTCCGAAACCCGTACTTTTCAAAAAACGGCTCCAGCGCCGCCCGGATTGCCGGAATGGCAAGACCTCCATCCCGTTCTAATTTTCGCAGCGCCGTGGTCATCCCGGCAAAAAGCTGTTCCCCGTCAACTACATCCTCTATCATACCCGATCCCTCGCTTGCTTCTTCCTGTGAATATACTGTTTCGCCGCGGTTCTTGTTTTCCCTGCCATTTTTTTCATGCCTGTTCCCCTGCCCCGCTACAAAAAAGGGGCCGGCGCTACTGCGCCAGCCTCCATTTCCTCATTCTTTTTCAGAGCGTTAAACCAGTGTCCAGCCATTCGTTTGGTCGTAGTAGTAAGTGGCCCCCGTGCCTGAATTATCGCCGCTCACAAACAGCTGCGGAAGCAGTATGCCTTCCGGGGTTACGCAGTTGAGCACCGTGACGGAACCGATTTGATAGTTGGCGCCATTCTGGCTCATGACCAAATCTTGAAATTCGATCCCGCCCTCAAAGCGGATCATATCATTGGCATACCATTGCGGATCGTCAGAAATAAAATCCTTGCCGTCGCCCAGCCGGAAGGAATAACTATCGTTGCCTTCGCCGCCGGTCAGCGTGTCATTTCCGCTTCCGCCATCCAACAGATCATTGCCGCTCTGCCCATACAGCGAGTCATTGCCGCCTTTTCCGGACAAGCTATCGTTGCCGGCGCCGCCGTCGAGCAGGTTTCGCAGGGCATTGCCGCTGAGCGTATCGTCATAGCTGCTGCCCATCAGGTTTTCCAGATCATTGGCCGTATATTTCAAAAGGTCAATCGCGGCCGCTGCTGCCGCACTGCCGGCGTCGAGTACGTCATTGCCCGACCCGCCTTTGACATTCCCTGCGGGATCGGCGGCATCATAGATCAGAGTATCGTTCCCCAACCCGCCCAGCAAGGTGTCGCTGCCGCCGTTTCCGGCCAGCAGGTCATTGCCGCTTCCGCCGTCCAGATAATCATTCCCTGCCGTTCCGTTCAATGTATCGCTTCCGCCGCCGCCGAGGACCCGCTCGAGTCCGGCAAACATTGCCGCACTCAGATCGATTGCCGCCGCATCATTGCCCTGCACCAGCAGAATATCTGTCCCGTCGCCGCCGTCCAGCAACCCGTCCGCCGCATCATAAATCAGCGTATCATTGCCCAAACCGCCGTATAGCGCATCACTGCCCAGACCGCCGTACAGCCGGTCATTGTCATTGCCGCCGTACAGGCTGTCGCTGCCGGCGCCGCCGGTCAGCGTGTCCGCCCCCCGGTTGCCAAACAGAGTGCTTCCGCCGGCATTTCCGCTGATCTTATCCGCTCCGCTGCTGCCGCCGGCGGCTTCGATGCCGAAATAGGCCGCTTTATTCAGGTCAATCGTTACCGCCGCAGTCCCGGAGGCCTGCAAAATATCAAATCCTGCCCCGCCATCAACCAGCCCGTCAGCAGCATCGTAGATAAGAGTATCCTCGCCGTCGCCGCCGTAGAGGCTGTCTTTTCCCGCTCCTCCGTCAAGACGATCGCTGCCGCCGAAGCCGGTCAACACATCATTGCCGGAATTCCCTGCCAGTACATTGTCTTCATTATTGCCGGTTAACGTGTCCGCCCCGCTGCCGCCATATATTCCTTCAAAATCGGCATACATCTCCAAAGACAGATTTTTCCCCGCCGTTTGCGCCGCGGCGCTGAGAAGGTCAAATCCGTCTCCACCGCCTAAACTGTCGCCAAGCCCGTAGACCAGGGTATCGTTGCCCGCACCGCCGTCCAGAACGTCATTGCCCACACCGCCGTCCAGGAAATCACTGCCGTTTCCACCCAGGAGTATATCATTCCCGCCGGAGCCGGATAATTTATCATTGCCGCCGAGTCCCAGCAAGCGGTCGCCCGCGGCTGTCCCGGTCAGCGTATCATTGCCTTCCGTGCCGGAGAAGAATTTGTAGACCGGTCCGCCGGTGCCGAATTGGTACTGGGTAATTCTGTTGCCTGCGGCGTTTTTCCAGCCTTCCACCGTAATCGCGCCTTCTTGCCCGACAACGCTGATCTGCATGTCATTGCCCTGCGCGGTAAAGCCGATATCGTCCGGAAGAATGCCTTCGCCAAACCGGATGATATCGGCTGAGTTAGCCGCGTCCGCTTTAATGGTATCGCTTCCATCGCCAAACACATAGGTGTCATTGCCGCCTTTTCCCGCCAGGAGATCATTGCCGGACCCGCCGTCCAGCAAGTTTCGCAGGGAGTTGCCGGTCAGCGTATCATCATAACTGCTGCCGGCCAGGTTTTCCAGATCATTGGCCGTATATTTCAAAAGATCCATAGCGACCGCTGTTGCCGCACTGCCGGCGTCGAGTACGTCATTGCCCGACCCGCCTTTGACATTCCCTGCGGGATCGGCGGCATCATAGATCAGCGTATCGTTGCCGGCTCCACCCAGCAAGGTGTCGCTGGCGGCACTTCCGTCCAGCAGATCATTGCCGCTTCCGCCGTCCAGATAGTCGTTCCCCGCCGTGCCGGTTAGCGTATCGCTCCCGCCGCCGCCGATGACCCGTTCGAGTCCGGCAAACAGGTCCGTACCCAGATGGATTGCTGCCGCATCATTGCCCTGCACCAGCAAAAAATCGGTTCCGTCTCCGCCGTCAATCAAGGTGTCCGCCGCATCATAAATCAGCGTATCATTGCCCAACCCGCCCAGCAGCGCATCCATTCCCAAACCGCCGTACAGCCGGTCATTGTCATTGCCGCCGTACAGGCTGTCGCTGCCCGCGCCGCCGGTCAGTGTGTCCGCCCCCCGGTTGCCAAACAGAGTGCTTCCACTGGCATTTCCGGTGATTTTATCCGCTCCGCTGCTACCGCCGGCGGCTTCTATGCCGGTATAGATTGTCTTGCTCAGATCCATCGTCACCGCCGCAGTCCCGGAGGCCTGCAAAATATCAAACCCCGTACCGCCATCAACCATCCCGTCGGCAAGATCATAGACCAGAGTATCATCGCCGTCGCCGCCGTAAAGACTGTCACTGCCGCTCCCGCCATCCAGCACATCATTGCCGGCCTGGCCGTCCAGCAGGTCGTTCCCGCCATTACCGCGCAGTTCATTGTCTGTCTCTTCGCCGGTCAATGTGTCTCTGCTGCTGCTGCCATAAATAGTTTCAAGCCCGGCAAACCGGCTGTCGCGCAGATCAATTGCAACTGCCGCCGTACCCTGTACCAGCAGGACGTCCGTTCCTTCCCCGCCGTCAAGCCAGCCGTCTGCCGCATCATAAACCAGTGTATCGTTTCCGGCCTCGCCAAAAAGGCTGTCGCTGCCGGCTCCTCCGTCCAAACGGTCATTGTCATTCCCGCCGTATAAGGTGTCGCTGCCGGTTCCGCCGTTCAGCGTGTCCGCTCCGGCATACCCAAATAACCCGTCGTTTCCTACTTTTCCCGTCAGACTGTCATTCCCGGCGCCGCCGTACAGAAAAAGATCGGCAACGCTTTCCAAATAAACGCTCCTGGATTTATAAGTACTGATGATCCCGTTCATTTCCGCAGTCGAAAAACCCACTTCCTCCCAGGAATAATCAAATACCAGCCCTTGCGACAGGGCTTCCTGGAACATCGTGTAGAGTTCGGTATAACTGTACGTCCCTTCGGCCAGGACGAAGGTCTCAATCCGGTTGGCCGTCTGCCTCCAGTCAAAGATGATGATGCTCAGGTTGCTGGCCTCGTCCGCCACCACTAGATGACGGTTGTCAATGCTCGCAAAAAACGAACTGTACAGACTAATTCCCGGAGCAATGACCGTGTCATTGGCGGAGTTTCCCGTTTCTTCGATCATCATCCCGTTGTTGCTTCCGGCCAGATACGTGTCATTCCCCTGTCCGCCCAAAAACATCACGGCTTCTTGATATTCCGCCGCTGCAAACAAGGTGTCATTTCCCTGCAGGCCAAAAGCAGCCGTTCCTTGCGGAACTGAAATATTGTCATCCAGCGACGTGCCTACCAGTTCGTCTAACGCCATACTGTCCACCCCCTTATGTTTTTCATTCTATCATAGATCTTCCGGCAGCCAATCGTCTTCATCCGTATTTTGGCTGCCTATGGCCGCCTGGATCGCCGGCAAGGCAAAGAATGGCTGCACCAACGGCTGAAGGAAGCTGGACGCTTTATTCAGCGAACTGCTTCTGGTCACAATATCCGCGATGGTGAACGCGAATGTATTTTGCAGGGTATAGTTGCCGGCAGCGGTTCCACTGAGACGAATGTCCGTAACGCTGACCGGTTTGTCATCGCCAGGATTGGGATCACTGAAGGCCGCTGTTCCGGTCACTGTGAGATTGTCGCCATTGATCCGGTTATCGTTATAAATGACCGAAGCGAAAGTTGTTCCGTCATAACTCTTGTTTTTGCCCACCGCAGTGACAGAGATCGGGCGGGGCGTGATCGTCAGTATGCCGTTGGCATAGCTAATGCTGTAATTGGCTGCGCTGCCGCGCTGCAGGGTGACGGCGCTTGGCGTCAGACTGTAGGCGCCCACACTGCTCGTGACGGCAGCCGGGCTGACCAGGTTCGCATTGCCGAGAGCATCGGTGCCCACCAGGCTGCCGGAAACCACATTGACTGGACCGTTTGCCGGGTTGGCATCGCCATACACCCGACTGGCATTCGCGGTGACGGTGATCGGCCTCGGCGTGATCGAGAGCGTTCCGTCCGCGTAAGTAATCGTATAATTGTCCGCCCTGCCGTGGATAAACGTGATGCCGCTTGGTGTCAGACTGTAACTGCCCACATTGCTCGCAGCGGTAGCCGGGCTGCTCAAGGCAGCAACGCTGCCGAGAGTATCTGTTCCGGCCAGGCTGCCGGAAGTCAAACTGACCGTACCGCTGGCCGGATTGGCATTGCCATACACCCGGCTGGTATTGTTCGCTGTGACAGTGAGCGGCCGCGGTGTGATCGAGAGCGTTCCGTCCGCGTAAGTAATCGTATAATTGGCTGCACTGCCGCTGGCAAAGGTGACGCCGCTCGGCGTCAGGCTGTAGCTGCCCACATTGCTCGCAGCGGTAGCCAAGCTGTTCAAGGAAGCATTGCCCAGAGCGTCGGCACCCGCCAGGCTGCCGTTAATCACGCTGACTACGCCGCTGGCCGGGTTGGCATTGCCGTATACCCGGCTGGCATTGGCCGTGATCGTGATCGGCCGCGGGGTAATCGAGAGTGTGCCGTTCGCGTAAGTAATCGTATAATTGGCTGCGCTGCCGCGGGTAAAGGTGACGCCGCTTGGCGTCAGGCTGTAGTCGCCTACGCTGCTCGCAGCAGCAGCCGGGCTGCTCAAGGCAGCATTGCCGAGTGTATCCGTCCCCACCAGGCTGCCGGATGTCAGACTGACTGGACCGTTTGCCGGGTTGGCATCGCCATACACCCGGCTGGCATTGTTTGCCGTAACGGCAATCGGCCGCGGTGTGATCGTCAGCGTGCTGTCCGCGTACGTAATCGCATAGTTTGCTGCACTGCCGCTGGTAAAGCTGACGCCATCCGGTGTCAGTTTGTAAGTGCCGACGCTGCTTGCGGCGACAGCCGGAGTACTCAAGCCGGCAGTACTGCCCAGAGCATCCGTTCCGGCCAGACTGCCGGCAGTTACATTGACAACCCCGCTGGTGGGATTGGCATCGCCGTATACCCGGCTGGCGTTGTTCGTTTTGACGGTGATCGGCCGTGGCGTGATCGAGAGCGTTCCGTCCGCGTAAGTAATCGTATAATTCGCTGCACTGCCGCTGGCAAAGGCGACGCCGCTCGGCGTCAGGCTGTAGCCGCCCACATTGCTCGCAGCGGTAGCCGGGCTGTTCAAGGAAGCATTGCCCAGAGCGTCCGTCCCCGCCAGGCTGCCGGACGCCACCGTGACCGCGCCGCTGGCCGGGTTGGCATTGCCGTATAACCGGCTGGCATTGGCCGTGATCGTGATCGGCCGCGGGGTAATCGAGAGCGTGCCGTTCGCGTACGTAATCGTATAATTGGCTGCGCTGCCGCGGGTAAAGGTGACGCCGCTTGGCGTCAGGCTGTAGTCGCCCACGCTGCTCGCAGCGCCAGCCGGGCTGCTCAAGGCAGCATTGCCGAGGGTGTCCGTCCCCACCAGGCTGCCGGATGTCAGACTGACCGCGCCGCTGGCCGGATTGGCATTGCCATACACCCGGCTGGCATTGTTTGCCGTAACGGCGATCGGCCGCGGTGTGATCGTCAGCGTGCTGTCCGCGTAAGTAATCGCATAGTTTGCTGCACTGCCGCTGGTAAAGCTAACGCCATCCGGTGTCAGCTTGTAATTGCCGACGCTGCTTGTGGCGGCAGCCGGAGTAGTCAAGCCGGCGGTACTGCCCAGAGCATCCGTTCCGGCCAGGCTTCCGGCAGTCACATTGATCACCCCGCTGGTCGGGTTGGCGTCGCCGTATACCCGGCTGGCGTTGTTCGTTTTGACAGTGATCGGCCGCGGCGTGACCGTCAGCGTTCCGTTCGCGTACGTAATCGTATAATTTGCGGCGCTGCCGCTGGCAAAGGTGACGCCGCTCGGCGTCAGGCTGTAGCCGCCCACATTGCTCGCAGCGGTCGCCGGACTGCTCAAGGCAGCGCTGCTGAGCGCATCCGTGCCGGCCAGACTTCCGGACGTCACCGTGACCGGACCGCTGGCCGGGTTGGCATTTCCGTATACCCGGCTGGCATTGGCCGTAATGGTGATCGGCCGCGGGATAATCGAGAGCGTGCCGTTCGCATACGCAATGTCATATCCTTGCTGGCCGGAATACAGGCCGCTGGGGACAATCGTATACTCACCGGCATTTTTGGCCGCCTGCGCCGTGCCGCCATAAGCAAGCGTCCCGAAAAGCGAACCCGTTGGAGTGGCGGAATAAGACACCCCTGCATTTCCGGCATAACCGGTTGTCCCATTATAGGTTCGGCTAAAATCATTGGCCGTCACGGTCAGAGGCGTCAAAAAAGACTTGAGCAGCGGATAGGTATACCCGCCGTATATCCGCCAGGTATTGCCAAAATCCCAGCCGCTGAAATTGCTTTGGTTCATCATCCCGGCTGTTGTTAATCCAGTGCCCCCGTCGCTGACCGTTTGGCCGGACGTGGTCTTATTCCAGAAGCTGCTGCTGACGCTGCCGCTGTTTGCTCCGACCAGGCCGCCGACATCCGAGCTGCCGCTGCCGCTGGTCACGGCGCCCGCGCTATAGCTATTGCTGATACTGCCGCCCGGCAAGCCGTCATCGTTGCCGTTATGTCCGACCAATCCGCCGACATATTGGCTGTCGCTGCTTCCGCTTACCGTACTTGTGCTGTAGCTGTTGCTGATACTGCCGTAGGTATTGCCGCCAATCAGGCCGCCGACATGATTGGTTCCGCTCACCGTTCCGCTGCTGTAGCAGTTGCTGATGCTGCTATGGACATGGTTATCTCCAACCAACCCGCCAACGTACTGGTACCCGGTAACTGAAGCGCTGCTGTAACTGTTGCTGATGCTGCCATAATTCAGTCCAACCAAAGCGCCGGTGTACATATTGCCGCTCACAGACATATTAACAAGTCCCACATTCTTGACCGTACCGGTTAATTCGCCAAACAAGCCCACATAGCCTTGACTTGGCCGATGAATATACAGATTGCTGATCGTATGGCCATCCCCATTGAATTTTCCGGAAAATTTACCACTGCTGCCAATCGGCGCAAAACCTGCGCCGCTATTCCAAGCGGCGGAAGCACCGGCATCGATGTCTTTTCCCAGCGCATAAGCGCCGGCCAGGTTGGTGTTCATCGCTTGCAGCTGGTTCACATTATTCACCAGCATGTAAGCCGTCAACGTCCCGCCTGTTACTTTGCCGGCATAATCGGCAGGCGACGTATACGCGACAGGGTTGTAGTAGATCTCCGCTGCCCCGCTGCCGCTCAAGGCGACCGAGCCGCTTTCCTGAAAATTTACCGTTCCGGCGCCGGTTCCGTTATGATCGGCCCGCAGGATGATATTCGCATTGGTTCCGGCCGACAGGTTATTGCTGATTGTAAGATCGCCAACCGCGCTCACTTTCACTGTTCCGCCCGTCGTACCGGATGCATCGATATTTGTGGTCGAATCGAGCTGGACATTGCCGCCCCGCAGCGTAATTGACCCGCCGTTCTCATAGTCATCCAGCCCTGCGGCGGACAATGCTCCAGTATTGACAACAATCCCTTGATCACCGCCGTCCAGACGAATGACTCCATTCACCGTACTGATGCTGTTGGCCCGAATGGTTCCGCTGTTATTGATTACCGTACCGGCCAATTCATCAGCAGTGCGTGCCGTCATCAGAATTCTGCCGCCGTCCGCCTTGAGCAGGTTATTGTTGGTTATTTGCGCATTGACCGTTGCCTGGCTGACCGCCAGATTGATCAGTCCGTCTCCCGCCATATCCAATGTGACCGCATTTCCGGCTCCGAGGGCGATCGTGCCTGATTTGACTACAATCGTTCCCTGGTTGACAATCTGCCCGCCGAGCAGGGCTACGTAACCCCCGTCGGCGGCCTTAATGTTGCCCTGGTTGATGACGGAGCCACCGGCGCCGGAAAACGTATATGTTCCGGCCGTAAAATCACTGTCGCTGATATTCAGCGTGGAAGCTGCCAGAGCGCCTACATTGACTTGAGCGGTAGGCGCGAATAAAATTCCTTGCGGGTTAATCAAAAAAACCTTGCCGTTGGCAGTCAGCTGCCCGTAAATAGCGGAAGGTTCACTGCCAATTACCCGGTTAAGCGCAATGGAGGAGAAGCCCGGTTGAACAAAAACCACCGTTTCGCCGGAACCGATGCTGAAGGTCTGCCAATTTATGCCGAGTTTATTGCTGGTTTGGCTAATCGTCGTTGTATCGCCGCTTTTTGTAATCGTTCCGGATCCGGTCGTTACCGCGCCATTGGACGGAGCGGCAAAACCGCTTGGCATGAACATCGCCAGAAACAGGAGCGCACTGAAAAAGGCCAATACTTTTCTTGATAATTCGCGGCCCTCGCTAGCCATTTTGTCTCCTCCTTTTCGCTTCTGAAGAAAACGAAAACTGCCGGGAACCATCCGGATAAATCCGAAGCGGCCCGGCAGTCATTAGCCCAGCATTTGGGCTTTTAGACCCGCGGCTTTGCGTCCTTGCTTTTCGGCAAGTTTGCCAATTCTGCATTCTTCCATTGTAGAAGACACTCATGAAGTAATTTACATTTTCGACATCTATTAGTCAATTCCTGCCTGAATTCATGCTTCTTTAAGAGAATTGTGAATTTTCGCAATACGTGGCCGTAGGCTGCGGCTACTTTCGCAGCAGCCCCTTGAGAATCTCCATCTGCCGCGGCAGGCAATTCTTGATGGCGTAGCGGTCCAAAATCGTCTGCCGGGCGTTTTTGCGCAAACGTTCCATGGCAGCGCGATTGTCCAGCGCTTCGCAGACCCGGTCCGCAATTTTTTCCGGTGAAAAGAAATCGACCAGCAGGCCGTTTTCGCCGTCGCGGATGACTTCCCGCACCGGCTGGGTATCAGACGCCACCAGCAGGCAGCCGGCGGACATTGCTTCGAGCATCGACCAGGAAAGGACAAACGGGCGGGTAAGGTATACATGAACGGAGGACGCCTGCAAAACCTGGCGGTAACGGTGAAAAGGAAGCAAGCCGGTGAAATGCAGCCGCGACATATCGGGCTGCAATTTCTGCAGCATGAGATCCTTGTAGGACTGGCCTTCCGGCAGCTGCCGCCCATAAGCGACCCGATCGGCGCCAACAACGACAATCTGGCATTTGGGACGCCGCGCCATGACCAGCGCCATCGCTTCCATGAATTGCGGGAAACCGCGGTACGGCTCCATGCCGCGCGCGACATACGTTACAATTTCATCCATCCCCGTCAGATCAATGCCCTGTTCGGGCAGCACTAAGGCCGATCCGGGCTGCGGCTGCAGATAATCGGTATCAATCCCGTCATGAATGACGTCGATTTTCGGTTGAAACTCAGGCGGGAACTGGCGGTGCTGCCACTGCGTCGGCGAAATGCCGCGGTCGCAGCTGTACAAATCAATTAGGATCGGCGCATTCTTCAGGCGAATACGGGCTTCGTCATCCGGCGTCAGCGGCTGGGAAGGATCAAAGTCGGCATCGGTACCGTGCGCATGATAAAACCATTCAAAAAAACAGACGAGCGGCGCGCGGGGAAAAATGTCTTTGATCAGCATCGTCGGTCCCCAGCCGGAATGGCCGTAAACAATATCCGGAACAAACCCCTGCTCCTTGAGCTGGGTTCCCATTCGGTACACGGCCTGCGCCTGAATCACAGCCCCTTCGAGCGGCTTGATATAGCTGTGCGTGTCCGGTTTGGGCTCACGGTGGTTGGTATACATCACTTTAAACACGTTGGCCAGACTGCCTTCCTGCCGCTGCGTGCCGAACACGACGCGGTTGGCGGGATCAGCCGCCAACATGCTGGCCAGGCGGACAAACTGGGCGGGAAAATTGGGATGCAAAAACAAAATTTTCATAGCGCACCTCGCTCTATGCGTTCATTCCACATCCGGAGCAACGCTTCTTCATACGCCGGCTGGGCGGCGGAACCATTAAACAATGTTTCGCGGACATGGGCCTTGATATGGGTGTGGAGACGTTGACGCAACATGGCATCTTCAGCCAGCGTTACCGCCCAATCGACATATTCCTGTTCGCTGGCGGCGATCCCCTCGGTAACGCCCAGCGCCCGCAGCAAATACGCACCCCAGCGGCTGCGTGCCATATCGCCTTCCTGCGTGATGATGGGCAGACCCATAAACAGCGCTTCCATATTCGTGGTCCAGCCGCCATAGGGGTAGGTGTCCAATTGAACGTCGGACAGTGCCAAAAGCCCCATCAGATCGCTCGCCTGCCGCAGCGGGGGCAGAATGATCAGCCGGTCGGCAACCTTGGCCTGCCGGGCCGCGGTAAGCAAGCGGTCGGTCAGTTGATGATGAATGCTGGGCGGGTTCATATAGGGTTTCAAAACAATCCAGGCCTGCGGCGCGCGCTGCAGGATTTGGACCAGCAAACGGTCCCGCTGCGGCGCATGCTTAATTCCGTTGGCGCAGGAAACGAAAACTACTGCCTCCTCCGGCAGGTTGAAGTCGCGCCGATTTGGCATCTGCTGCGGCATCAACGGCGGATATTGCGCCGCACCAAGATTCGGCAAGCGGATCAGTTTTTCCCGGTAATGGCTGTCGCCGTCCGGCGGCTCATGGTCGCCGCTGACATAGTAATCAATCGTCGGCAAGCCGGAGGTGATCCCGTGGCCGACCAAGACAGCCTGCACCGGTGCGAGCCGGAAGGCGGCCAGCATATACGTGACCGGATCCATGCCCAGGTCGGCATATACGAGAATATCCAAGTCCTGCTCCCGGATCGTTTGCGCAATGCTTTGGATATCCTGAAGATTTTTCATCTGAATAAACTGATCGCAATTCCGGCGGAATAATTCGGTCATATCGTCCTGCCGTTCACCCAGGGCAAAAACAGTGACCGCAAATTTTTCCCGGTCGTGATGCAAAATGCGGTTGACCATATAGTAACTGACAGCCTGGCTGGCAAAGTTGCGGGAAACATAGCCCACCCGGAGTTTTCCGTCCGCCCGGCCCGGCCGCCGTTTCGGCGTCTCTTTGACCCCGGGATACAAGCGGTGCATATTGAAAACCAGGAAGTCACCAAGCGCATTCAACGCTTCCAGGTTGTTGCCGCCCACATAGGTGGAGCGCCAAAATGCAGTCATCGCTTCTTCAATGAATGCATTGAAAAAAGCCGGCGTCATCAGGCGTTTTTGCTTGACTGCCTCTCCGCACAGATCCAGGGCGTATTTCAGCAGCTTTTGCCGGTGTTCTTCGCGGGCGTTGAAATACGGCAGGTTGAGCATCCAGAAAATAATGATCGCTTTGCAAAAAACGGGGATATATTTTGAACTCCACAATTTTCCGGCGTCAAGAGCAATCCGGTCAGCCGAAAACGGGGCATAGAGGGATGTGAGCAAGAGACGCGGATACCAGTTATTGTCATTTGAAGTCAATAGCTTGGCTGCCAGATCCTGTTCTTCGGCCGGAATGGTCAAACGCAGATTGAGAGCCGAAAAGACGTTCAAAAAAACTTGACGCCAGAGGCTGACCAGCAGCCACTGCTGTTTATCGTTGATTTGTTTTAGGGCGGTTACCGGCGTTTGGCTGAAATAGTCATGCAGTTTGCTGCGCAAGGTAAGACAGATGCGCAGCAGCGCCGCTTCCTGCACGGGATGAAGTCCCCCGCAGCGCGGCGGCAGTCGGCGGGCAGCGAACCATTGCCCGGCAAATTCCCAAAGCAAAGAACTCTGCGTCATGGAATCGATAGACCGCAAGCAATAATCAAAATACAAATCCGTAAACAAGGCCCGATCGGCTGTTTTTTGTTTTTCAAACCCTTCGTACCGGGTCCGGAATTCCTGAATGACCTGTTTCCAGGAGACTGTTCGCGCCTTGTCGACTGTTGCAGGGATCTGAAACTTCGCTTCCAGTTCGGCAAAGTTTACCGGGTTCCTGGTTTCGCGCCGGGCAGACAAGTCCTGCGACAGCAGCGGCTGAGCTGCGGGAAGTTTTGGCTGTGGCCGGACCGGTTTTTTCCCCGATAACAATTCCTTGTAGAGTGCCAGGTACTCATCAGTCATGCGGCGCGCCGTGAATCGATCCATAACAGACTGCCGGGCGGCTTCACCGACAATTTGACTCCGCCCCGGATCGTTCAGGAACAGAGCCAAGCCAGCAGCCAAATCCTCGCTGTCGCGCATCCGGGCCAGATAGCCCGTCAGCCGGTGGGTGATGATTTCTTTCATGCCGCCGCTGTCAAACGCAACGACGGGAGTGGCGCAAGCCATCGCTTCCAACGGTGTCATCCCGGGTGTATTGAAGATTGTCGGCACGGCGGCAACGTCCGCTGCTCCGTAGTACGCAGCCAACTGCCGCGCATCGGTCAAAAAGGGAACATCCAACTGCTTTACCGGCAGATCCCCCGGGAGGCTTTCCTGACTGCCGCCAACGGTGATCAGCAGCAGGCCGGGAATTTCTTTGCTTATCTTGTGCAAGGCTTCCCGCAGAAATTGCCCGCCGCGGCTGGAATTGGCAAAGCCGCCGGGCGCAGCAAAAAGAACGATTTTCGCCGTCGCCGGGAGGGAAAGATTTTTGCGCAGCAAAGCCTGTTCGCCCGGCTGAAAAACTTCCGTATCCACCCCGTGATAAATCAATCGGACGTCATGCCCTTCCAGAATGCTGTGGACAGCCTGTTCCTGCCGCTCACGCGACGGGCTGACGACCGTAAAGCTGCTCAGCCGGTACAGACTGTTTTTCAACCTCTGCAGAGTTTCTCTCCTGCTGTCGCCGCAGCGGGCGTTTTCCGGCCGGGAACTGTGCCGGCCGGCGTCCAGCGGACAGCCGCGGCAGCCCATGTCCCGCCAAAGATCGCAGGAATCGGCATTATAACAGCCGCCGGTAAACGCCAGCGAATCATACAGCGTCCAGACAGTCGGCTTGATCGCCGTCAAAAACGGAAATAGCAAAAAAGAAAAATAATTGCCTTTGATCGCATGCAGATGAAGAACATCCGCGGCCTGAAAAGCCGGGTGCTGCAAGACCTGCAGCAAGGATGCGGAATAGAGATTGCCCAGTCCTTGCCGGTTTTGCGCCTCCAGAAGTTCTTTTTGCCATGGCGTCTGCAAAAAAGGCAATGAAATGACACGCTCATCGCCGCTGATTTTGTGATGGGCGAACAACCAGCCTTCCTGTCCCTGCGCGGCCAAAGCGTCCAGCAGGGTTCGCGCGGTACGCGACGATCCGTCTTGTGTATCATGAAAATTGATATGCGCTATTTTCACAAGCTTACGATCTCCTTCTCTACCGTTCTCTCAAGCCTTCGCTCTGATATTTCCGGAACGGGTCGAGGAAAAATTCAATGATCCGTTTTTCCCGCGTTTTGATTTCTGCGGAAACCGTCATGCCGGGGCCGAGGTATACTTTTTTATCGCCGACAATCAGGTAGTCGCGATCCAGTTGGAGGGTGACCCGGTAAACGCGGCCCTTCTCTTTATCCTCAATGGCGTCTGGACTGATCTGTGTCACATGAGCGTCCAGATAGCCGTATTTTTGGAAATTAAAGGTTTCGACTTTTACTTCCGCCTGCTGGCCGCTATAAATAAAGCCAATATCCTGGTTGGCGGCCCAGGCCTCCACTTCCAGCGTCACATCCGCCGGCACGATCACCATCAGCGGCTGAGCTTCCGTTACCACCCCGCCGATCGTATGCACCGCCAATTGCGTCACACGGCCGTCGATCGGCGAAGTCAGACGGGCCAGACGGTTCTTCTCGTTGGCCATTTTCAACGTTTCCAGGGCCACTTGCAGCGCCTTGCGGTCTTCCACCATTTTGGCCGTGATGTCGCGGTTCCGTTCCGCGATCACGCTTTGCATCGCCTCCCGGCTCTGGGCCAGGGCGGCTTCGGCACGGATAATCTCGCCCTCCTGGGCAGCCAGGTTCTGCTCCAGTTCAATGCGGCGGCCGCGGTACTCTAAAACGGTGAAGGTGGAAATGGCATTCTGCACCATGAGCTGCTCCAGGCGGTTTTCCCGGTCGCGGGCAATCTCGTATAAGGAGGCATATTTGTCACGGTTGACGCGGGCCACATTGACGGAGGCCTCGCCCTGGTTCACACTGTGCCGCGCTACCGCCATCTTGCTGTTGAAATCGGCAGTGCGGCTCATATACAAGCTCATCTGGAAGGACAAGTCCTTGTCATCCAGATCGGGGCTCGGCTGGGGCGTAAACGGAGCATTGTTCATTTCCGCCAGCAGCCGGTCAATTTCCAGGTTGTAATAGGCCACTTCTTTTTTGATCCGGGCCAGTTCCGCGCCGGAAATGGTTTGATCCAATTCAATCAGCAAATCGCCACTTTTGACGGTCTGGCCGTCCTTGACGTTGATTTGCTTGACTACGCCTTTGCTCTCCGGCTGGATCACCTTGACGTAACCGCTGGGAATAATTTTCCCCGGCGCAACCGCGACTTCGTCCACGTGGCCGAAGACGGACCATAAAAAGGCGACGCCGATAATCGCCACCAGCACCGCGATCAGCATGCGTACCGTCGGCGATACCGGATTTTCGGTAATTTCCAGGATGGCGGGCAGAAATTCGGTTTCTTCCGGCGCCAGCGTCTCGTTTCCCTTGCGTTTTGTGCCCAGCCATTTGGCCAGGTATCCTGTTTTCTTTTCCATCATCATCCCTCTTGTTGGCTATGCAGATTTTGATAAATGCCCCCAAGGGCCAGTAATTCGCGGTGTGTGCCCTGTTCGGCCAGTCTTCCCCGGTCGATGACCAAAATGGCATCGCATTGTTCAACGGTGGACAGGCGGTGAGCGATGAGTATCACCGTACGGTTGGCGCAAATTGTATCCAGGTTGTCCATAATGACCCGTTCCGATTCATAATCCAGCGCGCTGGTTGCTTCGTCAAAAATCAAAATGCGCGGGTTGGTGATCAGCGCCCGGGCAATCGCAATCCGCTGACGCTGGCCGCCTGACAGCGCGCCGCCGCGTTCACCGACGTTCGTATCGTAGCCTTCCGGCAATTCACGGATAAATTCGTCGGCGCCGGCCATCCGGGCGGCCTGAACGATTTCCTCGGCGGTCGCTTCCGGCCGGGCCATCGCGATATTTTCCCGCACGCTGCCGTTGAATAAGAAGCTTTCCTGCAGCACAAAGCCGATCTGACGGCGCAGCCAGGCCGGTTCGACCTGGGCGACGTCAATGCCGTCAATGAGTACTTGACCTGTGTCCGCCACATAGAGCCGCTGGATGAGCTTGATAATTGTGCTTTTGCCGGAACCGGACCGGCCCACGATCCCCACCCGGGTTCCGGGCTTGATGGTAAAACTGAGCTCGCGCAGCACTTCCGGGCCGTCCGCCCGGTAGCGAAAGCCCACGTTGTCAAAAACAATTTCTCCTTCGATCGTCGATAAGGTTGTCCGGTTGGGATTAAACGCCGGTTCCGCCGGCACATTGAGAATATCACCCAACCGGTCGATCGATAATTGGGCCTGCTGGAACGATTGCCAGATGTTGACGAGCCGCAGAACCGGCCGGGTTACCTGTCCGGCCAGCATATTGAAGGCGACCAGCTCCCCGACCGACATTTTTCCGTCCATAACGAAGTTCGCGCCCAGCCAGAGGATGCCGAGCGTGGTCAGCAGGCTGACCATCTGCCCGATGCTGCCAAAGATGTTGGCCATGTTTGTGGTGTCAAACGACATTTTGACGTAACGCGCCAGACTCTGTTCCCATTTCTGCTGGAATTGTTTTTCCAGTGCCAGGGATTTCAGCGTTTGGATCCCGGTAATCGATTCAATCAAGAAAGAGTAGTTTTCCGCATAGGCGGCAAACCGGACGTTGAGCTGACGTTTGAAGACCGGCGTAAACAGGAAGGTCAGCAGGGCAAATACCGGCAGCGCGGCAACTACAATGAGGGACAAGGTCATATTGTAATAAAACATGGCGGCAACATACACAATGGCAAAGACGGTGTCCAACACCAGCGTGAGGGCGGTACCGGTAATGAAATTACGGATATTTTCCAATTCCCGTACCCTGGCCACGGTATCCCCGACCCGGCGTTCTTCGAAAAAGCGCAGCGCCAGAGCAGAGATGTGCCGGTAGAGACGGGTTCCGAGAATAACGTCAATCTTATTTGCGGTATGCACGAACAAATAGCCGCGCAGATAGGTGATGAGCGTTTGAAAGAGATAGACAAACAGCATCCCGACGACCAGGATATCCAACGTCGTCGTCCCGCGATGAACAAGAACCCGGTCGATGATGATCTGAAAAAAAACCGGGGTCGCCAAGCCGAATAGTTGAATGCCGAACGAGGCGGCGATGACTTCGGAAAACGCACGGCGAAACCGCCAGAAAACCGGCAAAAACCAGGTAAGATTGAATTTTTTCGACAGCTGTCCGGTTAAGTTTTCGGCCGTCATGCGGCGCGTGATCAGAACGACTTCCCCGCTCCAAGCCTGGAGAAACTGTTCCAGCGGCAAGGAGAACGGCCGGCTCCGGTACGGGTCGATGAGTGTGACGGCGTTCTGATGGGTACGGCCAACGACCACACAATTCCCGTTTGTCAAAATCGCAATGGCCGGGATCGGCAGCTTGGAAAACCGTTCCTTGTCCGGCGTAACCAGCCGGGCTTTTAACCCGATATCTTTCGCGGCCCGCAGGAGTGTTGTCATATCCATGCCGGCACTGCCAATCGCATAGGCGCGGCGCAGCTGCTGTTCATCGGCCGGAATGCCCAGGATCTTGGCCGCTGTTGCCAGGCAAATCAAGGCTGTATCTAATTTAGGCGCCGATTGCGTTTCCAAAATGGCGATCTCCTTTGCTGTGGCGTATTTTAACGGCTTTGCTGATGATAAAGGCCCCAGTACATTCCCTGTTTGGCGATCAGTTCTTCGTGACTGCCCTGTTCGATCAATTGGCCGCGCTCCATGACAAACAGGATTTCACATGGACGGACAGTCGACAGGCGGTGGGCAATGATGATCACGGTGCGGCCGGCACAAATCTGATCCAGGTTTTTCATGATGACGCGCTCGGATTCATAATCCAGCTGACTTGTCGCCTCATCAAAAATCAAAATACGCGGGTTGGTCATCAGGGCCCGGGCGATGGCAATGCGCTGCTTCTGCCCGCCGGACAGGGAGGCGCCCCGTTCACCGACATTCGTGTCATAGCCTTGTGCAAGTTCGGCGATAAATTCGTGCGCCCCGGCAATGCGGGCGGCTTTGATCACTTCATCCATGCGGGCGCTGGGCCGGGCAATGGAGATGTTTTCCCTGACGCTGCCGTTAAACAGGAAATTTTCCTGCATGACAACGCCGATCTGCTGGCGGATCCAGGTTGGATCGGCTTGCGCAAGATCGATCCCATCCAGGAAGACTTTGCCGCTTTCCGGGATATAAAGGCGTTGAATGAGTTTGCTGATCGTGCTTTTGCCGGATCCGGACCGGCCGACGATCCCGATGCGCATGCCGGCGCGAATGTTCAGACTCACGTCACGGATCACCAGCGGCGCATTCGGACGATAGCGGAAGTGGACATGCTCCAGGCGGATATCCCCGCGCAGGGCGGCATGACGTGCCGTACCGGCCCGGACGGTCGGCTCAGGCGGTGAATTGAGGATCTCGCCGAGCATCGCGACCGAAAGGCGAGCCTGCTGGTAGGATTGCCACTGGTTGGTGAGATGGGTCACGGAGTTGATCGCCTGACCGGCCAGCATATTGAAGGCGATAAACTGGCCAACCGTCATTTCCCCGCCGATTACCAGCCGCGAGCCCAGCCAGAGAATGCTCAAACTGGACAGCAGACTGACGATGCTGCTGATACTGCCGAACAAATTCCCCATATTGGACGTTTGAAACGAGATGTTGACATATTTGCCGATCGTTTCTTCCCATTTTTTATTGAACTGCGGCTCAAGCGCCAGCGATTTGACCGTCTGGATGCCGGTCAGCGATTCCACAAGAAAGCTGTAATTTTCCATGTAGGCGGCAAACCGCGCCTTAAACTGTTCCCGCATGATGGGCGTAAAATACATGGCCATGCCGATGAATAAAGGCAAGGCGGCAATCACGACCCAAGTCAGAGTGGCACTGTAAAAAAACATGACGGCAAAAAAGACCACGCCAAAAACGGTATCCAGCAGCACCGTCAGGCTGGTTCCGGTTAAAAAGCTCCGGATATTTTCCAATTCGCGCACCCGGGTCACGGTGTCGCCGACCCGCCGCGATTCAAAATAACGCATCGGCAGCGCGCAAAGCTGATGGTACAGCCTGGCGCCGAGGATGGCATCGGCTTTATTCGTGGTATGGGTAAAAATATACGTCCGCAGATAACTCATCAAGCTCTGGAAAAAATAGGCGCAGAAAATAACCGCAATCAGGATGTTTAATGTGGACATTCCTTTGTGCGGCAAAACTTTATCGATTACGACCTGCATAAACAGCGGCGTGATCAGGCCAAACACCTGCAGTAAAAACGCCAGCAGGATGACTTGATAGAACGTGTGGCGGTAACGCCAAAATACGGGAGCAAACCAGCCGATGTTGAACTCCTGCCCCAGCCGCTTAAAACTGAAAGGCCGGGCGATTTCGATGATTTCACCGCTCCAGGCTTCGGCAAAGCGTTCCTGGGTCGCCACCTCCGGTTTGCCGGCGACAGGATCAAATACCAGAAATTTTGCGCCATCACAGCGCAGAATGACAACATAGCTGTCGTTTTGGCAAACGGCGATGGACGGCAGCGACAGGCGATTGATCTTGTCGATTTCCGGCCTGACGACGCGTGACTTTAGCTTCAGTTTGTGGGCGGCCTTACAGATGCCCTTCGTATCGATCGCCGTCTTATCAAGAACAAATTCCTGCCGCAAGGAATTTTCTTCGGCAGGAATACCCAGAATGCGGGACACGATCAGCAAGCTGGCCAGCCCGGTATCCGGGGAGCCGGCAGCTTGCGCTGTTTGTTCGTTGACTTGCGGATTGGCTTCAGATGTCATAGGGCCCCTTCTTTCCAGGCGATTTACACATAATTAGTTTACATTCTCTTACTGGATGTCCTTTTCCTGCCGGATGGCAGGGAAAAAACCGGCTGCGACTTCGCAACCGGTCTTTTTTCGTTCTTAAAGGTGTCTGTATGAACCTTGTGCGCTGAGTAACGCAAGGATTTCCGATGCCGATTTCGTCGTCCCGTCGGCAAACACCAAGGTATCCGCCTGATACTGCTGCGAACCGATCGTTCCTGTGCTGCTGAACCAATTTTCAAAGATAAGTGTTTGGCCTGTTGAACCTTCGCCGCTGTCTGTCCCAATTCCCAGCACCAAATCGTAGGGGCTGTTGTCGCTGCCGTATTGTACCCAGCATTCATTGGCATGAAAGCCAATCAGCACCGTATCGCAGCCATTGGGAGTTCCGTCCTCCGTTGTGCTGACAATCCAGTCGCTGCCGTCACCTTCGCCCCAGACATAGACATCATCGCCGGCGCCGCCGGCCAGCAAATCGGCGCCGCTGCCGCCCTTCAGGGTATCATCGCCGGCACAGCCTTTGATTTTCACATCGTCGGTTTCATTGGTCCGGTCAATCGAATCGCTGCCAGAGCCACCCAAGAACACTTCAAAATCCGTCAAAACTTCGTTGGTGGCGATCAGTCCAGCGGTCAATTGCCGCGCATCAAATACATCGATACCGGCTCCGCCGTTAAACCAACCGGTTTGGTCTCCTGCATTAAATACCAACGTGTCATTGCCAAGGCTGCCGCTTAGGATGTTGCTGCCGCTGCCGCCATCAAGCAGATCGTTTCCAATGCCGCCGGTCAAAATATCATCACTATCGCCGCCGGTCAATGTTACGGATTCGGTTCGGTAGGACTGATCGATCACATTCGCCGCTGCGTTCCCGACAAATACTTCGAAATCAGCAAATTGAGAACCTATGGAAGTGTAAACTCCGCTTCCTGCTGTCAGCGTATCTATCCCGGCTCCGCCGGACAAAGCCCTAACACCGTCCCAAACCATGCTGTCGTTGCCTGATCCGCCCACAATCACTTCAAAATCAGCAAGCTCTTGTGTGGTATCCACCGCCAGCGAACCGGCATAATTGCTGGCGTCGATGGTATCCGTGCCCGCGCCGCCGGATAAATTTGCGAATTGGTCGGTGCCGTCATAGATCACAATGTCATTGCCGGCGCCGCCGGATAAAATGTCCTCTCTGCCAAGGCCGTCGATGGTATCGTTGCCGCCCAGACCGGCGATCGTATCGCTTCCGCGCGTGCCTGTCAAGACATCGGCGCCTTCTGTTCCCAGCGTATCCATGCCGGTTGTCGACAGCCAAATGTAATCGCCGGCGCCGGGGCTGTCATTGGGCAGGTATTCATAAATCCGGCCGTCGCTGAAGACAACTTGGCCGATCCAGGCGCTGTACGCATCGTATGCGCCCGTGTCGCCAAGAATCGTGATGGTTTCATTGCTGCCGTTCATCGAGAAGGTATCCCCGGCGGCAGTGTGAATGTAGGTGATATCATTGGCGCTCAAATTTGTCAGAATCAGCGTGTCATTCGCGTTGTCGCTGTCAAAAGCGATCGTATCGTGGCCCGAGCCAAGGCCGAAAACATAGCGGTCCGAGCCCGCTCCGCCGGCCAGCAGGTCATTTCCGGCCAGTCCATTCAGCGTATCGTTGCCGCCCAAGCCGGCCAACTGTTCGCCGTAAGCCGCTCCGCTGATGGAATCCGCTCCATCCGTCGCGTTGCCGATGAACACGAGGTGGTTGATTTGCGCCGTCGTCAGCGTTCCGTCACTGAATAGCATTTTCTGAATCTGATACGCACTGCCCAAAAACCAATTGCTGATCCGCAGCACGTTTTGCGCGCCATCCTTCCATTGAACCAGCAAATCATTCTCAAACTGGCTGAAGGAATAAGCCGCGATCCTATTGTCTTCGCCGGCATAGAACTGAATGACGTCATTGGTACTGCCGTCGGAATTATCTATCGCAGTATAGGCTTTATTGCTGATTGTATAGGTATCATTGCCCAAGCCGCCCCGCAAGGTTACATGAGAATCACGATATAAGTACGATTCGCTGTAGGTTGTGGAACGCAATTCATCGTTGCCGGCGCCGCCGTCCAGCAAATTGTGCCCGCCGCTATCAATCTCAGCGATCATCAGATCATTATCGTTCCCGCCAAACAGCTGCAATTCATTTGCGAAATTGGCTGCCGTGGTTAGCGTATCCCGGCCGCTTCCGCCATCAACCGTATCGTATTCACCATTCACGATGATACGATCATTGCCGGTGCCGCCGAGCAGCATGTCACTGCCGGATCCTCCCGCCATGATCGTATCATTGCCTGCGCCGCCGTCGAGAAGATCATTGTTCTCATCCGAATCGTCAACTAGCAAATCGTTGCCGTCACCGCCCAGCAATGTGTCATTGCCGGCATCCCCGTATAGTTCATCTGCCCCCGCAGCGCCAACAAGAGAGTCTGCGCCGCTGCCGCCAATTAGCAGATCATTGCCGGTTCCGCCGGTCACCGTGTCGTTGCCGGCCAGTCCGTAGAAGATATTGGTCAATGTGCCGGAACCCGACAAATTGTTATTCGTTTCATTGCCTTGGACAAAATTTTCCAGATTGCAGGCTTGACCGTTCACCACAAATTGTTTGATCTTGTTGGCGCTTACATACCAGTCTGCGAACGTGATGGAACTCGTTTCGCTTCCGGCGCGCGGTGAAACAATCAAATCATTGCCCTGTCTGGCGAAGCCGAGATCATTCAGTTTTGATCCGTAATTTTCTTCGGAAACCGTGTCAAAATGAAGAATTACTTTGTCGCCGGCGTTATCGCTCGCGCCGCGGATGGTATCGTGGCCAAACGTCAGCCCGCTGAAACGATAGGTATCCACCCCGGCGCCGCCAATCAGCACATCGTTGCCTGCCCCGCCGATCAAAAGATCAGCGGCTCCTGATCCGTTCAGGGTATCGTTGCCGCCCAGACCGTTGAGCAGATCCGCCAGCCCAGCGCCGTTCAGCACATCATTGTAATCGATCGTGTCACTTTCATCCTTGCCTTGGATGGGATTGCCAAGCACAAAGGTTTCATTGCCGGCAATCAGGCCGGTCAGCTTGTAACCGGACCCATCTTTCCAGCCTTGCACCGTAATCGAAGCTCCGGATAAGGAATCGCCGCCCAGGTACAGCATGAGATCATTGCCGCTGTAAGCGATCCCGACCTCCTCAATGCCGATGCCGTCAGCCAGCTTGATCTTGTCAAGATTATTGCCGGAGGCTTTCATGATAAGATCTCCGCCGGAATCCGCACCGAAAATATAGGTATCGACGCCGGCGCCGCCTCTTAACAGGTCGTTGCCGGTTCCGCCGTCAATCCGGTCATTGCCGCTGCCGCCATCCAGCAGATCGTCGCCGGCGCCGCCAAGCAATATATCGCTGCTGCCATTGCCGCTGATGGTATCCGCTTGATCACTTCCCATCATCATTTCCGCACTGTCATTGCCGGTAATCGTATTGCCTGCGGCATTCGCTGCATCCAAATAGCGCTGGATGGTATAGTACTGACCGCCCATTCGGAATTTTGTCACTTTTGCAGTGGAACCTGCATCATTCCAGCCTTCCAGCGTCACGGTATCCGTCCCCGCCTCGTCTTCCACACGGATCAACAGGTCACTGCCGGCGATGCTCATTTCAATGGAGTTTTCGCTGATACTGCTGCCAAATTCAATGGTATCACTGCCATTGTTCGCATACGCTTTGACAGTATCATGGCCGAAGCCGGCATCAAACCAGTAGACATCCGCGTCATTGCCGCCGATGAAGATATCGTTGCCCGTACCGCCATTCAGCGTGTCCGCACCGCTCCCGCCATATAAGCGGTCGCTGCCGCTGCCGCCGTTCAATTTATCCGCCCCGGTCAGACCCAGAAGAAGATCATCGCCGCTGCTGCCGCCCAACGTATCTGCCGACGCGGATCCTGCGGACAGCGAATAGAGCGCATCGTCCATGCTCACGTTGCCGATCGCATAGTCAGCGCCTTCATTCCAGCTTTTCAACGTAACCTTTCCTTGCGAACTGCCAAAATCAAGGATCAAATCATTGCCGGTCCGCAACGAATTGGACAAATCGGCAATACCGCTCAGAGCAATGAGATCATGACGGTTGGAGGAATCCTTCAGGATGACATCATTGCCGGCGGAGCTTGCCCCAAACACATAGCAGTCCGGTCCTTCACCGCCCATCAGGGTATCCGCGCCGCCCTGGCCTTCGATCGTATCGCTGCCTGCTCCGCCGCTGAGCAGGTCATTGCCGTCACCGCCAATGATCGCATCGTTGCCCGCGCCACCGTAAATTCCATCGTTGGCCAGACCGCCGTCCAGGAAATCATCGCCAATTCCACCCACCAGGATATCGGCGCCGGCAGCGCCGTTCAAGGTCGTTCTGGCATCGCCCGACCCGGCGATAAAGTCCGCTCCGCTGGTTCCGGCAGCTGCCTTGGCATATACCATCGAGCCAATTTTGACATTTTTGACGCCATTTTCAAAAGTCAGCCACTCTTCCAAGGTAAGAGTATCGATTGTATCATTGCCGGTCATCCGAATGATGAGGTTCGGACCCGCCGTCTCATAGGAAAATTTGCTGAGCGCAATCGAGCCAAAATCGACGGTATCCGCGTCACTCGCATCCCCTGCGCCAATCGTGTCATTCCCGCCGCCGGCCGAAAATTTGTATGTATCATTGCCTGCACCGCCAAACAGCCGGTCATTCCCCGTTCCGCCGTTTAGGACATCGGCGCCGTCATTGCCGTACAAGGTATCCTCGCCGCCCAAACCATTCACCGTATCGGCCAGGCTGCTTCCCTGCAAGATGTTGTTTGCAGCATTTCCGCTAATCGTGGCCATCCATAACCTCCTTACTGCCCTGCCAAATAAAGCCGGATGCATGAAAAATTTTGAACCCTTTCTGAAAAAATGCAGGTTAAAACAAGGTTTGCTCCTTGCATTCAACCTGCACCATTCTTTCGCTGCCTTATTATTTTAAAGCCTGCGCATTTCTCCCAATGCAATAATATTCAAAGCCTTGCTCTGCCATTTGCTGCAGGTCATATTGGTTGCGGCCGTCAAAAACAACCGGTTGTTTCATGATTGTCTGCATCTCGGAAAAATCCGGCTGCCGGAACTGCGGCCATTCGGTGACCAGAACCATCGCATCGGCGTTCACTAATGCCCCCATCATCGTATCTGCATAACGGATCTGCTCTGCATATTCGGCCAGTGTTTTTTTTGCTTGACGTATTGCTTCCGGATCATAGGCCTGAATTTCGGCCCCCATCCGGATCAATTCTTTGATGATGATGAGCGCGGGTGATTCACGGATGTCATCTGTCTGCGGCTTAAAAGCAAGCCCCCAGATCGCAAAGGTCATTCCTCGCAAATCTTGACCGAAACGACGTCTGATCAACTCCACCAGATACTTTTTCTGGCGTTCATTCGCGCGGTCAACGGCTTCGATTACGGCCATGGCAACCCCATGCTTCTTGCCGGTATGGACTAATTCTTTCACATCTTTGGGGAAACAGGAGCCGCCATACCCAGGCCCAGCGTATAAAAAGGGCATGCCAATCCGCCGGTCTGTGCCGATCCCCAGCCTCACATTGGCAATGTTCGCGCCAACCTGGTCGCACAGTTGGGCCATTTCATTCATAAAACTGATTCGGGTGGCCAGCATCGCATTCGCAGCATATTTCGTCAACTCCGCCGATGCAATATCCATGACCAAGATAGGATTTTGGTTTTGCACGAAGGGTTCATATAGTTTTTTCATCAATTCAGCGGTCTGCGGATGATCAGCGCCGATAACCACTCGATCCGGCCGCATGAAATCTTCGATCGCAGCGCCTTCTTTGAGAAATTCAGGATTAGACACAACGTCAAATTCAATTTCTTGCCCGCGCAATTCCAGTTGTTCGGCGATCACCGCCCGCACTTGGGCCGACGTCCCTACCGGGACGGTCGATTTGGTGATCACAATCATTTTTTTGGTCATTTGCTTGCCGATTGCTTTCGCCGCCTGCAAAACTTGACTGAGATCGACCGAACCATCAGGCAGGGGCGGCGTTCCGACCGCAATAAAACAAAAGCGGGCATTGTTCAGCCCCTCCTCCAGCTGCGTACTGAAATGCAATCGGTTTTCCTGTCTGTTCCGCCTGACCATTTCCTCCAGCCCCGGTTCATAAATCGGAATGAACCCCTTTTGAAGCTTCTCCACTTTATCCTGATCCGCGTCAATACACCAGACCCGGTTTCCCATTTCCGCAAAGCAGGTTCCGGTGACTAAGCCGACATAGCCGGTTCCAATGATACAAATATTCATTCTTGATCTCCTCTTATGTGTAGTTCTGTTCCATTCTCAAAATGTAATCGTGCAGTTTTTTGCGAAACCGTTCCGGCGAGAAGCGCATGGCATTATCCCGGCACATTTGCGGCGAAATCCGGATCTCTTCCGCCTCAAACAGTTCGACGCCTTTTTTCAAGGATGAAACGGTTTGTTCTTCAAAGAAAACCCCCGTGGGAAATAAGTTGGTCAAACCCTGTACTGTTTCCTGCACACCGCCTTTGCCGTAAGCGATCACCGGCGTCCCGCAGGCCTGCGCCTCAAGCGGGGTGATGCCAAAATCTTCTTCGGCGGCAAACACAAATGCACGGGCTTTTTGCATATAATCAATCAATGCTGCCGACGGCTGATAGCCCAAAAAGGTAATGTTGGGCGCATCATTCGCTGCCGCCCGGACGGCTGCGGCTTCCGGTCCATCACCAATCACTACTAACCTGCGTTCGGGCATCTCGCGAAAGGCAGTGACAATCAGGTCAATTTTTTTATAGGGAACCATCTGCGAAACCGTTAAATAATAATCTTCTTTTTCCTTTCCCATTAGGAAAGCATCCACGGCAACCGGTGGATAGATTACGTCGGCATCACGATGGTAGGCTTTGCGTATGCGGCGGGCAATAAACTTGGAGTTGGCAATGAAACCGTCGACTCCGTTTACGGTCCGCAAATCCCAAAGACGAAGATAATGCATGAAGGCTTTGGCCGTCCAGCTTTTGATGCCCCGTGTCATTTTGACTTCCTTCAAGTACTGATGCTGCTGATCCCAGGCGTAGCGGACAGGAGTATGTACATAAGAAAGATGCAGCTGATCGGGTTCGGTCAGGACTCCTTTGGCGGCAGTATGTGAAGAGGAAATAATCAGATCATAGGCAGAAAGGTCAAATTGTTCGACTGCCATGGGCATCAGCGGCAAATATCGCCGGTACCACTTACGGAGCTTAGGAAGTTTTTGGATAAACGAAGTCTGAACCGGCTTTCCCTTCAGAAAAGCGCGCTCTCGTTCCGGCAATACGTCCAACAGGCAATACAAATCCGCCTCCGGATAGAGCAGGAGCATCTGCTCCAAAACCCGTTCCGCGCCACCGTAAGCAACCAGCCAATCATGTACAATCGCAACTTTCAAAACCCTGCCACCCCTTCCTTTGCTGCTGCAGCAATCTCAAGCAAATCAGAGTCTGATCAATATGACATGACGATCATTCATATCTTCTAATTTCTTTATGCATAAAAATTTTCCTTTTCGGCTGGGGTTTAGATAAAATTTATACTTTCTCGTGTACCAACAAATTCCGGTCCGGCAGCTGCAAATAAGAACCCAGAAACTCGTCAAACGCTTCCGGATTGTAACGGTGCATGCCCCCCAAGGGATAAAAGGTCATTTCCCCAAAATAAATCCGGCCTTGGGTCAGCGCAAAATCAACCCGGACAAACGGAAAGCCTTGTGCAAGTTTGCCTGCATAAGAAATCATTTCTTCGTAGTGTTCCGTTCTTTCCAGCGTTCCAACAATGGGAGGACTCTTATATTTTCGCCATAACAGGTTGAGATCCATATCATAGGTATTCGCCCGCCGCTCGTCTCCGTTAATCTCGATGACTTCGACCAAACGCGGCGTTCCGTGATAACAAAAGAAATTGTATTCGAACATTGTGTTCCCGTCTTTGGTCAAATGTTCTTCGCAGAGAATGCGGGGCGCGATGTTTTGGTAGGCCCATTCACGCAGATGATAATAATTGTTGTTGCGCAAATGCAGGTTTAAGATTCGTGCCGCATACGGCCAGTCCAATTCTTTTTTATTGTTGCACAGGATCATTTGCTTGCAGCCGTGATTGACCTTCAAGGCAAACGCGCCCGGAAGTTCTGCCAGCGCTATCTCGTGCGCATTGGCATAAACGCCGTATAGTTTTTTCAATATGTGCGAACCTACCCTGGCTTCAACAAACTTGCGAACCTCCACTTTATCCGCGCATTGCGTAAGCAGATCGCTGCGCCAGTGGAGTTTCAGCCATTGAAGCTTCTCCGAGAAGGTTTGCGGGTTCTGCAGGTCAAGGCGTTTGCCCATTCTTTTTTTGTATTTCCATTCGATGAATCGACGGTCAGAAATGGTTTTTGCCTCTATGCGATAGATCGACCAGCGGCAAAAACCAGCAAAGAGTTTCATTTGCTTCCACACAGAATGGTACACGTCGCCCACCTCAACTGATTCATTTTTACTTAATGGCCCAGCAATTTGAGGATGTTCCAGCACAGCCTGTTCTTTGATAACACAATTTTGTATTTTAATGCTTCTGGCAGGCGCAGCGTCTTGAATGGGACGCACTCCAACCGTTTGGCAAATTCGGCATCCGCCATCAAATCCAGCACGTCTTGGTGAGAGCCGGTTTTGATCATGCGCCACAGCAGACGGCAGCTTTGACGGCCCAGTTTGGCGTTGTGATAGCGCAGTACTTCTTCCAGATTGGAAGCGCCGGCCAGTTTTTGCGCCATGAAATCAATCGCCCGTTTGTAGCCATGCAGAGCGTGAATATGCCGTTTCCAGTTCCAGCGGGAGTTCAGCGTTGAGCCCTTGCGCTGCCGGTAAATCATCAAATCCCGGGGTACCGGCTGCACCGTGGCAACCGTCAATACTTTGGCAATCATCTCCCAGTCCTGGCCAACCAGCCCTCCCGGCGTAAATGTAATGGCATGCTTGTCAAGCAGCGCCTTGTCAAACAGCATGGCGCCGATATGAAAACGAACCGGCTTATCGGCCGGCGGAATGATTAATGATCCGCCTGGGTAGTGATAGCGGTATTTTCGTTTGTAGCCATTGCTGTAAAAGCGGCTGTAGCCGCTGTAAACGGCATCGGCGTTTGTTCGCATTTTAACGCCAACCGTCTCTGCCAAAAACTCCGGTTCCCAAAGATCATCGCCGTCAAGGAAAGCTACACACTGGCCCTTCGCTGCCCTCAATCCAGTATTGCGGGCGACAGAAACACCGCCGTTTTCCTGATTTATCAGCCGTATCCGCGGATCTGTCCGGGCCAATGCGGCTGCAATTTCCGCCGTATTATCGGTCGATCCGTCATTGACTATCAGTACTTCCCATTGTTCGTATGTTTGCGCCAGAATGGAGGAAATACATTCTCCGAGATATGCACCTACGTTATACGAAGGCACTATGATAGAAACCAACATGCCCATAAACCCGCTCTCCTCTTAAAAAAATCAATCTATCCTTTCATGGAGAAACCACAAGGTGTTACAGGATCAACTATCCCTATAAATACTGAAATCTATGCTATAGGCTTCCATGATTTTTGATAATTGTATATCATTTAAATTTTTACCAATATTTTGTTTTGCCAACCCAGTTTTATATAACCCCCGCAATGTAAAAAATTCACTTAATATCGGCATTGATTTCACCACTTTTACGCCATTTAAAACTCCCATGCATTTTAACCACATATCATCCGCCAAGGGTGCCAATTCTTTCATTGCCTTTTTATTAAATACTTCTTTATGCAAAATATGCGGCGGCCAAAGGCAACCCCCTACACCGGTCGGCACCAAAAGCATACTGGGATTTTTTTCACCTAATGCAAACGTAATCCATTTTGAATACGGAGCAACTTTATTGTCGGCAAAGGTTATTTTATGGGCCCGATTGGCCACGATGCAATTAGGATGTCTTTGATATTGTTTCACTAATAAACTAACCATATTTTCCGGATAAAAAACATCATCATCCACAGTTATAACGATCGCATCAGGATTTTCCAACATCGTGTAGTAATATTTTTTATGACTGCGTAAATCATCACAAAATCTAATTTCAAGACCTCTTTTTTGCATATTGAGCACTTTACCAGGTAATTCTGAGAGTCCATTAGGAAATTGTTCTGCTGCCAGCCACAATATGATCCTATTCGGTTTAAATGACTGTCGCATCAAAGTCTCAAGAACAATCCAAATGGTATTCACCCTGGCCGGAAAGGTAGTAAGCGATAGGATAATTGGCGGCGATCCATCATAAGACCCGGCAGCAATGCCTGGTTGTTCGCTCTTATTGTAATGATAACACAAGGGAATCAGTATCCTTATCGATGCTTTGCAAAGCGAATATACAATTTTATTGATTTTTTTTATCAGTATATTATTATTATGCAAATATCTATACTTTAAGAATGTTGTTGCTATGTCTTGAAAATACTGTATCAATTATTTTATCCTCTTTATACTACGATTTATTTTTTAACGCTCGAGAAGCATTTTAATTGCATCATATACCGCAGATACGCTGATAACAGATAGGCAATCTTCTCCCCTGGGGCAGCTTCGCTGCCAACAGCCTGCGCATTCCCGGTTTGCGACCAGGGTTGTGTGCGCTTTTCCATACGGACCGTTGCGGCTTGTATCGGTCGGCCCGTACAGGCCAACGACCGGAGTGCCGATCGCCGCTGCCAAATGCAGGGGTCCGGTATCACCGCCGACAAACACACGAGCGCCCCGTATAATATGAATGAGTTGTTTTAGTGTCGTTTTACCAATTAAATCAACCGGCGGCACCACGGTGCCGGCAGCGATCGCATTGTACAGTTGGTGGTCTTTCGCCCCCCCGACGATCACCGGAATCAAGCCTTCATCGAATAACCGGTCGCAAAGTGCAGTAAAATGAGTCGTTGGCCAGCATTTATTCGGCCAATTTGTCCCAGGCGCTAAAATAGCGTATCGCCGGCTCATATCCAGTCCCGCCTGCGCAGCCGCAGCCACGGCCATTTCCTGTTCTCGCGGCGTAAGGACGAAGGTGAAAACAGGTTCTTTGGGTTCACAATCAAGCGCCCGGACAACATCAAGATAACGTTCCACCACATGCCCGTGACAGTTCGGCCCGCAGATCCGCTGACTGAACCAATCACTTATTTCGCGTGTGTTTTCATATACCAAACGATGTTTCGCGCCACTGGCAAACGCAATAACGGCGCTTTTGAAAAGCCCCTGCAGGTCAAGCGCCAAATCGAAATGGCGGGAACGTAATTTACGGATAAAATCCGGTGTCTGTTTGATAAAACCTGCCACGGATTTAAATTTCGGCTTATCAAACACAATAATTTCGTCGATGTCAGGATGATGGGTAAGGAGATCATACGCTGGTTTTTCCACTACCCATGTGATCCGGGCAGCCGGAAAACATGTTTTCAATGCATGCGCCACCGGTAACGCATGGACTACGTCGCCGATGGCGCTCAATTTCACAATGAGAATATTATGATATGTCATGAAAAAACTCCTATGTATTTTCCTGTTCAGAAATTTTGCGTATGATGGTTGAGGTGGACCGGCCGGGAACTTCCGGTATCAACACGGTCTTGCCGCCGTAAGCGGCGACGGTTTTGGCTTCCGGCAGCTCTTGCGCGCAATAGTCGCCGCCCTTTACGTAAATATCAGGTTGTATTTCAGCGATCAACCGCTCTGCTGTGCGGTCAGCAAAAATCACTACATAATCAACGGCCTCCAGCGCAGATAGAACTTCCGCCCGGTCTTGTTCGTGATTGACAGGCCGCGAGGAGCCTTTCAGGCTGCGAACAGACGCATCGCTGTTCAGTCCGACAATCAGGCAATCTCCCAGCGCCCGGGCCGCCGCCAAGTAACGGACGTGACCGGCGTGAAGAATATCAAAACAGCCATTTGTAAAAACCACTTTGGCGCCTTTGATTTTTAACCGCTGAATATGCTCCTGAAGCTGTTTATCCGTTGCTATTTTCATAATAACTCCCGATCACTTCTTTCAGCTCTGCCGGTGAAACGGTCGCCGCGCCAAATTTTGTCACTACGACTCCTGCGGCAAAATTGGCTAATTGCGCCGCTTCGACATAATTGGCGCCGGCTGCCAACGCCAATGCCATCGCTGCCACGGCCGTGTCGCCGGCACCGGTGACATCAAAGACTTCACTGACATCGACCACAGGAATATGAGTCACTTTCCCTCCATGTTCGAAGATGCTCATCCCTTCCGGCCCGCGCGTCAGCATAATCGCCTGCGCTTCCATAAGCTCCAGCAATTGCCGGCCGGCGGCCAGAAGATTGCTTTCATTAAGCGTATCATAACCCAAGGCTGCCGCAATCTCAGATTCATTTTGCTTGATCACAGTCGCCCCTTTGTAGGCCAATATATTATACCGCGAATCAACGATGCAGGGAATATTTTTTTCCTTGCACAGGTCGATCACTTGGCGCAATAACGATGGTGAAATCGCACTGCCGCCATAATCGCTCATCACTACCGCACCGATTTGATCGATTGCCGTTTTGACCGCTGTCAAGACGGTGCTTTCCGCATGGGTGGATAGGGGTGTCCGGTCCTCCCGGTCGATGCGCACAACTTGCTGACGCACCGTAGCCTTCGCTCCCGCCATAATCCTTGTCTTTGTGGTGGTTGGCCGGATGTCATCGGTGATCAGGCCGTCCGTATTGACCTTGCGCTCCTGTAAACAGCGGGCAAGCTCCCGGCCGGTATCGTCCCTGCCGATCACGCCTACCGCACGCACAAGTCCTCCCAGGACAGCCGCATTTAAAACTACGTTGGCCGCTCCTCCGGGGACTACTTTTTCGCCGGAATATTCCAGCACAAGAACCGGCGCTTCCCGGGAAATGCGGGCGATCTTTCCTTCTAAATATACATCGGCGACCATATCGCCGAGTACCAATATTTTCTTTTGCTGCATGGCGTCCAGCAACTCAAACAGCTTTTTTTGCACATTAAAACTCCCTTATCTCTTCATTACCATCTGGTAACTGTAAAATCACAATCCCATTCCTTCCGTTTCTCGCGATAAGTAACGGCCATATCCCAGCAATGGAAGTTGTGATACCAGGTATAATCCCTGTCGTATACGCGGTGATCACCTAAATCATAGCGGTGAGAAATGCCAATCGAGTTCAGCCGGTCCACCTTATAAATGACGCCGAAGTCAAGTTCTTTTCCCATATCGGCCTGATTGAATGCAAAAAGGCCTTCATTGTTCATCGTATAATGATAGGCAACAGAGGAAGACCATTTCGACGACCATTTCGTATCCAGCTTTACATCTGCTCGTGGCGAGTTCCGCTGCGAATGGTCATAACTTTCCCGGATCGTTTCCCAACCGGCGCCAATCGATAGCTTGGACTTCGCGCCGACTTGTATCGGATCATGGGTAAAGTACAGCAGATAATCCTGGTGCCAGCTTCGGATCGCCCCATCCTGCCAAAAGCCCGATACGGCGGTAAAGGTATATTTAATCGGTGAAGATCCAATTTTTCGCGGAACCGTTTCCAACTTAATTTCCGGATCTTTTTTTACCCAGTCAGCATCGGCATCGCGAAAACTGCCTTTGATGACGGAAAGCGAAAACGTTTTTTCCCGATTAATGACGCCGTATACCGGCTTGAAGCCGGAGCGGCTGTAATAGGCTGGGTCAGCATATATAGAAGTGTGGTCGCCCAGCGGATATTCGAAGTGCTGCCGGATGTACACGCCGTTCCGGCTGTTGTACCCAATGGTTGGAAATTCCGTTTCCGATCCAGTCCCCAGCATCTTCTGGTATTTCGGCAGAGAAAAGATCACTGTGTTTTTAATCCAAAATTTCGCATCATAGAAGATCATTTTTTCGCCCGGCCAAATTTCCACCTTCGAAGCGCTCACATGATAATCCGGAACCTTGGCCGGGCACTTTGTGACCGTTCCATTGTGAATAATCGCTTGATTCGGCAGCACTTCAATGGTATCGGCGGCGACACGCTGCTTGTCAACCATTCCGGCGACTTTCTGCATCGATCCCGTTTGCTTCTCGTAGTTATAGCGGACGGCATTGCCGGTTAGATCCACGCCGGGCTGCAGCATATGAGCCTGACCGTCAATCCAGACCTCGCTTTGTTTGGTGTTGCCGTCAATGTGATTCGCCATAACCTTATTCTGCCCTTGGGTGATAATCACATTTCCGTCGGCAAACAGCACCCCGGTCGAATCATTAAAATGCAGGGTTTCTGCTTCGATGACAATCGGAATTTGCGCCGCTTGAACCGGTTTGTCAGTCTTGACATCTGCCGCTTCCGCCGTTAAAGCAAATCCTGCCGCCAATGTTGCTGCGAGGATAGCCCGAAAAGCATTTTTACAAATGTTCATATCATTCTCCTGACTGTTTAGTCATACAATCCTATCATTTCATAAGATGGTTAACTTTTCTCTTATTCTACACCTGCTATTTTTCTCCTGCCTTTTCTATTCGCGGAATTAATTTCTTCCCGTTTGATGATTTTTTCCAGCCGGAGCGCCAATTCCGACACTTGCGGTTCAAGCATCAGCGTCCGATGATCGCCCGGAATTTTATACACATCGATCCCTTTTTCAGCCAGTCCGCTCCATCCGAGTTCCTGGTCCTGATTTCCGTATTCTTCCTGATCGGCGGCGCAGAATAACGTCAGTTTTCCAGGGAACAGCGCAGGCTGATACTTTCTTCTTGCGGTCATAAATTGCGACCGAAGCTGCTGTTCTTCTGTTTTACGTCCCTGATTGACCGCCAGCGCAGGGATAAATTTTCCGACTTTACGCCGCAGACGGTCCAGTTCTTTTTGTGCGCGCGACTGAAAATATTCCTTCCAGCCGCCCCCGGAAAATTCTTCCCGCCGCAGCATGCTTTTTTTCACGCGGTATACCAGTCGGTATAATTCGCGTTCAGGCCGCAGCAATCCTCGGATCATAACGTTCGGATGCCTGGTGTCAAACAGAGCCAGCAAAGCGATTTCCTGCCCTGCGCGGCGCAGCTGCTGCGCCATTTCAAAAGCAATCAATCCGCCCAGGGAATGTCCGGCCAAATAATAAGGCCCTTGTGGCTGTACTGCCCGGATGTCCCGCACATACCGGCGCGCAAGACTTTCAATGCTCATTTCCGGATTGCCAAGCACTTCCTGAAATCGCAGCCCATATACCGGGAACAAATCGCCAAGGCATTTACTCAGATAGACATATTCCACTACTTTCCCGTCAATTGGATGCACACAGAATAAAATTGGATTTGAGCCTTTCAATTGTATGGGAACTACTGATGAACCAACCGGCATGCCATCTTCCTGTTCGGCCAAAAGCAAAGCCATTTTCTCCACCGAACAGCCTTCAAAAAGATCCATTAACGGGATCGACTGCCCCCAGCGTTCTTCTACCATTGTCAACAGCCGCACTGCCGCCAACGAATCGCCGCCTAATTGGAAAAAGTCATCTGTAACGCTAATCGGCCCGGTCTCCAGGATTTCTTCCCATAATTTGATCAGCTGCTCTTCTTGTTCGTTTCGCGGAGTCACTAATTTCCGCTGTTCGTTAATGGTAGATCCGGCAATTCCCAATTGCTCGGCAAGCAAAGCACGCTGTATTTTTCCGGTGGAGCCTTTTGGCAGGGCATCTACGAAGAAGAAGCGGCTTGGCACCTTGTAGAACGCAAGTTTCCCCAGTAAAAACCGGCGAAGATCGCATTCCTGCACTTCCCGCCCCGGCTTAAAAACGACTGCAGCCGCAACGTCTTCCCCCAGTTTTGGATGGGAAAGCGCAAATGCAGCCGCTTCCGCTATGCAGGGATGTTCCAAAAGGCACTCGTCCACCAGCTGCGGCGAAACTTTCTGCCCGCCGCGGTTGATGATCTCCTTGCTCCGTCCGGTAATAAACAAATATCCGTCGTCGTCAAAATATCCCTGATCGCCGCTTTTGAACCATCGACCGTGAAAAGCGTCACGGTTGGCTTGCGGGTTATTTTCATACCCGCTCAATACCGTATTGCCAGATAAAATGATTTCTCCCGTTTCGTTGGGCGGCAGCCGGCATCCCTGCTGATCGACAATCTGGATTTCACAGCCGTTCGATTTTCCTACCGATCCTAATTTGCGCTTTTCCGGCGGCAGTGGATTACTGGCAATTTGCGATGACGCTTCTGTCATTCCATAGGTCTCAATCACTGGAACCCCGAACGCATCTTCCAATTTTTCGATCAGAGCGGGAGCCAAAGCGGCGGCAGCGGACCGGATAAACCGCAGGGAAGAAGGCAAAGCAGGCTGACCCGTTGCCAGGGCATGACGTAAAATATTCTGGTGCACAGTGGGCGCGGCGGTATACCATGTGGGTTTCATTGTTTCAAGCATATGAAAAAAAAGCTCCGCGTCATATGCATTGGCGCAAATAACTACCGAACCGCCGGTCGCAAGGGAAGCCAGAACAGCGATGACAAGACCGTGCGTATGAAAAAGCGGCGCAGTGTTCAAGCAACGGTCTTGCGCAGTCAAACGAAATGCCCGTGCCGTATTCTGCAAGGAAGTGTTTATCATTTTATGCGTGAGCGGCACCATTTTCGGACGGGAGGTCGTCCCTGATGTGTGAATGATCAATGCCGTATCGTCAGACATTGCAAAGGTCATGCCTCCCGTATGCGAACGGGCATCGCCGATCAGGAACGGTCCTTTGTTTCCGCCTTGGCCTTCTGCCGCCAATCGGATAACCGGAATAGCAAGCTCTTGGGCTGCCGCCTCTGCTGCTGTGTTTCCCGCCTCTTCGATAATGAAGGTCTTCGCTTTTACATCTGCTAAATAAAACATAAATTCATCTTTTGAATACCCCGGGTACAGCGGAGCGCAAGCGCCGATGGCTGATACCCCCAAGAATACCATGGCCAATTCCGGACTGTTAGGCAAAGCAACAGCTACCCGGTCACCCCTGTGAATTCCCATCTTGGATAGTTGCTCTGACAGCTGACTTACATTCAGCATCATCTCATGATACGTATGCACTTGTTCTTGTGCGGAAATTAGCGCAGCTGCCAACGGGTTTTTCTCCGCCTGCCGGCCAATCGTGTCCATAATTGTATCATGACTAAAGTTGCTGCTTGGAATAGACGGCATTTTTTGCATGTTTCCCGTTCTCCTTCTTGATTCAAATAAGCAATCTTGCTAAAATGATTGTTTTCGGGTACATTAATCATATGAGTATATAAGTGGGAGTTGGATTTTTTGGATCATTTCGTGTCCATTGTCGTACCGGCATATAATGTTGCCAATGAAATTGAAGATTGCATCCAGTCCGTCCAGGCGCAAACTTATCCAAACTGGGAGCTGCTCGTTGTTAATGACGGTTCCACGGATGACACGGCTGCAAAGGTAGAAAAGTTATCGGCCGGCGATGCGCGGGTCCGCTTAATCAATCAGGTCAATCGCGGGGTATCAACTGCGCGAAACACCGGGATCAAAGAAGCCAGGGGAGACTACATCGCTTTTTTGGATGGCGATGATCTGTGGGATCCGCGTTTTTTGGCGGAATTAGCAGCCGCAAAACAACGTTACGGCGTCGATTTGGTGTATTGCGGTTATAGCCGGCTCTATCATAAAAATGTAAAACTGGGCTATAATTACGCCTATGCGGATAACGATGTATTTCTGGCAGCAATTACCGGAAAAACGCAAATTCATGTTGGAGCGATTTTGGTTGATAAAAAACTTCTGACAACCTTTGATCTTGCGTTTACAGACGGCTGCCTGGTCGGCCAGGATCAGGAGTTTATTATCAAACTGGCTGCTGTGGCAACGGCTCGCTCTGTGCCGAAAGAACTGTTAATTTATCGTAAACGCGCAGGATCGGCGATCCATTCGTCCTGGAATTGGCAAAAACATATTCACGCTCTCTATGGCCTTCAGCGCGCCATTGTTTTTGCCGCAGCTGAATTGAAAAAACGGCAGATTGAAAACTATCATCAGGAAATGAATTTCCGCCTGGCTTATAAAAGCTATAAGTTTTTTTGGCGAATGATCCGCCACGGGTACCACGACGATGCGCTGCGCCTTCTGACGGAAGAAAAATGGAAAACAATTTTATCCCATCTGGAGCTAAACCGCCTGTCGATTTCTGATCGGCTAAAATATTCGCTACTCGGATCCCGCAATCCATGGTTGTGGAAGTTGGCCGCAAAAATCGGTTAAAAGAGATTGACCCTGCCGTTGGGCAGGGTCAATCTCTTTCCAACCTGAAAAATTGTCACCGCTCTATTTCACTTGTAAACCATACACTTGCGTTTCCGTCTTGGTCTGTATGTAGAGTTCTGTGCCGGCCGGCATCTTCACTTCTTCCCCATGGACAAATGCGCCGCCCACTACGCCAATCGGTCCGAGAACAACCAGTCCGGCTACTGCTGCGCCGGCGGCTTTGGCCATCGAGCGTGTTTTTTCTTTGGCTTTGTCGCCCAGAACCGTGTTCATGTTGCTGCCATCAAGGGCCGTAATGGTATCGAAGGCAATTTCCATTTTTGCATCCCGGCCAAAATTTTTCGACCGATCGATTTTGATTACTTTGCCGCTTCCAAGAGCTCCTTTGGCGATCACAAGCGTCCCCTCGACAATGACATCCTCCGCAGCCCGAAAGACTACTTGATCGCCTGCCAGCGAGGTTCGGGTGTCGAGAGGGGTAATCGTCATAATCTTTACCAGAAGATCACTGGATACTTGCGCAGCCTGCACATTCAACTGACCGTTTGCAAAGGACAGTTTTGCCAATTTCGTCAACCGGCTGTCAAACGCTTCGTCAGAAACTGTCCCAATCAGCAGCTTCTCCAGATTTTCAAGTCTGACGTTTACCGCATCGGCAGTTACCGTATGCGTAAGCACCCATTCCGTCGCATTGAGCTTCAGCGCAAAGGAAGGGGCTGCCGGAGCATTCTGCGTCATGTAACCATACACACGATCCACTTTGCCAAGAAGCGCCTCCTTGCTTTCCAGGCCGTAAACAGTCTTTTCCACTTTTGCGACCCGGTCCACTAACGCTCCCGGCTGCTCCGCGCCATAAAAATAGTTCTCCACTGCCGCTGTTTTATCCAGTGCAGTCATTTCCTGTCCCTGCGCCAGCGCAACCCCTGCACACATCATCAGCAGCAGTACTGCAAGCGCCAATCCCATTGAAAGTTTGCTACGCATCTCATTCCTCCTGTTTCCATGTTGTTAAATTCGGATGTCAATCATTGCGGAAACACCGACACCCTGCACCCGGGAAAAATTGGTCGGGTTTTTGCTGTCAATCGGAATCAAACCTTTAATCCGAAATTGATTGCCATTGAAATTCCCTTCAATTTGAATGACCGCTTCCGTCCGTTCAATGAGTTCCTGCGGCCCCGTCACCTGCGCAGCACCAACATATCCGCCGGTCCCCACTGTTAAAATGGGTACTACTTTTGTCGCGTAGTCCGTTCCCGCATTATTCTTCATCATCAGATCGTTAATAAAGTTATTCAGCGGTGTGGCAAATTTATCAATCACGATTCCCATGACACCGACTTTTAGGATACTGCCCAGGTCAATTGCCTGCGCGGACGGAATTGCCGCTACCGACAGCAGGCACAGTAGCAAAAGCCCTACCATGATGCGTTTTTTCACGTCTTCCACCTCGCATTTTATTTGTCACCTACCAACATTATACCTGTTTGGAGACCCAAAATGCAAACCATTAGTAACTGACCGCATGCGTAAACGAAAAATAGTTCACGCTTAAATTCTTTACCAACACAAAAAAAAGATCCCCGCAGGGATCTTTTTTTTGTGTTGAAATTAGAACCAGTACTCAGTCCGGAAGTAGTATACATCGTCATGTGAAGTTCCGAAAGCGGAGCTTTCCAAGTTTTCAACGTCAGCAGTCAAAACAACGTTTTTAGCTACTGTGTAGTTGAAACCAAAACCCCAGCCTTTAGTATCCGGGTTAGCAATGTTCAAACCAGAAATTTGGGTTGCAATGGAGAAAGCTTCGATGTCGCGATAGTCAACGAACAGACCATAGGAACCCGGTTTCGCTTTGTTAGCGCCTTTGTACCACAAGCTTGCATACCAAGCAGTGTTCAGGTCTTCAAGGCCATCATTTTTCGCAAAGTCAGCTGCGATTGTGAACTGGCCGGCTTTAGTGGAGAAACCAGCGCCATACATTTCATAGTCGCCAATGTTCGAGCTTTTTCCTAATTGGGTGAAAGCGAATAAAGCGGTAGATTTGGAAGGAGCCCATTTCAATTGTGCGGACATAACGTCTGTTGTAGCAGCAAGCGTATTGTCGGTGTTCGGACCAGGCATAGAGCTTACATCACCATAAGCGACCCAGCCGCTCAATACATTACCGAAAGTCAATTTTACGCTGTCATAATAACCAGCAGTGCCGGCAACCAAAGTAGTAGCGCCTTGGTTCAGGTAATCACGGCCGATGGACACGTCAGCATGGGAAGCCACGTTTTTGAACGTGAATTTCGCAACGGAAAGTTCTGTTTGGTCAGTACCAGAAGCACTTGCAGAAACATCGCTGTGAACGTTAGTCGTGTTTTGCATTAAGAGAACACCAAAGAAATCCACTTTGTCATTAAGTTTTGAAGACATGTTCAAGCGAATACGCTCTTGATATCTTTTACCACCGACGTCGGCAACATTCCAGTTTTCTTGGAAACGGATACGAGCGTCGCCAGTGAATTTGATTGTGCTGGCATTAGCTTCCAATTTGGAAACGCGAACGCCGAGGTTGTTCAGCTCAGCTGCGAATTCAACAGCCAATTTGTCAATGGTAGCTTTGTTGGCTGCATCGGCTTTGTCCGATTTCGCCATAGCTTTTGCTACGATTTGAGCCATTTCATAACGGGTCATGAGTTGGTCGCCACGGAAAGTGCCGTCGCCATAACCATCAATAATACCGGCATTAGCCAGCTGTGAAATGGAACCGTATGCCCAGTGTTTTGCAGGAACATCAACGAAAGGGTTAGTAGCTGCAAAAGCGGTACCGACGATGCCGAGTACGAACACTAATGCAAGAGTTACGATAAGACTTTTTTTCATGTGTTTGCCTCCCTAGGTTTTTTTTATTTTTTGCGAGCCTAAGAAGGGGAAGCGAATTGAGTTTCCACGTTTCCTCAATATTCCCTTTTCAAAGGACTCATATCTTTCGCCTACTTCAAGGTCTGCTCTCAGGGTACCTAAGGTGCACCTCCTTTCTTCCCCGTCAGTCCTCTTCGGCGATAAGATCAAGAGTTATGATGACCGGCCGGCAAACTGCCGATCATTTTCTTACTTTGCTATATATTCTCGCAGGAAGATTATTCTCCTGCTCAGTTATGCAAAAATTTAAAAATTTTTATCTGCTCGGAATATGTAATTGTATACGGATCCTATCCAACGCTTCGACTCTATCGCTTGACCTCCGGTTTTGGATAGGATCCGTATACAAACTTCGCAAAAATACACTTACTTCCGGCGTGCGAAATAGCGCTCCGCCAAAATCACTGCCACCAAATCATCCACCGGTACCGGCGGAGTCCGCATGCCGGTCGGAACCAGCCGCCACAAGCCGCTCGGCGGTGTTTCCCGCCAGTAGCGCAGCCGCGCTTGTTCCGTGGAACGGTGTTCTTCGACCAGCACGACCGAAAGCGGTCCGGCGTCTGTCATCCTCCCCTGCAGCAGTTGCCGGGCTTCCTTGCTGGAAGTCCGGCTGCCAAGCACTACAACGGTGGTGCGATACGCCTCAGCCCAAGTCTTCACCATCTCTGCCAGACAAGCGGTGGCGATCACTTGGCGGATCAATGCGCCGCGCTGTTGATCAACTACCGCAATGCCGCATTTTTCCCGGCCTGGATCGACGGCAATCACAACGTGATCTGCCATCACAGCGCTCCCTGAACCTGCAGTTCCACCTGCAGCGGCCCCACTGTATAGGTATCTTTTTTTGCCGTAGCGCTGATTTGGACGTTACCGCCCAGTTTTTTCACTTTATTGACCGTATCATACAACTGCGCGCCGCTCATCATGCCGACCGTGCCCTGCAGCGGGTCCGGCAGCATACCTTTCTGCACGGCCGCGGCATTGACTTTCTGCAAAAACTGCAGAACGACTTCCTCGGTTTCACGCGCATCCGTGGTGCGGATCGTATCGGTCAAAATCACCATTCCCTTTTCATAAACCAAACGATTGGGGAAAAATTCCAGGTGACCAATGACCGGTTCTCCGTAAACAATATTGCCGCTCGCCAATACCCGGACGATCATGTCGCCTTCGGTCCCGGACAGCATGGTCACAGCCTTTTCCACCTCGGATTTGCTGATCCACAAAATGGCCAGGTTTTTATCTTTAATATTCAGACTGGAAAGCAAATTTTGGTTCGTTTGGTAAAGCACGGACGTCAGCGTTTTCTCGGTCTCGGCAGTCGGTTGGCCGCCCTGAAGTACTGAGGTTCCCAGCGCTTCGCCGGCCCGGAAGATCACAACGCCCTCCCGGACTGTCTGAATGCCTTTTTTCAGGTTTTCCGCCAATTCCGTAAGGCTGTCCACATCATTCTGCAGCGCGACGCGGGCTTGGGTCAGTTCCTCCACCCGGCTGTTCAATTGATTTTTGGTCGCCTGCAAATCGGCTATCTCACTCTGCGATTTTTCCAAATCCGCCTGAGCCGCCGAATAATCCTCCTGTACCTGCCTGAGAGCAGCCGCCGCTGCGTCCCGTTCCGCTTCTGCAGTCGCCAGCTCCTGGGTAATCACGGTTAACTGGCGGCTGGTTTCGGAAACCTTCACCGTCAAAGCCGAATATTCGGCGGTCCTTGCTTCCAGCGCAGCCCGGCTGGTCTCCAATTCCTGATTTTTGGCCGCCACTTCATTGCTCAGGGAATGCAATTCCGCCTGCAAGGCTTGCATCCCGAACAAAGCGGTCCGGACATTGTCCGATGCCAGACTCAAAACGCCGAGGGTGGACGCGGCGATCAAAACGCCGGTGATAATGGTTACGATGATCGACGTATGCTTTGGCCGCAAACCGAACAGGCTTAATCGGCGTTTGCCCACTTTGGTGCCCAGCTTGTCGCCGATAAAGGCGATAAAGCCGCCCATCACTGCCAATATGGCAATTAATGTCAATCCGTATATCATCGTCCGTTCCCCCTCCGTTTGGTCCAGTTTTCAAATGCCCGCAGACAAATTTTCCGTTGTTATGATGCCCGGCGGACCAGATATGCGCCGGCGATCATACCGATGATATTCGGCAGCCAGGCGGCCAGGGCCGGGTTCATCGCGCCCCCTTGTCCAAGCGCCGTGGAAACTGCCATGATAATATAGTAGACAAAAATAATCACGATGCTGAAGCCGAGCCCGGTAGACGAGCTGGAACGGTGCGGCGACAAGCCAAGCGGCGTACCGATCAAAGCAAAGACCAGGCTTGCCATGGGGATAGAAATCCGGTGATGCAGTTCGACCTCGTAGACGCTGGATTTCACATATTCCCGCTGCAGTACCTGGATTTGCTGCTTCAATTCCCGGATCGTCATTTCTTCGGCTTTCTTCTGCTCCCGGGCGATCGTTTTCGGCGCTTTGGTCACCGGCATCGTCTGTTCTTCAAACCGCAGGCTGCGCTCTAAATTGCCTTCCGCGCCCATGTCATAAATCGTGCCATGGTACATGATCCAGCGGTTATCTTTCCATACGGCTTTCTCGGCATTTTCGATCCGCACCAGCCGTGAATTTTCAAATTCTTCAATTGTTACGCCAATCATGGTGCTGGTCGCTTCGTCAAATTTGCGGGCATAGGTCAGTCGTCCCAGATTTCCGGAATCGACATCTTTGATGATAATGTGATCCTGCGATTTCGGCGTGGTATTTTTTTGGATCTCGTAAAAAACCGTATTGTTATACGCGGTATTGGCCGCCGGAACCACCAGCTCATTAAAAGCGACCGCGAAAATGCTGACAAAAAAAGCAACGACAAAAACCGGTACGGCAAGGCGGTAAAAGCTCAAGCCGCCGGATTTCATCGCAGTGACCTCGCTCGCTGCCGACAACCGGCCAAACGCCAGCAACGATGCCAGCAGCATCGACATGGGAAACGTAAGAACAATGATATTCGGCAAACTGTAGATAAACAGTTTTGTCACCGAGCCCAGCGAAGCGCCGTATTTTGTGATGTACTGTACAATGCGAAAGATCGTGTTCGTGCCGATAAAAATACTGGAAAAGGAAGCGATGCCGAACAGAAACGGCCCCATCAGCTCGCGCAGGATGTATTTGTCGAGAATACGCATATCGTTACTCCTAAAAGACCGCTGCAAAAATCCATCGTTCCTGGAGCTTTTTCAACCGGTCTCAGTATTTATTTATGTTATAAACTGAAATTATCGCCCAGATAAAACTTTTTGGCGATCTCGCTTTCCGCAATCGTTTCACTGTCGCCGGCGATGAGGATTTTTCCTTCATTCAAAATATACGCATGATCGACGATCCGCAGCGTTTCCCGCACATTGTGATCGGTAATCAAAACCCCGATTCCCCGTTCTTTCAGATAACCGATAATTTCCTGGATATCGGCAACCGCGATCGGATCCACGCCGGCAAACGGCTCATCAAGTAAAATAAAGCTTGGATTAATCGCCAGCGAACGGGCAATTTCCACTCTGCGCCGTTCTCCGCCGGATAATTCCGATCCTTTGCGCTGACGAACATGTCCGACATGAAATTCCGCCAGCAGGCTTTCCATCTTCTCCCGCCATTCTTCCGGAGTGCCGGGACGGGTTTCCAAAATAGCCAGCAGATTTTCTTCCACTGTTAATTTGCGGAAAATGGAAGCCTCCTGCGGCAAATAGCCAATTCCATACTGCGATCGTTTGTACATCGGCAAAGCAGTAATGTCTTCGCCGCTGACAATGATCCGGCCGCTGTCCGGTTTCTCCAGACCGACAATCATGTAGAAGGTGGTTGTCTTGCCGGCCCCGTTCGGACCGAGAAGCCCGACGATATGGCCTTGATCGACACGGATGCTGACACCGTCGACCACGTTGCGGCCTTTATAGGTTTTCACCAGGTTCTCTGTTGCAATATACATCCGAATCGATTTCCTCATTTCATTTTGAAATTCATTCATTTATACTTATGAAATCTGGAGTATTCGCAGCCAATGCTCTTTTACTGCTGCGGTTTGACGATCAGCTTGGTGCGGCCCTGCGCATCGAGCGCCTTCTCATCCAGATAAATGGTCATCGTATTGCCGGTCAGCACATTTCCATCCTGCACCACCCGCGGACTGCCTGTCAATACAATCTTGCCCGGAGCGTCCTGCGCTCCTTTTATTCCATAAAATACCGCCTGCTGGGCTGTCGCATCCAAATTGCGGGCATTGCTGACAATGTGCACGCTGCCGGCGCCTACCGCCCGGTCTTCGGAAATAAATGCCTCCAGCTGATCCGCCGTCATGCTGCCGTCCGGCATATCCAGACGAGCGCCGCTGGTGATCAACGCGTACTGTCTGTCCGCGTAATAATCGATCTGCGGACCGTGCAGCGTATTTTGTCCTTTGGTCAAAACGGCATCCCCCTCAGCGATCAGATGATTGTCCTGAAAAGAACGAACCTGATAAGCGGTAAGCGACAGGTCGTCCTTGGAATAACGAACGCCGCCGGTAATGAATGCTTCTTTACTCTTCGTGTTATACTGCGCATTCGCGCCGGTCATCACCGCACCATCCTGCGTCAGCCGGACATTCCCCTGTGCAACCATGATGCCCTGCACGGAGTCATATTCAATCACATCGCCTGTCAATTCAAAAGCTCCGCCATTCGCCGCAAACGAATTGCCATTGCTGAACACCATCGTCAAACATATCAGCATTGCCAGCAGCAATCTGTTTTTTTTCATCATGGGATCAATCCTCCTTTTAGAGCACGAGCTTGTCCCTGCACTTTTACTTTTTCCAGCCCTGCGTCGCTTTCAATTGCAGCGCCGGTAATCACAACGTCCTCACGCGTAAACGTAATTCCTCCGGTTCCAAAGAAACGCTTCTGTGTCCCTTCCCAGCGCGCCTGCGCTGCCGTGAAGACTGCCCCTTCCGTGGACACAGCCCGCACATCGCCATTCAGGCTGATATTTTTTGTTGCCGGATCTAACGTCGCTTCGCGCGCCGTCACATCAACTTTACTGCCGTTCTCCTGATAAAAGCTCCCTTTTAGTCCGTAAAAACGTGCGGTTTTGGTCGTTTGATTCACCGTGATTCGATCCGCGCCAAGTTCCCATAGTTTCGTGCCGTTTTGTTCTTCTGCGATCGAAGTGCCGGAAAAACTCACTTCCGCTTCCGGATCGCTGGTAATTTTCCTTGGCGGATTCGGCGTCATCGGCGGTTCTTCCCGCAGAAAATAATACAGTCCGCCGGACAGCAGCAGCAACGTGACGGCAATCGCCAGAATTGAACTTTTTTTCACGCCGTTTCGCCTGCTTTCTCATCATACTTGGTATTCCAGCGCTTTATAAACCATAGCCAATGATCCGGGTACTGCCGGATCATATTTTCCGTGATCTTAACCATCTGCTGGGTCGCCCGGTATAGATCGGCTTCTTCATTGCCGGTCTTTTCACAATAAAAGGGTTCCTGCACCACAACACGGTGTCCGCCTTCCGGGCGGCGAACGATAAAAACCGGTATCACCGGAACGTTGAATTTCCGGGCAAATGTGGCCGGCCCAAGCGGCGTCGATGCCATTTTCCCCAGGAAATCGACAAACAGTCCCGCCCGCCCGGCATCCTGGTCGGCGACAAAGCCGACAAAGCGGCCTTGTTTTAATGCCCTTGAAATTCCCAGCAATTCCGAAGTCCCCCGATTAAAGATCTGCATCCCTGTGTGCTGGCGAAACTCATTCAATATTCGCGTGTGCTGCTCATTCGGCTGCGGTTTAATCACACTGGAAAGAGGCACACCGGTTAAGGCGAGAGTCGCCCCCAGCCATTCCCAATTACCGAAATGCGCCGCGAGAATAACCGCGCCTTTTTCAGTTGAAAGAACTTCCTCCAAATAATGCCGGTTCTCAATAGCGATAAAGCGTTCCAAATTGTTGCGGTCTAATACCGGCGTATACATTATCTCGAGGAAGGTCTGTCCTACATGGATAAATAACCGGCGAATCACAGCCCTTGCTTCTTTCTCCGGCAGATTAAGACGTTCTGAAATTTGCGCAATGGCACGCTTACGCTGTTTTTGGGCAATGCGATGGAATACAAGCCCAAGCAATTTGCCGATCGCCAACAACCAGGAATATGGCAGCCAGCAAATCATCCGGCTGAATGCTTTGATTAAATAATACTGCCAAACTTTGGACACACCGCGCCCTCCTTTACAGAGAAGTACAACCGTTTTACTGCCGTGTTTCCACGCCTCCGGGTTGCAGATAGGCGGCTACGATGTCCGTCCATTTTCCCTGCGCTTTCAATATCATTTCGATGATTTCCCGTGCGGCGCCGCTGCCGCCGGTATGCCCGGCTACATAGCGGGCGATTTCTTTTACTTCCGGCACAGCATTGCCGACTGCACAGGGCAAGCCAACCTTCGCCATTACCGCCAGATCGTTGAGATCATCACCGACATAGGCCACTTGTTCCATGGTTAATTCGTATTTTTTCAGCAATTCCTGGACTGCCCCCAGTTTATCAATGACTCCCTGACAAACTGCGTCAATGCGCAGTTCCGCACTTCGCACTTCCACCATGGTTGTCCACCGGCCGGTGATAATCGCCGTTTTCAAGCCGGCTCGCCGCGCAGCGTTAATCCCTAATCCATCCTGGCTATGAAACACTTTCAATTCTTCGCCTTCATGGCCAAAAACAAGCTGCCCGGTGGTAAGAACTCCGTCGACATCAAAGGCGATCAAGCGCACTTTTTCCGCAAGTGCTTTGTATTCCATTATACCACTCCTTGGCGTAATAAGTCAGTAAGATGGATCATGCCGATCGCATGCTGCGCATCATCCACAACCGGCAATACCGTAATCGGCCGGGGCTGGTTTTTTTCCATCAAATGCAAGGCATGCGCTGCCAATTTTTCTTTTGTAATCGTACACGGTCTTTTCGTCATGAGCGCCCCTACGGGCTTATCCAAAAATTCATGGCCTTTTTCCAGACCGCGGCGAATATCGCCATCGGTAATAATCCCGGCCAGGCGTCCATCATCTTCGATTACGGCGGTTGCGCCAAGACCCTTGGCGGTAATCACGAACAGCGCTTCTTTTACGGTTTTATCCATTGTTACGACCGGGTTATCTTCACCGCTGTGCATGACCGCTTCCACTGTCAATAGCAGCTTACGGCCCAGTGCGCCGCCGGGATGGCAAAGTGCGAAATCTTCCGGCGTAAAATTACGCGCGGACAGCAGCGCTACTGCCAAGGCGTCTCCCATGGCCAAAGCGGCGGTCGTGCTGGCAGTCGGAGCCAATCCCAAGGGGCAGGCTTCCTTTTCTACCGCAACATCTAAAAATACGTCCGCGTTCTGCACCAGCGACGAGGCTTCACGGCCGCAGAGCACGATGAGCCGGGCGCCGATTCGTTTGAGGGTAGGGATGATACCAATCAGTTCCGCAGTTTCGCCGCTGTACGACAAGGCAATCACGATATCTTCCCCTGTGACCATGCCAAGATCGCCATGAATTCCTTCCGCAGGATGCAGAAAAAAAGCCGGCGTTCCTGTACTGGTCAGCGTCGCAGCGATTTTCCTGCCAATAAGACCGGATTTCCCCATCCCGGTAACAATCACCCGGCCCGGATTTTGCAAAATCATATTGACAGCGGTTGAAAACTGTCCGTTAATCCGCGGAATCAGCGCCTCAATGGCCGCGGCTTCAATTGCTAACGCTTGGCGCGCTTGTTGAATGATCATGTGTTGCCTCCTGAATCAAATTGATTACTTGTATTTGCGGACAATGGCGTCGATGTCCAGAACGTCGCGAAGTACACTCTCCAATTGATCGATTTGCAGCATGTTCGGCCCATCTGACAAGGCCTCTGCCGGATTGTCGTGCACTTCCAAAAACAGAGCATCAATCCCAGCCGACGCTGCCGCCCGGGTAAGGTAAGGAACAAATTCCTTTTGTCCGCTGGAAGATGTTCCGGCGCCGCCTGGAAGTTGGACGCTGTGCGTACCGTCAAAGACCACGGGATAACCCATGGAACGTAAAATCGGCAGCGAACGCATATCTACCACCAAATTGTTATAGCCAAAGCTGACGCCGCGTTCCGTCAACAGGATTTTCTCATTACCGGCTTCCCGGATCTTGTCCACTACGTTCTGCATGTCGCGTGGGGCCAAAAATTGTCCTTTTTTAACATTTACCGGCAAACCGGACGCTGCAGCAGAAAATACCAGATCCGTCTGGCGGCACAAAAAAGCCGGTATTTGCAGAACATCCAGTACCGCCGCCGCCGGGGCCACTTGAGTAACACAATGAATGTCGCTCAAAACCGGTACCGCAAGTTCCTGACGAATGGTTTGCAAAATCTGCAAGCCTTCTTCCAAACCAGGTCCGCGAAAGGAACTGTAGGAAGAACGATTGGCTTTATCAAACGAAGCTTTGAAAATATACGGCATCCCCAAGCGGTTTGCAATGTCGCGAACCGCTGCGCCAATCGCCTTTGTCCGTTCAAGACCTTCTATTACACAAGGCCCGGCAATCAGAACGATGGGATTTTTCCCGCCTACTGTAATTGAACCAATATCTACTGTATGCATTAATTTTCCTCCTAAGAGACCGTTGCAAAAGTCCAGCTGAAACTTTTGCAACTCGTCTTATCATTTCTTGGCAGTCTGTTGCTTGTGCAACAGACTCCTATCTGCGAAGCAGCGCATTCACACGCTCCAAATCCGCCGGAGTATCTACTCCGATGAACCGGAAATCCGTAGCCAGAACCTTGATGCGGTGTCCGTGTTCCAACACCCGCAGCTGTTCTAATGATTCCGCCTGTTCCAGCGGCGTCGGAGCCAGCGTGGAGTATTCCAGAAGAAAATCGCGGCGATAAGCATAAATGCCGATATGTTTATAAACCGGTAATTGGGGGATTTTCACACGGGGATAAGGAATCAGCGAACGGGAAAAATAAAGGGCATAGCCATGTTGATCCGTGACCACTTTTACAGCATTGGGGTCATGGTATTCCTCCGGCCGCATGGGTGTCATCATTGTCACCATCTGCAGCTCTGGCCGGCCATCAAAAGCCGCAGCCAGCTGATCAATGATCATGGGTTCGATCAGCGGCTCGTCTCCCTGCACATTCACAATCACTTCCGCCTCTGGAAACGAACGTGCCACTTCCGCCAACCGGTCGGTGCCGGTTGGATGATCGGCGGACGTCATTAACACTTCGCCGCCAAACGTTTTTACTGCATCATACACCAGTTGGTGGTCAGTCGCTACAACCACCTTAAAGGGCCGTACAGCTTTGGCCGCCCGTTCATAAACGTGCTGAATCATCGGTTTTCCAACAATATTGGCCAATGGTTTTCCCGGCAGGCGGGTCGAAGAAAACCGAGCCGGAATGACACAGAGAATTTGCATCGATTTCTTGCCTCCATTTACAATGAATTATCCTTGCAGGAAACCTTTCGGATCAGATCGATGAATTCCTGCTTGCCATCGGTAAACTTAACCTCAATGCCAATCACATAAACTGGCAGCGAACGGTCAGAATCAATAAATTCCGTTGGGATCTTGACGGCGTCTTTTTCCGTGGTCGCCAGTGCGCAGGCTCCTTCCTGCAGCGCTTTTTCCATCACACCCTGCATTTCTGCCATGGTGTAGTCATGGTGGTCAGGATAGCGCTCGGCAGCAACGACCTTTGCCCCGACATCGAGCAATGTCTGCTCAAATGAAGAAGGATTCCCGATAGCCGAAAAGGCCAGCACTTTGCGCTCGCGGATGCTTTCCAAGGCTACCGTTTGGGCACGCAGTCCCTTGTACCAATCTTTCAGTTCAATAAGGCACACCGGGTTGTGAACACTTTCCACCACCAACGCATTGCGGTTAACCCGCCGCAGCGTTTCGCGGATCCGATTTCGCGCTTCTGACGTTGACTGGTCGACTTTGGTCAGCAGAAATACCTGCGCTCTGGCTAAGTTTCCCAATGGCTCCCGCAGTGTTCCGCGCGGCAACAGAAAATTATTGCCGAATTCATTCAGCGTATCAATCAGCACGATATCCAAATCCCGGGCCAGTTGCCAGTGTTGGAAGCCGTCATCGAGAATAATGACATCCGCTTTCAATTGCCGAACGGCATATTCACCGGTCAAGGCGCGGTCCTTACCGACGACAACTGCCACGCCCGGTACATTTTGGGCCAGCAGAAATGCTTCGTCGCCCGACTCGGCAGCGGTCATATGAATGCGCCGGCCGTCCGATACAAGACCGATTTGCCCGCTCCAATTGGCGCGATATCCGCGGTTTAGGATGACCACGCGAAAACCCATGTCCCGGATCATCGCCGCTAATACTTGCGCAGTGGGTGTTTTTCCGGTACCGCCAACGGTAATATTACCCAGGCTAATCACTTTGCAGGACAAACGGTGCTGCTTCAGTATCCCATATTTATATAATATTAACTTGCAGAAAACTCCGATTCCATAAAATACGGAGAATAGCCGTAAAACAGCCAATAGGATCCCTCCCAGGATCCCTGCATTGTTGCCATGAACCAGTTGGTATAAATAGATTTGCAGTGTCTCGCGTTGGCGCATATCAGTTCCGCCTTTTATATCAGTTGGCTATTGCCGATTTTCCAATAATTCCTTTAAATAGATCGCGCTTTTCTTCGCAGCGCCTTGATTTTCCCTGACAATGGCGAGCGCTTCCTCGCTCATCGACCGGCGAAGGGGCTCCGTTGAAAGGATTTCCATCACTTTGTCCGTAAGGCTGATTTCATCATATACGGTCGCGCAGGCGCCCCGACCGGAAAAAAGGGCATAGCTTTCCTTGAAATTGAACATGTGCGGACCGACCAAAATCGGTTTGCCATGAGCGGCCGGTTCAAGAATATTATGGCCGCCCCGGGAAATGAGGCTGCCGCCGACAAAAATGATATCGCCAAGGCCGTATACTTTTCCCAATTCACCAATCGTGTCCAGAATCACAACATCATGTGCACTTGTGAGCTTATCCTTGAGTCCGGTACGGGTCGCAGCAGCGAAACCGGCTTTGACAGCCATTGCGCTGATTTCTTCCGTCCGCAAAATTTCCCGAGGTGCAATCACCAGCGCCGTCTCAGGAAATGCCGTTTTTACTTTCTTCAGGGCCGAAAACAGCATTTCTTCTTCGCCCTTGTGCGTACTCCCAGCCACGATAACAGGGTTTGAGGCAGTTAAGCCAAGTTGGCGCCGCAGCGTGGCGATCTCCTCAGAGCTGATGTCCGTATAGGTCTGATCAAATTTCGTATTGCCGGTTACAATAACCCGTCGCGGGTCGGCGCCCATCTGAATAATATATTGGGCGTCAATGGTAGACTGCATGCAGAATTTCTCTACAGTGTCCAGCATATTGGCTAATATGCCGCCCAGATGACGATAACGGCGGACGCTTTTGTCACTGATCCGGCCATTGACCATCATCACCGGAATCTGATGTTTGCGGGCGGACCGCAAAAAATTCGGCCATAATTCTGTTTCTACCGGCAGAAACACCCTGGGGCGAATTTTCCGTACAGCACGTTCACTCAGCCATGGCAAATCAATCGGAAAATAGATAATGCTGTCGGCGTCAGGAATAATCCGGTGCGCCATCGCATAACCATTGGCGGTGACCACGGATATTAAAATTGGAACGCCGGGAAAAGCCTGACGTATTTCTTTGACAATTGGGCTCGCTGCTACGATTTCCCCAACCGATGCGGCATGAAGCCATATACAATCTTTTCCGGCCACCCGGTCCATCACTGCGTCCGGAATCAAACCGAAGCTTTGGCGCAGCCGTTCGCCAAACCCGTTCTCCCGCAATAATCGCACAAGAAATACCGGCATGGCAAGAATGACCAGACATATGGCCAGGATGTCATACAGAAATTGCATACTAGTTACCCCATTTCGACTACTGGATGCGTCTATCCTGCCTGTTCACTGAACTGGATCTGATACAGTTTCTCATATAAGCCGCCGGCATGAATGAGTTCTTCGTGCGAACCGGTTTCAACAATGCGGCCTTTGTCCATGACAATAATGCGATCGGCCCGCTGGATTGTAGAAAGACGATGGGCAATCACGAACGAGGTTCGGCCGAGCATCAGTTTGTCCAAGGCATCTTGCACCAGTTTTTCACTTTCGGTGTCCAGCGCGGAGGTTGCTTCATCCAAGATCAACACCCGGGGATTTTTCAAGATCGCGCGGGCGATAGAAATTCGCTGGCGCTGACCGCCGGATAATTTGCAGCCCCGCTCCCCGATATGGGTTTGGTAGCCTTCCGGCATAGCCACAATAAAATTGTGGGCATTCGCGGCCTGGGCGGCAGCTGTAACCTGCTCTTCGGTTGCCGCTAAATCGCCATATAAAATATTATCATATATTGTGCCGTTAAACAGGATGGTTTCCTGCGGCACAATGCCGATTTGTTCCCTCAGGGAACGTAATGTGACTGTTTTTATATCGATTCCATCCAAAGCAATTCTACCGGATACCGGATCGTAAAAACGCGGCAATAAACTGGCAAACGTTGTTTTTCCGGCGCCGCTTGGGCCTACGATAGCCACCATCTGTCCAGGCTCCGCTACCATGGAAACTTCCTTCAGCGCAGTTTCGCCCGGTTTGTACTCGAAGGTGACATTGTCAAAAACAACCTGTCCATTCACCGGCGGCAGTTCCTTTGCGTCTGGCAAATCTTTAATTTCCGGTTGGGTATCCAAAACGGAAAAAACCCGTTCCGCCGCTGCCAGCGCGCGTTGGATGTTCCCATAAACTTTGCTTAACCGTTTGATGGGATTTGAAATGTTGACGACATAAATTAAAAAAGCAATCAGGGAGCCGGATGTCAAGTTGCCGGCAATGACTTCGCGTCCGCCATACCAAATAATCACCGTTACGCCGAGGGCGGCCAAAAATTCAATCGTCGGGGTCAGCGTCGCCATCAGTTGCGCGGTTTTCATCTGAGCCCGAAAATTAAAATAATTCTCCCGGTTAAAACGTTCGATCTCATAGTCTTCCCTGGCGAAGGATTTGATCACCCGGACAGATGAGATCGTTTCCTGGAGAACAGAGGTGATGTCTGCGGTCCGTTCCTGCATTACCTTGCCGGCTTTTCGCAGTTTCTTGCCAAAAACATTAATGGTCAAAGCAACCAACGGCAATGTAGTAAGCGTAAGCAGCGAAAGTTTCCAATGGATATAGAACATCGCCCCCAGCGAGCCGATTAGAATCATTCCTTCCGTCACCAGTTCCACAACGCTCTCGATCAATGCATTCTGGAGCGCTGCCACGTCATTGGTGACATAACTCATAATGGTACCGGTCTGGCGTTTGTCAAAGTAGGATAATGACAATTTTTGCAGGTGGCGATACACGGCTTCACGAATGTCAATGATCACTTTTTGGCCAATAAAAGACATCAGATACGTTTGCCCATAAAAAAAGATGCCCCGAACAAAAAAGACAAGAACGATCCCGACCGATATCATATTCAGCATCGCCATGTTTTTCGTCGTCAGCACATCGTCGATGACATCCTTAATAATCCACGGGATATATAAATTCGCAGATGCGGCAACGATGATGCAGATAATGGCGATCACCAGCCGGGGCAAATAAGGCTTTACATAACTCAAAAGTCGCAAATAGATCGTCATTTTTTCCCTCCGCAGCCATTTGCCGCCACATCCAGAACTAATTCGGCCACTCGCTTCACAGCGCCCGGCTCTCCTAGGAGGCGGCGAACCTCCGCCAGATCCGCTCTATTTTCTTCGCGTACTGCCGGATCCATCAGCATAGGCAACGCAGCCGCAACCAGATTGTCCGCAGTAACCGCATCTTGAAGAAATTCGGGCAAAATACGCCTGCCGGCGACAATGTTCGGCAAACTGATGTTGTCAATGCGGACCAACGCTTTGCCGATCAAATACGTCAGAAAGGCTGTTTTGTAAATTACCACGGATGGCAATTGCAATAAAGCCGCTTCCAGGGTGACGGTACCGGAAGTCGCCAGCGCCAAATCAGCGATGTTCATTAAATCATAGGTGTATCCATCCGTCAAATGCACGTTCACGGGGTAAGCTCGCAGCATGTTTTCTATTATTTCCCGGGAAATTGTCGAAGCTACCGGCAAAAAGAACTGACAATCGGGAATCGTTTGACTGATCTTCACCGCCGCTTCGAGCATCGGTGGTAATAGACGGTCAATTTCATGCCGCCGGCTGCCCGGCAAAAGAAGCACGACCGGTTGTTCCGGATTAATGCCAAAGTACCTTTCCGCTTCTTCTTTGCTCCACTGGGGTTGAACAATATCCAAAAGCGGGTGACCGACAAAAGTCACATCCGCCCCCGCTTCTCTGTAAACTTCCGCTTCAAATGAAAAAATGGCCGCCACCTTTGTTACTGTCTCGGCCACGCCTTTTGCCCTGCCCCGTCCCCACGCCCAGACGGACGGGCTGATATAAGATACTACCGGGATCCCTAAGCGTTTTGCAACTGCAGCCAACCGCATATTAAACCCGGGATAATCAATCACTACCAACACATCCGGACGCTCACGCTCCATCACTTCTGTGAGCATATCCCGCAGACGAAACATTTTGCGCAAGTTGCGAACCACTTCAACAAAACCCATTACGCCCAAGTCAGCAATATCATAGACAATATCCACTCCGGCGGACCGCATTCCTGCGCCGCCCATGCCCAACAAAGAAATATCAGGTTGCAAAGCTTTCAAAGCTTTCGCCAGGCTGGCGCCGTGCAAATCGCCGGACGCCTCACCCACAGAAAGCATAATTTTTGTCATACAACAAGCCTCCACCGGTTTTGCGCATCATTCTTGCGCCGCAATTGTAATTTTATGCTTATCCGCCAGCGCGATTACCGTTTCTTTATCAATAAGAAGAGTTTTTCCGGCCTCCATCACCAAGGAAACGGCCCCGGCCTCGATCATGGCCTGCAAGGTATCCGGTCCTACGCCGGGCACGTCAAAGCGCATGTCCTGGTTCGGCTTTGCGACTTTGGCGACTGTTACGCCGCCGCGTCCGAGCGCACCGCCCCGGCGGATGCAGGCATCCGTTCCTTCGATCGCCTCGACTGCCATAACAGCCCGGTTTTTGACCACTACGGTTTGTCCAATATCCAAGCCGCCGATTTGCTTCGCCATCTGGAAACCGAATTCCATATCAGCCAGTTCCGCTTCTGTCGGTTTCCGCCGGGTTAAAATACCCGGAAGCGGCATTAAGGTTTTAAGAAACTGAGTCTGATCCAGTACGCCAATCCCTTCGGCGGCCAATTCACGAACAAACGCCAGCATCAGCGTATCGTCGCTGTTATTTTTCAATCCAGCCATCAATTTGATCAAGCGCATATCCGGGATGACCAATTTATTAAAAACCAATTCTTTGGTCACTTTGCCAAGCATGGTAACCTCGGTCACTTTTTCCGATTTTAAAGTAGAAATTATTTTACTCAATTTCGCAACGCTAATCGAATAAAATTTATCTGCAACCGCCGGAAGCTCTTTATCGGTTCCGTCAACCAGTCCAATGGCAATTACGCCAAAACCCATGCCGCGAGCGGCACGGGCGAATTCGACCGGCAGTCGTCCCACACCGGCCAACAAACCTATTTTTCTCATATTGGCCCCCGTTTACTATTCGCTTGCGTCACGTCGACCGCGGCAAATACCACGTTCCGCATTTCGCAAAAAGCGCATCAAATGCTCTACTTCTTCACAAGATTCCAGTTCTTGTTCCATAACCGCAATCGCTTGCGGCAAACTTAATCCGGAACGATACAGAATGCGGTACGCTTTTTTCAGGTTCCGGCGAACCTCTGCAGACATCCCCGCCCGGGAAAGTCCTACATTGTTCAATCCTGCCACTTTGGCCGGATTGCCATCCACAATCACAAACGGAGGAATATCCTGTACGATTTTGGTTGCGCCGCCAATCATGGCATTGCGTCCAATCTTAACAAACTGGTGAACGCCTGACAAGCCGCCAACAATCGCCCGGTCTTCCACAATCACATGGCCGGCCAGCGTTGCCGCATTGGCCAGGATGACATTGTTGCCAACCACGCAGTTATGAGCGACATGAGAATACGCCATCATTAGGCAGTCATTGCCGATTCTGGTTTCTTCGCCTTCTCCTGTTGCCCGGTTCACGGTGCAGCATTCTCTGATTTTCGTATTGTTTCCAATAAAAACATAGCTTTTTTCGCCGTAAAATTTCAGGTCCTGCGGTTCCGCGCCAATGGACGCGCCTGGAAAAATCACGCAATGATGACCGATACTGGTCCAGCCGTCGATCACTGCATGCGGGCCGATTTTTGTTCCATCGCCAATAATCACATTCGCACCGATTACCGCATAAGGCCCGACTTCAACGTCTTTGCCCAGTCGGGCGCCAGGGGCGATCACCGCAGTTTCATGTATTTTACGTATCGGTATAATTACCGTTTCCGGTTTCATATTTCTTCAACTCCTCCATAAATGTGCCGCACTGTTCAATTTTTCTGCTCTATATAGTCCGACTAAACAGTCTGTTTGTGGCGGACGCATTTAGGCCATTTTCAGGCTTAATCGAAAATGACATCGCTTTATTGCCTTTTTTCAGCCTATATTCTCCATTTTACGATCATTTTCATGTTACTTCAGCGCAAAGAAAAACTCCGCTTCAGCAACCAGTTCACCGTCTACAAACGCTTCGGCTCTTAATTTCCCCATCGTTCCCCGGACTTTGATGATTTCGGCAACTGTTTTCACTTGATCTCCAGGTACAACCGGGCGACGAAATTTGACCTTGTCCATGCCGGCAAAATAAGCTATTTTCCCCCTGTTTTCGGCCGGATAGAGCATAGCAACTCCGCCTACCTGCGCCATGGCCTCCAGGAGAAGAACTCCGGGCATTACCGGCTGTCCGGGAAAGTGGCCCATAAAAAACGGTTCGTCGATTGTAACATTTTTAATTCCCACAGCCCTCTTTAATGGCTCAATCTCTAAAATGCGGTCCACCAGCAAGAGTGGATAGCGATGGGGAATAATCTGTTGAATTTCAGTTGATGTTAACATCATGGCTCAACCGCCTCCTTATGTTCTATGCGCAGCAGCCGCAATTTTTGCGGCCAGTTCAGTATTCAGCCTGTGACCCGATTTCACGGCGATAATATGGCCTTTTAGCCGGCCGGCCAAAGCCAAATCGCCAATCACATCAAGAATTTTGTGGCGCACCAGTTCATCAGGAAACCGGAGCGGCGTCAGAACCTGGGTTTCATCATAAACAACCACATTTTCGAGGCTTCCGCCCAATGCCAGCCCTTGTGCCTGCAGCGCAGCCACTTCATGCATAAAGCCGATCGTGCGGGCGGGAGCAATTTCTTTCATAAAAATATCCGGTGCAATTTCATAGTCGGCAAATTGCACCCCGAGTAAAGGGTGCGGATTGATGGAGGTGAACGTAATCCGCAATCCATTATACGGCAACACAACAATAAATTTATCCGTTTCCCGTACTGCAAAGGATTCAGAAATTGCATTCACAACGCATGGTGCATCTTGTTCCGTCCGCCCCGCCTGTTGTATTAAGCGGACAAACGGCAAGGCACTGCCATCCGCGACCGGAGGCTCCATCGCATTGATCTCTACCAAACAATTGTCAATCTCCAAAGCTGAAAAAGCCGCCAGCAAGTGCTCGACCGTGAAAACTTTGGCCGCACCGGCTTCGAGTGTAGTGGCGCGCATCGTTGCTGTGACATTGCAAGCCCGTGCGGCAACTCTCGGAGCTCCTGGCAAATCAATACGGGCAAAAACAATGCCGGTATGAACCGGCGCCGGCTGCAAAGAAATCGTGACCGGCTTCCCGGAATGCAATCCGATCCCGGTATAGGTCACGGAAGTGGTAATCGTCGCTTGATGCTGCAAAATAGTTCGTTCCTCCTAGAGAATAACTATACTATAGTATATAGGAAAAATTTTTTTCCTGCAATACCAACCTTTCTATTCAGGCTGGCGGCGAAGTTTTCCAGCGATTGTGCAGCCAAAACCATTGCTGCGGATACTGGCGGATATGGTTTTCCACGATGCGAGTCAGTCGCTGCGTCATTTCCCAGACATCCTTTTCACGATCCGCTGTTTTCTCCATTCGGATGGGTTCTTGAATGGCGAGGACATGGCGGCCGTCCGCTTCCCCATGAATAAAAAGAGGAACGATCGGCACATCCTGCATGCGAGCCATTACGGCAGCGCCCTTCGGCGTAGAAGCGGGACGGCCGAAAAACTCGACAAAGGCGCCATCTTGATGCGCATCCTGGTCGATTAAAAGACCGACGATATTGCCGCTGATCAGCATGCGGAGAATCGAGCGCACATCCGTTTTGTAAATGATCTGCATCCCGGTACTGGTCCGGCATTCATTGATAAAGCGATCCGAATTGCTATGCTGCTTTTGGGCGACGCCGACCATCGGAAATCCATGCAGGGATAATGCCGGGCCAATGAGTTCCCAGTTTCCGCTATGGGCGGTAACCACAATCGCGCCCCGGCCAGCGGCTTGCGCCTGCCGTAAGTTGTCCATGCCTTCGATCCGGCTGACAAGCTTTGGCAAGGTCTCCAATGTTAATCCCGGCAAACAAAGCATTTCCAAAAATAGACGGCCAAAGCGGACGGCGCTGTCTTTGGCAATTTTATCCGCTTGCAGTCGGTCAACACCCAAGCTGAGGCTAATGTTCGCTTGTGCCATTTGTTTGCGCCGCCGCGGCACAAATGGCCAGATCAGCGTCCCCAGCAAATCGCCAAGTTTGCAGCGACCGGCTAGTGGCAAGCGGGAAGCTATTTTGCTCAGAACTCTTAAAAAAGCATATAACACGCTACCGACTCCTCATCTCCAGAACATAGGACTCATTTTGTGAACATGATCCCGGTATAAAAATGATGATCTTGCCAGCCGGCGGATACTTTCAAGCCGGGCAGGATCGCCAGACGTGCTCCATAATTCATTCTGCGGCCATCAAACTCCACTAGCAGCGTGGTAGCCGGAAAAACATTATTGCCGGTAACCGTTCCAACAGGGTTCCAGGTCTTTTCAAGACCTGCGAAAGCGCCGTCAAAACGGCCATTGCCGACGCCTGCATGAAGACGCAAACCCAGCGGCAACCCTTTGCTGGCTACTGCAAACAAGGAACTCTGTTCGCCGTGAATGCCCGTTTCTGCGCCGACCGACAGTCCAGGCGCCACAAGAGTCTCCGACAGCAACGAGTATTTGGCATTGAAAACAGAATCAACGCCGCGATCATCATGCTGAACTCTGGCCACCCCAACTTCGAGCCGGTCGGCTAAATTGAATTCAAGCGTTCCACTCGTTTTATCCTGAAAATGAAAATAGCCCAATGAAAATTGCCCTTCGCGCAACACATCGGCGCTCGGGTTCATGATCATTCCGGTGGAGCCATAAACGGATGGCGCAGCATCAGCAACAGGCGAGCTTGCGGCAAACATCACAGCGCATAAGAAAAACATCAACATCTTTTTCAACGTATTTCCTCCTCGCATTCAAAGGTAAAATGGCGATAAACAGACAGCCTGTCTTTATCAAGAGACAGGCTGCCAATCCTTACTACTCGTCCGCCTCTGAGGAAAGCGCCGCAAGGCGTTTTTCCAATAAACGGATCTTTTTCTGATATTCGGGGAGTTTGGCCAGCGCAGCCTGCGCCCTGATCCATTCACTATGGGGCCGCGCAGGAAAGCCAGCGAAGAAAGATCCGGACGGAACGTCGCTGATAATCCCGGACCGGGCCGCAAATACGCAGTTGTCGCCTATGGTTAAATGGCCTGCAGAGCCTGTTTGTCCGGCAAAAATGACATTGTCTCCCACAGTCACACTGCCGGAAATTCCGGTCTGGGCAACAAAAAAGCAATTCTCGCCCACAACGTCATTGTGGCCAATATGAACCAGATTATCAATTTTGGTTCCCCGCCGAACGATTGTGCTGCCGGTTGTCGCCCGGTCAATTGCCGCATTGGCGCCAACTTCCACGTCGTCTTCGAGGATTACATTCCCAACCTGGGGAACTTTGCGGTGCCGCCGGTCGATGGTCACAAACCCAAACCCTTCACTGCCGATGACCGCTCCGCTGTTTAAAATCACCCGCTCGCCGAGCCGGCAGTTTTCACGAACCGTCACATTCGGGTAAATGAGAGAATCAGCGCCAATTACCGTATCCGCGCCAATATAGCTATGAGGATAAATGACTACGTTGTCGCCGATGACCGCCCCATCTTCAATAACTACATGCGCCATGATTGCAGTATGATCACCGATTTGTGCTTTTGGCCCAACCACAGCGGATGGATGGATGCCGCGCGCCACTTCGGGACGCGGCATAAAAAATTCCAGCAATCGGGCAAAAGCAACTCTAGGATTTGCCACGCGGATAGCCGGTTTGGCAAACTGTGTTTCAGAATCAGGGATGATCACCGCTCCGGCGGCCGATGCGGCCGCTTTCGCCAAATGAGGCGGAACCGCAAAGGTGATCTGTGCGGCGCCGGCTTCCTCAATATTAGTAACACCCGTGATTTCCAGTTCCCCATTGCCCAGCACACTGCCATCAATTAATTCGGCAATTTCAGATAATGTCTTTTTCAAGGGAACCCCTCCGTACCTTTTTGCAAGTTACTGCATTTTTTGTTTCACTTCATCGGTAATATCGATTCCGCCCTGTGCAACACCATTTTTGTAAAGAATCACTCCGAGATTTTTTTCTTTCGCAATTTGCTCCAAAGCCTTTTTTACGCTTGCATCCACTTGTGCTTCGAGTGATTGCTTGGTTTTCATAAACTCGGTATAGGATTTTTCCTGTGTTTTCTGGAATTCCTCCGGAGTCATGGAAGCCTTATCTTTTTCCAGTTGTTCACTCATCGTTTTCCCTGTCGTGTTCAACTGTTCCTGTAATTGCTGGACCTTGGGGTTTTCCGCCATTACTTTGTTCATGTCCACTATGCCGATCCCCGTCGTAGAGCTGCTGCATCCGCCAATCACTGCGGTCACCGCAAACGCCGTCAGCAATACCAGTGTGACAAAAGTTGTTTTCCCAATTTTTAACATATTCATTCTTTCCTCCCATTGGCTTTCTTTCATTTTTTGAGTTCGGCAATCACGTTGCCGGTAATATCAATAGCGCTGCTGTTAACCAGGATATTGGCAAGCACGACGTCCAATTGCATAGAAATCGCTACCTTTGCCGTTTTATCACGGACATCGCGCAGTATTTCCTCTTTCAGTCCGGCAATTTCCTGTTGTTTACGGTCAGCTCGCATCTGCAATTCGGGCAGGCTGCCATCGGCAGCGGTGAACGGCGGCAATGCACGCGCAGCGAATTGGTCCTTCTGCGCTGCTTCTTTTTGTGCCAATTCAAGCTGCAGCTGCTGGGCAAAAGCCGATAACTCCTGGTCGGCAGCTCTTCTTTGCGGGGCAAGCCATGTCTCAAGTTTCGCATGCAATTGCTGCTCACGCAGTCGCAGACGATCCGTCCGTTCTTTTTGCAGTTTTTCAAAATTCTGCTGTAAAGCCGTTTTTTCTTCCTGGGTTAATTGCAAAGTCCTCATTTTCAACTGAATATTGATCAGTTGCGGTTCGATTTGTCGATCTACTTCCTCTTCAAACGCTTTCATTTCATCGATCAGCGCCCGGCGAAATTGCAGGGAGGATTTTTCCAGGCGAGTGTTGATTTCTTCCTGTTTGGCAGCCATACGAGACTGAAACTCATGCTCCAGCGTTTTTTGCAGGCCGGCTGCGGCAGAACTTTCCACAGAAGCAAGAGTGGCTGTGTCGCGCAGCATGGAAGACTGCCGCTGGTTTATTTGGAACACCAGCGTGTTCAATTGCTTTTGCAAGCCGGCCACTTCCGGATATTTGGGATGAGCTTCCGTTGCTTTCTGCAGATCAATAATGCCAAACGAATTGACAACAGAGGGTTTCGTTTCCTGAGCCGGCTGCTTGAAGCAACCGGGAGCCAAAACGAGTGCAGTCAGCATGAGGAGGCAAAAGCCGGTAACACTTCTTCGCATCCATTCACCCTCTTTTCAATCAAGAGCCGAGCTCAGTTAGCACCGGCTCGGCTTTTCACTATTAACTATTTACCGGTAATTTTTTTCATGACATCTTCGGTAATATCCTGTCCACCGTATACGACATTGCTTTTATCCAGAACGACCGCCAGTCCTTTGGTATCAGCAACTGCTTTGATCGCTGCGGTTACTTTATCCAGGATAGGAGCAATCAATTCTTGTTGTTTCACATTGAGTCTTTGTTGAACTTGTGCGTAATAATCCTGCTTTTCTTTGTCATTCATGGAAACTGTTTTTTCTTCAAAGTCTTTCTTGGCTTGCTCTACTTCGTTCTGCATGGTTGTCTGAGCGGTCGCCATATCAGGATGTTGTGAAACTATCATTTGATAGTTGATTACGCCAACATTCGACGCCGGAGCGGCACTGGCAATTTGACTGCTCCCGGACTGGGAAAGAGCGATCCCGACTACTCCCAGAACAAAAAAAGCAACGATCCCTATGGCTATGATTCTCGCATTCTTCTTGTTTTTAAACATGTATTTTACTCCTTCTTCCTCGCCTTCCGGCAAAAAATTTGTCTTTTTCATTATAACAGGCAACCCCGAACTATTCAACTGCTTTCCATGAGTTTTGCCGCAGCCGGTTAGACTCACAAATCCCCCACCAGCCGCAGCCAATTATCATGATTTGTAAATACATATTCTGCACTGATAAAATCATGGAACTTATAGCGGATTCCTACTTCGGTGTAACTAATTGCCGGAGTCCGTTCCAAACGGAAACTCCAGTTGCGGGCCAACGGCTGCTGCAGCCACAGAACAGCCTGTTTATCGCCTATATTATATTTGATCCCCAACGTTGTGTTTGTACCCACCCGATGCCCCCAACCCGGAAGAAATTGCCATGATACCTGGTTGGGAAATAATACGACTTCCATGAAGGCTTCGTCCCGGTTGCTGATATATTTGCCGGCATGAAGCTGCACTGCTGTATTATCCTGCTCCCGCCCCATATCAAGGTGGCCCTCCAAGGTTACTTTGTACCGGTCGGTTTCTGCATTCAATGTGACTCTTGTTTCCCGGCCCGGCTCGAGCATCGGTGTCAGCTTCAATTCATAGCGTCGGGCCGCCGGCAATTGGGCCGCCTGGTTTCCGATCCGATTGGCAAAATAAGCATGATGCCGTTCGACAAACGCAACCGGTAAGCCCCGAAGTTCACCGGCCGTCGCCTCCACATCCGGACGCGCTGTCAATAACAGTACATTGGGAATTGTTTTCGACCGCAAGGACAGCTGCACATCCTGCACTACCGGTCCTTGCGGCAAAAGTGAGACCCGGACTGTTGTCACAGATCCCGGCACAATATCAATTCCAGCGCGAAATTCAGGCAATTGTCCCTCCAGGTATTCGCGCAGCAAGGTTTTTGATAAGCTGCCCGCCCAGTCGACTGCATCAATTGGCAGTCCAACCAGCAGATTGCGCACCTTTTCGGTTATATCGCCGACATCCTGGCGAACCAGTTCGGCTGATGCCGGCGACAGACTGCCATAATCCATTTCTACGGAAACATCCCTCACTACATCGCCCCAGGGCGTGAGCGTGATCAGGATCGTTGTCCTGATGCCGGGATCAATCGACACCGCCTGTACCGTATACCCGACGAGAACTCTGTCAAACACTTCCTGAATGATCTTTTCATAGGCGGCTTGCCTATCCAGCACATCACCGACTGTTTTGCCCAATAAAATCTGTTCCCCCACAGTCGTCACGCTGCCTGTCATCCGCTTGACGATCCTCGCCGGCGGCGGCACATCGGAGGTCACATTCACGACAATGCTGTCGACCGTGTCTGCGGCGGCAACGACAGGTGCAGGCAAGAGGCAAAAAACAACAGCCGCCACAAGCAGAAAAAATTGTCGACGCCAACGCACCACAATCACCCCCTGGTACATTCTGGAGTCAGGTCTTTAAACCTGACTCCAGAATGTACCATTCCCAATTAAAATTGTCCGCCAAAACTAAAGTGGAATTTTCCGCCCTGTTCGCCTTTGGCAAAATCCAGGCGAATTGGCCCTAATGGCGAGTTGATCCGTATACCGGCGCCAATCGCAGCATGCAGATCACTGTCCATGTTAAAGCCTTCACTGCCCCAGGCATTGCCAATATCGCCGAAGAAAGCGCCGTCAATTTTTTTCGCGATCGGAAAACGGTATTCCGCTGTTGCGGCAATCATCTTTTTGCCTTTAAACTGGTCATCCTCATACCCGCGAACCGTATCCGCACCGCCAACAGCAAATAATTGACTCTCCGGCAAATCGCCGGTCGCATAGCCTGCCGTAATTCTCCAGGCTACGGTTTGCGCATGACCGACTTTGATGTAATGCCGGCTTTCCAATGTGTATTTGTTAAAGTCAAAGTCACCGCCAAGCGCTTTGCCGGCAAATTCAGCGGTCATCGAATAACGCTGGCCTGTAGTGGGATTGAAAACATTGTCCCGGCTATCGAAGACCCGGTTCAAAATCACGCTGCGCGTGAGGCCGAAATTGTTTTTCAAATATTCCGGGCCATACCCCGGGGACGTAGAATAATCGATGGGCGCGCCTTCATCGTCAATGTTCTCCAACCATGTGTCCTCGCTGTTTTTCAGGGAAATGTAGTTTTGACTGAATTCCCCGGCCGGCCGCCCCAGCGTAATGTCCCAGCCTTTGCGTTCTTTGTAATACGCGGATTTCAAATCGCCATTAGAATAATAATCGTTATACTCATTGGTCATATTATAGAAGTTGAACCCTAATGACGTTTGCTTGGCGTCCAGCCATGGCTTTGTATAGCTAACTGAATAGTTCGGCGCGTCGCTGGCATCGCTGGAACTGCCGCCAAACTCCCAGTGCACTTTTACTTTGTCGCCAATTCCCCGGAAGTTATTATCGCCAATTTCCAGAATCCCGATCATTCCATCCGCTTCGCTATATCCGCCGCCGATGGAAAAAAAGCCTGTTTTCTGTTCCACGACATCGGTTTCCAATATGACGGCGTTCGGATTGCGGCCGGGATTCAGTTTCATATTTACATCTTCAAAGAAACCAAGATTATACACTTTTTGCATGCTGCGACGCGCATCCTTGGCATTGAACGGCTCACCGACCTTCACTTTCATTTCTCGGGTAACAACATAACTTTTCGTTTTGTCATTGCCCTTTACGATGATTCCTTCCAATGTGCCTTCGTTGACCGTAATGGTGACGATTCCTTCGGGGGTCATTGCCACATCGCTAATCTTGGTCAGAATAAAGCCCTGATCATGATAATACTGTTCAATCGCCCGCATATTTTCACTTAACGTTTTACTGTTTACTACTTGTCCCTTACCAACAGTCAACAATTTAGTAATTTGTTCCGTGGTGACCTTGGTATTGCCCTTCACGATGATTTCCGTAAGTATCGGATTTTCCGATACATGGTAGGCTATCTTAACCCCTTCCGGAACTTCTGTGAAGTTGGCTACCACATCAAAAAAATAGCCTAAATCGTAAATCGCCTGCATGTCTTGCTTAATTTTATCAGCGGATAAACTATCGCCAGGCCGAACCTTTACAACAGCCATCACTATACTCTCCGGCATGAAGTTGGCGCCAGTCACTGCTACAGCGGTCACCGTTTTACCGGTTAAATCTGCTGCTGCAACCGGTCCGGCGGCAGCCAAGCATAAACTGATGCTCAAAAATACAGCCATCAGCAGGTGACCATAGCATCGTTTTTTTCTCATGCATTCCCTCCTTATTACTTTACTGGCCGCGTAACGATTTTCCGGCCGTCCGGACAAGATCCTGCATCTGATCCGGACTCAATACAACCTCCTTGTTGTCTGCCTTGCGTTCAGCAACGCTGACAAAGGGTTCTTCTTTGACACCCGCCGCTTGTACAGACGACTGCCCGGTCAATACGGGTTTTTGGTTTTGAGCGGAAGCGGTGACTTCAGCCCGGTTTAACGGTGGAGCAGGCTTGCTTTCCTGATTGACAGACTGCATCGGTATGATGGCTTGCGGCTGGCGGTGCAAACTCCAATAAGCGCCGCCGATCCCGACCGACGCAATGGCAAAAGCCAGACAAAACGTCAGTCCTTGTTTCAGAAGCGGATACCGGTAACGCCACCGGCGAGTGCGGTTTGTTTCCTGCGCATGCCGCAATTCCGCCTGCGCCAGCAGCAAATCCAGCTCGCCGCGGACATCACGATCCTGGCCGAAAGAATTTTCAGCCTTTAACAGCCACTGGCGCGCCGCCTTCAGATGCCTTGAGGTATGCCGTTTGATTTCCGTCATGTCCACCACCCCTATATTCAACCATGACTATATAGTCACGGAAATAGGCTAATATTTGGCCGGCGTCTTTCGGCCAAATATCCTGATTTATAAGGTTTAAGTGGCGTATTTGACGCAAATACGCCTTCTTATTGCCATTTTTCACGATATTCCATCCAGTTCACCGGTTCTGCATAAACCTGGACAACATGCCCCGTATGCGCCGTATTCCCTGACGCTGCAAGCGGTAAAGGTGAGAAATGCTGATATCCAAGGCATCCGCCATCTGACGGGCTTCACAATCTTGCAGATAAACTCCGTTCAGCACTTCCTGTTCTTTCACCGGCAGCCTCTGCAAAGCCTGCTGTACCTGCTGAAGCAGCAAATTTTGTTCCACCTGCCGGGAAACGTCTGCTTCCGCATCAACCAGGCAATCCGCCAGCGTCCGTTGTCCTTCCTCTGCTGACAACGGGCTATCCATATACACATGATCATGCCGGCCTTCTTTTTGAATATAGGTCAGCATTCGTCCGCGAATACGATGCAAGGCGAAAAGACTAAAGGCAACTTTTCTGGACGGATCGTAGTTTTCTACGGCTTCAATCAAGCCTACCGTGCCTTCCTGAATAATATCCATCATCTTGGCTTCATTACTGCGCCAATGCGCCGCTGCCTTAAACACCAGCGGCTGATATTGCTCGATCAGCCTTTGCCGGCTTGCGAGGTCTCCCTGCGCCTTGTAGGAAAACCATAGACATTGTTCTTCTTCCGGTTCAAGCAGTGTTATTTTTTTCAACTCTTTCAGATAAGTCTGCAGCGGCATCGCTGTCACTCTCCTTTACCGCTCCCCGGGGAATATTGAGCGTCATTTTCTAGTTGGACAGACTCAAAATGAGAACCGGGCTTCCAATCCGATCCATTTGCGGTTTTGATCATCCACTGTGCCGGTCAGGCTAATTCTACGAGTGATGTCGTAGCGGAAAGCAGCGCTGCTTTCGTCATGTCCGACCCCCATTGTGTAGCTGATGAATAGCCTATCCGTGATGTATTTGCCAAATTCCACGCTGTAAACCTGTTTATTGAAGTTGCTGGAAGCGCTAGCGGTGGTCCGGCTGCCATTTTCGGTTGCCGATCCTTCAATAAAGCGGAATTCATCCAATCCGAATACGTTGCGGAAGGAAGCCTCCATTTCATTCATAAACGCCATTTGAAGACCGGTGCTCATCAAGCCAAACACTTCATTACGCCCTAAGCCGGAATCACGCGCCGCTCCCTGCGCGTTGGCCTGATCAGCATAACGGCTTCTCAGGGTGAGCAGCGACAAAATTTCCTGTTGGTTCATTGCCGGCTCTGAGGTCAGCTTGATATCAAGCTGCTGGACGGATCCGTCCACATTCAGAAAGACCTTGGTCTGCGACAAACTGGTCTCGGCGATGAGCTTCACTGTCGGCTCCATGGACCCTTCATGCAAAAAGCGAACGGTTCCGTACCGAACCCTAAACGGAGTGCGCAGATAACTGACAGTCCCCCGCACCGCACTAAGACCGCCGGTGACCGCAGGGTTCTGGCTGGATCCGGTTATTTTGATATTCCCTTCCGCCCAGATATCATACATATACGGATTGTGGAAGCGGATCCGCGGTGCAGTCACTGCTTCCACATCCAAGCCGATATCCAGGTCGGATTGGGCAAACTCCGGCACGCCGGGAATATTGATACTATCATTTTCAAATTCCACTTTCCCGCTTATCAGCGGTTTTCCATTCGCTTCGGTTAAATGCAATTTGCCATTCACCGGTCCCCGGAAATATTTATGGTTCAATGCAAGGTGGTTGAGTGTCATATCCAGGTCATAATTGCCAAGAACCAGATTTCTAAAATCCATGGCGCCTTCCATCCGGAATGAACCGGCGCCCATTTGCCCGGAAAAAGACTTCAGTCTAATTGTATCACCTTCCAATTGAATATCAAGTACCATCTTTTGGATAGGATCATCCAAGGCTTTTAATTTCACCGCGCCTTCAGCAATGCTGATATTGCCGCGAAAATCCGGGTTGGCCAGAGTTCCGCTGATTGTCACTTCCCCCTGAGTCGGCCCTGTCGCCCAGGCAACTTCCTTGGTAAGCCAGGGAAGAATACGCAGGTCGGCCTGGTCCAAACGGAATTTAATATCCATTTGTTCGGTAGACGAAAGACGGGTATTTTTATCTGCCTGTAATGCAGCCAGGGGAACCCTGCCGTATGCGCTGGTCCGGTAGGGCCCTTTCGACAGAAACAACTGGCTGATTTCAATATTATCCTTATCATAGATAAACAAACCGTACAATTGATCAAACGTCGCGCTAGCGACACCGCCATTTGCGATATCCAAAGATACGGCGGCATACGGCGCTTTGGCCGTGCCGGAAATCTGCGCCGCAACATTCAGCTGCCCTTTGATTTCCAAGGATGAATTGAACCACGATTTCAGCAACCCGGCATCAATATTGCGTCCGCCAATTTCCAGCGCAAGCGGTCCGTTTAGGTCTGCGGTTCCCTGCATCGCTAAAATTCCGTCACCCTGTTTTGCCATCAGCTGACGGATCGACAGAATATTATTTTCCAGTATGACGTCGATATCAATATTGTCCAGAGGATAGTTTTTGATATTGCCGTTCACCAGCCCGCCGGTGATATGGAGTCCCGGATTTTCCAACGTCCCGTTTACATTGATCTGTCCGTTCAATTTGCCGTCTACTCCGGGCAGCTGCACGTTCAAGATCGCCAGGATCGGCGCCAGTTGTCCATTATCAACAACAATACTGCCATTGATCTCGTTCGATGGCCATTCTATGCCCCCAAGAACAATCACTTTGCCCTGCCCCTGCTGAAACGCAAGGTAGGGGATGTCTATTCCGCCCTGATTGATGCTAATGGTCGCTGCCGCCATTTCCATGGCCTGTCCGTTCAAGGTCAGGCGATCGGCCGAAAATTGCCCTTCCAGATGAGGATCCGCCAAGGTTCCTTTCAAGCGGCCGCTAAAACTGGCCAGTCCGGAAACAGGATATGGATACCTGGCCCGTAATCTGGCAAGATCAATGTCCTGCGCTTGAATGTCCACATCCAGGTTGTTATCCGAATCAATCCGCCCCGAAACTTGAGCCTGTAATTCCAAGGCATTTACTATAAAATGATCCAGTTTGGTTATCCCTTGCTGCCGCTGGTATTTGCCCGTTACCTTCGGAAGCAGATAACCGCGGAAGCTGCCTTCAGTCAGTGTCACTTGACCAACGGCATTCAAATTCGCCAGAGAACCGCTGAGAATGACTTCGTTGTCAACATTGCCGGTCAATTTCTCACCGGGCGCCAGTAGTTTAACCAAGTTTTCCGCCCGGGCCTGCCGGGAAATCATTTGCAAGGCGACCAGCCGTTCACCGTCCAGACCAATTGTGCCTGTGACCTCATGACTGGTTGCGCCGTCAACCATGCGCCCGTCAAAAATGGCAGCTGTGCGGCGATTGATCTGCAATCGTCCGGAGGCCTGCCGGTAAGGCTGAAATAATATTCGTCCATCCTCAGCGGTAAAAGCGCCATTAAATTCCGGTTCGTCCCTGCTGCCGGTGATCCCGCCGGAAAACGAAGCTTTTCCAGCTATATCCAGGCCAGGCAGGACTGCTGTCAATGCCGCCAACTGCACATCCTGTCCGCGGATCGTCATGTTCCAGCCATTATGATCCAATCCTCCGGCCGCAATTACGAAGCCGCCGGCAAAATCCGCGGTTAGATAATCTAATGTAAAAGATCCTTCTTGTCTATAAAATCCTGCATAAGCATTATTAACAGAAATACCGGATAGTTGTCCGGCACTCATTGATGCTGCGGCATTTACACTAATTTGGGAGTAGTTTTCCCCTGACGCCGTAACGTCGGCCCGGAAGTCAATGGCCCCGGCTGCATTCAGCGAACTGGCAGAGGCAAGCCCCGTCAACGCTTCAAGCTCTATTTGATGTCCGGCAATCTTCAGTTGCGCCGTCTGATCCGTTATATTGATCTGGCCCGCGGCCGTCAATACGCCGCCCAGAACAGCTGCATGGGCAGCATGGATCGTAAGGGTTTGGCCGGAAAATTGCAAGTGAGCCGCTGCATCTGATATGCTGTAGCCTTGAACTTCCCCTTGCGATAACGCTGCATCCCCTTCGATTACGGGCGCAGAAGGCGTTCCTGTCAGCCGGGCCTGAAACAGAACCGGTCCGCTCAGAGGACTCTCCTTCATAAATGCCGCCAGACTGCAGCCTGGCGATGATACCGCCAGGTCAAATGCCGGCTCGGAACCACCAAGGCCGATTTGGCCGTCGATTTCCATCGGCTGCCCGGCAACCTTCGCTGTTGTGTCAAAAAAGTGCAGCGACTTTTCGGTGAATGCGATTTTGCCTGAAACGTCTTCCACTGCAAACCGGTCTGCTCTTCCGGCCACTCCGGCGAATTGCACTTCTCCGGCATAAGTAAGTGAATCCTTTTCGTACTGCACAAATGCGCTAAGACGTTTCGCCACTCCCGCAGTCAGCGCACCGTTTTCGGTGACTGGCAGTAAAGCGATGTACTCTTCCAAAACAATATTGTCGGCGATCATTTCCAGACCACTGCGGCCTTGGCTATTCACTGTTCCTTTTATTTGAAACGAAGTTTTCCCCTGTTCGCCGGAAAATACAAGAGCGACTGCCGGATAACGGGAAAAATCCGCCTCTCCCTGGATCCCGTCCACTGCCCACTGTCCTTCAGGAGTAAAAACATGTGCTTTTGCATCCTTGATCAAAATCCGGCCATGAAAAACTGCGTCCTCAGCCCGTTTCGGTTCTGTAAAATCCTCGAAATTCCAACGGTTATCGGTTCCACGGCGCAAAAATACCGCTGAGGCGGTTACGTTCACATCCGTCAGCGTTTCAATCACAGACCGGCCCCGCAGAAGATTAAAAACATTGACAGAAACAGTAACCGTCCCGCCTTTGATCATCTCCCGGCCCTGCTTATCATATAGAGTGAAATCATGGAGTGCCAAAGCATTCCATCCTATGATTTCGATTCGGCCCGCTTCAAGTTTGGCGCCCAATGCTGTGCTGATTTCATCGCTCAAAGTGTTTTCCACTCTGGATAAGATGGCGCGATTGTTTACACTCCAAACAACGGCCGTCCCAGCGAAAACCAGACAGACTGCCAAGACAAGCGCAATCACTTTTCGCCGCATAGCAAGCCTCCAACTATTCTCAGACTTACAGAATATTTCGCCGCAGCAACCTAGCCTTCCTGTTGAAAAAGAAAATATTCTCCTGCCTTAAAAAGTAAGGCTTGGTATGATACCAAGCCTCCTGATTTTTATAAAATTTATTGATCCGCCTGTCTATCATTCTTGGACAGGTACCCCCATCGCTTTTTCCAATTTCGCTTTGTTTGTATTGTAATCGTACAAGGCTTGCACATAGTTGGTCCTCGCTTGCGTCAACGCCACCTGTGAGTCAATCACGTCAAGGTTTGTTCCCACTCCGGCGCTGTAGCGGACTTGGGCAATTTTAAAATCTTCTTCTGCTTTGGAAACAGCCACTTGACTGGTTCCAATCCGTTTTTCCGCTTCCTGCATGCTCAGATAATTCTGCCGGATCTCCAACTGCACGCTGTCCTTGGTTTGCTGCGCGGTATAGCTTGCTTTATCCACTGCGGAATTCGCCTGCTTCACTTGGGCGCGGGTAACCCCGGAGTCAAATATATTCCACGTCGAAGACAGAGAAATTGACCAGCTTTTATTGTCTGTTCCGAAATTTTCTGTACCCCAGCGACCTACTCCGCCATTCAGAGCGAAAGTCGGTCCATAGCCGCTTTTGGCTACCTTGACGCTTTCCTTCGCCAGTTGAATAGCTGCTTGAGCCTGAGCGGTGTCCGGCCGGTTCTGCAGACCAAACCGAATGCTGTCGTCAAGGCTCATGCCATACGGTTTATATTGCAATTCTTCCCGGATAACCAACTTGGTATCAAGCGGCAAACCGACGACATTATTGAGACTGGCAACTGCCAGTTCATACGCGTTTTCCGCTTTCGTCAGCGTTTGCTGTGCATTGGCCAATTCCACTTCCGATCGTAGGACGTCTGATTTCGCAACGGTACCGACGTTAAACTGGGCTTGCACGTTCTTCAAATGTTCTTCCAAACTAGCTACTGATTCTTGGTTTACTTTAACCATATTGCGGGCTTGAAGAACGGCAAAATAGCCACTGGTGGCATCCAGTTTAATCTGTTGCCGGCTCTTCGCCACACCCAAATCCGCTATATCGACATTCCATTTGGCCTGATCGATTAATCCTTCCAGTTTGCCGGCGGTATATAAAGGCAATGTTAATGAAAATTGGTTTCTATAAAATTCATATACCCTCTCTGAAGAAGAGTTGAGGGTACCGCGCGAACCCGCATAGTTAAACGAAACTGCAGGTCCTTTCCCGCCTTTGGCTTGGCTTAACGCCCAATCCGCTTTGATTTTATCCGCTGTCGCAATTTTGATGGCCGGATTATTCCGCAAGGCCATCGATATGCTCTCGTCCAATGACAGTTCGACGGATGCGGGTGCAGCGGAGCCGGTCCTCATAGTATACGTTGCTCCATCCCAGCCGTTTTCATTTGCTGCAGAAGCAAAGCCGGTCTGCATGGTGATAAAAGCGCCAGCCAACACAATGGCCAATCGTTTTTGCCATGATTTTGTTTTTATTGTCATTTTTATGCCTCCCAAAATGAGTAAGACCAATTTGACTCACTAGTCAATTCATTTTTATTATAGGATTAGAGGGTACTGCCTGTCAATCGCAAGACTTTATTTTAAAATGACCGGCGCACGCCGAAGTAAAGATTTTTGTCCGGGTTTTTGTTCAGGCTGTCGGTCTGAGCGACCACGAAAGTATCCGGCGCCACTTGATACTGGCTGCGCAGTTTTACACGAACGTCGTTGGGATCATACACGTCGAGCGACAATTTCATCTGGCCGCCAATCTGTTTATCGACCCCGATTCCCGCCTTGCCATCGACAATGCCGGCGCGCTGCGACCATTCTCCCACATTATGCCCCACCTGGAGGTTCAGTTTGTTGGCAGCATCGCTCTCTCCGCCGATATCCCTGACACCAATGACGGCAAAGCTCTGAGGAGAAGTACTGACGCGCAAATCCGCGTTGCTGCTGTATTTTCCGCTGTCGCTATTGTACAATACCTCAATTCCGGGTTCGACTGAGACCTGTTCGACTTTTCGCAGCATTGTATTGGCTTTTTCACTGGCCTCACGGGCATTTTTCAGGGTTTCTTTAATGTTGTGCGAAGTTTGCGGATCAGTCACTACCCCTTCCATGGAAGCAGCCATCCTTTCAACCCGCGCGCTGGTACTTTTCAAATTTTGAATGATCTCCCGAAGATCACCGGCTGTCCGGCCATTGTTATCGACTTCGGCAAGCATGGAATCCATCCGAGTTGCAACGGCATTCAACCGCACAGACATGGACGAAAGGTTCGCCACCAAGGCATTCATTTCTCCTTCATTCTGCACCGCCACTCTGGCCAACACCGCACTCAGCTCATTGAGATTGGCGGTGATATCTCTTGCATTGAAGATCGTTTCGCGAAAAGCGGTTCGCGCTTTTTCATCACCAATTACTTCCTGGACAGATTTCACAAGCTGGTTTACGCTCCCAACCAATTGCTCCAGCCCTTGAGGGCTTTCGCCTTGAACCACGGCTCCCTTGCGCGGCAGAAAAGCATCGCCATGCGGGCGGGGCGGCACAATGTCAATGAATTTTTCCCCCAGCAAACCATCCGACCCAATACCAAACTTCGATTCAACAGGAATCCTAACGCCGGGGTTCAAATGCGCCCGTACCCGGACTCCTTCACTAACCACGGCAACGGTTTCAACCGTTCCAACGTCAACTCCTGCGAAACGAACCGCATTACCCGGCTTCAAGCCGCCAACCTGGGTATAAACGACATCAATGGGGTACCCGCGATCGCCAATCGTAAACCCGCCGAGGTGAATGATCATATAAGCCAGCAGCAACAGACCGCAAAGAACAACCGCGCCGACTTTTGCTTCTTTGCTCATAACTGATCCAAACCCCTTTCCGTCATTGTGCCGGATTTTTTTCGGCCATAGATGAATTGCTGTACAATCGGATTTGTGGAGTTGCGAATTTCTTGAACTGTTCCGGTCTCGATGATCCTGCCTTCATACAGCATGGCGATGCGATCGGCAATTTCAAAGGCGCTTGCCATGTGATGCGTTACCACGACGCCGGTATTCCCCAATCGCCGTCGCGTACTGGTAATCAACCGGTCGATGGTGTTCGACATGATGGGATCCAAGCCGGCAGTAGGTTCATCGTAAAGGACGATGGTCGGATTGACGGCAATCGCCCGGGCCAAGCTTACCCGTTTTTTTTGCCCGCCGGACAGTTCATTCGGCATCGCATTTTCCTGGCCGGTCAAACCGACCATGCGTAATTTGCGGCGTACGATGCTGGCAATTTCTTCCTCAGTATGTTTTGTATGCTGCCGGAGGCCAAAGGCTACGTTTTCGCCCACGCTCATCGAATCAAATAATGCGGAATACTGAAAAACCATCCCCATATGCCGACGAATGACATTCATTCTTTCTTCATTGTAACCGGATATTTCTTCACCATTGATCCAGATTTCACCTGCTGTCGGTTTCAGCAGACCGATAATCAACCGCAAAATCGTACTTTTGCCCGATCCACTCGGACCAATAATCACCATGACCTCCCCTTTGGCTATCTCCAGGTTAATATCCTGAAACACCGGGCGCCCGTGAAAACTCATATCCACATGCTTTAACTGGATTTGGATCAAAAATATCACCTCACTGTCAAACCACAGTCCGTTCTCTTTAACGGTATAATACAAGCGACAAAAAATAATTGCTGATAAAAATTAAAATAATGGACAGCACGACCGATTCTGTTGTAGCCCTTCCTACCCCTGCCGCTCCCGAAGCGGTGGTCAGGCCCTTATAACAGCCGACGATCGCAATAATGCCGCCAAAAAACATCGATTTTACCAGTCCGCCGGTGATGTCATTGACCACAGCAAATACTTTAATCGAATTGATGTAGGTAAAGGAACCGATCCCTGCATACAAAGTGGCTACCAGGTAGCCGCCTACTACGCCAATTGCGTCGGCAAATACGACAAGAACCGGCACCATAAACACACAGGCAACCAAGCGGGGCGCGACCAAATAAGCAACCGGATCCGTAGCCATCACCCTTAGCGCATCAATCTGTTCCGTCACCTTCATGGAGCCGATTTCGGCTGTGATCGCAGCGCCAACCCGCCCGGCGACGACAACGCCGCTGAGTACGGGAGAAAGTTCTCGTCCCATGGCAATTGCCACAACGCCGCCAACCGAGGACTGAGCGCCATATTTAATAAATTCATGAGCGGTTTGCACCGTTAATACCATACCGGTAAACAGGACCGTCAATAAAACAATCGGCAGCGAATCCACGCCAAGATGCGACATCTGAACAATGGCATGACGAATGTTCAGATGCCGCATCTGCTGCAGTGTCTGAACAAATAGGATAACGATCTGTCCGGCAGTTTCAAAAAGTTGGAGCGCTCGCCGACCGAAAGATTCCAGCAATGCAACTAGCAAATCCGATCCCCCCTGCCCATACACAACATAACATAATTTCATTATCTTCGTTAACAGCCTGTAAGACCCCGGCCTCTAAGGCCGGGGATAACAACAGGCTGTAAAACTCGAACTAAATTCGCTCTAAGGGTTCGGAAGGGGGTTATACCCCCCTCCGAACCCAAGACTCATTTATATATTCCCTGCTGACCGTTTATTTCCCTGCTTTTATGGATTTTATATGACAAAATACACCCGTTTCAGATTATGGAAAAAGGCCAATCTGCGTTGTAACGGTTGCATTTGCTTGCCGTTTTCAGCATCTTAGCCTTTTAAAAACTCTTTAGTGAACCGGGTTCACCGTAATGGCGACCTGAGCTTCACCGCTGTCGATAATATAATCGGTTTTACTGCGTGCTTTTACCGGTTTTTGTTCTTCTGCTTTCAGAACAGGCTTTTCAACATTGGGCAGGGAATTCTTCACTGCCGGCGGTTTAGGTTCCTGCGGCTCCTTGGTTTTTTTCTTAGCGGCGCCAGGCGGACTGTCCGGCGCATTCAGCAAGACTTCCTGTTCCGTATCCATAATTTCAACCACTAAATCATTATTCCGGTCCCGGTCGCTGAATTCTTTCACAATATCCGCAATCGATTTTTGCTTATCTTTTGCCGGTTTGGCAAGCAATCCATCCAGCCCTTGCAGTTTCAACAACAGGCTGGTCAGGGAGATCATCCCGCCGCCGCGAACTTCCAGCAGCAATGTTCCTGGTTTTGTGTCTTTGGGAATGGTAAACGGTACAACACGGGTAACAATTTCACCGCGAAACGGCTTCAATTTGACCTCAATATTGACCGTATCGCCGGGGCTTGCCGTATCGGATGCCGCCTTTGCTTCAATAATCGCCGCCGTCCGCCGGCTCTCGTCGACGGCAATGGCGATATTGACATCGACAATATCAACCGGTTTAAACTGGTTGCCCGCCAATAAAGCAAGAGCTTCATGAATTTCCGTAATCGCCAGTTCGCCAATACTGCTTGAACTATAGAACATGTTGTCCCGCTTCAAAACGCCGTCCGGCAATTCCGGCGACATAATTTCAAAACTGACGTGTGCGGTCCCCGGTCCTACCCGGTCAGACGTTTTTTCCACCAAATTGAAGACCGTAGCCGCCGCCAAGACCGGGGTCAGTTGTTCATCGCGGATCACTTGCACGGCAGATTCCTGTACCCTGTTCATATTGGCATCGGTGACGGAAACTCTTACCGGCACAATATTAGGATACCGGTTCAGCTGTCCTGCCACGCCCGCGCCGCGATCCTGATTAATTAAACCCACAGCCTGTCCAATCGCACCGACCTTAAAAGAATTTTCCAATCCGCTGACGGTTGTAAACATGTAAGCATTCGTCATAAAATAGCCGCTGCTCCCCTTCTTCAAAAAAGGGTGACCAAAGGCCAATATCTTATCGCCTTCTGCATAGGTGACCGTCCCTAACGCACCCAGACTGACATCGCCGCGCACTAATTCCACGCCGACCGCGCTGCCTGGCGAAAGCTCGGCAAATGAGACCCCGGCCGGCGCTTCACCGACTGCATAAGGAACCAGATGGTACGGTTGAAGTTCCTTCTTGAGCAATTCCAGCGCTTGCCCGCCAAAGCCGCTAGCCATGAGCGGAGTCGCAACCGGCGCAGCGCTATCCGGCAAATGCATAAAAAGGCCATTTGCCAAGGAATCGCTGTTTTCCTGAATGTTCCATAACTTTAACATATCGGCGATCGGTGTGACCATCCCTGTCCGGTGATCTGTAAGTGACCACCCGTAAGCAATGGCGCCGATTAATTTGCCGTCAATATAAACCGGACTGCCGCTCATGCCTTGCGCAATCCCGCCAGTCCGGTCAATAACATCGCCGTAAGTGCGAACCAGAATAAGGTCCCCTGAAGGTCCTTTGCTTTTCATAATGCCCAACACTTCTACGCCAAATTCTTCAATCTGCGTCCCGGTGACTACTGTTTTCGCCACGCCCTTCATTCCCGCCGCAATCTGATCTACCGGCAAGGTTTCAGGCTGGGCTGCCGCTATCGCTACAGGCAATATGCAAACCATTGCAATGAACAGTATTCGCCGGCAACTCGCAATTACTGACAAATGAAATCATCCTCCTATTTGCGCTTCGGTTCAATCCTTGCCAGAACATCGCCCGTCTTGATCATATCGCCCGGTTTTACCAGCACCTCAACTACCGTACCATCCACATTCGCCCTTACAGCCGGTGCCGGACCCGTAATTGTATCCACACACACTAATACATCGCCCTCATGGACAACCGTTCCCGGTGTAACCAGGCATGTTGCAAGAACCTTGCCGTTTAAAACACCTTTTTGGTCTACTGCTGCTCCGGCAGCCGCGGTCCAGGCTATTGTTACCATCATGATGGCCAAAGTGAGCCAAATAATCTTTTTATTGCGAAACATCGTATTGCACCTCCATCCCCTATGATTCAATTATACATGTTTCTACTCAATTCGCAAGCTTTGTCGAAAGAACCAATAACGCGTCTCCCAAAGCCCGTTCATGCCCATCGGACGGAGCATTGACAATCTTATTATCGATCACCATTTCACTGGAACCGCCGCCATCTAAGTTGAGAGCATTTTCAGCCCCCAGCTCCTGCATCAAAAAAGCCATTTCCAGCAGAGTCAGACCAATGCTGTTTTGCTGGCGGCCATCAACCACCACCAGTAAAATTCGTCCGTCTTTAGTCACTCCGAGCGCGGTTCGCGGCGCCCGGCCGCCGGCAACGTCGGTGCCAAATTCTTCAATTTTGGTAGTAAGATATACACTGCCATTTTTAACCAGCATCGGTCCGGCACCCAACGCAGTTGTGGTTTTATCCCAAAGCGGACCCAACGTTTGCGTCAAATTGACGCTATCGCCTACTTTTAAGCCGGACAGACTTTTGGCGGCTTGTCCATGTGTTGATAAAACGTATCCGCTGGCTGGAATCGCAGTATGCCCATTGGTGATTGCTGTGATTTTGTTATTTTGAACAACATATTCGCTGCCATACAGGTTGGTTCCCGTCGTATCGCCATAATAGGCATTGTATAAGACGAGTTCATCTTCATCCCGCTGCCGGTTTACGCCATTGATCAGTTGCGTCCGTCCATCCGGCAACGCAAGTGTTCCTTGATAGGCAATCTGATCAATCAGCAACTGTCCATTGGGAAAAATTCCCAATGCCGTTCGAGCCAATTGAGGAGTACTGACAATCTGGCCGTTTAATTTTAACAGGCCGATAATTTCACCGTTCGGCGCAAAATAGGATCCGTTTACTGCCGCCACCGCCTGATGCCGCTGCGCCATGGGCAGCAATGTTTCCAATTTCAAAACTTCATCGTTGGACAAAACAGGTTGCAGCGCAAAGCCGGTTTTGGGATCCATGTCCAGAACATGGGCCCAAACAGGACCTTGTGCTTGACTGCGCTGCCAGGACGTATAAGTTAAACCGGGCATGATTTTCTGCTGAACTTTTTTTTCATAGGTTTTGACAATATCGATGAAGAGCCGGTTTGGAGCCTTTAACGCATGCACTTGATACATCCCGGCCATTTTCAGATCAACGGTGACACGAACCTGTCCGGATCCTGCAGCCGCAACGGTCACTCCTTCCACAAACGGGTCATTGAACATGGTTCTGGCCGGCGCACCGACATTGACTGTGTTAGGCATATCAACGACCACTTGCAAGGGATGATCCGAGCGCAAGGCCGTGAATTCGGGGTAATTCGTAGTATCCAGAACAATGCGCACTTTTTCAGCCGTCTGGCTAAACCGCAGTTTCTGTATCTTATTCTTTTCCGTATCTGCTGCAGCGCAGGCAATCTGAGTAAGTAAAAAAAAGCAGACCAATAAAAGCCCCGCACAACGACGAACTGGTTTCATACCGTGTTCCTTCCTTCCGCTCAAATTTCACACCGATCTGCCGATAGGGAAAAGCCAGACCCTACTTCGGCGCCTGGCTCGTTTTGACTGCGTCTTTTTCCTGCCGCAACTGTCGGTATATCATATCAGCCAGACCAATCCCGCCCGATTGTGCGAGATTTTTTGTCATTTCCGTATCCAGCATGGAGCGCATGATACTTTCCTGTGAGGAAGAACCGGTCAGTCCTGATTTTGGCACTGTATCCCGCATCCGGCTCAGCATCAGGTTCAGGAAAATAGCTTCCATTCCCTGGCAGGCCTCGCGCATTTTTTTGTCTTCTTCGGCGGACAACGGCTTGATTGCCGTCTGGCTTTCTGCTGCTTTTGCCTTTGCAACCGCTTGTTCCATGCGGGATGCAAAATCAACGTTCTGTCTGATCGTGGCAGCATCATTACCTGTCAATCCGGGAAGACTGCTGCCGCTTAGTGGCGAAATTGCCATTTGCTCCCCCTCTTCCTTACTTAACCATTATAGCAAAATCTAAATGATTTGTAACTCCGCATGAAGTGCACCGGCCGCTTTCATCGCCTGCAAAATCGCCATGATGTCCCGCGGCGTGGCGCCAACTGCGTTCAGTGCATTGACAACATCACCGACGCTGGCGGAAGCCGGCAAAAGAATCAGATTGGCTTGTTGTTCCGTTACTTCGACCGAACTTTTGTCCAAAACAACCGTTTTACCGGCTGAAAAGGGTCCGGGCTGCGAGACCTCGGCGGCAGAACTGATCCGAATGCTCAATCCGCCTTGCGCAACGGCCACTTCATCGATTGTCACACTGGAGCCCATAACAATCGTGCCTGTCCGCTCATTGATCACGACTTTGGCTGCGTTATCCGGCGTGACCGGAAGTTCTTCGATTGCAGAGATAAAACCAACAATATCATTGGCGTATCCAGCCGGAATCGCTACAACGACAGTCCCCGGATCACGCGCCTTCGATATCGAACCAAAACGGCCGTCAACCGCCGCACTAATCCGGCTGGCTGTTGTAAAGTCAGGCTGACTCAGCGCCAGTGTAATGCTGTTGCCATTATCCGCAAAATTCATCGCAACATCACGTTCTACCATGGCGCCATTCGGAATATTCCCCGCGGTGAGAAAATTCGTTTGCTGGCTGGATCCTCCGCTTTTGGCAGAAAAACCGCCGGTAGAAACCGAACCTTGGCCTACCGCATATACACTGCCGTTGCCTGCTTTCAAAGGCGTCTGCAAAAGAGTTCCGCCCTGCAGGCTTTTGGCGTCGCCAATGGAAGAAACAGTGATATCAATCGTATCGCCGGGCTTGACGAACGGGGGCAGTTGGGCGGTAACCATAACAGCAGCCGCATTCTTCGATTTCAACGCCGCGGCGCTGACAACAACACCGAATGATTTCAGCATATTGGCGATCGATTGCATCGTAAACGTACTTTTGTTTGAATCTCCCGTCCCTGCCAGGCCGACAACCAAGCCATAACCCACCAGTTGGTTCGCCCTGACGCCCTGAACTTTGGCAATATCTTTGATCCGCGTGCTGACCGCACTTGGAGCTGCAGCGACTACGGTAATCTGTGCCAGCAATAGCAAAATAGAGATCCCCAAGATGATGAATCTGCGCATATTCCCTCCAAAAATCCAGTAAAAAATATCTTTTCATTATACACTTCACCCGATAGAACCACCGCTCCGACTCTATCGCTTGACCTCCGCTTGTGGTTGCCATCGGGCGAAGTGCAAAGTTTCATCTCTACCCATTAAGTGTTAGAATAAAAAGTTAAATATCTGGGTAACAATCCCCTGCCGCTGTTTGCCGGAGATCGGTCCCTTCCCGTCCACGCGCATTTGCGCATTGGCAACATTATACGACATGACAATGTTGTCGGCCGTAATATCTTCCGGGCGGACCAAGCCTGTCACGGTAATTTTCTGTTCCTCGCCGTTCTGCTTGATGCTCTGTTCCCCTTTGACCGCCAAAAGGCCATTAGGACGAACTTCCATCACCTGGACAGTAATTTTCCCTTGCACTTTGTTGGTGTTGGAGATGGAACCGGTTGCCGCAAAACTGTCGGATGAACCGGCGCTGGCAGAAGCAATTCCATGGAAAATTCCTGTCCCGGCATCCATCCCGATGCTGGTATCTTTCGTGTTTTTCGCCGTACCGGCCCTCGTTGCCGATGAGGATTCGCTAATCACGATTGTTAATATATCGCCAACGGCACGTGCTTTATGGTCGGCGTATAAGCTATTGCCAGCCGCATCGTTCCAAAGTGATTCGGCCGAAGCAGTCAACGGCGCCTGCGCCGCGCAGAAAAAGCTGATTAAAAAACAGGCTGTCAGCCAACGAAGGACTTTCCCTGTGCTATGCATCTAAAAACACCTGCACTTTCCATTCTCTTCAACCCCTGCGGGTTTTCCATGAGTTATGGCCGGTAATATGCCGGCGCCAACACTGTATCTGAATCAACAATCTGCGCAAGGATGATCTTGCGGGATTCGATGTTCCTTACCCGGATCAATTGACCGTTTCTTCCGTCCTGCAAAGCTTCTCCCTGCGCAGTCACTTGCAAAGGGCCGGCTTTCGCTAAAATAGCGACCATTGCACCGCGCTGAATCAGCACAGGTTTTTCCAGCATGGATTTCGTAATGATCATTCCCGGCGCCAGCGGACGCTTAGCCGCATAGCCTGCAATTTCCGCAAAGTCAGTGAAATATCCGGCGGACAATCGTCCGACTTCCAGCCGCTCGAGATGAAGAGCCTCCGGAGTAATTAGTTCATGCGCGCCAATATCCTTCCCGGCAATAATAATATTGCGATAAAGGCGGACATCATAGTTCAAAACAGTCGTTACCGGTGAGCGATCCTGAATGTCAACACGTATTACGACCGTTGTCAAAGCAGCGTAATGTACCCCCGACGGCAAGGTTGCGCTCAACTTCACAATGCCCTCTGAAACCATCAGATCACGAACTTCGCCGATGAGATCGATCGTGATATTGCCGCTGTCAGCTGCCGGTCCCAGCAGTTGCCGGATTGCCGCCAGAGAAACCGTCTTCAATTGTTCTGCCTGCACAGTTTGTGCACCGGCTGTAATCGTCAGAGTTGGCGGCATCTGCCAATTGATCCCGGAAAAATCGGCGCCAGTCGAAGCCAAGCGCGATCCCAGCATCTGATCCGTCCAAATCAATCGTTCTCCCGGTTGAGGAGACGGTCCCAGCTTCAAATTGCGCAACAGTTCACACCGTGCTTCGTCTGCGCCATGAATTTCGGCCAGTTCCCCAAATGTAATCTGGGGTCCGCGCACAGAAGCCTGTGCATCAACCTGCACCGAAATAGAACCGGCTAATACAGGTGCACAAAACAATACCAACAAAACAGCAATAAGCCCTGTTTTGCGAAAAAAGCGGTTTTTCATATTATCGTTTCAGGCCGGCTGCCGTACTCAGCATCTCATCCGAAGTGGTAATTACTTTTGAGTTCAATTCATAGGCACGTTGCGCAACAATCATATTGACCATTTCTTCCACCACTTCGACATTAGACATCTCCAAAAACTGGCTTGTCACCGTTCCAGCGCCGTCTGTTCCGGGATTGCCGATAGACGGCGATCCTGATGCAGACGTCTCCCGATAAAGATTACGGCCAATACTATCTAATCCGGCTGGGTTTACGAAGCGGGCCAATTGAATTTGGCCAAGGTCTTCCGTCGTTGTCTGCCCCGGGATCGTGGCGCTGACCCGGCCATCAGCAGAAAGAGCGATGCCGGTGGCGTTATCCGGAATGGTGATTGCCGGCTCCAATATATAGCCGTCAGAATTCACAATCCTGCCCTGTGAGTCTTTTTTAAATGATCCGTCCCGCGTATAGCCGATTGTTCCATCTTCCATGGTAACCTGAAAAAATCCATCGCCTTCAATTGCCCAGTCCAATTGGTTGCCTGTTTGCTGCAGATTGCCTTCGGTGAACATTTTCTGCGTAGCAACAAGCCTTACGCCATGTCCGATCTGGACGCCGGCCGGAATTTGCGTATCGGATCCGGTCGCGGCGCCTGACTGGCGGATCACTTGATACATCAGATCCTGAAAATCATTCCGGTTTTTCTTGAAACCCGTCGTGCTGGCATTCGCCAAGTTATTGGCAATCACATCGATATTGGCCTGCTGGGCCATCATTCCCGTTCCTGCAGTCCACAAAGAACGCATCATATTCATTTCCCTCCCCGGTATTTCCGTTGCCGGCTGCGTCAGTCGATCGGCAGCCGCCGGGGCCTCCGTCAAGGTCCAGCCCCATACATATTCTTTATCGAACTATTTTGCGAGAAACTTAAGCCCGCCCGGCTAAACTCTTCCGACTTCATTCACTGCCTTGTCCAGCATCTGATCTTGAGCAAGCACAGCTTTGGAATTGATTTCATAGGAACGATAACCGGCAATTAAGTTCACCATTTCCGCAATCACATTGACATTGGATAGTTCCAAGGATCCCTTCGCAATCCTTACGGTACTATTTTTTTCCTGCACCGCATCACCTGCTGCATAGAAATTCGATCCTTCTTTGATGAGACGGCTTGGATCAACAAAATCTGTCAAGCGAAGCTGATCCGTCTCCACCTCGTCAATTGACAAGCGGCCATCTTGCGAAATCGAAATTGTGCCCCCTTCAGCGCCGCGTAAGGAAATAGGGCCATTTTGTCCCATCACCGGATATCCTTCGCTAGTCACCAGTTGATCCGCTGCGCTGCGGGTGAAGGAGCCATTGCGGGTATATCGTAGGCCATTCGGTGTCTGCACGGTAAAAAAACCGCGACCGTCAATCGCAGCATCCAACGGGTTCCCGGTCGATCGCAAAGAGCCAGGTGCATGTTCTGTAGAGATTTGATCAACCGCAGCACCTACCCCAAGTGTCCCGATTGTCGCATCCGGACCATCATTCAAGCGCTGCAATAGCAACCCTGAAAATGCCTTGTCAACAGCAACATCTTTTTTGTAGCCGGTTGTTGACGCATTCGCCAGGTTATTGGCGGTTGTATCGGTGCGAACTGTTTCAGTCGTCATCCCGGAAGCAGCCGTATAAATTCCTCGTAACATTTTTTCACCTCCCTGTTATATTATGCGAAACGCCGGGCCCAGCGGCAAAATAGCGCCAAGCCCTGCAATATCTTCATTCAATGATATTATCGAACGATTAGCGATCAACATTAAAATTCCTTTTCGTGATCGCCGTGCTGTCCTGCAATTTTTCTAATGAATCCAACGCTTTTCCGGTACCGATCGCAACGCAGGACAAAGGATCCTCGGCCAGGTAGGCCGGTATGCCGGTTTCCGTGCTAATGAGCCGGTCAAGGCCCTGCAAGAGCGAGCCGCCGCCGGTCATCACAATCCCGTGATCCACAATATCCGACGACAATTCCGGCGGGGTTCTTTCCAATACGGATTTCACGCATTCTATGATGAGTGCGATCGGTTCCGCCAGCGCTTCCAACGTCTCAGCGGATGAGATGCGGATCGTTTTCGGCAGGCCGGCAACCAAATCTCTGCCGCGCAATTCCATTGTTTCGTTCCTTGCGCCGGCATACGCTGTTCCAACCTTAATTTTAATATTCTCGGCGGTACGTTCGCCAATCAGCACATTATGCTCTTTTTTGATGTAACGAACCAAGGCTTCGTCAAACTTATCGCCCCCAATCCGCAGGGATTCACTAACCACAATGCCCCCTAAACTGAGAACGGCGACATCGGTTGTACCGCCGCCAATGTCCACAACCATTGACCCGCAGGGCTCGGAAATTTCCAGACCTGCGCCCATCGCTGCCGCCAACGGCTCTTCAATCAAATACGTTTTACTGGCCCCAGCTTTGATGGTCGCCTCAATCACGGCACGTTTCTCGACTGTAGTTACGCCGGAAGGAATGCAAACCATAATACGGGGTTTAAAAAACAAACTTTTTTTCACCACTTTTTGGATAAAATAACGCAGCATGCTTTCTGTAATATCATAATCCGCTATAACCCCTTCGCGCAGCGGACGGATAGCGACAATATTGCCCGGGGTCCGTCCAAGCATCCGCCGGGCTTCTTCACCAATCGCCAATACACGGTTCGTATCACGGTCAATCGCGACAACGGAAGGCTCCCGAAGAACGATCCCCTTTCCTTTCACGTATACCAACACATTCGCAGTACCTAAATCAACACCGATATCGGTGGGCATTCCAAACATAGTCCAGCCCCTTCCAAAAAACTCTTTCATAGACCATTTCATCGATCGTTTCACCGCCATTTTAACCTATTTAAAAATTGAATGCCTGCAGCACTTTTTCCGCTATCTGCAAGACACAAGCAACTTTTAGTTTTTTTTTACAAGTCTCCTGTTAATTCTCTATTGTATTCAAAAATCCTTTAAATGCCTTCTATTTTTTCGTTTTTCGCTTTCTTCATTTTTACCAAAAACAGGCTGTGCCTTCACAATGGAAAGCACAGCCTATTCATATTCTGTTGTTGTCAGCCGGTCGGCGTACGGACAATGTCCGCGCCAAGAGTACGAAATTTGCCGACTAGATTATCATAGCCCCGGTCAATGTGATGTATGCATCCGACTTCCGTCTGGCCGTCAGCGACCAGTCCTGCCAATACCAAAGCGGCGCCGGCGCGTAAATCAGTCGCTTTCACGGGACAGCCGGTCAACTTGCCGACTCCCTCAATCACCGCAGTGCGCCCTTCAATTTTAATATGAGCGCCCATTCGTTTTAATTCGTCCACATGCATAAAACGGTTTTCAAATACGGTTTCGGTAACAACGCTTGTCCCTGCTGTCACCGCCATGAGCGACATGAACTGCGACTGCATGTCCGTCGGAAAACCTGGATATGGCAAGGTTTTGATATCAACCGGCTTTAGTTTTCCGCTGCTGCGAACCCGCACGCCGTTGATATCTTCATCCACAGTCACGCCCGCTTCTTTCAGCTTGGCAATCACAGGTTTCAGATGTTCTACCAAAACGTTGTCCAAACGGATGTCACCGCCGGTAATTGCCGCTGCCACCATATAGGTTCCCGCTTCGATCCGGTCGGGAATCACCGTATGCGTGGCTCCCCGCAATTCTGCAACGCCCTCAATTTTGATCACATTGGTTCCTGCTCCGCGTATCCGAGCGCCCATTGTGTTCAGATAGGTAGCCAAATCGACAATCTCCGGCTCTTCCGCCGGATTTTCCAAAATGGTCTGCCCTTTGGCCGTGCTTGCAGCCATCATAATATTTTCAGTAGCGCCAACGCTGGGGAAATCCAGATAAATACGCGCACCGGTCAGCCCCTGCGGCGCACGGGCTTCGATATAACCATGCCCCAAGACGATTTCAGCGCCTAACGCTTCAAAACCTTTCAGATGAAGATCAATCGGCCGGGTTCCTATCGCACAGCCACCCGGCAGCGAAATTTTAGCCTGTCCGCACCGGCCCAGCAGGGATCCCATTACCAAAAATGAGGCTCTCATCTTCCGGACCAATTCATAAGGCGCTTCGCACTTACTGATGCTGCTGCTGTCAATGACCAACGTATCCGGTTCTTCGCGCCGAACCGTCAGCCCCAATTCATGCAGCACTTCAGAAATAGTCCGAACGTCTTCCAAGTCAGGAATTTCCTGCAATATACTCGGCGTTTTCCCTAGGATTGAGGCGGCGATAATAGGAAGCAGAGCATTTTTTGCGCCGCTGATCTTAATGGCGCCGGATAACCGGTTGCCTCCCGTAATCACTAACTTTTCCAAAATAAATCCTCCCACACAGACTGCTTTACCACACAATAGTTTATCATCAACTAGTCGATCTTGCAAGAAAAAAAGGGCGGGCAATCTGTTGGAAAAAACCTGTAGCTTGCATTAAAGTGCAAAAGCAGGGGGACGGGCAAGATTGCCCGTCCCCTTTTGAAAACCTAATCGTTGTGGCGGTCTTTCTCCGCTACCCTCAGACGCATGAGCGCACGCTGCAAAGCGGCTTGTGCTCGCGCAACATCGATGCCTTCCTTGGCAGCAAGGAGTTTCTCCGCTCGTTCGCGTGCCGCCATGGCCCGGTCAATATCGATCTCTTCCGGTAGTTCGGCGCTGCTGGCCAGGATGGTTACTTTGGTTGGCTGCACCTCGATAAACCCCCCGCTAACTGAAACCTGCACTTCGCCTTCCTCTGTAAGAATGCGCAGCGGCCAAACAGCCAACCCGGCAATCAACGGTATATGACCTGGCAAAACGCCCAGATCGCCGTCAGTAGCCCGGGCGATCACCATGTTGACATCTTTTGAGTACACCATTCGTTCGGGGGTGACAATGTCCAGCCGGATTGTTTTGGCCATGTGCTATTCCCCCTTCATTTTCTCAGCCTTTTCCAATGCTTCTTCGATCGTGCCGACCATATAAAAGGCTGATTCCGGCAAATCATCATGTTTTCCGCTCAAGATCTCCCGGAACCCGCGTATCGTTTCCTTCAGTGGAACATATTTGCCGGACATGCCGGTAAAGGTTTCCGCCACAAAGAACGGTTGACTCAAGAAACGTTGGATTTTACGGGCGCGCGCCACGGTTAGCTTGTCTTCATCAGACAATTCTTCCATCCCCAGAATAGCAATAATATCCTGCAATTCTTTGTAGCGCTGCAGCACTTCCTGCACGCCGCGGGCAGCTTGGTAATGGTCTTCGCCCAGAACATTCGGATCCATAATCCGCGAGGTGGAATCCAGCGGATCCACAGCCGGATAAATACCCAGCTCAGCAATTTGCCGCGATAAAACCGTCGTGGCATCCAAGTGGGCGAAGGTCGCTGCCGGGGCCGGGTCAGTCAAGTCATCCGCCGGCACATAAACTGCCTGTACGGAAGTGATAGAGCCTTTTTTGGTGGATGTAATCCGTTCCTGCAATGCGCCGACATCCGTTCCCAGAGTCGGCTGATAACCAACTGCCGACGGCATACGGCCAAGCAATGCGGAAACTTCCGAACCGGCTTGGATAAACCGGAAGATGTTATCAACAAACAGCAATACGTCCTGACCGGCAACATCACGGAAATATTCCGCCATGGTCAAAGCACTGAGACCAACCCGCATTCTTGCTCCGGGCGGTTCGTTCATTTGACCGTACACGAGCGCCGTTTTTTCAATAACGCCTGATTCCTTCATTTCCGTCCACAAATCGTTGCCTTCCCGGGTCCGCTCGCCTACGCCGGCGAACACCGAGAAGCCGCCGTGCTCGGTCGCAATATTGCGGATCAGTTCCATAATCAGAACTGTCTTGCCCACACCTGCGCCGCCAAAGAGACCGATTTTACCGCCGCGGGAATAAGGAGCAATCAGGTCTACAACTTTGATCCCTGTTTCCAATATTTGCGTTGCGGTTTCCTGCTGTTCAAAACTTGGCGCCGGCCGATGAATCGGCCAATGGTCGTCAGCGACCACTTCTTCGGGACGATTGTCCACTGTTTCCCCTAATACATTGAATATCCGGCCCAGTGTGCCTTTTCCTACCGGAACCTTGATCGCTGCTCCTGTATCCACGACTTTCATGCCGCGGGTCAAACCGTCGGTGGACGACATAGCCACGCAGCGGACGATATTATCGCCCAAATGCTGCATTACTTCCGCCGTCACATGGATAGACATGTCACCAACCGTTTCATCGATCTTGATTGCACTATAGATGGAAGGCAGCTGTTCCGGAGGGAACTCAACATCGATGACCGGACCGATAACTTGGATAACTTTACCGATATTCACAGGTTTCCCTCCTCTGTACGCATGTACACATTGACTGCTTACTTCAATGCCTCGGCACCGCCCACGATTTCAGAAATTTCGCGGGTAATGGTCGCCTGGCGAACTTTGTTGTAATTCAGAACTAATTTTGCGATTAAGTCTTGCGCATTTGTTGTCGCCGAACCCATCGCAGTCATGCGGGCGCCTAATTCGCTGGCTGCCGATTGCAGCAGCGCGCCGTAAATGACCGTCTCCAAATACTTGGGAACCAACAAATTCAACACTTCCGTTGCTGACGGTTCAAAAATGTATTCACTATGCGACACTGCTTTTTCCTGCTCATTTGCCTGACCGGTGGCAGGAAGCAGTTTAATGGTGGCTGGTTTTTGCACAATAGGCGAAACAAAGCGGGTATATACCAGGTAAATTTCATCGTATTTACCGGCAATAAAGTCGTTTGCCAAATCACGGGCAATGACCACCGCATTTTCATACGCCGGTTTTTCAGAGAAGCCGGTGTATTCATGATCGATCTGATACTGGCGCCGTCGAAAATAGTCCCGGGGTTTACGTCCAACCGTAATCAATCCGACATTGTCCTTGCCGCGAACCGCAGGCAAGACCTCCTTAATCAGGTTGGAAGCATATGCACCGGCCAATCCCTTGTCAGAGCTAAGAACCAGGTAACCAGTCCGTTTCACGTCGCGTACTTCAAGCAGCGGATGAACGTCATCATCCTTCAAATTGCTTGCAACATGCAACAGCGCTTCCCTGATCTTCTGCGTGTAGGGACGGCTGGAGTTGGCCCGTTCCTGCGCCCGGCGCAGCCGTGCCGCAGCAACCATCTCCATCGCCTTTGTAATCTGTTGAATACTCTTAACGCTTTTGATGCGACGGCGTATATCCTGTGTACTAGGCATTCATGATCACCTCACTGCGGACTGTTCGCCGTTTTTCTCAAAGGTTGCAAAGGTATCTTTGAATTCTTTGATCGCTTTTTGCAACACCGTTTCAATATCTGGTGTAAGAGCTTTTTTCTCTCTGATGCTCTTCGCTATTTCTGCATAATTGGAACGCATGAATTTCAGATAATCCGGTTCGAATTTTGCCAATGTATCTGCAGCGACATCATCAAGATAACCGTTAACCGCCAAGTAAATAACCATAACCTGCTCTTCAACCGGCATCGGAACGTACTGCGGCTGCTTCAAGATTTCCATTGTACGATGTCCGCGGTCAAGCATCGCCTTGGTCGCTTTGTCCAAATCGGACCCGAATTGGGCGAAAGCCGCCATTTCACGATATTGAGCCAAGTCAAGGCGCAAACGGCCGGCAACTTGCTTCATCGCTTTAATTTGAGCCGAACCTCCTACCCGGGATACGGATAAGCCTACGCTGATTGCCGGGCGGATTCCGGAATAAAACAGTTCGCTTTCCAAAAAGATCTGCCCGTCCGTAATCGAAATAACATTGGTGGGAATATACGCTGACACGTCGCCGGCCAACGTTTCAATGATCGGCAATGCGGTAATCGAACCGCCGCCCAGTTCAGCCGACAATTTTGCCGCCCGTTCCAATAGACGGGAATGCAAATAGAAGACATCGCCGGGATACGCTTCGCGTCCAGGCGGACGGCGGAGCAAGAGCGACATGGCACGGTAGGCCACTGCATGTTTGGACAGATCGTCATACACGCACAGTACATGACCGCCCTTATGCATGAAGTATTCGCCCATCGCAACCCCGGAGTAAGGAGCCAAATATTGCAACGGCGCACTGTCGGAAGCCGTTGCGGCAACGACAATCGTGTATTCCATTGCGCCATGCGCTTCCAACGTATGCACAATTCTGGCGACAGTGGACGCTTTTTGGCCAATTGCTACATAAATGCAAATAACATTCTGACCTTTTTGATTAATGATTGTATCTACAGCAATTGCAGTTTTTCCGGTACCACGGTCACCAATGATCAATTCCCGCTGTCCGCGGCCGATCGGAACCATGGAATCAATGGCTTTCAAACCAGTTTGCAGAGGTTCTTTAACGGATTGCCGGTCGGCAATTCCCGGTGCCCGGCGTTCAACCGGATTAAACTCTGTTGTATGGATCGGCCCTTTCCCGTCAATCGGCTGCCCCAGCGCATTCACAACCCGGCCAACCATTGCGTCCCCAACAGGAACTTCCATGATCCGGCCGGTCCGGCGCACTGTGTCGCCTTCCTTTATTGACGTTTCACCGCCGAGCAGCACGCCGCCGACATTATCTTCTTCAAGGTTGAGAACCATCCCGTAAATATCGCCTGGAAATTCCAGGAGTTCACCGGCCATCGCTTTCGCCAAGCCATGAATACGGGCGATACCATCGCCTACTTCGATAACGGTACCAACGTCATCAACATTGAGGTCCACTTGATAGCGCTCGATCTGCTGTTTGATGATAGCCGTTATTTCTTCTGGCCTCATTTTCATATTCAGTTCGTCACCCCAATCTTAGTCGCTTCAGTCTTGATCAGCGCGGCTTTCATCGTCTGCAATTGACGGGCTGCGCTGCCATCGATCAGCTTATCACCAATTTTTACTATAATACCGCCTAAAATGCGTTGATCAATTCGGGTTTTCAGAACAACATTTTTCTTGGTCACAACACTTAGCTTCTCTGCCAGTGCCTGATGCTGTTCCGGCGACAATGGCAACGCCGTAACCACTTCCGCCTCAGCAATATTTTGGGCTTCATTAGCCAGTCTTTTATATTCGCAAATGATTGCCGGCAGTGCCGTTTCCCGACGATTATCGATCAGCAGCAGCAAAAAATTACGAACAAATTCCGCCAGGTCTGCGCCAAAGACACTGATCACCGTGTCTTTCTTGGCCTGTGCCGGAACGCGCGGGTGGTACAGGAGCATCGCCAGGTCGGGGTTCTCATCAAGCGTTGCTTCAACGCTCTTCAATTGATTATCCACTTCGCCGAGCGCGCCCTTTTCCTGCGCCAGTTCATAAATCGCCTGTGCATATTTTAATGCCAGTTGATTTACTAGCATGGCAATCCACCCACTTTTTGTTCATCCAATTGTTCAATAAAATCAGCCACCAGTTTTGCATTGCTGGCAGTATCCATGTTCTGTCCAATAATTTTGGAAGCTGCTGCCATTGAAAGCGCAACAACTTCTGTTCGCAGCTGCGTTAAGGCATATTCCCGTTCGCGGGCGATTTCTTCCTGGGCGGTTTTCAGCAGCCGGGCGTTTTCAGAGCGCGCTTCTTCCAAAATTTCTTCTTTTGTCTGTTCGGCCAGCCGCATCGCCTTGTCAACAATCGCTTGCGCCTGCGTCCGGGCTTCCAACAGTTGCTGCTGATATTCCAGTTTCAATTTGGCGGCTTCTGCTCGTTCTTGTTCCGCAGTGTTTAAACTGTCGGCAATTTTTGCCTGTCGATCCGCCAACGCTTTCATCAACGGCTTATAGGCAAATTTGGTAAGAAGAGCTACTAAAAGCAGAAAATTTATGATTTGTGCAATCAGCGTTGCATTTAAGTCAATCAATCATGGCCCCTCCTTTACAGGTTGTAAGGGAGGCGACTGCAAGTTCTTTTGCCGTCGCCTTATTTTAAATTACTTCAGCATTGGGTTCGCATATAATAGAACGATAGCAATAACCGCTGCGATAATGGGAATCGATTCGATCAAACCAACAGAAATCAGCATATTTACGAGGATGGCGCCTTTTGCCTCCGGCTGTCTGGCCATTCCTTCCACCGCTTTTGCAGTGACAACTCCATCACCGATCCCTGCTCCAACTGCACCTAAGCCTACTGCCAACCCTGCTCCAATAAAAGCACCTGCAACCATAATAGCGTGTTCCATAAAAAATACTCCTCCTTTCAAATAGTGGGGTAAGATTTTTTGTCCAATCTTGTAGCCGGATAATCCGACAGATTAGTGATGGTCATTCTTCACGGAATTGGCCAGATACGACATGGACAACATTGTGAAGATGAACGCCTGAATAATGCCGACAAAAACACTGAAGCCAAGCCACAGCGTTGGCACAAAATAAGGAACCAACAGACCTAGGATAATAATCAATACTTCACCGGCGAGTATGTTGCCGAAGAGACGGAAAGAAAGCGTAATCGGCTTCGCCAATTCTTCAATGATATTGATAATTACGAACGGCGCATACGGCTGGAAAAAATGTTTCAAATAATTAAAAAGCCCTTTATTCACCGCGCCCAACACATGAACCATCAAGATCACCATCAATGCCAGGCCCAGCGTCGTGTTCAGGTCTGCGGTCGGCGACGTAAATCCGGGTATAAGCCCCAGCCAGTTCGCGATAAGCAAAAATAAAAATAGAGTGATGATCAAAGGCGCTAATTTGGCGCCACGCGGCCCCATCGTATTTTCTATCTGCTCCAGCAGCGCTGTAACCGCCATTTCCAGCATATTCTGCCAGCCACCTGGAACAATCGATAGACTCCGGGTAGCCAAAAAAGCAATAACAAGTACAATCGCCATCGTCAGCCATGTCATGTATAACGTATCAATATTCAGTGTAAATCCGGCAAGATGAGCTAGTTTGTGAACACCAATTTCATGTCCCCCTCCACCATGTTCCATATTATCCCTCCCTTCTTTAATAAATTTTCGGTTCTTGCCCTCTATTTAACTTTCTGTTAATGTTTGCTTTTCCATGCACTGAGGATCGCATTTAAAATCATCATCATCTGCAGCGAAAAAAGTCCTGCCACTGCAGCCCAGAAATTGATCAGCGCCGTATGTATGGATATAATTAAAACCAGCAAAATAAAGCCCAATCGCAAAAGCCAGCCTACCCGCATGTAGGTTACGGCTTTGGAGATTGGCATGTCTGCGCTTTTACGAACGCGATAGCACAATTGTAAAAAATACAGCGCACTCGCAGTGACTCCGGTTAATAGACCCGGTATCCAATGCGCATATCCCGCCAGATAGGCGCCGACCGATGTCACAATCGCCCAAATTGCAAGCTGGTATAAGGTTCGCCTAATTTCCAATGCAAAATCCTGCATACTTTCTCGTTCCACATCACAATCCATCTGGTCTGATGAGTGAATATTCAATCATTCCGTCAGCCCAAAATTTACATCAAGTCCTTTATTTATGAAGGACTCGCTTATAAACACTCCACAACCCGGCAGCCATACCCAAAATAATGCCCGCCACCGTCGCCCAAGGCGAACTGCCAAGCACGCCGTCCAGCCAACGGCCGGCAAGCAAGCCGATCGCTACCGCAGCGGCCATACTCAATCCAAGGCTGGTTACCATTCCTAAAGCATCCATGAGTTGCCGACCATTTTCTTTGCGCACTGTCGTCACCTGCCAGCAGAAGAATCGCATGTGCTCATCTTATCCTATCATTCTGCAGCCGCCCATGTCGGTATACTTTTATTCGCTAATCGAAATAAAACTCCTGCCAGAAAAGTGAAAATATTATGTATGACGTTAACAGCAAGTTGAGTAACATCCAATATAACTATGATATTTTTATCCACGCTTAACGCAGCTTGCAATTGTCAAATGCCTGCGGCGCATTTGCCGATAGTGCATAGCGCCACAAGATCGCCTGAACGATCCGCTGCGCAGATTTGCCATCACCATAGGGATTGCAGGCATCCGCCATTTTTTCATATTCCGCGCGTTCATTTAAAAGCAGAGCCATTTCCTCATATACCCGATCCCGTTCCGTTCCAATTAATTTTACCGTACCGGCATCGATCGCTTCCGGACGTTCTGTCGTATCCCGCAGAACAAGCACCGGTTTGCCCAAGGATGGCGCTTCTTCCTGAATTCCGCCCGAATCGGTCAAGATCAGGTACGACCGTGCCAGCAAGTTGGCAAACGGTTCATATTCCAGCGGATCAATTAAGTATACCCGTTGGCAGTTTCCAAGTTCAGCCTGCACCACTTCCCGCACGAGCGGGTTACGGTGAACCGGAAACACGATTTCCACATCGTCATATTCCTGCACAATTTGCTTCAACGCTTGATAAACATGTCGCATGGGTTCCCCCAGGTTTTCCCGGCGATGCGTTGTTACCAGGATTACGCGGCGACTGTCATAGGCAATATTATCCAGCATTGGGTTCGCAAATAAATATTGAGGTTTGACCGTCGTATTCAAAGCATCAATTACCGTATTACCGGTGACAAAAATAGCGGCTTCGTCCACGCCCTCGGCAATAAGATTGGCTCGCGCTCCGGCTGTAGGCGCAAAATGCAGATCCGTCAGCGAGCCGGTAAGTTTTCGGTTCATTTCTTCTGGAAAAGGGGAATACTTGTTTCCGGTTCTCAGTCCGGCCTCAACATGTCCGACTGAGATTTGATGATAATACGCTGTCAGCGCTGCCGCAAACGTCGTGGTTGTATCGCCATGCACCAGAACAATATCCGGTTTTTCTTTCATCAAGACATCGTTGAGTCCTTGCATCGCACGGCAGGTGATATCAAATAACGTCTGACCGCGGCTCATGATATCCAGGTCATAGTCCGGCTGAATTTCAAATAAATTCAGCACCTGGTCCAGCATTTCACGATGCTGGGCGGTAACGGCAACAACCGGAGTTATCTTTTTGGGATGTTTTGCCAGTTCTAAAACGACCGGCGCCATCTTGATTGCTTCCGGACGCGTACCAAATACTGTCATTACCTTAATCCTCGACAATCGGAACACACTCCTATCTTTTGCTAAAAAAAACGACGGTTGTCCACAAAGCGCAATGCTCTGCAATATGAACTGAAAAACAAATGTCCATAGCGCAAAAAACGTGCACCGTTGCGGCTGTTAACCGTCTGCTGCTTATATCCTCTCATCATCATGGAGACTTAACCCATCACCTTGTATGAGCATCCTTCAAAACACCAATTTTTTTGGCGGCAAAAAATGATACGACCAAGAGAGCAATAATAATCAATATTGAATCTATTTTGTTCACTTCCGTAAGCACAAAAGCGCTTACGCCCAAGCAGCCGCTGATCACATACATCAACAAGACCGCTTGTTTTTGCGATAATCCCATTGCCAAAAGGCGATGGTGCAAATGGCCTTTATCCGGTTTAAAAATTGGCTGCCCATTCGTATAACGCCGAATGATCGCAAAGGCCGTATCCATAATCGGCAGTCCGAGAGCGACAATCGGCACTACCAGCGCGATGGTAGCCGCACTTTTTACCGTGCCGATTACCGATATCGCCGCCAGCATGTACCCTAAAAACATGCTTCCTGTGTCACCCATAAATATTTTTGCCGGGTTAAAGTTATAATGAAGGAACCCCAGTGCGCTGCCTGCCAGAGCAGAGGTCAGGATCGCCACGGTCCAAAAGTTCTGCTGCAAAGCCACAAATAGAATGGTAACAGCGGCAATCGTTGATACCCCGGCGGCTAATCCATCCAGGCCATCAATCAGATTGACCGTATTGGTAAGGCCGACAACCCAAAGAATCGTGATCGGAATGGACAGATATTCCAAAAATAGCATCTCGCCAAACGGATTGCTGATCCATTCAATACGAATGTCAAAGAACAGCAAAACGATCGCTGCGGCAATCTGCCCCAGCAATTTCGTCCGTGCGGAAAGTTGTTTTAAATCATCAATAATGCCAATAATCAGGATAAGGGTGCCGCCAAGAAGAAGGCCCACCACTTGAAAACTCAAGTGCATACTTGCCAGTACTGCAAGTACAAATCCGGCATAGATCGCCAATCCACCCATTCTGGGGATCGGTGTCGTATGTACTTTGCGGGCATTCGGCGCATCTAAGGCCCCGACTCGAGTCGCTAAGTCCTTAACATACGGTGTTATCAAATAGACCGCAACTACTGCGATAATAAACGCCACGATATACGCTTGCAAAAAAAATCACCTCGTTTTCCATACACCCACCATTGTACAGTACTCATACAAAGTTGTCAAATTCACCAAAATGTATACAACTACGTACTTTTCGTCACAATCCCAAATATGCCATCATGCAGCTCCACGTTTCCGGCGCAATGGTGGATACCAGAAGCATCAATGTGAGTACAATCAGTACAAATGTAAAAATCCAGGCAATCAGATTGAACCGCGGTGAATTGGCATAGCTGCCCATGACGTTTTTATTGCTGGCAATCAGTACCATAAAGATCAAAATCGGCGGCAGCAATACGCCATTGACAACCTGGGACGCTAGCATGATGCGGTACAGTGACAGATCCGGCCACAGTACCAGCCCGGCGCCGATCACAATCAGTGCGGTGTAGAGCCCGAAAAAGACCGGAGCCTCCTCATAGCTCTTACTAATGCCATGTTCAAAACCGAAGGCTTCGCATACCGCGTAAGCTGTGCTTAATGGTAATATGAAGGCGGCCAGCATGGATGCGCCCAGAAGACCAAACGAAAACAGCATGCTGGCGTATTTGCCGGCAAGCGGCTGCAAGGCGATGGCGGCGTCGCCAACGGTGTCGATCGAAATGCCGTTGACGTAAAGTGTGGATGCCGTTGCAACAATAATGAAAAACGCAATCAGCCAGGTAAAAAAAGCGCCAACCATCACATCCCAAAAGGTGTATTTGTAGTCTTTGGCCGTAATTCCCTTATCGGACACGGCCGATTGAATATAAAATTGGCCCCAGGGAGTGATCGTCGTGCCAATAACGCCAACAGCCAGCATCAAAAAGCTCGCATTGGGAGCGAATTGCGGCGTAACGGAGGCTTTCAAAACCTCTTCCCATGGAGGATCAATGATAATTCCTGAGATAATATAGCTCAAAAAAGTAACACATAAGAGCAAAAACACTTTTTCGATCCGTTCATAATTCGCTTTGAGCACTAGCCACCAAACCAGGGCCGCGGCAACCGGAACGGATAAATATTTGCTGATGCCGAAGATTTCAAAACTGGTGGCAATTCCGGAAAATTCGGAGGCTGTTGTCCCAACATTGGCAATCAAAAGAACGGTCATAGCAAAAAGAGTCCATTTTACACCGAACAATTCACGGATCAAATCCGACAGACCGCGGCCGGTAACCGCGCCGGTCCGGGCGGAAATTTCCTGCGCTATCGCCAGGCAAATACTGCTCACAAAAAGGGTAAACAGCATCGCATAGCCGTAATGCGCTCCGGCAGAAGCATAGGTAGCAATGCCACCTGCGTCGTTGTCGGCGAACGCCGTGATGACGCCCGGACCCATGATCGCAAAAAACAAACGGGTCCGGTTGCGTGTATTTTTCAACCAGGTCATCCTACCGCCCCCTTCCCACCATTTTGCTCATTGCAAACCACGGGTAGGTTTCCCGGTTGCCCCGTTCCGGTATCAGGATGTCAAGGACATCATCCACCGTAACAATCCCCAGAATGACGTTATCTTCATCCACGACCGGCACTGCAATCAGACTGTATTTATTGATGACTTCCGCTACCCGGCGGTGGGTATCATCGTCCCGCACGGTTTCCACTTTCGTATGCATGATTGTTTCCAGCATCGTCTGAGGATGGGCAATAATTAACTCCCGCAGAGAAAGAACGCCCTGCAAATGTTCGGCTTCATCCACCACGAATAAGTAATAAATCGTCTCGGCGGACGGCGCCAATTCCCGCAATTGATTGATCGCCTGCTCAGCGGTTATTTTCGCCGAAAAAGCGATAAACTCCGTCGTCATCAGAGCGCCCGCCGTTCCGTCTTCGTACTGCATCAGCTCACGGACTTCTGCCGCATCTTCCGCTTCCATCAACTGCAGCAGCCCTTCCGATTTTTCGACTGACAATTCGCCCAAAATATCGGCTGCCTCGTCCGGAGGCATCTCTTCCAATAGGTCTGACGCTTTCTGGGCATCCATCTGTTCAAAGATTTCCACCTGCGTTTCCAAATCCACTTCCGTGAGAGCGTCAATGGCCTGCTGGGCATCGAGATTTTCGATAAAGCTGACACGGCTTTTATAATCCATCTCTTCCAGCAAATCAGCAATATCCGCCGGGTGCAGCTCACTGAGCTGTTTTTTCTCGCGCGTAATCTGCAAGCTGGAGGTCCAGCTTTCGAGCGGCTTGATATACTGGACGCCCAACAAATTGTGCGCATGATTCTTCACCAGGAACTCCAGCCCCAAACGGCGAAAAATGCCGCGCAACCCAATATCAACGGCAACTAAGAGCATCCGCATATGATCATCCTGCGTAAGCCAAGACAGCGTAATATCATTCGCCCGTACCATTCGCGAACCGCGAAGATCGATAATTTGCTTATCCAATAGCCATTTGCTGATATAGATATCTTCATCATGCAAAGGCACGCAATTTTCCGCAGCAAACGGTCCGGAAAGCTGCATCCCTTTCTCACTGCAATCCTGAACCTGTTCGATGGGAATCAACGTATGCACTTTTTTGGCATATTTAATTCCTACTACTTGCGGGTACAGCCCGTCCCAACGAACTGCCATATCTTTAATCCGGCCAATCTGCCGGTGCTTTGAATCATAAATCGGCTTGCCAAGCATCTGGCTAAAATAAAAAGTCCCCAATGCTTTGACTTCATTCATCCGCTTTCCTCCTTATTGTCTGGAATCCGCCCATTGCTTATTGATGCACGAACGCTCCAAACTGTATTTCGGTAATAAGCTTGTACTATCCGGGCCGGAATCCACAAAACCACCTCCTCATATCAATATTTGGGAAACACTTTTTCAGACAAAATAAAAGAGACCTTCTCCAACATGCGGAAAGAAGGCCTCAGCCTGCAACAAAAATTTGAATCGTCGACCTTCCCTACTCGTTGAGCTTTGGCACTGCATAACGTAGAGCTTAACCATTTCTCAGCCACATTAAGTAAAACCTTAATCCGGTAATACCTGTTATACCCATTGGCGTCTTTCGACGTTTCCGGGCAGTGGCCTGTGTTCACGCAGGAGCCTCACCTAACAGAGAATTTTATTCTTTTATTCTTAATTGTATTCCAGAACTCTTTATCCGTCAACAATCTTTACATTAATCCATGCACTCGCACTCGATTTCCGCTTCCTGGATCAGGGACATTCCCAACTCGTCGGGATACGGATTTTGGTATACGATCCGGCGAATGCCGGCATTGATAATCATTTTGGTGCAGGAAGAACAGGGTTGGTGTGTACAGTACACAGTTGCCCCCTCAATTGCGACTCCGTGCAAAGCCGCCTGCACGATGGCGTTTTGTTCGGCATGGGTTCCCCGGCACAATTCATGCCGCTGGCCGGACGGAATATTGTGCGTTTCGCGCAAACAGCCAACTTCTCCGCAATGCGCCAGATCACGGGGGGCGCCATTATATCCGGAAGTCAGCATCCGTTTTTCTTTCACTATCACCGATCCGACCTGGCGGCGCAAGCAAGTGGAACGGGTGGCGACAACTTTCGCAATATCCATAAAGTATTCATCCCAAGACGGTCGGTTCATCCATTTTCACATCCCTTATCGGTAATTCACAGTTGGGTTAACACAAGCCGGCAATGGCTTACGCTCAAGACCGGCCAGCAAGTTATCGGCTGCCAGCATATTCATCGCGATCCGAGTCCGTAAAGTCGCACTGCCAATATGCGGAGTTATCAGAATATTATTGAGCTCGAGCAGCGGATGACCGGTCGGGATTGGCTCCGGATCCGTCACATCCAAAGCGGCATAGGCAATCTGTCCGTCTTTCAATGCTTCGTACAAAGCCATGGTATCGACTACCGGACCACGAGCAACATTAATGAAATGCGCCGACGGCTTCATAGCCGCAAATTCCTTTGCGCCAAACAGTTGATAGCTTTGGGGCGTCAGCGGCGTCAAAACGACAATATAGTCGGCATCCGCCAGCAATTCGTCCAACGTGACGTATTGGAATCCAAGCTCCTTATCGTCCGGACGTTGTCGCCGGTTATTATAAATGACTTTCATCCCGAACGCCTTGGCCCGGGTGGCAACCGCCACACCGATTTGTCCCATTCCAACCACGCCCAATGTTTTTCCATGCAAATCGAAGCCATACGGAAAGGACTCGCCTTGCTGCCAGCGGCCGTCCCTGACAAAATCCCAGCCTTCATGTACCCGGCGGGCAGCACAAATCATCAGTGCAAAGGTCAGTTCGGCCGTAGTGTCCACTAATACCCCGGGCGTATTGCCATAGGGAATGCCATGACGGGTACAGGCGTCAATATCCACATTATCGTAACCGACCATCGGCTGTGCGATCACGCGCAAATTCGGCGCATGCCGCAGCAATTCTTCATCAACTTGCAGGTCGCTTCTGATCATCAGGCCTTCGGCGTCTGCCAGCCACTGAAGCAAGGTTTCCCTGGCATTCGGGGCTGCTTGGTCCCAGATGCGAAGGTTGCATCGCTCGGCAAGTTTTTGCTGCGCAGGCTCCAGGATCTTTCCTGTCATTACAACATTGTACTTCAAAAAACACAACCTTCTTTCAACTACCTTTTGTCTATGGTTTCGGCCTATCTTTACTCATTCCTGTTATTTAAGCAAACAGTACACTTCGTCCAATGGCTTGCGCGGACGGGCTTTCGGGTTCTCATCAGGTATGCCGATCGGCAGCAATGCCGACAACACCCATGGTTCCGGAACTCCAAGTATCGCGGCGATCTCGCGATGAGCCATCACAGGGCCATACATCCAGGTCGTTCCGTACCCTTTGGCATGCGCCGTTAGAGAAATATTCTGCACTGCAGCCCCTATGCTTTGCTGCGCCGCTGATACAGGTAAAGGAAATGAAAGTTTCATCCCGAGGATGTCTTCAACCTCTTCCATCGCTCCGTAATAAGGACAGGCAAACACAGCAATGATTGCCGGGGCCTGCCGGAAAAAGGTCCAGAAAAATTTATGGCCCGCAGTCTTTTTGCCCTTGCCCGCGCCAAGGGTCTCGCAGGCATTCACAATGGCATCCACTTTTAAAGAAACAGCTTCGTGAACTTGTTCGATGATTTCCCGGTTCGTCACAGCTACATATTTCCACATCTGCTTATTGCTTGCATTCGGGGCCTGGATTGCTGCCGCAACGATTTCCCGCAAGTCTTCTTCCTTAACCGGTTCTTGCTTGAACTTTCGAATACTGCGTCTATTGGAGATCGCTTCCATTAAATCCATCTCTGTCGCCTCCCTTAATCAACGTGTTCCTTCACCGGTCGCTGCGCAATACAAATTCCTTGCTATTTCGTCCGCTGTAGTTGTTTTTCTTGAATATACTCGTTCAGCAGTTCGGCAGTATTGCCGGTCAGCTTCAGGCAGTTTCTTAAATGATCTTTTGTCTCAAACGGGTGGGGGTTCAGCATCCGGCAGCAGGATCCGCCGAATTTTTCACTAAACCTGCGGTGAAACTCCTCCGACGCATGATAGATTCGATCGCGGTCCTGACTGCTATGAGATCGTCCCTCCAGCATCCCAAGAACCATGATGGAAGCTGCCAAAGCGCCGCAAACACAGCCTGCATGACCAATGCCTCCGCCAAAGCCAGATGCCAATTTCATGGCTTCATCGCTCAGATCAAAATGAAATTGATCGCGAAAAGCCCGCAGGACTGCCTCGGAACAATTGTAGCCCTCCTTAAAATACTGGCCCGCAATTTGTTTTACGCTGGATTGATCCGATGCGATCATAGTAACACCCCTTTATCTTACTTTGTGCCAAAAATCCGGTCTCCCGCATCGCCCAGGCCGGGGATGATGTATCCATGATCATTCAGATGATCATCTAAGGCAGCAACGTAAATTTCTACCTCCGGATGCTTTTCGTTAACCAAACGAACGCCCTCCGGTGCAGCAACCAAGCACATGAGTTTAATATGTTTAACGCCGTAACGCTGTAAAAGATCGATGGATGCCACGGAAGAACCGCCGGTGGCCAGCATGGGATCGACAATGATAAAATCGCGTTCCGCTACGTCGGTCGGAAGCTTGCAATAATACTCAACCGGTTTTAACGTCTGCGGGTCGCGATACAGGCCGATATGCCCCACCTTCGCGGTCGGAATCAGCCGAAGCATACCGCTGAGCATTCCCAATCCAGCCCGCAAAACCGGAACGATACCCACTTTTTTCCCGGATAATGTTTTGCATGCACAGGGTCCCATCGGAGTCTCGACGGTAATATCCTCCAACGGCAGATCACGGGTGATCTCATAAGTCATCAGCATTGAAATTTCTTCCAGCAATTCGCGAAATTCTTTTGGACCGGTTTTGATGTCCCGGATCAATGACAATTTATGTTGGACCAATGGATGGTCAATCACTTTTACTTTCATGCAGGCTCATCTCCCCTTCAAATTCAACTATTCTCCTGGTTTTTTTAGAAGTTTGTACTTTTACAACAGACTTCTAGCGGTACAGCCGATATTTCCGGCACAATTGAGTGACCATGACGGCAGCCTGTTTTTGGACGTCCGCATCGTCTGGATAAGATAAGGATAAGGAGATGATCTCGCCGATCGTGCGCATGGCTTCTTCCGTCATCCCCCTTGTTGTCACAGCGGGAGTACCGATGCGAATGCCGCTGGTTACAAATGGGCTGGCCGGATCGAAGGGAATTGTGTTTTTGTTCACGGTAACGCCAACCGCATCGAGAATGCTTTCCGCTTGTTTGCCGGTCAAGTTTTTGGACCGCACATCAACCAGCATCAAGTGGTTATCCGTTCCGCCGGAAACCAGGGTGAAACCCTTGTCGCTCAGGGCAGAAGCCAGCGCTTTGGCATTGGCGATAATCTGCGCCGAATATTCTTTGAAGCTGTCATCCATCGCTTCAAAGAATGCCACTGCCTTCGCGGCAATCACATGCATCAGCGGTCCTCCTTGCGTTCCTGGAAAAACTGCTTTGTCGATCGCTTTTGCATATTCAGACCGGCACAAAATCATCCCGCCCCGCGGGCCGCGCAGCGTTTTGTGGGTCGTAGTGGTGACAATATCAGCATGGGGTACCGGATTAGGATGCAATCCGGCAGCTACAAGGCCGGCAATATGGGCCATATCGACCATCAACATAGCGCCTGCTTCTCTGGCAATTTCGCCCAATTTGGCAAAATCGATGATCCGCGGATAGGCGCTTGCACCGGCAACCAGCATCTTAGGCCGGTTTTCCAGTGCGAGTTTGCGAACTTCATCATAGTCAATGCGGTGTGAAACCGGATCAACTCCATAAGGGACCACTTTAAAATATTTTCCGGATATATTTACAGGACTGCCGTGCGTCAAGTGACCGCCATGCGACAGGTTCATGCCCATGATTGTGTCCCCTGGCTGTAAAAAAGCAAAGTATACTGCCGTGTTTGCTTGAGCGCCGGAGTGCGGCTGCACATTGGCATGTTCTGCTCCGAACAATTGCTTGGCCCGGTCCATCGCCAGCTGTTCCACAATATCGACGTATTCACAACCGCCATAGTACCGGTGTCCGGGATACCCTTCCGCATATTTGTTGGTCAATACAGATCCGTGTGCTTCCAATACGGCCGATGATACAAAATTTTCCGAAGCGATTAGTTCGATTTTGTTTTGTTGGCGCTCATATTCCTTTTGGATGGCTGACGCCACTTCCGGGTCTACACAGGTAAGTATACTCATTGTTTGCTTCCCTCCATATTCATGTATATAATTGGTCTCTTACGGTCGCTTGTAACAAGCCCGGGCGCCGCCAATTAATTTGGGACGGGTCCGTGCAGCAGTGACAAAAGCCCGTCCGATCCGGTTATGAACCAGGCGAACCGGGATCGCTACCGGCTGGATGTGCATACCGATCAGCGTGTTGCCGATATCCAGCGCGAAATGAGCCTGGATCGCTTCGATCATCACCGGATCACAGAACCGCTGATACGCCTCCGTTGCCAAGGCGCCTCCCGCATGCAAAACAGGAACAACCGACACTTCCGGCAATCCTAGGCGTTCCTGAACAACCCGCTCCACAACCAGGGCCCGGTTAAGATGTTCACAGCATTGGATTGCCAAAACAACTCCGCGGCACCGGCAAACTTCCAACAGTGCGCCGATCAAGCTGGCCGCAACTTCTTGTGAACCGGCCGACCCAATGCTGCGCCCCCGGACTTCACTGGTGCTGCAGCCGATCACCAGAATCATTCCCGGTTTTAGCGACGTTGATGCAAATAATTCTGTTACTGCGTCGAAGGTTTGACTGCGGAGCATTTCCAGGTCGAGTTCCTTTTCCATCGTTGGTCACTCCTGTTCTTCCAATGCGGTGATTTTATCTACCCGGCAGGAATGACGTCCCCCGGCAAATTCCGTCGTCAGCCATTTTTCCACAATCATCCGGGCCGGTCCAACGCCGATCACGCGTTCTCCCAAGGTTAAGATGTTCGCATCATTGTGCTCACGCGACATTTGCGCTGAAAAAATATCATGACACAGAGCCGCCCGGATCCCTTTGATTTTGTTGGCGGCAATGCAAACGCCAATTCCGGTTCCGCAAATAATAATGCCCCGGTCACATTCTCCAGACGTCACCGCCCGGGCTACGCTGGAAGATATGTCGGGGTAATCAACAGAATCCGTAGTAAAAACACCATAATCCTGAAAAGAAATGCCTTGTTCGTCAAGCAATTGCATAATGTTGTTTTTTAAATGAAAACCGCCATGATCACTGCCGATCGCTACTTTCATTGTCAACACTCCAGTCATTTGTTGATTTTTCTCTACTTACTGCTTTTTTCCTGCTAACAGGATGATTTTATGCCAAATTTTTTCAAGTGCCTGTTCGATTTCGGCCGCACGTTCTTCATATATTGACGCATCGCGTCCGTAAGGGTCGTGAATTTCACCTGGTTCCCCCGCATATTCGCAAAGCGAATACACCTTATGTCGTACTTCGGGAGCAAAGGACAGCAAAATTTGTTTATGACTTTCGCCCATGGTTAAAATCAGATCCGCTTCGGCGATCAGCGTCCTGGATATGCGCCTGGCGCTATGATTTTCCAGTGAAAGACCGCGGCGGGACATCGCGATGCAGGCGCCGCTTGACGCAGCTTCCCCGTCGAATGCAGCCAGGCCGGCTGAACTTGCAGCAATTCGGTCCGTTTCCTGCGAACAGCGTATCTGTTCTCGCAATAAGGTTTCAGCCATTGGACTCCGGCAGGTATTGCCTGTGCAAATAAACAAAATTTGCAGCATACTTCTCTTCGCCTCTCCTCTCGTCCGTGCCATCCTGCAAAGATGGTTTATACTCTGATAATTTGATGTCCGGCAGCTTTTCGCATCCGGTTCATAATTGCGCGCCCAAGGCCTTTTTCTTCTATTCCTTCGGCAAAAATAAGATCCACCGGGTTATTGTCGAAAAACCGCAGGGCAGTATACAGTTGGTTGCCAATCGTTTTGACGTCGGTTTGGGAACCATACACTGCAGAAACAACCTCCGCCGGCAAGGAAAAAGCCGTCTCAGCCGATACAACTGCTCCGACCCGTTTCCCGGCAGCTAACGCAGCCTCCGCCAGGACGCGAATTTTTTTTTGGCGTTGCTCACGGTTGCCTTCAATCAGCGTCATGGGAGCCGAAGGGGCATAATGTGCATATTTCATGCCTGGCGCTCGCGGCGCCTCATTTTCAGGTGTGTTTTGAGTCCGGTCCCACCGGACTTCGCCCAGCGCAGCCTGCAGCATTTCCAGCGTAATGCCGCCCGGACGCAGGATGGTCGGCACCGGTGCCGTACAGTCAATTACTGTCGATTCTACGCCAATATCACACGGACCGGCATCTACGATCGCATCGATGCGGCCGTCCATGTCCGCCCGAACATCTGCGGCATTCGTCGGGCTCGGGCGTCCGGAAGTGTTCGCACTGGGTGCGGCAATCGGTATGCCGGCCAGTTGAATGAGTTCGCGGGCGATCCGTGATGCCGGCAGCCGGATGGCAACCGTATCAAGCCCTGCAGTCGTACAGTCGGGTACCGCTTTCGTCCGTTTTAGAATAATCGTAAGCGGACCCGGCCAATATGTATCCATCAAAAGCCTGGCGCAGGCCGGAACCTCACGGGCCAGTTTTTCAACATCCTGGATCTGAGCAATATGTAAAATCAACGGATTATCGGCCGGCCGCCCTTTGGCCCGGTAGATTGCGGCGACAGCCCGCGCATCAAGACCGTTTGCTCCAAGACCATATACTGTTTCGGTCGGAAAAGCTACCACCCCGCCACGGCGCAAAATATCCGCCGCACGGGAAAGGATGCAAGGATCCGGGTGATCCCTGTCAATTACAAAATACTCCGTATTCATAACAAGAGCCTCCGCTAGTTAAAAGTAACAATAACAACCCGCTCAATGCCTGCATAGTCCTTCCGGATTTCTGAAACCGCCAGTCCGTCAAGGTTTGCTGCCAGCGCCGCTACCGCCTGCGCTTGCCCTTCTCCGACTTCCACGGCCATGAAACCGCCGGCTTCAAGATGCTTCGGGCAGCCGGCCAACAGACGACGGTAACAGTTCAGGCCATCTTGACCGCCATCCAGCGCCATAACCGGTTCATAGCGAACTTCCGGCTCCAAGCCGGCTATTTCCAGTGTGGGAATATAGGGCGGATTGGATACAATTGCGTCAAAGCGCCGATCACCCAGGGCGGAAAATAAATCACTCTTCAGCAGGGTTAACCGGTCATCCACTTTCTGCCGGCGGGCGTTCGCCGCAGCAACTTCCAGGGCCATCTCCGAAATATCAACCGCGGTCCCTGTCGCTGCAGGCAGTTTGGCCAACAGACTGACAATCAATGCCCCGCTGCCGGTCCCGACATCCAGCAAGGCCGGCGCTGCCGGCGCAGTCGGAGCCGTCAGACGCTCCAACGCCGCTTCGGCCAAAATTTCCGTATCCGGACGGGGGATCAATACAGCCGGATTCACGACAAAGTCGAGCCCCATGAATTCTTTATGACCGGTGATATAAGCTACGGGCTGCCGCTCGGCCCTGCGTTTGACCGCTTGCCGGTACTTTGCCAGTTCTTCCGCTTCCAGCGGCTGATCATAATGCACGTACAAGTACGTCCGGTCCTTGCCTAAAATACGGGAAAGCAGTACCTCCGCGTCCAGGCGCGGCGTATCAATGCCTCTGGCGCTAAAATACTGCTTCGTCCAAGCAATCAGTTTCTCTATCGTCCATTGCTCTGCCATCTTATTCAACCTTCTGGAGCTGTTCAGCGTTGGCGGCGGTCGTCAATGCGCTGATCAGTTCTTCCAAATCACCGTTTAAAACAAAGTCAAGCTTATGCAATGTGAGTCCAATCCGATGATCGGTGACTCGGCCTTGCGGGAAATTGTAGGTCCGGATCCGCTCGCTGCGATCGCCGGTTCCCACCTGGTTTTTGCGGTTTTCAGCCACGCCCGCCTGCTGCTCGGCCTGCGCCAATTCCAATACCTTGGAACGAAGGACCTTCATCGCCCGGTCTTTATTTTTCAGCTGCGACTTTTCATCCTGGCACTGCACAACAATTCCGGTTGGCAAATGAGTAATCCGAACCGCTGATTCTGTCTTATTGACGTGCTGCCCGCCGGCGCCGCTGGCGCAATATGTGTCCAGACGCAAATCGCCCGGATTGATCGTAATGTCGACTTCTTCGGCTTCCGGCAATACGGCTACGGTTACGGTGGAAGTATGAATCCGGCCGCTGGATTCAGTGGTTGGTACTCGCTGTACCCGATGTACGCCGCTTTCAAACTTCATCCGGCTGTAGACGCCGTCGCCCATAATCTCAAAAACAACTTCTTTAAAACCGCCCAAATCGGGAGCATTCGACGATAATATCTCCGTTTTCCAACCTTGCGTTTCGGCATAACGGGTATACATGCGGAACAGATCTCCGGCAAACAATGCCGCTTCATCACCGCCGGCGCCACCGCGTATTTCGACAATCACATTTTTATCGTCATTCGGATCCCGGGGGCGCAAGTGCACTTCCAGTTCCGCTTCCAGCTTCGCACATTTTTCTTTCAGAGCGTTTATTTCTGCGACGATGAGTGACTTAAACTCCGGATCCGTTTCCCCGGACAGCATCTGGTGGGCCTCCTGCAATTCCTGACTGGCTGCCTTGTATTCACGAAAAACGGTCACCATGCCAACCAGTTTAGCGTGTGCTTTGGTATGCTTTTGCCAGGCTTCGCGATCTTGGATTACGTCCGGATCACTGATTAAATGTTCTAGTTCCACGCACCGGTCCTCCAGCGCTTGGAGTTTTTCAAGCATTACTGTTCCACCTCATTCAATTCTGGTTCTTCAAGCGGTCGGACTTCTTCAAAAGCCCTGATAGCAACTTCTACCTGATCATCGCTGGGCTGGCGGGTAGTCAGCTTCTGCAGCCATAATCCGGGGGCAATCGCAGCCGCCACCCATTTTTTTTCGCTGCGCCCTGCGTAGCGGATAATTTCATAGGCAATACCGGCAATCAACGGTAAAAGCACGATGCGCGAGACAATCCGCAGCCACAAATCCGGCCAGCCAAGAAAAGCGAACATGAAAATACTGACGACCATAACAATCAGTAAAAAGTTCGTTCCGCAGCGCGGATGGATTGTACTGAACGTCTGCACTCTTGCAACTTCCAGGGGAACGCCGGCTTCATACGCATTAATCGTCTTATGCTCGGCCCCATGGTATTGAAAAACGCGTTGGATATCCTTCATCCGGGAGATGGCCACAACATAGCCGATAAAAATGGCTAAGCGAAGCACCCCTTCGAAGATATTCAGCAGCCACGGTTCTGTGGCTGTGCTGTGAAGAAACTTCGCAGCATACGTTGGGATAATTACAAACAATATAATCGCCAAGCCAAAAGAAAGCAGCATGGTCATAATAATTTCACGAGTCGTCAACGCCTCACCCTCTTCGCCCGCCGCTTGTGCGGAGAACGATAAGGCCTTGAGTCCATAGACCAGTGATTCAAGCAAAGCGATAAAGCCGCGCACCAGCGGCTTCTTGAGAAATGGATATTTTTGCGTAATCGATTTGATGACTTCCTTTTGTACGACAATACTTCCGGAAGGCTCACGCACCGCCGTCGCGATCAGCTCAGGGCCGCGCATCATCACACCTTCGATCACTGCCTGGCCGCCAATATTCACTTTTGGTTTCACGGCGTTCTCCCTTCAATAGATATAAATACAGCAGAGCATCGCTGCTCTGCTGCCCGTCTTATTCGCCCTGACCGTAACGTTTATTGAATTTCTCAATACGCCCGCCTGCAGTTATATTTCGCTGCTGTCCGGTAAAGAACGGATGGCACTTGGAGCATACATCGACACGAAGTTCTTTTTTAATGGAACCGGAAACAAACGTATTGCCGCAACCGCAGACAACTTTCGTCTCTACGAAATTCGGGTGAATTTTTTCTTTCATTCTAGATAGCACCTCACTTTACGCTGACTATTACACTTATGCTACGCTATTATAGCACACTAGTCTTTATTGTGCAACAGTGTGAAACAGTTTTCGTTAGCGAAGATTGTGGCTGAAGCTGCCAATGACTACGCGGGGAAAGCGAGTCGCAAGACGTTCAAGAAAAGCGCGGACGCCAAAGGGTGTTTCAGTTTCCGGAGGCATGATCGCCAAAAATTCATCCGGATCAAGGTTTAAATTCCGCATCTGAATCATATCAATATCCGTTTCCGCAATAAATTCCTCCCAAGCCGAGATTTCCTCCGGGCGATCGTTTAAGCCGGGAAAACACAGCATGTTCAGTGAAACATAGACCCCCTGTTTTTTGGCGAAAAGGATCGACGCCTTCACATCTTCCAATGTGTAATTGCTGCGGTAATACGCTTGATACGTCTCGGACCGGGCGCTGATCATACTGACACGCATGCTGTCAAGACCGGCGGCTGCGATTTGACGGATGCCATCGGTAAAGCCGGCATTGGTGTTCATATTAATGGTGCCATGGTTCGTTGTTTGGCGGATCTGCAAAATCGCAGCCGCAATTGTTTCTGCCGCCAAGGACGGTTCGCCTTCACAGCCCTGTCCGAAACTGATGATGGCTTCCGGAGCGGTTGCCAAGTGGTACAGGCCAACGGCGACAACTTCATCCACATCCGGCCGGAACGCGATCCTGTTTTGCGGCGAAGGACAGCATTCAGACGGCTGCAGGGAAATACAGCCAAAACAATCGGCATTGCAGGAAGGGGATACCGGAATACCTGCTTCCCAGCGATGATAAAACAGATTTTGCGCAGTGCAGCAATGCCACTTCAGCGAACAGTTCGCCAGTTGCTCAACAATCCTGTTTTGCGGCAGTTTGCGGCGGACCGCCGCGACTTTTTTGGCCAAATCACGCGTATTGTAACGGTATGGATGCCACTTCGCGTTATCTTCGCTTTGCACTGCGGCGACACACATCTGATCCCGGTACAAAGCAACTGCCGTATAACCGTATAGCGGCAGCACCGGCGCTCCGGCCAAGCGCCGGAAAGCGGGCAAATGGGTGCGGGTATAGCCTACCGGCAGCATCGCGGCGACCGCAAATGCCTCTCCCGGCAGCACCGTGACCTTTCCCTTTTTCACCGTAACCGCACTGCGTCCCGGAAGATACATCAGTTCCGTGCCCTCTGGCAGCGGGATCAACTCTTCCGGCTTGAGCGGCGCAATGTGGTCGCCAACCCGCCCCGCAGGCGCATACCCGGGCGCATCATATATTTCCCCTTTTTTATCCGCGTATAACGCAGTCAACATTCTATAGCCTCCACCTGTAAAATCAACGATTGTAGCCATTCATCGCCGCAGTAAGACCTTGGTCCAAAATGCATTCGATGGCTTGTGCCGCCTTGACGATCGTTTCCGCCATCACAGGAACTTCCTGCGGCGTGAAACGGCCAAGAACATAGTCAGCCGTTTCCCAGCCTTTGGGCGGGCGCCCAATCCCGATCCGAACCCGCGAAAACGAATTATCGCCCAGATGCACCAGCAGAGATTCCAACCCGCGATGCCCTCCGGTTCCGCCATTCGGCCGCAAGCGCAGCCTGCCCACCGCCAAATCCAAATCATCACAGATCACAATGATATCCTGCACCGGTACTTTATAAAAACGCGCCAAATCCCTCACCGGCACGCCGCTGAGGTTCATGAAAGATAACGGTTTTACCAATAAAATCTGCTCCGGCCGGCGATTTTCCGCCACCATCGCGTCCGAGCGATTGCGCCAAGCGGTTATGCCCCAACGTTTCGCCAATTCCTCAACCGCCAAAAAACCCACATTATGGCGGGTTGCACTATATTGAGATCCGGGATTACCCAGACCGACGATCAACTTCATTTTGCCTCCCTGGATTTTAAAATTTCATCTACAGTAACAAAGCGGTACCCTTGCGCCTGTAATTTCTCAATGATCTTCCGGGTCGCCGCAACCGTCTGGCTGCGGTCGGCTTTCGCTGCAATTCCATCGCCGTCATGCAATAAGACGATAGAGCCGTTCTTTACTTTATTTATGGTTCGTTCCACAATCGCTTCTTCGCCCGGGTTGGTCCAATCTTTGCTCATTACCGACCATTCCACCACAGATAAGCCGCGGCTGGCCATTACATCCATGATCGCCGGATCACGAAATCCATGCGGCGGCCGGGCAACATGCGGAACAAACCCGACTTCTGACTTCAATACGGCATTGGTTCGGTCAATTTCCTCAATCGCCTGCGCGCGGTCTAATTTTAGTAAATCCACATGCGTATAAGTATGGTTGCCAATTTGATGTCCTTCATCGACAATCCGCTTTACTAACTGGGGATGTTTTGCAGCATTCGACCCCACCAAAAAAAATGTGGCAGGTACGTTGCGCTCCTGTAAGATGTCCAATATCTGTTCCGTATAAGGTGAATAGGGTCCATCATCGAAGGTCAGCGCTACCACCTTGTGCTTCGTTTGCACTTGCGCGCACACCTGACCGTAGAAGTGATTGTCCGGCAATACTGCCCCAAGAGTCAGCACTGCTCCGGCGCCCATTGCCAACAGCGCAATCCCCATGGAAATTCGCACCGGCCGGCGCAAAATATGAAAATAATCCAGCATCAGGCTGGCAATAACAATCACCGTTAACACGCCAAGCATACTGATCAGGCGCACGTTGCCTTCAAACATTTCTTTCTTCTACTCCATTTCTTTAAACAATATCAGCCATGGACCCTGCGAATCCTGTGTAACGCCCCCATCAACATACCCTTTGTGCCTATATAGGCGGACTGCAGCTTCATTGTCAGGCCGGACTTCCAGCCGAACACGGCGAACACGTCGGCTGCGAAAGTACTGGTCAGCCAAATCCATCAATGCTCCGGCAATTCCATGACCGCGCCATGCATCGGCAACCGCAATCGACAGAATCCGTGCATCAGCGGCTTTCGTGGGCGTCATCGCCGAATGTAAAAAAGCAAGCTTATTCAAAAACAAAACTTTCACCGGATGAAAACCGATCCCATAGCGGCCGGTCAGCCAACGCCAGGTCCACTTCAAGAGATGGCCGTTCAATACCGCTCTTTTCCACAGCGATGGCAACGCCGACGGCGCAAAGCAATAGCCAATGACAGCTCCATTCAAGTCCCGGGCCACAAAGGCAGCCGTTGGTTCCGCCTCATAGACCAGAGTGAACACATCTTCCATTGCCTGCGGCTTGGGCAATCGTCCGCAATGGTGCAATACGCTTTCCCGGAAACTATCGGTGAAAATGGCAGCAATCGCCGGAATATCTGCTTTATTCGCTTGTCCTACAGAAAATTCTCGTTGCTCCATATTCCCACCGTCCCGCTTTGATTATATCATATTCTGGCCAAAATAAAAGGACGCGGTTTTCGCGTCCTTTCGAGGCTGTTGAAATATCCCTTTTCACGCTAAATTACATTTTCCAACATTTCTACAACTTCATCTTTTTCCCGCAAGCCGCCTAATCGGCCTTCTACGGCACCGTCTTTAAACAAAAGCAAATTAGGTATCCCGCGCAGTCTCAAACGCTGCTGCAGTGTTGGATATTGATCGACTTCTATCCAGCAAACTTTTACTCTTCCTTTATATTCTCCGGCAATTTCTTCTATCATGGGTAATTCTTCCTTGCACTGCGCACAACGCTCCGCACCAAACATCACCAATGCCGGCAATTCGCTTTCATAAGTCTCTTCGTCGAAATTGCTATCTGTCAAAGAGATAATATTTTCACTCTCCATTGTAAACAATTTTGGCTTTAGACGGTTCTCTTGTTCCATCAATTATCCTCCAGCTTTCAAATATTTTAGCCGATCAGTTCGGCGATTTTTTCTGTTAACGCGTCTTCTTGGATAAATCCTGTGAAGTCTGCCCAGACCTTGCCTTCTTTTAAAAGCAGCACTGCCGGGGTATTCTTTACAGCATATCGTTTCGCGAGACGCTGATTTTTGTACACGTCTACTTTCACCAACTTCATTTTGCCGCTGAGTTCCTCTGCACTTTTCTCAAGGTTCGCCAGGGCATGAATGCTTTTTGCATCGGTCGGGTTCCAAAAAGCCAATAATACCGGCGATTTTGCTGCAACAATTTGTTCTTTGAATGCCTCTTCTTCCAACAGATACCGTTCCGCCGCCACTACCGCAGTCGCCCCATCACTTGCCGCAGTAACCACCTGACGCAGATATTTATCCCGTACGTCTCCGGCAACAAAAACACCGTCGATCGAAGTTTCCATCTTTTCATTAGCAAGGACATAACCCCTGGAATCCATCTTTATTTTTTCTTGCAAAAATTGAGTGCGCGGAATCATACCTACATAGATAAAGATACCGCTGGCACTGACTTCCGTTAAAATACCGGTTTTTAAATTTTTCACAACAACCGCGTCGACACCATCCGCCCCTTTGATCTCATTTACGACTGAATTCCAAAGAAATTCAATTTTCGGATTCTCAAACGCTCGTTCCGCACTGTTCTTATTGCAATCTACGATCCCAACATCATGGATCACGATGACCGTGACTTTGCTGACAAACCGTGTTAGATACATGGCTTCTTCAATGGCTGCATCCCCGTTTCCGACTACGATAATTTCTAACCCGGAATAAAAATCAGCGTCGCAGGTAGCACAATACGATACACCGTCTCCCCTGAACTTCCGTTCCCCCGGTACATTCAGCATCCGCGGCTCACTGCCGGTCGCCAATATAATCGCTTTCGCCCGATATTCATCTCCTTTTTTTGTTTTTACTATTTTTATTTCTCCTTCAAGTTCAACATCGACAACTTCGCTTTTGATGAACTCGGTCCCAAAATGTTTGGCGTGTTCTGCCCATTCTTTCATCAAATCCGGACCGCTGACTTCTTTGAACGACCCTGGATAATTGACAATTTCACGAGTAGTGTAAACCGTGCCGCCTAAAACTCCTTTTTCAATCACTGCTGTTTTGAACTTAGCTCTTCCGCCATATATTCCGGCTGCAAGACCTGCCGGACCGCCGCCGAGAATTAGCAAATCATATACGGTCATCGCTCTTCCTCCCCCTCTTAGCTCATCATACGAAAGCTCCCTGTCCTCCAATTGTGTGTGAAAATCCGAGGACAGGGAGCCGCATTTTAGCCTTCTAAACCCTGATAGATCACTCCGCCTTCTACATTCGCCGGAGTCGGAATTCCGGTTAATTCACATATCGTTGGAACGACGTCAACAATACGCACAGTTCTTTTTAGCTTTTCACCCTTTTTCACTCCTGCTCCGGTCATCATAAATAAGCAATTAACCGATGTTCCTTTGTATTCGTGAGTTGTTAAAGATGTTCCATGAACTCTTGTCCAGTTTGGATTAAAAGTGAAGTAGACATCGCCGACGTGATCGCCTCCCAGTCCGATGATCGGCATGTCTTGCTTGCGCAGGGCAAGAGCAAAAGGACGACGACCGTTTTCCGGATCGCGATACGTCATAAGATCATCAATAATTTTCTCCACCAATTCATCATATTGTTCCGGTTCTACACAGCCATGCGGCTCTCGTCCTTTCAGGTTAACATAGATATACCCTGAGCGCTGGCTAATCGCAGTTGTTTTGTCCCAGTCAATTTCCGCCTTGCCCTTCTCATCTCTTTTGATAACCAGGTAACCCATATCTTCAAACAGCTTTCCACCGACACTCCAGGGATCTCCCAATAAAGGAATCTCGCAGCCGAACTCCTTGCTCATTCCACCGTGATCGGAGGTAATAAAAAGAACCGTGTCTTCATCCATCATTGCCAATACATCACCAACCAGCTTATCGGACATTTCATAGTATTTTAATACGACGTCATACAAGTAATACTTATAATTTGGCCCGTACTCTTCCAACACTTTGCACTGATAATTATGATTGCAAAAATCAAGTGCGTGCGCATGTGCATAAAGAAGCGCCCACTCATTGTTTGACGTCAAGTATTTCAGCGCTTTACCGTACCACTCATACATGGCTGCCTGTGTTTCAATCTGGATATCATCCAAACCGCAGTTAGACATGTGTACCATTGGTCCGACTTCCTTATACATTTTAGGGCCGAGTTCATGCGGATGAAAATATTTTTGCGACTCAAGGTCAAGGGCAAAAGAGTAATATAAGTCCATCTCGCTGGCATCTTTTGCCAACTGCATGATCTTCAGTTTGTAAGCAACAGGAACTTCCCTGCCATCAATTTTAAAACTATCGTATATCCAGTCACTCCACTGACCAGAATAAACAACGCCAATTGGTTTCTCATCTTTTTTACTTGTATAAATCTCCAGTTTGTTGTAGTTCACGCCATCTTCGGCTATCAATAGCCCATAGCGGACTTGATTTCCGGTGTTTACCGGCAAAACGACCTCCCTGGCGGTGGCAATTTCATTTTTCCAGCCTTTGCAGGGTTTGATCGCGGTGTCGACATAATCGACTTGCGCCACTTCTTTCGTCACGCGGGAATTTGCACCAATCTGTATTTTCCCGCCCCCCGGTGTCGCGTTAGCAAGATCTTGATCGGATGGTTTCTGCTGATCGGTGTCGACATCAAACTGCTTAACGTCGACTTCACCTTCAACCATGCAATTCACGCCGCTTTGATCTCCATCATGAAATAGAATATTCACGGGGAAAGCTCCTGCCTTACAACGATAAATTTTTTCAAAATCGATAAACCCTTTGGTATTTGCATTGATTCCGGTTCCATCGACAACAATTAAATTTTCATTACTTGCCGGCCAACCAGTGGGATAATTGAAAACAATCGATTTCTTTCCGGCACGGTCTGCCGCATCCCAGATAAATTCGGCTTCCGACAATTTCGAATTAAATCCATGCTCCAGTTCCAGCAAAGGCTTCCCGCTGGTGTGGTTCCAAAAGCAAGTAATCCCATGAGTTCCCGGCCATGCCCCCGTGGATAAGCTCGCCCAGTTGGGCGGTGTAATTGTCGGCATTGCGCCAAGCATGGACAAATCTTCTCTGGCAGCACCCATTTCAACTACTTTTTGTAAATTAGGCAAGTATCCTTCTGAAAAAAACCGTTGCATAAGGACGGGATCGGCACCGTCCAATCCTAACATAATCGCTTTTTGGGCTTTGTTTTCACACTTCATTGTCAAGTTTCCTCCCTTAAAGTAATTTATTATTCTTTTTTACTTATTATGATCAGCGCAGGAACGTTCTTGTTTTTTATCCGCGGTCCAGCTTAAACGTCCCGAGCGCTTCAATCCGCTGCAAATCCCGATTGTAAAATTTCATGGCCAGGAAAACAAAGAAAATTGTCAGCACAAACGATGTGCCGGTTATGACTTGGAGTGAATAATTCAGTCCAAATTTATCCGACATCAGCCCGGCAACCATTGGCGCCCAAACCCCAACCAGAAGCTGATTGCAAATCGGTACGAAAGCAAAGGCGATTCCTCTGCAGTACGGCGGAACCAAATCCTGCATTGCAGTGTACGCGCTGATTTGGATCCCCGGCATACAGAACCAGGCAATGGTCCAGAAAGCAAATACATAGTTGTACTCTTTGCTGTTTAAGGCCAGGATCATAAACACCATGAATAATATTGCCAGTATTAACGCAACTACCATCCGCCCGCGCGCAGTGTAGCGAAGCAAACGATCCCCCAACCAGCCTGCAAACGGCGCGCCCATAAAGCTAAGCAATCCCACCATCCCTATGACTGCCCCGGCCTCTTTCACGTTCATGCCGAACGTTCGCACAAAATAGGTTACGCCCCAAATTTGGAAAGTATTCTGTACAATGAACACCGATACCCCGATCAGAAAAAGTGTCAAGACGGTCTTTGTGTGAAAAATATAACTCAGCACTTCTTTCAGTGAGGTTTTTACTTCCTTTTCCGATCCCTCTTCTACTTTCTTTGCTTTAAAGTCGGGCAAGAACCATAATAAAACCGCCAAAATCAAGCCCGGCACGGCCAATATGCCAAATACGGTCCGCCAGCCGTAGTGATAGGCGATGTAGCCTGCAAGCGCAATCCCTACAGCGTGTCCAATCGGCGTAGCTGCGTGAAACATACCTAACATTGTTCCACGGAGTTTTTTCGGGTACCAGGCGCTGATCAATGCAAAAGCTGCCGGCCCATACCCCGCCTCGCCAACGCCTACCGCTAAGCGGCCCAAAAGCAGAGTTTGATAACTCTTGGCGATCCCGGTAATATAGGTTGCCACGCTCCAGCACGCAACCATTATCGAAACCATTTTCCTTCTGCTCCATCGGTCGCACAGAACCGATACAGGGAAAACCAGCAGCGCCATGGTAAGGCCAACGATCGAACCAACGAAACCTCCTTGCGCATCCGTTAAGGCAAATTCTTTTTTCAATATGGGCAAGACGGCGTTCACGGCTTGTCTGTCAATCATGTCGAGTAACATGGTCACCCAAAGGATGATGTACCAAAAATTGGCCTTCCATCGTGGCATTTGAAATTCCGCTTCGTCCGCTTTTTGTTCCAAACTGCTTTTTTTTGCTTCTAATGGCTCAGACATAATATCCCCCTTTATTTCAAATTCCGTTTCGTTTTTTCTGTTTATTCTGACTTTCCTCCTTCCAAATCAAAATATTGTCCTTTTTATTACGAATAGACGAAAGACAATTTACACAAGGGAGTCCTAACATTTTCAAGTTTCGTTCATATCAGCAAATGCTTCATTTTTCAAGTATCGATTTACGAATTTAAAAATATTTGCTTTAAGTGAAAACCATATCATATTTATTTCTATTATAATATTTGCTATTATTCAGAATGTTGCGCAGAACAACTTTTGCAAAAATATTCGAAATCTATTATACTAAACTGGATATCAAAAACTCTTCTCAACGCCTCTTGTAATGAACTTATTCCTTCAACGAGAATTCATGCCAATGATTTTTTTTGTGCTGAATATACCGTGTGTATAGCTGAGATATTATCCTATCAAGGTGTGCTAAAAGATATACCATGGGGGTGAAGCGAATGGACGATGCAGAAACAAGAAATAATTTCAGTAAAGCCAATCCTTTTATCCGCGGGAACAAAGCAATAGCAAAAGTATTTACGGAAAACGCGCATCACCACGTCCTACTCCAAAAAGGAGCCGGATTTTGCCCCGATACCAATGACCCAATGATTGGCTATATCACACGAGGCATACTGAAAATCTCCATCGCAAACGCAGATGGAGAAGAAAAACTGATTTGGTTTTTGGATGAAAACTCCGTTATTTCTTCTTTTAGAAAATGTTTTTATAAAGAAGCGGTTGCCATAAAACCGACAGAGATTCTCATCATAAAAAAAGATATTTTTATTGACTTTATGATGAAGGACCGGCAATGCCTGGATTACTACCTTGAACAACTCTATACAAAGATCGAGTATTGTATGGATACGTTGCTGATACAAGATAAAAAATCCAGCAAAAGCAAAGTTTACACGTTGTTGCAGCAGTTAGCCAAAGCCTATGGCACAAACCTTACGGATAACGAGGTCTATATTAAAAAAATTTTGACTGGGACAGAAATGTCTTCCATCACCGGCGTTCATCGTTCAAACATTGCACGGTATATCAGCGAGCTAGAACATATGAACATTGTAAAAAGAGAGAAAAATTCCATTATTCTTCGAAAGCCGCAGTTATTGGATAAATTAATTGAAGCGGAAGAAATATGAGTAATAGTTATACCTAATTGCATTCACAAAAAAAACTTTCGGTTGAGCATTTCGCTTAACCGAAAGTTTTTTTACTGACGTATCTCAATATTGTCTACTCATGTGACCTATTGTCGGCGGCCAACGATTCGATTAATATTGCGGATTGACTGAATACGCTCTTCCGCCATAATATCAGCGGCTTTATAAGTGGAAATATTGTCCCGTTTCGAAATGGCAATCACTTTCTCAATGCTGTCATAAATCCTGCTGATTTGCTGCAATGTCTGTGTCCGTTTATAATCGCCTTCGCATATGTCTTGGTACACGTTGATTACGCCTCCGGCATTAATCACATAGTCAGGCGCATAGAGAATCCCTTTTTCATGGACAATTTCGCCATGACGCGCTTCTTTCATTTGATTGTTGGCCGAGCCGGCAATGATTTTGCATTTTAATTGCGGAATGGTCACATCATTAATCACTGCGCCTAAAGCGCATGGCGCAAAAATATCGCATTGCACCCCATATATTTCTTCCGGTTTTACTGCTTCGGCGCCAAACTTGTCAATCGCCTGCTGCACCATCTTTTCATTAATGTCGGCAACAATTAATTTTGCACCTTTTTCATGCAAATATTCGCACAAGGCATAGCCTACATGCCCAAGGCCCTGCACAGCTACCGTTTTGTCTGATAATACTTCGCTTCCCCAAACTTCCTGTGCGCAGGCCTCGATGCCGCGAAATACGCCAAAGCCGGTAACCGGTCCCGGGTCTCCGCTGGTAGATTCGCGGCCAACAATAAAATCGGTTTCCATGTTCACATATTCCAGATCCGCAAGACTAATCCCGACATCTTCGCCAGTATTGAAACGACCGTTCAGACTTTGGACAAAGCGACCGTAGGCGCGAAACAAGGCTTCGCTTTTATCTTTCTTGGGATCGGCGATAATCACGCCCTTACAGCCTCCGGCATTCAGCCCCGCTACGGCGTTTTTATACGTCATACCGCGCGCCAACCGCAAAACATCTGTCAGCGCTTCCTCTTCGGTTGGGTAATTCCACATGCGTGTTCCCCCAACTCCAGGGCCAAGCGTGGTGTCATGAATGCAGATGATCGCTTTCAGGCCAGATGCTTTATCGTGGCACATGATCAGTTCTTCATAATTATGTTCTTCGAGTCGTTTAAAAATCTCCATTTTATCGCTCCTTATCTATACTGCTTTAGCATGTTCCTCTGATCTCTTGGTTTTTACCATTAAAGCAAATAGGGATGAAAGAAGTACGCCGGCAATCATAAATCCAAAGGTTGTGCCGAAACCGCCGCCGGAAGTTTGCACTAGAAACCCGATTATGAGCGGAGCCGATGCGCCGGCGATTTGCCCGCCGGTATTAATGATACTCATACCCCGCCCCGTGATTGATTTCGAAAGAGTAATCATCGGCAATGCCCAAAAAGCGCCAAAGGCAACACACAGGAAAAATCCGGCGCAAGTGAGCCATGCCACCAGCAAAGAAGGCGATTCTGTAACAAAGGTCAGATAAAGGAAAATGGCAGAGATCCATTGGCAGATAATGATTGGCGCTTTGCGGTTATTGGGAAAAATCTTATCCGAAAGCCACCCGCCGACAATATAACCAATCCCGCCGGCAAAAAATGGAAGCGAGGCGACAACGCCCATCTTCATCAGCGAAAAACCCCGAGCTTGGACCAAGTAGGTTGGAAGCCATGTTCTAAAACCCCAGATCCCGATGTCAAAAAGAAATAAAATCAGACAAGACTGCCAGACTGCAGGAACCCTAAGTACCTGCCACAAAGAATACTTCGCTTCCGAGAGTGTTTGCGGCGTAACTTCTTCGCGTATTTCCGCCAGTTCCTGAGCGGAAATTCCTTTCTTTTGCGCAGGATCATCGGTTAATGAGTACCAGATCCAGATGATCAGCACGATCCCGGGGAGTGCCATGAAATAAAAGGTTTCCCGCCATCCATAGGCAGATATAATTAATGCCGCTATGATTGGAGCAAGAGCCGGGCCCCAAGCGCTGCACGAGGTCATAATTGATACTGCTGTGCCGCGTTCTTTTTTGGGAAACCAGTTGGCAAGTGTTTGAAATGCCGCTGCAGGGAAAACGCCTTCACCCGCGCCAAATAACGCCCGCACTATAATCATGGAAACAAATGATCCTATCGCTCCAGTGAACACGGTAAACGCCGTCCACCAAGCTATCCCCCATAGCATAATCTTACGGGGACCAAATTTATGAACTAATATACCACCCGGAATCTGGAGCGTGGTATAACCAATAAAAAATGCGCTCATCGCCGCTCCCATCTGTACCGGCGAAAGACCTAAGTCTTTCGCCATATAGGGGATCGCCGTGGAAATGATCATCCGGTCCAGCCCCATCACCACCGAAGAGAAAAAAATGATACTTAACGCAATATAACGTGTTTTCCACTTAAACATAGCCAGCCCTCCCTAAAAAATCTCGCTTTTGCTTTTCCTATCATCCCTGTATTTCAAAATCATCTTACGAGATATGGCAATTGGATGGTAATGGCATTGAAGGGGCATTCATATTCACATACCCCGCAATACCAGCAATCTTTGTATTTCATATAGGGTACCCCATCTTTATCCGGATGTAAACAATCCAATGGACAGCGGTCTATGCAAATTCCGCACCTTGCACACAATTCTTTGTTGACTTTCACCAATTCTTTATCCACGATTTTTGACATTACAGCACGCTCCTTTCAATATCCTGGAAGGAAACGAGTGTTTCACCAGGAATATTTCCCGCTTGAAGGATGATATGTTTTTTCCATTCCGCATCATTTTTTTCCGGATAATCGCTGCGATAATGATATGAACCCCAGCGGCTTTCCTTGCGGGCGTTCGAAGCAATTGCAGATAATTCAATGCAATAAATGATCGATTCAATTTCTAAAATTTTGGCCAATTCATGGAAATCGGCAGCCTTCAGCGCTTTTAATTCTTCTTTGAAATGCGTCATCCATTTAATCGCATTTTTTAATTTCCATTCATTTTTTGGCGGAACGGCATAATCACCGGCAGTTTGTCGGACTTTTTGTTCGAATTCCGCTAGATCCAGCGGTGATGGTTCCTCGCTCAACGGTGAAAATACACGGTTCCTTTCCGCCGCAATCTGCGCTTGGGTCGCGCAGGGCCAATCCAGCGATACCGCGCGAGCTGCGGCTTTTTCCGCTGCAACTTCACCAAAAACAAAGGCCCCTGTAAGGTGCTGCCTGGGAACGGAAGCCGCATCCCCGGCAGCATAAAGCCCTTCTACGCTTGTTGCCGCATGTTCATCAACTACAAGACCCGCTGAACCATGTCCGCCACACAGGAAGTATTCGGTCGGAAACAACTCTATCGGCTGTTTGCGGAAATCGATGCCGCGCTGTTCGAAAAAGCGTTTTTGAATTGGTCGTTCCGTCGTAAAGAGGATTTCCTCAATTTCTTTGATTTTTTCTTCCGGGAGATGATCCATTTTTATAAGGACAGGTCCTCTGCCTTCATTAAACTCTCTTAACATGGCATGAACGCCAATATCGCCTTCATTATCAATCCGCTGCCCCAAACCATTAATAATATGAGCACCTCTTGTCAGCGTAATATATAAAAGCGGGCAAGCAATATCTTTAATCAGCGGGGCATTGCTTGTAAATTCAAAGCCGGTCAGTTTTGCCCCTGCACGATAGGCCATAGCCCAGCCGTCACCTGTGTTTCCGGGGTAATCGTAGGTTCCAAACGGATGTCCGGAGTGGGGCATCATGAAGCGCGAACAACCGCCATTAGTAATGATTGTGGATTTTGCGCTGCAAACCACAAATTCGCCCGTTCGCAAGTTCAAACCGGTAGCGCCGGTGACCACATGTTCACTTTTCAGCAAAGAGGTCGCAATCGTTCTATTTACTACTTCAACGCCCAGAGATTCCGCTTTTTTCGCCAATATTACTTTTAAATCGGGCTCGTCCATTCCGGCGCAAAATTTGCCTTTGGGGTGAATTTTTAACATTTCGTAATTGCCATTTGCATCTTTGCGGAAACGCGCGCCCCAGCTTTCCAATTTTCGCATTAATTCATAGCTCCGCTGCGCCATGACAAGGCTTGGTTTTTGATCGAGGATTCCATCGACCGTCGAACCAACAGTTTCAACATAGGCTTCCGGAGAATCACCGCCCGGGATGGAAACAATATTGAGCGCGTCCATCCCCATGGCAATAGTGCCGCCCCGTTTAAAATCTCCTTTTTCAAATACAACAACCTTTAGGCTCGGATTGATTTCTTTTGCCCGAATCGCCGCCATGCAACCGGCACTCCCGCCGCCAATAATTAATATATCCGCTTTCATCTCGTTGATAGTCAAAAATATTCCTCCTTACAAAATATGATTTACTTAATTTTTGCCCTTTGTTCTAAATGAATTGCAGCAATCCCCCCAATTATTGACACAGTAGAATTCATTAGATAATACTTCGACTAATCTAAGATAATGCAAATGCTATGCCAACTGGTCAGCAAAAAAAAGATGGCTCCACTACTGCATTGGAGCCATCTTTCATCACTCAAGCGTTTTTTGCTCAGTTCAATTAATGAACATTCAGTTCATTAATTATTGTTTTTCTCGTTCAACTTTGCATCGTTTAAAATGCTATCTAATTTTTTCCATAATGTTGTCCGGCTAATTTTCAGCTGTTTCGCCAAACGCACTTTGTTCCCGCGATACTTTCTATATAACTTCGCAATGATTTCTGCTTCCATCTCCTCCATCGATCCAATTTGCACAAAAAAGCCGTTATTTTCATTGTCCTCATTCTCTATTCTTTCTTCTTCGAGAAGCTCTGCGATTAGATTGTTTTTTACACTTTCCAAAGGAACAGAAGGTATCCTGGAAAGAGCTGCCGTTTTTTCGGCAAAGTGCTCTAATTCTCGAACATTACCTGGCCAGGAATAGTCGGATAGAGTTTGTGAGAAATATGGGTCTAGAATGGTTTCGATGGTATGCACGCTCACTTTCATCAAGCGCAGAAAATAACGATAAAGATGAATAATATCTTCTTTTCTTTCCCGGAGCGGCGGTAATTTTAAGCTTAGAACGTTCAACCGGTAAAATAAGTCCGGCCGAAAAAGCCCATCAGCGCTGGATTTGCGTAAATCCTGATTGGAAGCTGCAATAATCCGCACATCCAAAGGAAGCATTTGATCTCCACCGACACGCATAACCTCTTTTTCTTCTACCACTCGCAACAGCCGAGCTTGCATGTGCAGACTAGTTCCAGCAATTTCATCCAAAAAAATGGTTCCTTTATGAGCTAGCTCAAACAATCCCTGTTTACCACGCCGTCTTGCGCCCGTAAACGCACCTTCTTCATAGCCGAACAATTCACTCTCCAAAAGACTTTCCGGAAGAGCGCTGCAATTGACAGCGACAAATGGTCCTGACGCTCTGTTGCTTGCCAAATGAATTCCTTGCGCTAATAATCCTTTTCCTGTACCCGTTTCTCCAATGATAAGAATGGTTGAATCCGTACTTGCATACTGTTTTGCAGCAACGATCGTGTCTTTGAATTTTTTCGACTTACTAAAAAGATTATCCATCGCGTATTTGGCAACAAACCCTTTTTTATGGATTTCTTTTCTCACTTTTGCTTCAATTTCTTGCAGCTTGTTTATCTCTTGGTATGTCGATACAACGCCCACAACACGATCATTCACAAGAATCGGGACTCGGTTATTTACAGCTTTTACTGAGTCAAACGTTACAATTTCTCCAAAGGTGCTTTTGGCTGTTTGTAAATTTTCCAATATTGGGCTATCAGGAAGATATTGCTCAATCGACTTTCCTATAATTTCATCTTTCTTAATGCCTGTTATTTCTTCTGCCGCCGAATTAAATACAGTAACGATTTTTTGTTCATCGATCGACACAATTCCATTTTGCTCTAAGTTTAGAATGATTTTAAGCCGTTCTGCCTCTGCTTGTTTTTCACGGCTTACTCGAACGGTTTCTTTGGCTTTCTCAATACTTTCGATAATCGTTTCTTTTCCGGTAAGTAGTTTTGCGCACCGTATGCCAAACTGCGGTGCCGCTTCTGCCGTAATTGTTCCTCCGACAACCACTTTTATCCCTAATGAAACGGCTGAGGAAACTTCTTTATATATATCCTCGCGGTTATTGCACATGTTCGAAATCCAAACAGAAATGTCTAAAAAATTTTCAATCTCGGCTTTATCAAATGATAATTGCCAAGAAGTGATCAAGCCAATTGTTGAGTCATATAGTTTTGCTTCTGCAAATGCTTTGAAAAGATCGTATCCTGATGGATCGCAGCGGATAACTGGAATATTTGTTTTTGACCGTAACATGTTTACCATTGGCCCACGGGTAATAATGGCGTCAAAGCCTTGTTTCTCAATTTCATCAATCCCTGGATAATTTTCTACGCCCGTAAAAACCATGATATCTTCATCCTGTTCTTCAGCAACTTTTCGAACAGTTTCAGCCAATTCATGAAACGGAGCCAAAAACGCTATTTTTTGTCTCACCGTTTTCATCACCAACCCTTCTTCACCAGTTACGCAAAACAATTACTCGTCAAAAACGCCTCTTTTGCCCTATGGCCAAAAGAGGCGTTTTTCATATCTTAGTGTCTTGATGCCTGTTAATCAAACGTCAAACAGTTTGCTGACGGATAGTTCGCCAAAAATACGGATAATTGCTTCACCCAACAGCGGTGCTACTGACAATACGGTGATTTTGGGAGTTCTCTTTTCCGGTGCAAGAGGAATGGTATTCGTAACAATCAATTCGCGGATATTCGAAGCCTCAATGCGCTGCACGGCAGGATCGCTTAATACGGCGTGTGTACAGCAAGCATATACCTCTTTTGCTCCAGCCGCTTCAAGCGCTCTCGCAGCTTCCGTCAAAGAGCCCGCAGTATCGACAATATCATCTACCAGAACAGCAGTCTTGCCTGCTACACTGCCGATTAAATTCATGACTTCCGCAACACCCGGAGCCGGACGGCGTTTTTCGATGATCGCAATCGGCGCCTGCAGCCGGTCAGCCAGTTGCCGGGTACGCGTCACTCCGCCCAAGTCAGGCGATACGACCACTAAATCTTCGATTTTCTTCGATACAAGGTAATCAGCGAGGATAGGCACCCCCGGCAGATGATCCACCGGAATATCGAAGAAGCCCTGGATCTGGCCGGCATGCAAGTCCATTGTCACCATGCGGGTAACACCGGCGATGGTCATCAAGTCCGCCATGAGTTTTGCGGAAATTGGTTCACGGCCTCTGGTTTTTCTGTCTTGACGGGCATACCCGTAATAAGGAAGAACCGCAGTGATATGGCGGGCGGAAGCCCGTTTCATGGCATCTGCCATAATTAATAGTTCCATGATATTATCGTTGACCGGCTGACAGGTCGGCTGCACAATAAAAATATCCTTGCCTCGAACGCTTTCATCAATCATAACCTGAATTTCCCCATTGTTAAAACGGCCGACAAAAGCATCTCCCAGGCCAATTCCCAGGTGATCAGCAATTTCCTTGGCTAGTGCAGGGTTCGCATTCCCTGTAAAAATTCGCAGTCGTTTGTTATCATCCAACACGTTTTATGACCTCCATATTACTTTATCCGTTTATCAACCCAGCCGGTAAGATTGGTCTGGCGGGCCCTTGCCACGCCAAGCGCATGCGCCGGCACTTCTTTGGTTATCGTTGATCCGGCGCCAACATAAGCGCCTTTACACACCGTAACCGGAGCTACCAAATTGGAATTACAGCCAATAAACGCGTCATCTTCGATCGTGGTGCGGTGTTTTTTCAGACCGTCATAGTTGACGGTAACCGTTCCGCAGCCAATATTCACCCGTTCACCTATATCCGTGTCACCGATATAGCTCAGGTGCGGCAGTTTGCTGTTCGCGCCGACATGAGAGTTTTTCACTTCTACGAAGTTGCCGACTTTCACGCCCGGTCCCAAGTCCGCTCCCGGACGAAGATGGACATATGGCCCTAACGTTGCATGATCGCCTACATGGCAATCGTGCCCGTAGGAAAAGTGGATCGTCGTGTCATCGCCGATTACCGCATTCTGCAAGCGGGTATTCGGCCCAATTTGGCAATTTGCACCAATTACCGTGCTGCCTTCCAGCCAAGTAAACGGATAAATCACCGTATCCGGTCCTACACTGACTCCGGCATCAACAAAGGTACTGGCAGGATCCATAATGGTAACGCCATTATCCATCAATTCGGTTAATGTCCGGCTGCGCAAGATTTTTTCCGCCTCAGCTAACTGAACACGAGAATTGATTCCCAACATCTCTTGATTATCCCCAACCGGTACTGCGCCTACGCGGCTTCCATCAGCAACCAAAATCTCCAGGACATCTGTGAGATAGTACTCGCCCTGTTGATTTTCACAGGTTATTTGATCCAATGCGGAAAACAGCGCCGCCTTTTGAAAACAATAGATACCGGTATTGACTTCATCGCAAGCCAATTCAGCGAGACTAGCGTCTTTTTGCTCCACAATTCGCAAAACCTGTCCTTTGTCATCTCGGATTACCCGTCCATATCCGGTTGGATTTGGCAGACGCGCTGTCAATACAGTCGCTTCCGCTTGATTTTGGCAATGCGCCTGGAATAATGCTTTCAAGGTTTCGCTGCGCAATAATGGCGTGTCGCCGCAGAGAACCAGAATGGTTCCGGAAAAATCACCAATTGCTTTTTTCGCCTGCAGTATCGCGTGACCTGTTCCCAACTGCTGTTCCTGCACCGCATATTCTGTTTGATCGCCAAGACAATCACGAACCTGATCGGCGCCAAAACCGATCACGACAATATTTTGGGCTGCACCGGCTTTTACTGCGGCGTCGATGACATGCTGCACCATTGGCCGTCCGCCGACTTGGTGCAATACTTTGGGCAAAGCGGATTTCATCCGGGTCCCCTTGCCGGCAGCCAAGATCACTGCCATTAAATCTGACATGGATGTTCCTCCTATTCATAAAGTGTGAACCAGTAATCAAAACATTACGGACCTAATTTAATTCGACATGGAAAAAATTCTTCCTTCCCATTGCTGTAAAAATCTCTAACCACCCATTAACGCCGGACGGATATCGACCTTCTTGACCTGCTCATCTACCGAATGCAAAATCAATAACGGCTGATAACCGGCAATCAATTTCTTCTCCGGTTCGGCCGTTGCGACCAAAACACCCGTACCTACTACTTCAGCGCCAAATTCATGCGCCAATTCAACCATGCCCAGTGCCGTTCCGCCGGCTTTCATGAAATCATCAATAATCAGGATGCGCGCCTTTGACGGCAAAGCGCGCCGCGGCAGTGACATCGTCTGAATACGGCGGGAAGAACCGCTGACATAGTTAATGCTAACCGCAGATCCTTCTGTGACCCGGCTGCCATGCCTCACTGTGATCAATGGAACGTCAAAAGCGCGGGCCGTCATAAAGGCCAGAGGAATTCCCTTTGTCTCGATCGTCATGATATAGTCAGGCGCCAAATGGCGAAACTGAACCATAAACAGTTCCCCAACCTTTTCCATCCAGTGTGCCGTATACAAAATATCCGACATGTACAGATAACCGCCCGGGATAATCCGTTCCGGCGCCGACAAGCGCGCAGCCAGTTCCGTCAATAACTCATGGATAGCAGACGGTGAAGGGCTTGGTAAATAACGGACCCCGCCGGATGCGCCGGCTATCGTTTCCAACGTTCCCAGCCCATACTTCTGCAACACTTGGCGAACAACCAGCATATCCTCACTCAATGTTGATTTTGCAACATCAAACAATTCACTGAAATAACTAAAAGGAAACAAGCGATGCGGCCGCTGGGATAAAATTTTGGTTAAAGCAACAATCCGTTCCAATTTACGGACTTTCTCCATGGTTTAAACCTCCGAACGTTTTCATGACTTTAGACATTTTTATTCACATTCTCTTTTAAATTATTTTTTCCTGCTTATATGAAAAATTCAGCGCAATGGAAAAATAAATACGGCACAGGAGATACGGGCGCACGCCGTGTATTTCCATGCCGTCTTAATCCTTTTACGCCTGCTCTGCAAATAATTGCCGCACTAATTCCAAATCACTCGGTTTATCTACGTCCAAGCCTAATTCCGGAAAAGCGGACTCGACAACCATTCCGTTAATTTTAAGCAATTCCGACACGCGGTTCTCCACTTCCTGCAATGCAAGAGTGCCCAGCAAAAATTTAAACACAAATATCCAGCCCAGAACGTGCGCCAGCTTTAATGGATTTTTACGATTATTGATTATTCGCTTCGCCCAATAGAGACAGGATGTTACAATTGCTGGGTTTACCAGAAAAATATTTCCGCCTGTAAATGTTCCTTCCTGCAAGCGGACATAGGTACGCTTGTTGCCCGGATACTGCTGTTCATTTGCAGTCTTGCTGACGATAGGATAGTACATATCCGCACTTACCGGACTGCATTTTGCAATGAAATCATCGATGGCCTGCGGCGACAGCAAAGGAATATCCGCTGTAACGACAAGCACATGCCGTTCATGGCCAAGGGCTTTCATGCCGCTGACAATCGTGTCAATGATCGTACGTCCACTTTCAACGATCGTGGTGCAGTCCGGGAAGTCACATGTTTCCAAGAGGCCGTTTGGACCGACGACAAATATCCGATCCACATTCCGGCTGGCTGATAAAGCCTGGGCTACATACGTTACCATTGGCCGGCCGTTGATATCGATCAACGCCTCATACTGTTCGGAGGCAAACCGTCTGAGTGGTTTGCTGTTATGTCCGCCTGCCAGAATAATGGCATCAACCATTTATCGAGACTCCTCTCCACTTCAACTTTGTCTGCGTTCCTGCATGTCCAGCAGCAAAGTTTGCTCAGCATTTTCCATATGTTCACGAGCCAATCGCTGAGCCAGGGCGATATCCCGCTGTGCAATCGCTTCTACTAATTGACGGTGTTCTTCCACCGTGTTTTTGATACGACCCGGGTAGGCCATGGAAATGGAACGAAACCGGGTAAATTGTTCCCGTAGATTATTAATAATTCCCACAAGCCGGTCATTACGGCTTGCACGATATAATATATCATGGTATCGGCTGTCCGCCGCCACGATTTTTTCGATATCATTTTGTTCAATGTACTCGCCAATTTCCACCAAAACCCGTTCCAACTGCTCCAGCTCTTCTTCCGTAATTCGCTCAACCGCCAGTCCCGCCGCCAAAATATCCAAGGCCGTACGAATTTCGAAAACTTCATTTACATCTTTGATTGACAAATCGGCGACATACGTTCCCCGTCGCGGGATCATCACCACAAAGCCTTCTAATTCCAGCTTTCGTATCGCTTCACGAACTGGAGTCCGGCTAACCCCCAATTCTTCAGCCAACTGGATCTCCATCAGCCGTTCGCCCGGCTGCAAAGTGCCGGAAACAATCGCTTCCCGCAGCGTTTCACTGATCACTTCGCGAAGTGGTTTGTAGCTATCCAGTTTAATCGGCAACAAACGTCGTTCCATGCTCACCCACCACCCTTGTTACAGTATTTGTTATGATAATCTGCGCTTTTACCTGCTGTTCTAATTGTTCGGCGGCTCGCTTCGCCCGCGCCTGATCCGGCATGATCCCGAATACAGTAGGCCCGCTGCCGGACATCAACACGCCCAGCGCGCCATTTTCCTGCAAACAGCGCTTGATGGCGGCAATTTCCGGGTAAGCGGGTATCGTTACCGTTTCCAGAACATTGCCGAGTCCGGCCGCAACTCCGCTCAAATCTTGTTCCTGCAGACACCGAATCACCTTTTCGGTATCCGGATGTTGTATGCTTTCATTATTGCGATAATTTCCATACACCCATGCTGTCGACACATCCACCGGCGGTTTAGCCAATACCAGCCAGCATGGCGGCAGTTCCGGCAAGCCGGAAAGGAGTTCCCCCCGTCCAACAGCTAACATCGTACCGCCCTGCAAACAAAACGGGACATCAGATCCTAATTCAGCCCCAAGGGTCTGCAGCGCTTGCATCGTCAATTTCAGATCCCATAACCGGTTCAATCCGCGTAAAACAGCAGCGGCATCGCTGCTTCCTCCTGCCAACCCAGCCGCTAACGGGATTTTCTTGATCAAATGAATACGTGCGCCGCGATGGATTGCAAAGCGTTCGCGCAGCAATACGGCCGCCCGATAGGCCAGGTTGGACTGATCACACGCCAGAGCGGGTAAATCCGTACTGACCGTGATGTCGCTTGCCTGTTCGCTGATTTCTACCGTATCCGCCAAACCGATGCTTTGCATAATCATCTTTACTTCATGGTACCCATCATCTCTCCGGTGCAAAACATCCAGCGTCAGATTAATCTTGGCATGCGCCATCAGTGAGATCGTTTGGCGGTCTTTCATTGGCGTTTCATTTCCTGCAGCAGGATTTCTTCTTGCGTATTTAAAATTTTATCCATATCCAACAAAATCAGCAGCCGGTCGTCCATCTTCCCTACACCGTGAATATATTGCGTGTCAAGTACAAAGACCGGCGGCGGCGGCTCCACCGCAGATGCGGGCAATTTGATTACTTCATTGACTGCATCGACGATAATCCCGACAACTTGGTCTTTCACCGCGACAATGATAATCCGGGTATCGTCGCTATTTTCTATGACCGGCAATTGAAAGCGTTTGCGAAGATCAAAAACCGGTATGATTTTACCGCGCAGATTCGTTACGCCCTCCATAAAAGACGGCGTCTGCGGCAATTTCGTAATTGGCGACAGCCGGTTAATCTCATGAACTTTGGCAATTGGCAATCCATATTCTTCATTTGCCAAACGAAAGATGACCAACTGTAATTCTTCATTTGTCTTCACGTGTTGCAAATTTTCCATAACGAACCTCCGCGTTCCATAATGCGCAAAATGACCCCTCAGTTGATCTGCCATACAATACTCCAAATTATATTCTACGCCACAACCGGGTTTTTCTGCAATAGGCAGAATGAATTAATTCCTGCAATCGTCTTACAACGGCTTACGAAACGGTTCCCGCTCCCGTTCATACGGCAGGGGAATATACTCTACCGAGGGACGGCGCTGCGCGGGCTGAGGATAGAGGTCCATCAGTTCATAGATTGTTTCCGGCAGGGCGGTGCTGATCGGCAGCTCCATGGCCCGCAGCTTGTCGCAGGTGATCGGGTAGTCGTGCGTCCATTTCCCTTCCGAAAATGTACGCGCCAATTCTCTGGCTTTTTCGGGCGACATTTTGTCAGCTAAGACTTCTGCCAGGAAATCTTCCACTTGACGAATTGCTTTCTCTGCCATATCGGCCATAATCAGTGTGGCGTCATCCACCTCATCAATGCTTTTGCGGCTGACCGCCTTTAAAATCGAAGCCGCCGGATATTGTCCAAGCTGAGGATCCACAGGCCCCAGCACTGCATTGCAGTCCATAATGATCTCGTCGGCCGCCAGAGCAACCATCGTTCCGCCGCTCATTGCATAGTGAGGGACCATCACGGTCACTTTGGCCGGATGCCGCATCAGCGCATGGGCAATTTGTTCCGATGCCAATACCAGTCCGCCAGGAGTGTGCAAAACTAGATCAATCGGCATGTCATCCGGAGTCATGCGGATCGCACGCAAGACTTTTTCCGAATCCTCAATCGTGATATAACGACTAATGGGCAACCCAAGAATACTAAGCGCTTCCTGGCGATGAATCATCGTAATCATCCGGGAATTTCTGCTTTGTTCAATGCTCTGAAGCAAACGGAGCCGGGAGCGTTCTATGCCTTGCTGACGCAGCAGCGGCCATACGCTGAACATGATAAAAAGCATCCATAATATTGCCGTATAATCCACAACGATCGCCTCCCTCATCTACTATATTTCCCTAAATTCCTCATCGATGGAAAAAAACCTTTTTATACAAAAATCTCCCGTTCGCAAACGGGAGATTTTTGTATATTTTTTGTTACCATTTCATCCACTGATCAGAATAAAAGTCCTTCTGGCGTGGGGACTTGCAGAAACAGGCTGAAGGTAGCATAAATCGCGACTGTCATTACTACTCCGAACAGAGCCGACATGCCAAATGACCGCAGCGTATAGCCATGATCGTTAAAAAACCATGACACCGCAATCAAAAAGATGCTCGTCGAAACATAAAATCCTATTAAATCCATTCCGATCAAATACACTGCCGTTGCTCCAATCATGACCCAAGCCCGGCTGTATGTCAAATGCTCGTCGTCCGTTTTTCCACCTGCACCGGTAAAACTTCTGCCAAGAAGGTATAAGCCCATAATCAGCAAAAAGGCTTCCAAAACCATCGGAAACAAGACACTCTCCGCTGCAAGTTGCCGACCTTGCCAATAGAAAACGATGGCCGGAACGATCGCAAAAAGGCCTGCCAACCGGTCACTCATCCGTTTATCCATTCTGACCGCCTCCTTGCGCATTGGATTTGAGCCGCCATTTTGCAATCAGCGCAGGGGCAGAGACCGAAAACACAGTGAAAATAATCAGCACAAGGGAAATTGGGTGCGTAAAGAATACGCTGAAGACAGATCCTTCCGCGCCGGCAATCGACATCGATTTGCTCAAATTCTCCTCAATAATCGGTCCAAGAATAATCCCTAACGCCATTGTACCGGTGTCTAACCCAATCCGACCGCCAAAGTGGCCGATTAAGCCAAAGATCACCATGATCGCCACATCCAGCATGCTGTTGCGAATTGCATACGAACCGATGACCGACAACGCAACAATCCCAACACCGATATAGGCCGCCGGTACGTTCAACACGCGCGCCGTGCCTTTGATCAGGAATAAACCAATAAAAAACATCAGCACATTGACAACCAGCAGCGATACAATAAACGTATATGCTAAATTGCCGCTGGATTCAAAGATTTTGAAACCGGGTTGAATGCCGTGCGCCAGCAAACCGCCCATGATGACCGCCGCTACGGCGCTCCCCGGAATGCCCAAGGTCAGCATGGGCGCCAGCGCTCCGCCAATAACGGCATTGTTCGCGCTCTCACTGGCGGCAACGCCTTCGATGACGCCGGTGCCAAACCGGGATGGATCTTTATCCCAACGCTTCGTTTCGTTGTACGAAATAATGGACGCGATCTCACCGCCGGCTCCCGGCAGAATTCCGACCACCGTGCCAATCAGCGACGAGCGCAGCAAATTCACTTTGCAGCTGGTCCAAAACTTTCTCAGCACGCGGCTTAACGCTCCTGGCGAAGGGTTGTAGTCAGCAATGAATTTCTGCTTGCTGGCTACTAAATAGATAACCTGCGAGAAGGAAAACAACCCGATCATCGCCGGGATGACTTCGATCCCTCCGACTAATGGATAGTAACCAAACGTAAACCGCGGCACCCCCAAAGCCAGATCCAGTCCGATCGTACTGACCAATAAACCTAGCGCACCCGAAACGAGCCCTTTGGCAACGTTGTTGACCGACATCGCCGCAATTGTGCTGAGTCCGAATATGCAGAGCCAGAAGAACTCCGGCGCGCCAAATTTCAAGGCGAGTTTCGCCATCGGCGCCGCAACAAACAGTAGAAATAATGTTCCAATAAAGCCGCCGATGCACGAAGCCGTCAATGATCCAATTAACGCTTCATCCGCCTTGCCTTTCTTACACATCGGCCAACCGTCAAACGTTGTCGCCACCGAGGACGGCGTGCCCGGCGTGTTAATCAGGATCGCCGAATTGCTGCCGCCATAAATAGCCCCGGAATAAATGGCTCCCAGCATAATCAGGCCGCTGGTCGCATCCATTGCAAACGTTACAGGCACCATAAGCGCGACACCCATCGTCGCGGTGAGACCGGGGAGGGCGCCAATCACAATGCCCCCCACCAGACCGGCGATCGCCAAAAATAGATTAAACGGCTGCATCGTCTCAAGAAAGCCGGCAAGAATATGTTCCCACATGTCGAATTCTCCTTATTCATCACTATATTGTAGATTTTGCGTATCGCTTGCCCTTATTGAGGGAACACAACACCTTATTTCGCCAGGCCGACTTTTTTCAGTAGTGTTTGCGCATTGGCGTTATTTTCTTTTACATATTTTTCAAAGTCTTCGCCGGACAAATATTCCGTCGGCTGACCGGCTTTTTCCATGTCTTTTATGTATTCCGGATCTTCGGCAATCTTCTTAAATGTATCCCGCAGGAATTTGACAATCTGAGGATCGGTGCCTTTTTGCACGACAAACCCGCGGCGGATATCCGAGAATACGTTCATGCCCAATTCCTTGAAAGTCGGAGTTTCCGGCAAAAACTTAATCCGTTCCTTGCTGGTAACCGCTAGAACCGTCATCATGTCAAGGCTGCGCATCACATCATTCACGTTGCCCATCATGACATCCAGTTCGCCGCCCAGCAGGGCCGCATTCTGGTCCGCTGCTCCCTTATAAACGATTTGGGCTGTCTTGATCCCGGCCTGGTCTTCCCATTCCAGCAAGGCCATGTGCGAACCGCTGTAAGTTCCTACTATTCCTACTTTTAATTTGCCGGGATTTGCTTTGGCGAATTCGATTACTTCTTTTGCGCTCTTGAAGCGGCTGTTTTTATTCACGACCAGCGCTTGCGGATCGTTGACCACTTGGCAAATATAAATGTAGTCATCAATTGAAAATTGCGCATTTTGGCCGATTGGCTGCAACACAATGTGCGGAACGTTTACGCCGCCGATCGTATAACCATCCGGTTTTGCCTTGGCAATTTCAGAAAAACCAATCGCGCCGCCGGCACCGGTTTTATATTGAAATACCCACGGCTGGGGAACTAACTTATCCCAGTATTTTTGCATGATACGCGCTTGTACATCACTGGATCCCCCAGCGGTAAAGGCCATAACCATATTAATCGGCTTTGTCGGGTATTTCATTGCTTTGTCACTATCTTTCTTTCCACCGCAGCCGGCGACAACAATCAGCATTGCAAGAGTCAGAACGGCAATCAGGTATACCAACCATTTTTTTGAACATTTCATGTGTATGCCTCCTCCAATAATATAAAAATACGATCCTTACGTTTCTATATCTTCTAATTTCTCTGCAAACGCCCCGCTCAATGACGACAAACTCCAAACAATTTCCCTTTCTTATTGATTTCTGTTCATCAAAAAACTACCATTCCCCCAATCCAATATACAAAAATTGCATATAGAATTTTTAATTATCATATATCCACAAATTATCAAATAACTGCGAATATAAAACTCCTGCTTGCCGTCTGATGAAAAACCAGATGGCATTGGTAGTACCTCATACATCATACTATATTGTTATATACGTCATCAAGCATAAAAATCCTTTGGTAAATAGTTGAAAAATGTTGAATTTTGTCGAGAAAATGCCATGATCCCATCATGCAGGATAATGACCGGCTTCTTGATTTGAACCGGCGTTTGCTAAAAAGCTTTCAGCTGGGTATAATATAAGAAATCTGCAGGAATAAGCAGGTCATTGCGCAAATTATCCCGTAATATGATATGATTAAAATCATATTGAACCCATCTTACTCTGGAGGCATAACGTATGCAAAATCAACTGTTCCGTTATTTTATCGTCGGGCTGGGCAGCCTGATCGCCGGTTTGGGGATCAACGCTTTTTGGGTCCCGCACCATCTCTTGAGCGGCGGCGTCAGCGGCATTGCCATGATTTTATTCTTTATCTTTCAATGGCCGATCGGCATTATGATCATCTTGTTCAACCTGCCGTTATTCGCGCTGGCCTACCGGTTACTGGACAAAGACTATTTCATTATTTCCCTGTACGGGATGTTCACCTTCGCGGCCGCAATCGATTTCACCAGTTTTATCTCTGACTGGAACATCATTGATGATACCATGCTGGCTGCAATTTACGGCGGAGTCATTGCCGGCATCGGTTCCGGAATGGTCTTTCGGGTGAATGGCGGATCTGGCGGAACGGATATTGTCGGCGCTATTTTGAAAAAATATTATGCGATCAACATTAGCACTGTCGGCTTTGCCATCAACTGCGGCGTCATGGTCGTCGCCGCCATTCTATTCGGAGTCAAACCAGCCATGTACACTCTTCTTTCCATGTTCGTCGCTGCGAACCTTACCGATAAAGTCGTCGAAGGCTTCAATCACAAAAAAACCATCATCATTATTTCGGAAGTCAGCGACGAAATTGCCAACGCTATTTTGGATGAGGTAGGCCGCGGCGTCACATTTCTCAATGGCGAAGGCGCATTTACCCATCAGGAAAAAAAAGTCATCTTTGTTGTTGTCAAACTAACGCAGATCGCTAAAATAAAGTTTATCGTCGAGCGAACCGACCGCCATGCCTTCATGATCGTGCAAGATGCTGCGGAGGTTTTGGGAAGAGGATTCACTCTATAAAAAAAAGTTCGCCAAACGGCGAACTTTTTTTGTTAACGGTTTACGTTACTCCAGGCATTGGCAACCGCTGCAAATTCCGATAATGACAACGTTTCCCCTCGCCGGGAACCATCGATTCCAGCTGTTTCCAATACAAGGCTTGCGGTTTCTGCAGCAAGGCCAGCGGCCTTCAGACAATTTTGCAGCGTTTTGCGGCGTTGCGAAAACGCTGCTTTTACAACCCGGAAAAACATTTTTTCCTGTCGAACCTCCACCGGCGGCTGCTTGCGGATCACACAGCGGATTACCGCCGATTCCACCGCTGGCGACGGAATAAATGCCGTGGGCGGGACAATAAATACGATTTCCGGTTCGGTATAATATTGGACGGCCACGGATAAAGCGCCGTATTCTTTGGTTCCCGGTCTAGCCACCATTCGTTCGGCTACTTCTTTTTGCACCATGGTCACCAAAAGTTCAACCGGCATCCGCTCTTCCAAAATTCTCATGATGATGGGTGTCGTAATATAATAGGGCAAATTGGCAATAATTTTGCAGCGTCCGGTCGGTATTTCCCGGGAAATATCCAATTTCAGAAAGTCGCCATGGATCACGCGCACATTGTCATATCCTTCTAATGTTTTGGCTAAAATATCAATCAAGTGGCGATCCAGTTCTATGGAAGTCACCGCCGCTCCTGCTTCGGCCAACCCTTGCGTGAGGGTTCCAATCCCAGGACCAATTTCCAGCACCTGTTCTCCAGGTTGAATATCGGCCGCCTCGACGATCCGCTCCACAACATCGCTGTCGATTAAAAAATTTTGACCCAATTTTTTTTGCAGCCGGATCCCAAAGGTTTTGAGAATATGCAGGGTAACTTCCTTATTGGCAATTTGCGGTTGTATCATTTCTGTTCCTCCAGCCCGTCCAGCGCGGCCATAAATTCTTCCCGGCTTATGCCGTAATGGTTCAAACGGTACAAGAACGTTTTGGCATTCGCATAACCAATGCCCAATATCGCCCCCAAAGCGGCTCTGCGGGCCCCGGAACAGGCAACGCCGCTCAGCTGAAAACTCATCATATCCAGGTTGGAAAACCGGCAAATTGGTTCAAATTCATGATACCTTACCCGTTCCAGCGCCAACCGGATTGCTGCCGGCGAAGCTTGTTCAATCCCAATATCGTCAGGACTGCTTGCGTCCTTTTGCGGCACAAAAGCATGCTTGGCAGCCGGAAATCGGTCGCCGAGAAATCGTCGTATCCGTTCCCCCGCGCTGTCCGGGTCCGTTAAAATGATCAAACCACGTTTGCGGTATGCTTGTTCCAGTTTATCCAATACGTATTTTTGCAAACCGAACCCGCCGGTTTCTATACACTCCGCTTCCACCGCCCGGTGTACGGCCTCGATATCTTTTTTCCCTTCAACCACAATGACTTCTTTTATCATAACTCCACCTGCCTGCCCTTTCTGTCACTTATTATAGTATGCACGCCGGCATACTGTAAAGAATACGAATAACCATCCATTTCCTGATATTTCGCAAAAAAAGTAACAGGGTTTTCATCCCCTGCTACTTGTCAAAAATTATTCAGCGAGAATATATACTTTCACAGACTGGCGTCCGTATCGCCAAGCCTCACTTGAGTTTTCAATGCAGACATCGATGCGGTTGCCGACGATATCGCCGCCCGTATCGGCAGCCAGCGCCAATCCATATCCGGAGACATACAATCTGCTTCCCAAAGGAATGACACGCGGATCAACCGCTACGATACCGCGCCGCGCCGGTATTCCGGAGGCAGTAATGCCGTGCCAGGAACCGTCTGTCGGCGTATATGCCGTAGCTTCCATATATTCAATCCGTTTAAACCGCATATCGCCACGGGAAGTTTCTACCGTATCCCGTGTTCCTACCCGCACAATTTGCGGAGCAGGCGAAACGGTCGTACGTTCTGCAATAATCGTAGCCATGGTTTGGATCCCATCCTCCAAATGCAGCAGCCGCGTGACCATCTTCACGCCATCCTGCCCCCAGGCTTCGACTTCTTCTTCACCCAATTCCATATAAGGATCCGGGCGGCGGACAATGGGGAATGGAGCCGGTTCTTGCTGTTCCACCTGTTGCTCAGTAATCGTAACCGCCACAATATTCATGTTTGCGGCTACCGGTGTTGCAGGGTCCGGATTAAGCCGGACATTGTCTTGTGGTATTCCTCTTGATTCCGCCACTTCCCCGACTGTCGGTTTGGCGGTCAATACTTCCTGGATTTGACCTTGGTAAGCTATCGTTACCGGCACAGCCCGGTACACTTGGATCATCGTCCCGCTGACCAATTCCGCAGTAGATAAACGGTATTCGTCCTGTTCCCCCAGAGTGATCCCCGCTTTTGCCAATGCGGCCGCAGGGTCTTTATATAATGTAGTTACACTGGTCTGTACGCCATCGGCATAGATGTACACGGTTTTATTCGCCCACAAGAACCCGACTGATAGTACTACGATGAACAACGTCAAAAGCAAAGGCATTGCCATTCGTCTGTGTAAAAACGCTGCTATTTTTTCATCTCTCGTAGTCTTTGTTTCGTGCATATAACCCCCCCTTTACTAATGGATCATCATTTTACCATGAAAAGTCCGTTCTTGTCAACCGAACAGGCGTTGCCGTCAACAGCGATGAGCCCATCGCGTCGATATTTCGATGTTCATCATCGGCACAAAAGGATTCAAAGACATCGCAAAAATCATTGAAAAAGACCTGACTGCTGTCAGGCCTCTCATCAATTCATTCTATTTTAAACAATTGTTTTGCATTGAATGTCGTTGCTGCAGCCAATTCTTCCAGGCTGATATTCCTGATCCTGGCAATCTCTTCCGCCACCAGACGGACATAGGCCGGTTCATTGCGGTGGCCGCGATGCGGATGCGGCGTAAGATAAGGACAGTCGGTTTCAATCAGCAGCCGATCCAGGGGAATCTGTGCCGCCACACGCTGCACCTTAGCCGCATTTTTGAAAGTGACCGGTCCGCCGATCGCAAGATAGTAACCCAGCTTAAGCAGTTCTTTGGCCATTTCCCAACTTCCGGAGAAGCAGTGAAAAACTCCTGACAGCCCTTGCGCCTGCTTTCGGACGATATCAAGGATATCCCCATGCGCATCCCGGTCATGAATGATGAACGGTTTGCCCACCTGCCGCGCTAAGTCCAATTGCCGGCCAAACACCGTCTTTTGCACATCGCGCGGCGATAAATCATAATAATAATCCAGGCCGATTTCCCCGATCGCCGCCACTTTCGGCAGCGTTGCCCACTGCGCCAATTGCAGATAATCTTCTTCGTTCACAGTCCCTGCATCATGAGGGTGGACACCTACCGCTGCATAAACGTCAGGATGAGACTCCGCCAGAGCTACTGCCCGGGCGGATGATTCCATGCTGGCTCCGGCGCATAAAATATACTTTACGCCTTTCTCTGCCGCGCGGATAATGACATCCTCCCTGTCAGCGTCGAATTGCTCATCATCAATATGCGCGTGGGTATCAAACAACTCGATCATTTTACTTTGCTCCCCGGCAACATGCCAGACGCTGTCACCAAGGCCAGTTTTTCGTCATTCGAGGCCGCCAGAACCATGCCGCGGGATTCAATCCCCCGGATCTTAGCCGGCTTGAGATTGACAATCATGACGACGGTCTGGCCGACCAATTCTTCCGGCGTATAATGTTTGGCAATTCCGGAAACGATCGTTCGCTGTTCGCTGCCCAAGTCAACCGTCAGAGTCAGCAGTTTGTCCGCACCCTTCACTTTCTCCGCCGCAAGCACTTTCGCAACGCGAAAATCCATTTTTGCAAATTCATCAATCGTTACTTCCGGACCAACAGGCGCGGGGGAAGCTTCCACCTTCGGCTGTTTCTTGGCCGGAAGCGCGCTCGCTTCAATTTCATCGGATTTTTCTTCGATACGGGGGAAAATCGGTACCGGTTTGCTTACAACCGTCCCAGCCGGTATCCCACCCCATTGCTGAGCATCCTGCAGAGTTGTGGAAGCGAAGGGAAGGCCGAGTCCCAATTGCTCCCATATTTTCGGCCCGGTTAACGGCACAAACGGCGAAATCAAGATTGCCACAATTCGCAGCGTTTCCACCAGATTATATAAAACAGTATTTAACCGTTCTTTTTTTGCCGGATCTTTCGCCAGCGCCCACGGTCCCGTTTCATCGATATATTTGTTAGCGCGGCTGATCAAAACCCACACGGACTTAATCGCGCCGTTAAGGTCCATTTTCTCCATTAATTTTTCATATTCCATCGCCGTATTATTTGCCAGAGAAATCAACGTCTCATCAATTGGATCCACCGGTTGACAAGCATCCGGCGATTCGATCACGCCGCCATTGAAACGTCCGATCATATTCAGCGTCCGGTGCAGCAAATTACCCAAATCGTTCGCTAAATCGGCATTAATCCGGTTGATCAGCGCATCGCGCGAGAAATTCCCATCCATACCAAGAGTAATCTCCCGCAATAAGAAATAACGGATCGCATCAGCGCCGAATTCGTCAATCAATGCCACCGGATCAATCACATTGCCCTTCGATTTCGACATCTTATCGCCTTCGACAACCAACCAACCGTGCCCGTATACCATCTTCGGCAACTCCAGGCCAAGCGCCATCAAAATAATCGGCCAAATGATGGAGTGGAACCGAACGATTTCTTTGCCTACCAAGTGAATATCCGCCGGCCAGTAACGGGAGAATTTTTCCTTGTCGTCAAGGTACCCTGCTGCCGTGATGTAGTTAGTTAACGCATCAAACCACACATATACAACATGCTTCGGGTCAAAGGGTACCGGAATACCCCAGTCAAAGGTTGTGCGTGATACGCATAAATCATCCAACCCGCCTTTGATAAAATTAACCATTTCATTGCGACGGGAAACCGGCTGAATAAACTCCGGGTTATCCTCAATATATTGCAGGAGCCGGTCCTGATATTTTGACAGCCGGAAAAAATAACTTTCCTCCTGAACTTTTTCTACCGGGCGCCCGCAATCCGGACAGGTTCCGTCGTTCAACTGCCGTTCGACCCAAAATGTTTCACAGGGGGTACAATACCAGCCTTCATAAGCTGATTTGTAGATATCTCCCTTATCATAAATTTTTTGAAAGATATCCTGGACTACTGCATGATGCCGAGCCGATGTCGTGCGAATGAAATCGTCGTTCGAGATGTTTAGTTTTTGCCAGAGATTTTGAAACGATGCAACAATTTTATCCACATATTCCAGCGGAGTGACGCCATTTTCCTGCGCTTTGCGCTCGATTTTTTGTCCATGCTCATCCGAGCCGGTCAAAAAAAACACATCATATCCAGCCAAACGTTTATAACGGGCAATGGTATCCGCCAACGTCGTGCAGTAAGCATGACCAATATGCAGACTGTCACTGGGATAGTAAATCGGGGTGCTAATAAAAAAAGGTTTTTTTTCCATGAAAATCCTCCTCGTAATGCGCAATATTTTTTCTAAATTTATTTTTAATTTATCAAAATTTTCAATTAATATTTTTAGCCGCTGCAATGTCAAAAGCGGAAAAAGTCAATGTTTTCAAGCACTTATGCTGGTTTTTTAAAAAAAGAATAGCCCCTATCATCTAGAAATAATTGTTGACAAGGCTTGTAATAATTGGTAGTATTTAGTTAGACATATAATGTCTAATTCTGTTGACGAAAGGAGAATTTGACAACTATGAAATCTACAGGAATCGTACGCAAGGTTGATGAGCTAGGAAGAGTCGTTATCCCCATTGAACTACGGCGTACACTTGATATCGCAGAAAAAGACGCATTGGAAATCTATGTCGACAACGACCGAATCATTCTTCGGAAATACGAACCGGCCTGTTCGTGTGTATTCTGCGGGAATGCAGATGAGGTCATCAATTTCAAGGGAAAAAACATTTGCAAAGAATGCTTAACTGCTATGACACAGAAAACCGTATAATATACGTTGCTTTGACTTCAAAAAAGACTAATGCGCTTTCGGCAGTTAGTCTTTTTTTTTGACTATTTACCGGCATCAAGCACCGCCTGATATACGACCCGTTTGGGAAGGCTCCGCTGTTCGGCTATGATCCGAATGGCATTTTTTTTGTCTGTTCCTTGCGCGACTAAAGCAAATACCGCATCTTGCAAAGACACTTCATCCATGTCCATTGCGGTTTCCGCCGCTGCGGCTGCCGGGCAGCCGGCTATCACCAGGGTAAACTCGCCCCGCGGCAGATGCGCTGCAAAGTGGTCCTGCAACGTGCCGATTGTTCCCCGGACAAATTGTTCAAACCGTTTGGTCAATTCACGAGCGGCAACAGCTGGCCGGTCGCCTAAGATCTCATGCAATTCGTTCAACGTCTGACGGAGGCGATGAGGCGCTTCGTACATAAGTAAAGTATACGGATTTTTTGCCAAATTTTCAAGGAATTCCCGGCGTTTTTTCTTTGTTTTAGGTAAAAAGCCGACAAAAGTGAACATCGTGCTGTCCAACCCCGAGCAAATCAACGCCGACAAAGCCGCATTGCAGCCCGGCAAGGGTACCGCTGCGATTCCTTCAGGCAAGGCTAACCGGACCAAATCAGCTCCCGGATCGGAGATGCCCGGCAACCCTGCGTCACTGACAACCGCAATGTCTTCACCCGCCGCCAGGCGGGCAATCAGTTCCGGGCCCCGGCTGGCTTTGTTGTGTTCGTGATAGCTGATTAAGGGCGTATGAATATCAAAATGGGTCAGCAGGCGGCGCGTGTAGCGAGTGTCCTCGGCCGCAATGACGCTTACCTCTTTCAGGATTCGTATTGCCCGCAGCGTCATATCCTCCAGATTGCCGATTGGCGTTGCGCATAAATATAACGTTCCCGGCTTTTCGGCCAAATGGATCACATCCTTACGTTATTTCCTGCCGGTAGTAACCGCAGATCTCCTCCGTATAGGTCCCGTCGCTATTATAGACAATGAATGGCGGCAAAACGTCCAGTCCCGGTTTCGCGCCGCGAATGCTTTCCACCAAAAAAATAGTTGGCTTCCTGTCCGGTGCAGAGTGAACCATCCTGAGCCTCTTCGGTTCGAGCCCCGCCAAGCGCAGCGCAGTAATGACTTCCGCCATACGCTCGGGTAAATGAACCATGGCAAAACGGCCCCGGTAGCGTACGAGATAACGGGCGGCAGCCACTACATCGGCTAGGGTTGCTGTTATTTCATGGCGGGCTTGGGCAATCCGGCTGTTCGGATTGATGCGTCCATGGCCTTGGGGACGATACGGCGGATTGGAAACAACCAGTTCACACTCTCCACCCGGCAGTATGCCTTTTATATTGCGAAAATCGGCTTGTAAGACGGAAAAACGATCGGATATCCCATTTAATGCAGCGCTGCGTCTGGCCATATCAGCCAGCACAGGGCTGATTTCTACTCCGTCAACACGATCTGCACCCCGCGCCAACAATAACAAACTGACGGCGCCGGTCCCACAGCCTAGATCGATTGCGGCCGCCCCTGATTTGATAAACGCGAAGTGAGCCAGCAGCACCGCGTCCAGCGTAAAACAGAATTCCTTCTCATGTTGAACAATTTTCAGCCCTTGAATTAATAAGTCATCGATCCTCTCGCCCGGCTGCAAACATTTTTCTTCCATATTACTCTTTTTCCACTACTTCTTCCCAAGGGATTTCAATTGTCTTTCCTGTTGACAGTTGAACCGTTGCCGTTCTCTTCTGTGGATTGACAATCGATACTTTTCCTTCTCCATCAATCGTTACCACGTCCCTGCCAATTACCGGCGGGGTTATTTTTTTACAATGGGCTGCGGAACTATATGCATCATTTTCATATTTCAAACAGCACATCAATCGGCCGCAAATTCCTGATATTTTCGTTGGATTGAGAGATAAATGCTGTTCTTTTGCCATTCGAATAGAAACCGGCTCAAAATCGCCCAGAAAAGTGGAGCAGCAAAGCGACCGGCCGCAACAGCCGATCCCGCCCATCATCTTGGCTTCATCGCGAACACCGATCTGGCGTAATTCGATCCGCGTCCGAAACACAGAGGCCAAATCCTTTACAAGTTCACGAAAATCAATTCGTCCTTCGGCAGTGAAATAAAAAATAATTTTGTTTACATCAAACGTATACTCAACATCTACCAAGTTCATTGGCAATTTATGAAAACGGATTTTCTGCCCGCAAATCCGGAGCGCTTCTTCTTCTTTGGCGGCATTCTCACGAACCTTCTGTTCGTCCTGTGCAGTCGCCATACGCTGAACCGCTTTTAGGGGCGCGACAATCGCAGTTTCCGGCACCTCTCTTGGTCCGATTACTACTTCGCCGAATTCCTGCCCGCGAGCAGTTTCTACAATGACATGATCCTCCGCCTTAATCACAAGATCCCCTGGATCAAAATAATATATTTTACCGGCTTTTTTAAATCGAATGCCCACTACAGTTTTCATTTGCATATTCTTCCCCCCTGTCTTAGTACATTTACTCATTCTATTCTATTCTATTCTATTAAAATTTTAGAATTACGCTGGGCTAGCTCTCTCAATTGTATCAATAACGCTTCATAAGTAAGCCGGCTGTTGGCATTGGCAGCCAATGCCCGCTCCGCTTTGCACACTGCGATCAGTGCCGCCTGCAATTTTTCAGCATCCCATTTCCCGGCCGCCACGTCCAAGCGCGCTGCTTGATCAATATTCAATAATAAATGGTTCTGGCTGCGGCTCACGCAACAAACCAGAAGATCACGGAAAACAAACAATAAAAATCGCCGCCACGCTTCCGCTTCGCCGGCTTCCAGTTTCGTTAAGTCAACCGCCACATCCCACAGGGTCTGCATATCAACAGTCGGCAAGGCTTCTACCAACGTGATCACTTGATCCCGCCGGGCCAAACCTCCAGCCTGCAAAAACGCTATTGCCCGCTGCAGGCGTCCTTCTCCCAACCGGGCGCATAAATCAGCTTGTTCACGGACAAAACCTTTAGCCGCCAACGCATCGGCCAGAACGCCATGAGGCAAGGGCAGGAATCGAAACAGCCGGCAGCGTGAAACAATCGTCGGCAGCAAAGGAGCATTGGTGGAAGCCACTAGGATAAAAACCATATAGGCAGGCGGTTCTTCCAATAATTTCAGAAAACTATTCGCCGCTTCCCTGGTCATCCGTTCCGCGTTTTCCAGAATACAGACCTGCCATGCCGCCCCATGAGGCGCGTGAGAAGATTGACGCTGTAAATTTCGTATCTGATCAATCTTAATGCTATTTCCTTCAAGAGCAACCAGTGTAAAATCAGGATGGCTATCAATCGGCGACTTCAACAAATTAGTTGCAACAGCCCTGGCAACTGTCATTTTGCCGATGCCTTGCGGCCCCGAAAACAGCATGGCATGCGGAATTTTCCCTGATAACAGTACGGTCCGCAGCATCGCAATCGTTTGGGTGTGCCCAATAATTTCACTCCACATAAAAAACTCCCGCCAACATTTTCATATGTATAGGTCTAGCAGCATTCCGCGAATGGCATCTTGTTTCGCCAGAATATCCAATTCCCGTTCCTGTCCGGAACGAACCGCTTCCGTAAGATCGGCCAGCGCCGAATCAATTTGTTTGACAATCGTATAAATTTTCTGCCGTCCTTGCCGGTCCCAGCCAGTTTGGGATTGCAACTGGTACATATTGCCCACCGCTTCGCCAACGAATCTGCGGACGAGTTCTTTATAGGCTTTCAGTTCGGAAAAAGTGGGAACCTGCGCCAGGTTCTTTCCTTGGACAGTAATTTGCTCCAATAATGTATTCAGACGCTCTTTCGCCTGCTTATCCTGAGAATTTAACAAGTCAGTGGCAAAGCGGCCAACCGTTTTTTCGGCCTTGCAACCGCCTTCATGTTCACTGACCGGAGACTGCCCACTTACACCCAGCTTGCCAATTTTCACGAAAACCTCCATACCGGTTGCAGCTCACCATAATAACCGGTCGCTTTTCATTATAAAGGGAATAAAGAAAATACGCAATCTAAGAGACCGCTATAAAAGTCCAGCTGCTTCAACTCGTCTCCTGACAGATGACAGAACGCACGATACGGAAAATATCTTCGTGGATGGAAGCAACATCGCGAAGCACGTTTTTTCTGACACAAGGAATCATATGCCAGCCATATTTGACGGCAACAGACCGGGCATTATGGTAGCATCTCGTTAAGTATTCCTGGTCGCGTTCATGGATATCTTGTGAAACCTCCTGCGACTTATTGGGACGCCCCTGCAGCAGCTGCCGGCTATAAGCAGGCGGCATGTCAAGAAAAAAAACGCAATCAGGAACAGGGAGTCCAAATTTTACAAACTCCAAGTCCCATAACCAGTCGAGATAATTTTCCCGTTCCGTCTCATCGACGATCTTCACTGCCTGGTGGACCATATTTGAAGTAGTATAGCGGTCCGCGATCACAATTCCGCCCTCATTATAAAACGCTTCCCATTCCTTTTTGAAGGAAGCGTACCGGTCAACCGCATAGAAAGCGGAAGCTGCAAAAGGATTGACCGAATCGGGGTCACTGCCGAATTCACCGCCAAGATACATTTTGATCAACGCCGAGGACGCGCTTTGGTAGTTCGGGTACTCGACTTTGCGCACGTGGCGTCCTTCGGCTTCAAGTCTTTCATAAAGACGTCCGGCTTGTGTAGCTTTACCGCTTCCGTCGCCGGCCTCAATAATAATTAATTTTCCTCTCACTGCAATCCCTCCCATCTAATCAGCATACTACTTTAATTGTTGTCAAAGTAGTGTCATCCGGACCGGAAACAATCAGCCCGATCGTTTGCAATTGCCGGCAGTATCCGATCATTTCTGCAGAAATACGTTCCCCGGGGCATAAGAGCGGAATGCCCGGCGGATAAAAGGTGACAATCTCTGCACAAATCAATCCTACCGACTGTTCGAATAATACGCTTTTGGCATCACCAAGCAAAGCCTGCCGTGGTAAGACAACCCCTTCCGGGATCGGCAAAACGCAAGTTTCCGTTATCTTACGGATGGCAGAGAAGTCTTTTTTTTCGCCATGATTGGCGGCCAGACCGCGCAGCGCGGCCAGCAAGGCTCGCGCCTCGGCTTCACCGTCGCCAATGGTAATGAGAAAAAGCACATTGTACATGTCTGATAATTCGGCTTGTATTTTATATTGATAACGGAGGATCTGTTCCGCTTGTGTTCCTGTCAAGCCTAATGCGGTTACAGTCACGGTAATTTTTGTCGGATCAAGATAAACCATCCCCGGATTTCCAAGCTTTTCTTCGCCAAAACAATATAATCCCGGGATGGTATTAATTTGGCTTCTGACCCAGTCCGCCAATGCAATTGCCTGGTCAAGCAATTTTTTGCCTTCCGTGGCCATCTGCATGCGGGCAATGTCCAGAGATGCCAGAAGCAAATAATTCGGACTGGTGGATTGCACCAGGCTCAGCATCGCTTCCAGTTTGGAAATATCGATCCGCCCTTCGCGACAGTGAACCATCGAACATTGCGTCATAGCGCCGATCAGTTTGTGAGTGCTTTGGGCCACTATGTCAGCGCCCGCATCCAATGCCTGAAGCGGCAAACGTTCATGAAAACGCAGATGGGGTCCGTGCGCTTCGTCAACAATCACTGCCATACCGTATGAATGTACAAGTTCGATCATTTTGCCTATATCGACAGCAACTCCGTAATAAGTCGGGTTAATGAACAATACCGCTTTTGCATCAGCATTCCGCCGAATTGCATCTTCTAACGTTTCCGGCGTTATCCCCACTGCCAGTCCCAGTTCATGATCCGTCGCCGGCTGCATAAAAACCGGCTGAGCACCACTCAGGATCATTCCGCCAATCACCGATCGATGAACATTACGAGGAACTATGATCTTATCGCCCGGGCCGGCGACAGTCAATATCATGGCGTGGATCCCGCCTGTCGTCCCATTCACAACAAAGTAGCTATGATCGGCTCCATACAATGCAGCCGCCAAATCCTGCGCTTCTTTAATACAGGAATGTGGTCCATGAAGGTCATCGAGTTCTGACATCAGCGACACGTCCATTGCCAATGCTTGCCGGCCAAGAACCTGCTCCAGCAAAGGATGAATCCCCCTGCCCTGTTTATGGCCCGGTGTATGAAAAGGAATCGCCCCCGCTTCAACATAGCGCTGCATTGCCGACAGCAGCGGCGTTTCTTTTTGGCTATTCAAAGGTTCTTTCCTCCCTTGCAAATTCAGTCCTCAGTCATTAACTTGAACTGTATTGTAAATCCATTATAAAATAAGACTTGGCTTGTGCCAAGTCTTACGGTTTATCGCCAATTTTCCCTCAATATATTGCCCGGTTTCATCTGAATTACTGTACAAACGCCACGCCATTCGATAGATACCGGATCGCTTCTTCTTCCGGCAATGGGCAACAGGAATAAAAGCCCTGGATGCAATCACAGTCACAGCCCAACAAGCGTTCAAATTGTTCTCTCGTCTCAACCCCTTCGGCAATGACCGTCATGTTCAGACTATGCGCCATTTCAACAATAGCACCGATAATTACCGGCTGTGCCTGATCTTTAACGATTAAATCAATAAAGGTCTTGTCAATTTTAAGAGTAGATACCGGCAGACGTTGAAGATAGGTCAAAGAAGAATATCCGGTACCAAAATCGTCCAAGGCGGAATTTACCCCCACAGCCCTTAATGCCATCAGTTTCTGAATCGTTTCCTCGACGGAAGTCAACAGCACCGTTTCCGTAATTTCCATTTCAATTTGCCGCGGATTTACACCGACTTCAGCAAAAACATTCCGGGCAAATTCGACAAAATTACTTGTTGCCAACTGCCGCGGAGAAATATTCACCGCAACATGAATATCTCCTCGACCCATATCCGCAAGACGCTTGGCAAAGCGGCAAGCTTCCCGCAAAACCCATTCCCCGATCGGCTGAATCAGATTGCTTTCTTCGGCCATGGCAATGAATTGCAGTGGCGATATGGCCCCCATTTCAGGGCTCTGCCAGCGAAGCAACGCCTCAAAGCCAAAGATGGACCCTTCCATCGTGAACTGCGGCTGATAGCACATGTAAAGCTCATTTTTTTCCACTGCTGCACGCAGGTGCTTGAGGAAAAGCATCCTCTGATACGCTTTTTCCTGCATCGAAATATTATAAGCCGCCCAACCGCATTTGCCGGCGCGTTTCGCCTCGTAAAGGGCCGTATCCGCATTTTTGATAATTTCCTGAACCGTATTGCCATCTTCCGGATAAACAGCAATGCCCAAGCTTGCCGACATATAAAAGCACGTCTCGCCAATATCATATTCCCGGGCCAGCGACTGAACAACTTCGTCCGCAATGGCGCTGATCTTCTCACGATTGCTCTCCCCGGGCAGCAGCACGATAAATTCATCGCCGCCAAGCCTGGATACAAATCCGGAAGGTCCTGCCGCATCCACAATATAACGGGCAGCAGTAATAATCACATCATCGCCATAGCCGTGTCCAAATACGTCATTGACCATCTTTAAATCATCCAAATCAATGAACATTACGCTCCCGGAAACAGAGCCTTGATTTGCCTTATCCATTTCTTCCGCAAGCCGCCTGTATAAATTGCCCCGGTTCGGCAAACCGGTTAATGCATCATAGTAGGCCATGCGTTGAATTTCCTGTGTCTTCTGCAGAAGTTCCTCTTCGGTCCGTTTGCGTTCCCGCAGTTCTCTTTCCACTGTTTCATACAACAGCGCATTGTCGATCGCAATCGCGGCAATATCCGCCAGCCGATCCAGCAAACTTTCTTCAGCCGGCGACGGACTGTGTTTTTCATCCGTATACCCAATGCCGAGCACACCGACAACTTTGCCCCGCACCTGCAGCGGCGAACAGCCCATCGAGAGAATGGCGGAAAAAGGAGATGTGCAAACCGCCTCTGGCAAATTAGCATAATCCTCAACCCACATGGGCCGTCCGTCCAGCCAAACACGACCGCTTAACGCTTCGCCCGGCTTCAGCCGGAAACCCACAGCCTCGCCATAAATCCCTACGCCAATCGTCAGCTCTATTTCATTGCCGTCCACCGTCACCAGATGAAGAAAGCCATGCGGAGTATTTGTCAAAAAGCAGGCCCTTTCCACGATGGCCCAAAGAAGAGCGTCCAGATCGTGGCGCTGCATCAAGGCCAATGCCGTTTCATGGAGTGCGACTAAATATTCATTCTGTTGACTGATACTCGCCTCGGCTTTTAACTGTTCATCATTTCTTCTTTTAATCTGGCCTGCCACGGTCCAGCAGCCAAAACCAACAAACAGTGTAAAAAGGAAGGCGGCGCCAAGATAGATGTTCCGGCGTTGATAATACGCCGCCAGCGCAGTCTGCTTATCCACGCCAACGCTGATAATCAAAGGATACTCTTTCATCGTTTTATAGCTTTGGATCACGGATTTTCCGTCCGCAGCAGGCTGATCGAGATAGGATCCCGAAGTGGCTTCTGCAACTCGCCACAACAGAGAGCTACCCGTAACATTTTCTCCCGCCGTTGCCTGGTTTCCTGACAGGCTCGCCCTTACCACCCCGTCCAAGCCAGTGATAGAGGCAAATTTTCCGTTGCCCATTTCCATTTGCTGGTAAAAAAAGTTAAAATATTCCGGCGTCATAGCGGCAACGATGATTCCGCCAAACTTTCCGTCGGATCGGTCAACACGCCGGCTAAAGCGGATCAGCCATTGATCTGTTTTTTCTTCAAAAACCGGATTGTCAATATACAGCGTTCCGGTCGATCGGTCCTTCTGCCTGCTAAACGCACTACTGGCGAAAATCGTTTTTCCTGTCACTCCGGGGGAGCCGTTAATCATCTCGCCTTTTTCATTCACCAAACACAGCTGTTTGATGGCCGGGTCTTTCAACGCCCGGGTGAACTGATCCTTTATATCGGCGTTGATCCTGCGTTCCCGTTCATAATCCAGCTTAATTCCCAGTAATTTATCATCAATATTTTTGATTGTTGCTTGTACATATCCATCAAGCGACTTCGTTAAATTCTCATTTTCGCGGATAATACTCTTGACTTCTGCAGAGTATTCTCTATCAATCTGAAGAGAAACGAATATCCAGGCGCCGGCAATAAGAAGTAAGCCCACGACAAAGACAAGTTGACGAAGGCTAAAAAATTTTTTTGACTTACCGCTATTTTCTTTTCCGTAAGCAGTAAATTTCTCCAACCCCTAAACCTCCCGAAAAATCCCTTGAACAGTGGAAGAAGCTGGTTTATATTACCTTATAGAACATTCTTTCCGCATCGTTTTAACTCCTGCTTTTCCCCGTCGCCCGCGAATAAAACTTTACTCCCGTATCGATAGCTGGTCCCCGACAGCGGTCCCTGTCTTGAGCGCCGCTCCAGCCGGCAATTCCAGCACATAAGAACTTCCACGCATTGCGGCGCTTCGTCCTGGCGGCACAGACGCTGCAATTTTTAAAACCCGGTCATCGGAGGTCATGAATAACACATCAATCGGATATTTCATGCCGATTGTATGAATGCTCCAGCATGGGCGGATCAGCAGCGCCTCTCCTTCCGGCAGGCATTTTGTTCCTAGGAGCCCTTTCAGACGCCGAAAAAATGTGACAGCAAGACGAAGCCGGCTTGCTACCTGGATTTGCCGCGTTGCATTCCAAAGCTCCATTATTATTTCCTCCTGCACGCCGAATTCGCTTTCAACCCTTTTTCAACGACTTCATGCATCAGATTGACAATGGCAATATGAGTTTGTGCGGAACAGCCGTCGGCACCGGGCGTAACCGACCCGCTGATTGTGTCGTGGAAGCCGGCTTCGGCGGTCACAGCCAGCGTCCTGGCTTCCTGCTCGCCGGTATTCGCAGCGTGAATATCTCCGGTAACCAGCGCTAACAGCGACGCAACCGCGTAGGCGCCCCAATTGGACACCGTTGCCGTGAGCAGCACATCAACCGGCGTTGCCGGGACCAGACCGGCGCCGCAAGGGCAATTGCACACTTCGCCATACGGGACATGCGCTCTCACCGCTGCCGCAATATTTGCCATGCCTATTTCATTCCCGCCGTCACCAATAGCCAACAGCGCAATACCCCTTTTGCGGGCGTTAAGAAAAATGTAATCAAGTTTCGCTTGCGAACTGCCGGTGTCACAGCCTTGCATATTGTGAATGACGCCGGCGCGATTCATTCCTCCGCGTTCAATTGCAATGCAAACCGTTGGCTGAAGTTCATCCAAAACAGCTGCAGCGGCCGCTTGACTACCCCGCTCTCCCGCCGGGAAAGGCAAAACAGCCATTGTCAGCAATTTATCCTGTTCAATCGAATGCACCAGATGATCTGGCGGCACGCATTGAAATCCCGCCGATCTCGCAACTTGTTTGATCCCGGAAACAAGACATTCGTCCGTTAAAATAACCGGCGACGCTTTCAACCCTATCCGCAGGGCTCTGGCCAATGCCACAGCTCCAGGCGGACCATCTGATTCGCCGCAATCCGGAGCAATAACGGGCTGATCGACCCAGCCGGTCGCAATGATCACTTTGTCACCCGGTTTAATCGATTTTATCAGTAAATCAACAGCAGCAACTGTCAACGCCCGTCCTTCTTTAGCGCGCGCGGCTTTGTACAAAGGTCCGATCACGCCGCGAGCGGAAATATCCAGCTGCATCAATTGATCCAGTATCTCTCCTGCCTTGCAGATCCTTGTATCCATTTACTCTTTAAGCGGCACCTTAACCATTACTTTGGCGCCTTTCCCCTTTTCTGAACGTACGATGACTTCGCCATTTAATAATTCAACGCGTTCCCGCATACCCATCAGGCCAAAACTTTCCGTACTGTGCGCCGCCTGTGCATCAAAACCAATGCCGTCGTCCTCAATAATCGCGACAATCATTGCCGGACGGAAATCCATCCGAACCCAGATGCAGCGGGCTTTGGAATGTTTTTCCACATTGTTAAGAGCTTCTTGAATGATACGGAATAGACCAATTTCCAAATGGGTGGCATACCGTTTTTCTTCACCGGTAATGTGCAGTTCAGTGATGAACCCTTTGCGTTCCTTCAAAGTATCCAATACTCTCCGGACGGTAGGCGTTAAGCCAAGATCGTCGAGCGTCATCGGCCGAAGGGCAAAAATAATCTTGCGGGTTTCCTGCAGACAGCCCCGTACCTGTTCCTGCAAATCACGCATTTCTCCTCTTGCCCGTTTCAAATCAATATCAATCAACCGTTCGCACACTTCGGTCCGAAAAACGATGTTCGCCATGGCTTGAGCGGGACCATCGTGGATCTCTCTGGCAACCCTCCGCCGCTCTTCTTCTTGCGCTTTGATGATGCGAGTTCCAAATGCCTGCCGTTGCTGCACTGTTTCAATCTGGTCAACAACCGTTTCCATTTGATTGTTCAGATAGCCGAGGGCGGCTCCGACCTGCGTAACAAGCGTCTCGGCCTTTTTCATCGTTTGCTGCATAGAACGCAGTGTTAGTTCCATTGCATCCCGCTCCCGCCGCAAATTTTGCTCTTGCTCCCGGGCTACAGCAAGTTCCACCTTCAGAGCGCTCGTTTCTTCATAAGCGCGCTTGATATCTTCCTCTTTATAGACCTGAAAGTTGCGGCTGACTTCCATCAACCGCAGTCGGGATCGCCGTTCCCGCTGCTCTAAATCGTCGACTTTGGCAATAATTTCTGCTGTTTTCTGTTTAATCATTTCAAAATCGCGTTTAATTTTATTCAGTTCCTTGCCAGACGCCTCATAAATATCATAAATCTGCGTTTTTCCTTTTTCGACCGCAGAAATCGTTTGTTTGACAATAGTATCCAACGTTTTTACATCTACGTTTGCCATATTGCCGCTTTACACCTCTTAACCAAACAACCGTTTAAACTTGCTCATGACACTGCGTTCTGCTGCCGGTTTCTTTTCATCCACGCCGGCGATGATTGCCGCTAAAGCAAAAATCCCTTTGGTTACGCCAGTCTCTGGATTGCTGATGACAAACGGAACTCCGCGATTAACTGAATGCACAACCGTCTTCCCATCACTGGGCAAGGTGGATGCAAACGGATAACGGAGACTTTCCTGGACCTCTCTCGGTTCCATTCCGCCGAGAGAATCCGCTCTGTTCAGAACCACCTTGATTTTATCACGGTTGTATTCCAACGATTCCATGATTTCAAGACATAATTTTACATTTTTTATTGTCGGCAAATCCATGGATGAGATCACCAGGATTTGGTCGGCCGCATCCAATACCGATAACATTGCATCCGTAAAGGAAGGCGCCGTATCCACAATGATATAATCAAACATTGTTCGCATCATTCCCAAAATTGCCGTCAGATGTGCGCCATTGATCAATTCCGCATGTTCAGGGCGAAGCGGCGCCGCCAAAACGCCGACAGAATCGTTGAAACCAGAAAGATGATTTTCTATTAATGCCGCATCCATATGATCCACTTCACGCACTAAATCCGCAATGGTGGAGCGCGGCGCAATATTCAGAAACAATGCAACATCGCCGAACTGCAAATCTGCATCAACGATCCCGACCTTTGCGCCGGTTTGCGCGGCCAGCGCAACTGCCAAATTGCTGGTAATCGTCGTTTTGCCGACACCGCCTTTTGTGCTGAACACCGCAACTACTTTCCCCTGCTTGAGCGGGTTTGAAGCCGTTTGGGCAATCGTAATGCGTTTCTGTGCGAGCCCGTAGACTTGTTTGATTGCCTGCAGCAATTCATCGCCGGTAAATGGTTTCACCAGATAATTCTTCGCGCCGGCTATCATCGCACGCCGCAAATATTCCTGTTCCCCTTGTACGCTCATGATGATAATGCTCGACTGCGGCGCTTCTACCGCCAGAATTTCTGTAGCGGAAATCCCATCCATGACCGGCATATTAATATCCATCAGGATTACGTCCGGCTGCAGTTCTTTCGTTTTTGCAATCGCCTCGGCCGCACTGCCGGCTTGACCGATAATTTGGACTTCCGAATGAAATTCCATCAGTTTGCTAATATTCTCCCGAATATCGGCCACATCATCAACGATTAGAACTTTTATCGCGTCGTTCTTCATTTTTCTCCCCTTCCTGCCAAGGATTTTCTTTAAACAATTCCTGCATGCCGCCCGTTATCAAGGGCTGGTATTCCACTGGGTCAATAACGGTTGGAGTAAGCAAAATAATCAGTTCCGTTCTGCTGTGCGTGATCGATTTGCTGCGAAACATCGGGCCCAGCAACGGCAGATCACCCAGCAACGGGATTTTATAAACGTCATTATTGACCTGCTCGGAAATCAGGCCGCCAACCACCAACGTTTGACCGGACTTTAATACAATCGTTGTTTCCGCTTTCCGCATTGTTAACGGCGGGATCGACAAGCCTGAACCGATGAAAATTCGATGCGTGGAATTCCAATCCACCGAACTGACTTCCGTCTGAACTTTACTTTGGATGAATTGTTCCGAATTCACTTCTGGCTCAATGAGCAGCTTAACACCATAACTTTTCCACTCAATGGCAATTTGCCCATTACTGACGCTAACCGGAACCGGGATCTCGCCACCAACAAGAACACTCGCTTTCTCACCGCTCAATGCAATCAAATGAGGGCTTGCAAGAACCCTGGCTTCTCCGGTTTGCACCAAGGCATCAATTTGCGCATTCAGGTCCGCGTAGGAACCAAACCAGCCAAAGACCTGGTTTTGCCCGGCTATCGAGTTTGCCGCAGTATAACTTTGCCCTAATGCAAAAACGCCGGGGGCGGAAGGCGCGTTCCCCCACCGGATTCCTAATTTATCTGTTTTATCTTTGTTGATCTCAAGAATTTTCGCCTCAATCTTTACCTGTTTGGGATTTCGCAGTTCCAACAGGTTGACCACTTTTTCACCATAAGCGCCAGCGGCCTTTTCAGCGCGGCTGCGCTGATATTGATCACTTACTGTTCCTTCCAGCACAATGGTTTGATTGATTTTCCCCACCTGAAGATCGGAATAGCCAAGCAACCTTTGGATCTCACCGGCAATCTGCCGGTCTTGGGCCGCGACGTTTACCTGAAAACTGCGCTTTCCTTCCGAACTCCATACATGCAAAGTCGTGCCGCCTGGCGCTTTACCAAGCAGCAATACTTCCGATCCGGAGACAACCACCACATCGGCAATCTCCGGATTGGCTATCGCTATGCGCTGTATTCCGTTAAAAGTTAACACTTGTGACTGGTTAACAGCCACAATATAATCATCTGCCGCTGCTGCGAGGGATAATGGCGTCAACACAAAAAACAGCATTGCCAAAGCAGTGATTATTGCGCAGTTTTTTTTCATTCCCTCTTGTCCACCTTCCGTGGCATTTTTAAGCGCCCGAACATCAGGGATTTTCACTACCGGTTAGAAGCCTCCGGTTTCCAATTGCAAAATGCTTACTTCCGCTTCCCGGCTTTCATTAAAGGTAATCGCAATGGTATCATTCGGCCGGACGAGCGACAGTTTCGGCGAATTGTTGATCGTTCCCACAAAAATCCGGGGATCGCCTTCCAAGGTAAAGTAGAAATAAGACTCGCCGCCTTTCACAACCTGTGAAAAACGGGTAACTTTTGCCTGCAGGCGGACTGGTTTAATTTCATGGCCGGGAATAAACGCATTCCCTTTATTGATCAAATTCAGTTGATACGCGCGTAGAGCGCTGTCAATGTCAGCACCGACGCCAACAAGGTTATAATTTTCCACGGAAATAAACGACACTAGTTTTAACAAGCCTTCCTTATCCTTCAATGGAGCAATGTAGGTGGGTACGCCATGAATGTTATACAGGATCGGATACCCGGCCCGGTAACCTTTCTCCTGTACCTGGCCCTCTGCCGATTTCCGGGCGGCCGATTCGGTCGCTCCAGCTACTTTGTACCACTTCGCATCTTTTGTGCGGGAATTGACCAACAGAAAGCCTACTGAACTTTCATCTCTTCCGGAAGAAGTGATTCCGGTGTACCAATATACCCTGTCATCATTGCCGTAAATCAAGTGCAGCCGGTCGCCGGTCGGTTTTAACGTGCCGGTCTTCGCCAGCAGAGAATTCCAATAGCCATTGACGTAGTCTCCCCAACTGGCAATCTGCCGATAAACAAAGTTCTCCGGTTGAATACGGTCTACCCAGGCAGGAACATCGTTCGTAGAATATTTTTTGATTTCACCGGTTTGGGCATTCACAAGGACTACGCCAACCGCATCCGGTCCGCTGTACCCAACTTTATTTTTGTATAAGGTAACAACCCAATAGGGATTGAGGTCATCATCGATCTCAAACGAATAATCCGCCATCCCGGCAGTAATAATTCCATGAAAATACAGGAAGCGCGGCAAATAGTCCATGACAAAACCATTTGTCTGCACTTTGAGATAGACCGGATTGCCGTTCACATGCTGGACCAATCTCACATCCTGCGGGTTAGTGGCGGAAACCATAACATAGCCTTTGCTGCCCTGTGAAAAATTAGTCATCCATTGGAAAATCCCCCGATGTTCCAGCGGCGCAACATAGTACAGCCGATTTTGCACTTTCTGTAAAACCAGGTCGCCAAGCCGGGTCTCACTGCCTAGCGCCGGTACTTCGCCAACCTTCTTTTCCGCAAGTTTGATCGCTGTTTCTTCATCGATGATACGGATCTGAGACAGATTAATCGGTTCCACATCTGCCGTGAACGAACTCTCTTCCACCGTTCCCAACAAATTCCGGTACGACTGGCTGAAAAAGAAAGGGTGACTGAGCATTACGGGAAGAACAATCAAATTCAAAATACCAATAGCCATCAACGCTGCACCGGCCATGGCAACTTTTTTTATGCGGGGCGAAATATGATGACCGCTGATATCTACGACTTTGCCTGATTCAGCCGGACCGCCAAGAAACAATTTTTCCAGCAGACGCCCCCAAGGCGAATTGGACAATGCAGCCCGGCCCTTTTGCAGCAAGGGACGCGCCAGATAAAAAAGCAGTATCCAGCCCCAAAAAAGCATTGGCAATGACCAATCTGTAAAGCCAAAAGCAAAGACCGGCCTTTCAAAGTACAAGTAAATAAAATTTACGAACAGAAAAAAACCAATAACCCACGTCATAAACGCACCTCATCCATAAAAAATACTATACTTCTTAATCATACCACGTTTTACCACTTTCAAGCCACAGTCAAAAAAAGAAAAAGATGCCTGACAATACCCGTCCAGACATCTTATCTTGATTGTTAACCGATTTTTTCAGCCCGCATTCGGCAAACTTTTATAATCGATCATCTCTTCACATATTTTTTCCCAGACAACAATCTTCGCTTTGGCAAACCCATTGAAGGTCGTTGCCGAGGCCGAACTGTATGCGCCGCAATTGCGCACCAAAATCAAGTCATCCATTTCCAGGGGAACCGTTAACTTGTCCCGATACAACACATCCAAAGAGTCGCAGCTGGGACCGGCAAAGGTCGCCATAATTTCCGCTCCGTTTTTAAATGTTTCCATATCGTAGATCCAATGGTCGAAAATAATTCCGGAAAACGTGCCATACAAGCCTTCATCCAAAAAATACCATTGCTGATTATTTCGCCTTTGCGTCCCAATCACCCGGGTAATCAAGCTCATCGCCGTACCGCAGATAAATCGCCCCGGTTCAGCCCATATTTCGATTCCAGGAAAATTGGCTTTCAACGACGCATAAATCTCATCTGTCATGGCGGCCACATCAATTTTCTGCGTTCCAGTCGGAATGGGAAACCCGCCGCCAATATCCAGCAAGCGGAACTGGAAGCCATCTGCCGCCGCCTGATCAAACAGTCCCCGGCAAATTTGCAGCGCAGCTAAATAGGCTTCCGAACTGGTAGATTGACTGCCAACATGGAAACACAAACCTGCTGCATCGAGGCCTTTGGCACGAGCTTTCCGCAAAAGATCCAGCGCCTCATCCGGCGCTGCGCCAAACTTTTTGTTCAAGTCAACGAGCGCTCTGGGGTTGTCCACTTTAATGCGCAGCAAGACAGTAGCGCCCGGCAATACGTTGGCGATTTTTCCGATCTCGCTTTCACTGTCGAATGTAAAGCTATGAATACCTTTTTGACGGGCGATTTCCAGTCCGCCGGATGTTTTGATCGGGTTGGCGTAAACAATCCGTTCCGGTTCAATGCCCATATCGGAAAGCATCAGGATTTCACCATCGGAGGCAACATCAAAACATGATCCCAATCCGGCCAGCGTCCTGACAATCCGTTCATCCGGGTTCGATTTCACTGCATAATACAATTTTACACCAGGCATGTGTTCCGTCAAAAAAGAGTAATTACGGGCAATTTGTTCCAGCGACAGCACCAATGTAGGTGTGCCGTATGTTTTGGCAATTTGCTGCACTGCAGCTTGTGATAAATTAAAATACTGTTTCATATCCATCTCCTATCTTTCGGGAAGTATCCGGAAGGCCTCCTGCCTTCCGCCAGACGGGAAAAATTACGATATGATTTTATCACAAATGACCAAAAGTGCAATAGAAAATTGTAAAAAAATCAAGATAAATAGCGCAAGTGAAAAATAGTCGCAGAAAAACTTGCGAAAAAAATAAAATCCGGACAAAAATGTCCGGATTTTGCCTATTCTTCCACGATTGTAACTTTTTTCATGACGTCTCCGACAGCAATCGCATCAACGACATCAAGTCCGGAAACAACCTGACCAAAGACAGTATGCACACCGTCTAAGTGCGGTTGGGGCTCATACACGATAAAAAACTGGCTGCCGCCGGTGTTCGGCCCAGCATGCGCCATGGAAAGAGCACCACGAATATGCTTGCGCGGATTGCCTTTCGTTTCACAAGGAATCTTATAGCCCGGCCCGCCGGTGCCATTGCCTTTTGGGCAGCCGCCCTGCGCAACGAAACCTTTGATAACCCGGTGGAAAGTAAGGCCGTCGTAAAAACCTTCCTTAATTAATTTCTCAAAGTTGGCAACCGTCTTCGGCGCATCTTCAGAAAACAGCTCAATGGTAATCGTTCCTTTGTCCATTTCAATAATTGCTTTTTTCATGAACATCCTCCATTCATCTCTATTCGGTGATATTATATCATGAATTTGCCGCAAAGTCTGCACTATAATAACGCAGATATCGCCGTTGCTGTTTTTCGTACTTGCTGAATGATCTCTTGACAACGATCCCCCTGCAGACGTGATGTAGGTCCGGACAAGCTCAAAGCTGCCACCACGGCATGATCGCGACCCACAATTGGAGCAGCGATACAAGTCAACCCTAACTCCAATTCCTCATCGTCCAGTGCATAGCCTTTTTCCCTAATCGCCGCCAGCTCACGCAGCAGAGCCGGCCAATCGATGATCGTCTTCCCTGTAAAAACGGGCAACGGACAACCTTGAAATTTCACAAGATACTCCGGTTCGCTAAACGCCAGTAAACATTTCCCCACTGCCGATCCATGGCAAGCAGAAGCCGAACCAATGCCCGGGGTAAAACTCAAGACCTGTTGACTCTCAAATTTATCAATAATGATCTGTTTCGGGAAATTTTCCGCATGAGGATCCAATACTGCGATATGAACCACTTCATTAAACTTTTCCGATAATGCACGGGCTAGCGGTGCGGCAATATTTTGCAACGGCATTTTTCTGCGCATTTGCATACCCAGTGAATAAAGCTTCAGTCCCATCCAATATTTACCGGTTTCTGTGTTCTGCTGTACAAATCCTTTATTCTCCAAAGTCGCCAGCGTCCGGCAGACCGTACTCTTATACATGCCTAATGCAGAGCTAATCTGCGTTACACCCATTTCTTTGTCTTCCTGATGCAGCAAAAGCAAAATGTCTAATGCTCTGGCGATTGATTGGATCGAATCTTTGTCATTGCTCATGATAACCCTGCTCTCTTTTTGCTTTTTCGTTCCACCGTAAGGAACCATGTTCCATTGGCAGTTTTTGCAATACATTTTCATTATTACAGGAAGGCCCCCGGCGCCATTCTTGGAACCGGAGGCCTTCTTTATGATTTCGTTTCAGATGGAGTCACCGCCCCACCCAAACCAAGTGGTCCCTTATCATCCGGCTTTTTCGTTTGACTGCTTCTCTTCTATACTGTGCGGTCCGTTGTTTAAAACTTTGTGCAACTGGTTCATATCCAATTCTTTTTCCCATTTGGAAACTACGACTGTCGCTACCCCATTGCCCACTAAATTCGTCAATGCTCTGCCTGTGGACATGAAACGGTCAATTCCGAAAATAACCGCAAGCGCTGCCACCGGTATGCCCGGGATGACGGACAATGTCGCCGCCAGCACAATGAAGCCACTCCCGGTCACACCCGAGGCTCCCTTGGAAGTCAGCAGCAAGACCGCAATGATCGTCAGTTCTTGCACCAAAGTCAGTTCAATATTCGTCGCCTGCGCTAAAAAGATGGCCGACATGGTCAGGTAAATGGAGGTTCCATCCAGATTAAACGAATAGCCCGTTGGAATAACAAGACCAACCACAGGCTTTGAACAGCCCAGGCGCTCCAATTTATCCATCATGCGCGGCAAAACGCTTTCCGAAGAAGAGGTCCCCAGCACAATCAACAATTCTTCTTTAATATACGCAATGAACTTCAGCAAGCTGAAACCCGCCCACTTGGCAATCGGGCCCATCACAATAAAAATAAAGACAATGCAGGTTAAGTAAAATACGCCCAGCAGCTTGCCCAATGGTCCCAGCGAAGCAATGCCATACTTGCCGATCGTGAAGGCCATCGCCCCAAAGACGCCAATGGGCGCAACTTTCATAATGATGTCAACAATGACAAAGAGCGCGTGGGATATTTCGCCAATAATGGAATATACATTTTTGCCTTTCTTGCCCATCAGAGATAATGCTGCGCCAAAGAGCAGCGAGAACAAGAGAACCTGCAGGATGTCGCCTTTTGCAAACGCATCCACTACCGTCGACGGAATGATATTCATGAAGAAATCAAGCGTACTTTGCGCTTTCGCAGCAGTCGCATAAGCCGAGATTGCTTTCGTATCCAGCGTGGATACGTCGACATTCATTCCGACGCCCGGCTGAAGGATTTTTACAACCACCAATCCCATGATCAGTGCCAACGTTGTAATGACTTCGAAATACAATAAAGCCTTGGCGCCGACACGGCCAACTTTTTTCATGTCATCCATGCCGGCAATTCCGGTGACAATCGTACAGAAAATAATCGGCCCGATGATCATCTTGATCAATTTAATGAATGCGTCACCCAGTGGTTTCATGCTTTCGCCGACGGATGGATAAAAATGTCCTAATGCCACACCGGCGATGATCGCGACAAATACCTGGAAATGGAGAGTTGTAAAAAAGGATTTTTTCATAAATGCAATTCTCGTTCCTCTCTGTTGCACGATTTTTATCATGAGTAATTGATATCGTTCATGCATTATTCATAGAAATAAAATATCATAAACAGAGCGAAAAGAAAAGCTTTTTCTTTGTGCAAAAGTCCGCCTGGAAGAGACTCTGCAAAGTTTTATTGGCAAAAAGACATAAACGTGATACATTTATTGTATTCTCAGCAGCAACGAACTGCAGCTGCGGTTGCAAACCAATGCAATTTCTAATGAGCGAAAGGATCCTCTTCGTGCGAATCATCACTACTTTTTTCATCGCTTTGCCAGCCGGCTGGCTATTTTCTTATATTCAAATCCCGCTGCCTTGGATGCTTGGCCCGTTAACTGCCATTATGCTGTTTAATTCGCTAAGCGGCAATTGGGCTCGCTGGCCCAACTTCTTGCGAGATCTTGGCATGATTATTCTCGGCTACTCTATGGGCCGGGCGGTTACCCCGGACGCTGTCCATACGATTACTGCCTCCTTGCCCATCATGATGGCAATCACTTTGCTGACTATCTTGTTTTGTACCGTCTCCGGCTACGTAACGCACCGCCAAACGGGCATCAGCCTATCCAGCAGTCTTTTAGGCAGCATGCCCGGCGGACTGTCACAAATGGTTTTGCTCTGCGATGAAATCAAAAGCAGCGACATGACTGTCGTTACCTTTATGCAGACAACCCGTCTACTGACAGTCGTATTTCTCGTGCCTTTCATAGCCGCTCATGGCTTGGCGAATATAGCAGAAACGCCGTTTGTGTTAGGGCCCGAAACAATAGAATACCATTGGCGCACATTTTGGCCGTCCATTGCTCTTGCTCCCGTCGGTGCCGCATTGGCGTATTATTTTAAATTGCCGACACCTTGTCTGCTCGGTCCGATTTTCGGGGTAGCGATTGGTGTTCTAAGCGGGTTTCCCGCTCCTCCTGCGAACCCGATCCTGCTGATTGCAGCCCAAGTTTTTGTCGGCATCCATATGGGAAACAGCATTAGTCTGACCAGCTTGCGACAGCTTGGAAAAGTATTCCCTTATGCCATTGGCGGGGCAATCGCACTGATCGCCTTCACCTTTACTTTGGCCTACGGTCTCACCCTCATTAGTCCTGCTTCTTTGTTAACCGGCTTTCTCAGCACAGCCCCCGGCGGCATGGCAGAAATGGGCATTACCGCTGTTGTGCTGCAGGCTGACGTTTCAACAGTCGTTTCTTATCAACTTTTTCGTTTGTTTTTGGTTTTGCTTTCCATACCCCCCGTGCTAAAATGGCGATTGAAAGAATAGCGTTATCGCCGCAAGCAGCAAAAGGACCGGCATTCCCTTTCGGGAATGCCGGTCCTTTTTTATTAGAGCAATACATTAATTGTAATCGTAAAAACCTTTGCCGGTTTTGCGCCCTAAATAGCCGGCTTGGACCATTTTGCGAAGCAACGGACAAGGACGATATTTGGGATCGCCGAAGCCATTATGGAGAACTTCCATGATATACAAAATCGTATCATTGCCGATCAAATCCGATAATGCCAACGGGCCCATCGGATGGCCGAAGCCCAGCTTAGCCACATTGTCTATATCTTCCGCACTCGCAACGCCTTCCGCCAGAGTGAAAATTGCTTCATTGATCATTGGGATCATGATCCGGTTGCCAACGAAACCAGGAGCATCGGACACTTCGACCGGGCTCTTGCCCAGTGCTTCCGCCAAAGCCTTGATGGTAGTGAACGTTTCTTCACTCGTTGCCAATCCTTTAATGACCTCAACCAGTTTCATTACCGGAGCAGGGTTAAAGAAATGCATCCCGATTACTTTCGCAGGCCGTTTCGTAATGGAGCCTAATACCGTAATAGGCAGGGATGATGTGTTGCTGGCTAAAATTGTTTCTGCCGGACAAAGAGTATCGAGAGTTTCAAAGATGCCCCGTTTCAACTCAAGATTTTCTACCGCGGCCTCGATTGCCAGATCTACTTTACAGGCTTTTTCATCCAGTTCAACAACGCCGGAAATCCGTTTCATGATCTCATCTCTGGATTCTTGCGTCATTTTGCCTTTTTCAACAGCCTTGTTTAAATTTTTTGCAATTCCTGTAATTCCCCGTTGCACAAATTCCTCTTTGATGTCGCGCAATACAACTTCCAAACCGCCTTGTGCCATCACTTGAGCGATCCCGCTGCCCATTTGCCCCGCACCAATTACCAATACCCGTTGAATAGCCATTCTAAAAAACCTCCCCCTCGCTTTTCTATCTTCGCACGGCTTGTGTCACCCAAAGGGTGACACAAGCCGTAGTTCGAAGTTAATTCAACCAAATTTCAGGTGGATTTATTATCTTTAGATACGTTCAACAACCATGGCAATCCCTTGCCCGCCGCCTATGCACAGAGTCGCCAGACCGCGTTTCAGGCTTCTGGCTTCCAGCGCATGCAGCAAAGTAACCAAAATTCGGGCGCCGCTGGCGCCAATTGGATGACCGATCGCAGTCGCTCCGCCATTCACATTTACTTTTTCCATTGGGAAGCTAAGCTCTTTGCCTACCGCTAAAAACTGGGCCATAAACGCTTCATTGGCTTCAATCAGATCAAGATCTCCTACGGTCAGGCCCGCTTTTGCCAAAGCTTTTTGGGTGGCAGGAATAGGCCCGGTACCCATCACGCTGGGATCAACGCCTGCCGATGCATAGGAAACAATCTTTGCAATCGGTTTGAGGCCCAAAGCGCTCGCTTTTGCCGCCGACATGAGGACAAAAGCAGCTGCACCATCGTTAATTCCGGATGCATTGCCGGCTGTGATCGTTCCGTCTTTTTTAAAGGCCGGCTTGAGGCAACTCAAGGTTTCCGGCGTAGTACCACGCCGCGGATACTCATCGGTTTCAAAGACAACATCGCCTTTTTTCCCTTTGATCACTACAGGAACAATTTCTTTCTTAAAAGAGCCGTTGTCGATCGCTGCAATTGCTTTATTTTGCGACTGAGCCGCTGCTTCGTCTTGCTGCTCGCGGGTGATCCCATACTTCGCGGCGACATTTTCCGCCGTGATCCCCATATGATAATCATTAAACGCGCACCAGAGACCATCTTGTATCATCACATCGATGACTTTGGAATTACCCATGCGCAAACCCCAGCGGGCTTTACTCTCTAAAACATACGGGGCGTTCGTCATGCTCTCCATTCCACCGGCAATAACAACCTCTGCGTCACCTGCGGCAATCGCTTGAGCCGCCATAGCAACCGCTTTCAGCCCTGATCCGCAAACCTTATTGATTGTTAACGAAGGAATTTCAACCGGCAGACCGGCTTTCACCGCTGCCTGACGCGCCGGATTTTGTCCTAATCCCGCCTGCAGAACATTGCCCAGAATGACCTCCTCGACGATATCATTGGAAATCCCTGCGCGCTTTATCGCTTCCTGTACAACGATACTGCCCATTTCCGGCGCCGACAACGCACTCAAACCCCCATTGAAGCTGCCTACTGCAGTACGAACTGCGCTAACAATAACCACTTCACTCATATATACACCACCCTCGTTCATATTAAGAAAAAGCGATGTTTTTCACCATCACTGTTTCCAACAAAAAATTGTTTCCCATATTTTGCATTATCTGATTTTGTTTGTCAGATTTTATATGAAAACTTATTGAAGCTTCAAGCCCATCGGCTCATCACGGAACAGTCTGGCATCCATCAATTTCAGATCCGGGGCAACGATCACCGGGAACTCAATCAATGCCAATACATCTTTTTCCAAATCAACGCCAGGAGCAATTTCCGTCAGTACCATTCCTTCCTGCGTCAGTTTGAAGACAGCGCGTTCCGTAATGTACATCACCGGTTGATGCACTTTGCGGGCATAATCGCCGCTAAACGTAATTTGTTCTACGTGATTCAAGAATTTTTTCGCTCTACCTTCCGCCAAGATAGCCAATTTTCCGTCTTCCACTTTCACTTTCAAGCCGCCGGCGGTAAATGTCCCGCAAAAAACCACTCTTTTTGCGTTTTGGGTAATATTGATAAATCCACCGCAACCGGCAACACGGCCTTTGAATTTGCTGACATTGATATTGCCTGCCCGATCTGTTTCGGCTAATCCTAAGTAGGCCAGATCCAATCCGCCGCCATCATAAAAATCAAACTGGTATTGGTGATCCAATATCGCCTCCGCGTTGGTCGCAGCGCCAAAACTCGCTCCCCCTGCCGGAATCCCGCCAATCGGACCGGCCTCAACCGTCAGAGTCATCAGATGGCCAACACCTTCTTCATTTGCAACCATTGCAACCCCTTCCGGCACGCCAATTCCCAAATTCACCTTCGCATTCGGTATCAGTTCCATCGCAGCGCGGCGGGCGATTACTTTCCGTTCATCCAGCTGCATCGGCGCAAGCCCGTCAACCGGAACACGAATTTCACCGGAGTATGCAGGATTGTACTGCTCCCCGAATGTCTGCATATGTTTTTCAGGTGAATCTGCTACTACAATATAATCAACAACAATTCCTGGCAGCTTCACTTCCATCGGCTTCATTGATCCTTTGGCAACAACGCGCTCTACTTGTGCAATAACTATTCCGCCAGAGTTTTTGGCCGCTTGGGCCATCGATAAAATTTCCAGCGATACTGCTTCACGCTCAATCGTAATATTGCCGTTTTCATCTGCACTGGTTCCCCGAACAAGCGCTACATTGACTGGAAACCCTTTATACCAAAGCCACTCTTCCCCACCCAGTTCAATTACCTCAATCAAATCTTCTTTCGTGACTTCGTTGATTTTTCCCCCTTCAACCCGCGGATCAACAAAGGTATTTAATCCTACTTTGGTAATTACGCCCGGCTTATGCCCCGCGACTGCCCGAAACCAGTGAGTCAGAGTCCCCTGCGGAAAGTTATACGCCTCAATTTTATTTTCGATTGCCAACTTACCCAATTTGGGCGCCAAGTTCCAGTGTCCGCCAATTACCCGCTTCACCAGACCTTCACAGCCAAGATGGTTCAGCCCACGGTCCTTGCCGTCCCCTTGGCCCGCACAATACATTAATGTTAGATTGCGGGGAGCCGCTTCATTTTGAAAGCGTTCCTCAATTGCCGAAGTTAACGCTTCCGGATGTCCATTGCCAACAAACCCGCTTGTTGCAATTGTGTCCCCATCCTTGATCAATTTGACTGCCTCGGCTGCGCTGATAAACTTTGCCATCTGTTGTTCCTCCTCAAAAAAATATCTTCGTTTCTACACAGTTGCCGATTACGTACTTTTCTACATACTATTCCATTCATAGTTATATGCATGTTTGATGCCAATTGAAAAAAAGCTGTATTTGTTGATGTTTTGAGAATTTTACGTCGATAAAACATGTTGATTCCGACACGCAGTATACTGTTTCCGACACTTTTTATTTGCAATCCGACATTTTTATTTTTTCAAGCCTTTCTGATTGTCTATTTTTTCACAATCAGAACAGTGTTTTTCTGCCATTACGAAAAAACAGTCCGGATTTCCTCTTGTTTCGCTTTCGACAAGCACAAAATAAATCCTGCATATTCTGTATTTTTTGAAAATACAATTATTTTAAATTCTAATATAGACGGTCCTCCTGCTACTCGAGAACCGTCTATATCATCCGTTCATCAAAAAGTCATTTTTTTATCTTTTTGCAGCCATTCCAGAAGAATATCTTCCCGTGTCCGTTTGATTTTTGCCAACTGTTCCGGCTGCCAGTCGTACATCCCTGTTCCGGTTTTGGCGCCAAGGTTCCCCTTCGCCACCGGATCTTTCAATATTGGCGACACACCATGGCTATCGCACAAATCCTTGTTCAAATAAGAAGAGATATTGCAGAAAATATCCAGGCCGCCCAAATCAGCGCTTTCTATCGGGCCGCTCGTCGACAGTCGGCGTCCAAGGCTGTATTTCATTGTCGTGTCAACCGCTTCCTGCGTAGCAATACCGTTCTCTACTATGTACAGCGCTTCACGCAGCAAGGCAAATTGAAGCCGGTTGCCGATAAAGCCAAGCGCTTCTTTCTTTAACGCTACTGGTTTTTTGCCAATTTTTTCCATTAACTTCCAAGTGGTGTCAACCGTTTCCTGCGCGGTGTGTTTCCCCGGAACGACTTCAACCAAAGGAACCAAATGAGGCGGATTCCAAAAATGGGCCACAACAAAGCGTTCTTTCCCAGTCAGTTTTTCCGCAACGGCAGTTGGACTCAAACCAGAGGTGTTTGTGGCAAAAATTGTGTTTGGCGAGCAAAGTTTTTCCATCTCAGCAAAGATATCCTGCTTTACAGATAAATCTTCCGCAACCGATTCGATGACAAAGTCAGCATCCACTGCCGCCTCTTTCAACGTCGTAACGCCTTTAATCCTTGCCAGGATTGCAGTAATATCTTTGGGATCGACCAAGCCATGCTGCTGGTAAGTTTCCAGTCCGGCTTTAATCCCCTTGAACCCCCGTTCAATACTGGCTTCAGAACGGCCAAACATCCGGACATTGTACCCGGCCATTGCAAACATTAAGGCAGTTCCAAAACCCATCGTACCTGTGCCTAAATTACAGATATTCTTGATTTCTTCCACTTGCATCAGCAAATCACTCCTTTTCTTTTTCTCACAGTATATTTGTTTATCCGTCATCTATTATTATATACGTTAGGCGAAAGGCCTGCAAAGCTGCCCGCAGGCAACATTACAAGCCTCTCGCAGAACAACCCGGTCCAGTTTTCCGCGCAGTCCTGTGTTATTTGTTTTTTCAACCAGTTACGAGATCATCGGAGCAACGTACGGCATCGTCTTGGCCAACAAATAAAGTAATATTAATACGGTCGGGGTAAGGAATATTAATTGCAGCACGGAAAAACCAGCCAAATCTCTTGCTTTCATTCCCGAAAGGCCGAGAAGCGGCAGCATCCAGAATGGATTAATGAAGTTTGGCAGTGCTTCAGCCGCATTGTATACCTGAACGATCCAGGCCAGATTTACTTTTAATTGGTTAGCTGCTTCCAATACATACGGAGCTTCTACAACCCATTTGCCGCCGCCGGACGGCAGGAAAAGACCCATGATCGCCGAGTATGCGCCAACGACAACCGGCAAAGTACCTTGCGTTGAAACCGAAACAAAGAATTTAGCCAATAAATCGTTTAAGCCGGATCCCATTAATACGCCAAAAATCCCGGCATACAAGGGGAACTGGAGAAGAACGCCGCCCGTCATAGGAACAGACTTGCCTGCAGCTTTCAAGAAGCCTTTTGGCGTCCAGTGCAGCAGCATCCCAAAAATAAGAAACATAAAGTTATACGTATTCAGGTCAAGCATGGACATAGCGCCTTTCGTGGCGAGCAGAAAACCCAGGTACCCAAAACCCAATAAGCAAATAATAATCGTAAGGATCGGACTGTATTCCAAATATTCGCCAGGAACTTTTGGTTTTCCCAAATCTTCTGGGACGTCCGCAAATTGAATTCCAGCCATTTCCGCTGTTTTTGCCTTATCGGCATTCGGTGTTGATGCATAACAAATCCAAATGGCGACAAAAGAAACAACAATAATCATAACCAAGTTTTGCCAGGTGAAGAGAGTTAAGCTCAATGGTATTTCACCGCTAATTTTGTAAAGAGACGCCGGGATGGAAGCTTTTGTCGCCATCAACAGTGCAGCCGATGAGGAAAGACCCAGAGCCCAGACACTGCCAAGTCCCAAATAAGCGGCAGCGCCGATCGCACGATAGTCGACGCCCGGAACACGCTTCATAACCTCTTTCATTAAGGATCCGGCAAAAATAAGGCCAAACCCCCAGCTAATCAGCGAAGCGGCGATCGATACAAAACCAATATACGCCACTGCCACTTTCGGGGTTTTGGGAAAAGCAGCCATTGCAACAATCAATCGTTTTACCGGCGGGGCGACCGCCACGACATAACCGCCGATCACGATAAAGGCCATTTGCATGGTAAAAGGAATTAAGCCCCAAAATCCTTTACCGAAATCAATCGCAACTTGGTTGGGAGTTCGGCCCAGTGCCAAAGCGGCAGCGCATACGATTGCCACTGCAAGTAATGCAAAAACATAAGCATCGGGAAACCAGCGTTCACTCCAGTCCGCTAGCGTCATTCCGAACTTCGCCATTACGCCGGCTTCTTCTTGCTTTGCTTGACGTTGATCTGCCATAAAAAAATTCACGCTCCTTTAATATACTATTATTTCAACAAATTGCTTCTTTTGCAGCCGGCACCCCCCTTGAATATATTTTCCGAAATAATATCGCACTAAAATAAATATGCAATTACCATGCCAAAAAAAAGAGATCGTGAGTTGCACCAACAAAGGATAGCGGTGCAGCTCATGATCTCTTTAAGAAATCTGTCCTGTTTGGGAATAATTTCACACGATCATTTCATGGTTTGCATAAAACAGCCTGTTTCAATCATTCATTTTTTTGGATTTAACAACAATTCGCTGTAAAGTTTGTGAAAAATAGTTACATGATCACATGAACATGCGCTGAATACTGTGCATTCTTTTGCAAAAATGACTACTTTTTACACATTGATTCGTTAACGATTGCTCAGATATTCATGGATTGCTTTGGCAGCCCGTTTCCCGGCTCCCATTGCACTAATGACCGTAGCGGCTCCAGTCACAATATCGCCGCCGGCATAGACGCCCTCACGGGCCGTCTTGCCTTCATCGTCGACATTGATCGTTCCTTTGCGGCTAATTTCCAGCCCTGGCGTCGTCTGCGGAATTAACGGGTTCGGCGTGTTGCCGATGGCAATAACTACCGTTTCCACCGGCAGGACAAAATTCGACCCCGGGATCTCTACCGGCGACCGGCGACCGGAAGCATCCGGAGCGCCAAGTTCCATTTTTACACACTCCAGACCGGTAACCCAGCCTTCTGCATTACCGATTACCTTGACCGGATTGGTCAGCATATTGAAATCAATGCCTTCTTCTTTTGCATGTTCCACTTCTTCATGACGGGCCGGCATTTCTTTTTCTGAACGCCGGTATACCAGCGACACCTTTTCGGCGCCCAAACGCAGAGCGGTTCGCGCCGAATCCATCGCAACGTTGCCGCCGCCAACGACCGCCACCCTTTTGCCCAGACCGATCGGCGTTTGCTGGTTGGGGAAATCGTACGCTTTCATCAGATTGGTGCGGGTCAAAAATTCATTGGCAGAATACACGCCATTCAGATTTTCGCCCGGGATGCGCAGGAATTGAGGGCTTCCAGCGCCGGAACCGACAAATACAGCCTTGTATCCTTGTTCAAACAGTTCATCGACCGTGATGGTCTTGCCTACTACCACGTTGGTCAAGAGCTCCACACCCAGGTTTTTAATATACTCAACTTCCGCTGCCACAATGCTTTTCGGCAGACGAAACTCTGGAATTCCATATACCAGAACGCCGGCCGGTTTGTGCAGCGCTTCAAACACAGTAACCTGATAACCGGCCAAGGCCAAATCGCCGGCGGCGGTCAGGCCGGCAGGGCCGGATCCGACAATTGCGACTTTATCGCCAGTCCGTTTTACCGGAGCGGGCGCGGTTTTGGTTTGTTCTCTTTCATAATCGGCGCAGAAACGCTCTAATCGGCCAATGGCTACCGGGCTGCCTTTCTTGCCAAGCACGCAGAGGCTTTCACACTGGACTTCCTGCGGGCAAACCCGGCCGCAGACTGCCGGCAGGCTGTTCTTCTCTTTAATCTTAAGGGCGGCTTCAGCAAATTTACCCTCGCGAACCAGTTTGATAAACGCCGGAATATCGACCTCTACCGGGCAGCCATTGCGGCAGGGCGCTGTTTTGCATTGCAAGCACCGGCTTGCTTCTACTTTTGCTGTTTCTTCGCTGTAACCCAAAGCCACTTCATGAAAGTTTTTAATGCGTTCCGATGCCGGCTGCTCCGGCATAGCCTGTCTTAATGCTGGCATGTGCAAGTGCCTCCTTTGCAATGGGTATGTTCTTCCGCTTGTTTTTCCTGAGTTTTATACATTTTTTGGCGACTCATCAATCCGGCAAAATCAACCTGATGGCCGTCAAATTCAGGGCCATCGACACAGGCGAACTTTGTGGCATCGCCAACGCTAACCCGGCAGCCGCCGCACATCCCCGTTCCATCAACCATGATCGGATTTAAGCTGACAACGGTTTTTATTCCATGCGGACGTGTTGTTTCGGCAACCGCACGCATCATGACAACCGGACCGATGGCAATCACTTCGGCAATCGGCTGTCCCTTCTCAATAAGTTCCTGCAGCACTTGAGTGACAAAGCCTTTTCGGCCGTATGTCCCATCATCGGTCGTAATAATCAGCGTGCTGCTTGCCGCTTTCATTTCCTCTTCGAGGATTAAAAGGTCCTTTGTACGCGATCCGACAATGCTGATCACTTCATTGCCGGCTTCTTTCAGTGCTCTGGCAATCGGATAAATCGGCGCAACCCCAATTCCGCCGCCAACGCATACCACGGTACCCATCTTCTCAATATGGGTCGGCCGGCCCAATGGTCCGACAAAATCGACCAAGAACTCTCCTGGCTCCAATTGGCCCAAATCACGGGTCGTTACGCCAACTTCCTGAAAAATAATCGAAATCGTGCCTTTTTCGCGGTCAAAATCCTGGATTGTCAAAGGAATTCGTTCGCCATCCTCTGTAACCCGCAGGATAATAAACTCGCCTGGCTGCGCTTTACGGGCGACCATCGGCGCTTCGATAACCATCTGATTGACTCCCGGTGACAAAACTTTTTTTTCCAACACCTTATACACGGGACATCCCCCATTCATAAAATATTTGTGTTATGTTACAAATAACACGTCGTTTCCTGATTGTATCACATGCAAAATCCATGCCAACCGGCTATTCCAATTTTAACACATCCACCTTCTCGTCCACCACCTTGCTCAATCCATACTCTTCAATTTTATATATCAGGGCGCGTCGGCTCATATCCAAGGCTTGGGCTGTTTTCACCCTGTTTCCTTTGTTGGCCAGCAGCGCGTTAGCGATCACTTGTTTTTCCACCTGGTGCAGAATTTCCTTGAGCGTTCCTTCTTCCCGAACCAGCAAAGGCGGTTCTTCAGAAGCAGGCGAAAGGCTTGGCAAATCGTGCGCACTGATTACCCCATCCGACATAATAATCGCCCGTTCCATCACATTCGCCAGCTCTCTCACATTTCCCGGCCAATGATACTCCAGCAGCACTTTCATCGCATCAGGAGTAATACAGGGGACTTCCCTATGCGCTTCAACGGAAAAGCGCCGGACATAATAGTCAATAAAGAGCGGAATATCTTCTTTTCGCTCCCGCAGAAGCGGAACTTTAATCGGCACAACTTTTAAACGGTAATACAGGTCTTCGCGGAAGGCGCCCTGTGCAACCATGGCTTCAAGATCGCGATTGGTAGCGGCAATAATCCGGACATCGACAGCAATCGTCGCTGTGCCGCCAACCCGTTCAAATTCATGCTCCTGCAGCACCCGAAGCAATTTAACCTGGAGAGACAGCGGAAGTTCGCCCACTTCATCAAGAAAGATGGTCCCCTTATGGGCTAATTCGAACCGCCCCGGTTTTCTCGCAACAGCACCTGTAAATGCGCCGCGTTCGTAACCAAATAATTCACTTTCCATGAGTCCTTCCGGTAATGCGCCGCAATTGATTTTGATAAAAGGTCCATCCCGGTGCAAGCTATTATTGTGAATTGTTTTGGCTACAAGTTCCTTGCCGCAGCCGCTTGCACCGGTGATCAAGACCGTCGCATTTGTTGGGGCAACCCGGCCTATTGTCTTGCAAACGGTTTGCATTACAGCACTCTTGCCGATAATATTATTCAGTTGATATTTTTCCTGCACTTCGTTTCGCAGATGAGCCACTTCAGCTCGCAGGCGACGCATCTGAAAAGCCCGTTCCAGCAAAATCCGGACTTCGCCGATGTCAGAAGGCTTTACAAAGTAGTCAAACGCCCCCTGTCCCATCGCTTCAACGACGGTATTCAGCGTTCCATAGGCCGTCATAAAGATGACGGCGATTTGCGGATATTCTTGATGGATGATCTCAAAAGCTTCCATGCCACCCATCACAGGCATCTTTATATCCATCAGCACCACGGCCGGCACTAGTGCGCGAACCGTTTCAATCGCTTCTACGCCATTTTCCGCCGTATGCGGCTCATAGCCCGCTTTGCGCACTATTTCGAATAAAAGATGTCTGACGCTGAGTTCATCATCGACAATTAATACCTTTTTATTATGCACGGCCGTTCACCCCTTTGCCGCCGGAAATACCAAGGTAAATTTACTTCCTTGTCCAAGAACGGATTCCACTAAAATTTTTCCGTCCCAATTTTCCATTAGTCGTTGAGCCACAGATAGGCCTAAACCGGTTCCATCATCTTTCGTTGTGAAAAACGGATCAAATAATTTTGCAATGTCTGACGGATCAATTCCTTTACCTGTGTCGCCAATTGCGACATGAACCGCATCCTTGCCGACGTCATAATGGCTGTCAATCGTAATTTGCCCCGGTCCATCCATGGCCTGCAGCGCATTAATAATCAGATTCAAAATAACTTGCTTCATCTGTTCTGCATTCACCCGTACTTTGGGTATGCTCATATCAAGGGCCAGCGATATGCCGATATGCCTGCGGATGGTTTGTGTTTCTATCAGTAACAATGTGCTTTCCAGCACTGCATTCACATCAACAAGCGTGACGGCAGTGTCCTGAGGACGGGCCAAATATAGCAATTGTTCAATCAGCCGGTTCATCCGGTCGACCTCCTGAGTGATAATGGCGAGATATTCGGTTTTTTTCTTCGTATCATTTTCCTCGCCCACCAACTGGGCAAAACCGCGTATCGCCATTAAAGGGTTGCGTATTTCGTGCGCCAGACCGGCAGCAACCTCCCCTACGCCGGCCAGACGCTCCGCCCGCTGAACCTGCGCCTCCAGTTTCTTTTGCGTCATTAACCCGTGCGCCATCTCATTAATTGCCAGTGAAATAGCGCCCATTTCGCCATTCAGCATCGGCATTTCATAATTTAAATCACTTTTTAACGTCAACAGGCCTTCCCGGATTTTGTCAATATCAGCCATAAAGCGGTTGATCAAAAAAACCACTCCGGCTATCCCCAGTAAAAGGCCAACGATAATATTCGAATATGCATGCCACTTCATGCCGGCAATTTGGTCCTGTATATCGGAAGTAAATTCATTCGCCCAGATATAGCCGATCACCTTGCCTTCCCGGACAATCGGATGCATTGCATTCATAATCGCACCCCGGACCAAGTCGCCTTCCTGCACGCGCGGAACGCCGGTATCCATAACAACCCTGCCTTCATGGCCTGTGCTAATCGGCAGGCCCACTTTATCCGCATAAATATGGCTCGGCCCATAGGTAATAATGGCATCCAGCTCTTTATTATAATAACCAACGCCGCTTCCCGGATACGCTTTGGCGACCTCATCCGTGTATTCTTGAAGTTCGCGGTTCAAAATCGTTATTTTTTCTTCCCGGCTTGCATTCCGGGCTTCATGCCGCGTCAAAATATCTTCGTAAGCGCCATTCAAATTCTGGTCCAAAACCCGCGCCATGCCGAATAGCTTATTTTGTTTTTCAGCTACCAGCGCGTCCTCTGCTTGGACAATCATCAGATGTCCGGCAACAAGAGTCGGCACAGCAACAGCAAGAATAATAAACAACTGTAATTTGGCATGCAAACTTTTTGGCAGGATATTGATGTCTGTCACGCTCCCCACGCTCTGCTTTTCAGCGGGAGTTTAAAATTCCCTCAACTTATAGCCCGGGATAGAAAAAATTGGATAGAAAAAAACGTCTTTTTTTAACCTATAAAAAATTCAGCAGAAACAAAATTATTCCTGCTACGGCAAAAAAATTTTTCATTATTACTAAACTACTGGATGCAGACAAAATCGTTTCGCAAAAACAACCTGCCGCTACATCGCGGCCATGATCTTTCGTACCGATACCATGAGATTCCCAAATTTCTCCGGTTTCAGCGACTGATCGCCATCACAGAGCGCTTTTTCCGGCTGCGGGTGGACTTCGATCATCAGGCCGTCTGCACCAACCGCCATCGCCGCCTTCGCCAACGGCTCCACCATCGACCATTTGCCGCAGGCATGACTGGGATCCACGATGATCGGCAAGTGACAGACCTCCTTTACTGCCGGTATAATACTGATGTCAAGCGTATTTCGCGTATAATTGTCAAACGTCCGGATTCCCCGTTCGCATAAAATAATATTGGAATTTCCTCCGGCGAGAATATATTCGGCCGCCATGAGAAATTCTTCCAACGTGGCGCTCATTCCCCGTTTCAGCAAAATCGGCTTCCTGCTCTTACCCGCTCGTTTCAGGAGAGAAAAGTTCTGCATGTTGCGCGTACCAATTTGAATGAGATCGGCGTATTCTTCAATCAGGTCAAAGGTTTCTTCATCCATCACTTCGGTCACAAACGGCAGGCCGCTCACCTCTCTGGCTTGCGCCAGCATCTTCAAGCCCTCTTCGCCCGACCCTTGAAAACTGTACGGCGATGACCGCGGTTTATACGCTCCGCCCCGCAGCATTGTGGCGCCATGCTGCTTAACAAGCTTTGCCGTATCAACCATCTGTTGTTCACTTTCCACCGAACACGGTCCGGCGATAATCAACTTATGCCCGCCGCCGATTTGGCAGTTGCCGATCGTAATCACCGTATCTGCCGGTTGAAAGGTTCGGCTGGCCATTTTGTAAGGCTGTCTGACCCGCATCACTTTTTCAATCCCCGGATGGGTTGCGATGCTTTCAAGCTCAGCATCGCCCATCCCACCGGTTATCGCAAAAACAATTTGCCTTTCCCCGCTGACAGGGATAACTTCGACTTTTATTTCAGCCAATTTCCTGTGTACTGTTTCTATTTCTTCGCCAAAAGCGTCCGGCCTCATCATAATCAGCATTGGCAGTTCCCCCTTCCGCCTTTTTTCACCGGTAATTGGTACACGCTGCAAACAGCAAAATCACATCCGGCTCGCCATGTTGGCTTTCAAGCTTCCGACAAATTCGCCTACTCTGTCAGGCAAATCAAGCTTTCCCAAGTGCCGTTCCACTGCTTTAATCACTGCGCTGCCCACAATAACCCCGTCAGCCAATTGCGAAGCTTGACCGGCCTGCTCCGGCGTAGAAATCCCAAACCCTACTGCCAACGGAAGTTCGGTCTGGCTGCGCACCAGGCCCAAAAATCCTGCGAGGCCGCTGTCCAGCTTATCCTGAGTTCCGGTTACTCCGGTAACTGATACACAATAGAGGAACCCACGCGAGGCACTGGCAATACGGGCAATCCGTTCCGGCGGTGTTGTCGGTGCAACCAGCATGATTACATCTACACCGCAACGCTCGGCTGCTAAACGCAATTCCTCACTTTCTTCCAGCGGCAAATCAGGTATAATCAGACCATCGACCCCTGTTCGACGGCACTGATCAAGAAAATGCGGTTCCCCATACTGCAATATCGAATTATAATACACCATCAAAATCAAAGGAATGCCTGTAGATTGGCGCAAAGAAGCTGTTAAGCCAAAAACGGCTTCAATCGTGATGCCATTGTGCAGAGCCCGCAGAGAGGCTCGCTGGATAACCGGTCCATCCGCTACCGGATCCGAATACGGAATACCGAGTTCAATCATATCCGCTCCGTTTTTTTCCATGGAAAGCACTAATTCCTTCGTCGTGTTCAAATCCGGATCGCCGGCGGAAATATAAGTTATCAGTGCTTTGCCGCCGGATTGCCTGCACTTTTGAAATTGCCTGCCAATTGCATTTTCCCGTTGTTCCATATCATTTCGCCTCCTGATAAGCAGCTACCTGTTCCACATCTTTGTCGCCCCGGCCGGACAAGCAAACCGCCATAATATGCTCCGCAGGCAATTGCTTCGCCTGCTTTACCGCATAAGCCACAGCATGGGCGCTTTCCAGCGCCGGGATAATTCCCTCCGTGCGGGCCAGCAGATAAAAAGCGTCCAATGCCTCCTGGTCGGTTACAGCTGCATATTCCACCCGGCCTGCGTCTTTTAAATAGGAATGTTCCGGACCGACGCCTGGATAATCCAGTCCGGCCGAGATGGAATGCGCCGGCAGGATTTGGCCGTCATTGTCCTGCAGCAGATAGCTCATAGCGCCATGCAGCACGCCTTTTGAGCCAAGCGATAACGTGGCTGCATGCTCACTGGTATCCAATCCTTTGCCTGCTGCTTCTACACCGCAGATCTTAACCGTGCTGTCTTCCAGAAAAGGGTAGAACATTCCCATTGAATTGCTCCCGCCGCCGACGCAAGCCACCAGACTGTCCGGCAAACGCCCCTCGATTTCCAGCATTTGTTTGCGGGTTTCATCGCCGATCACCCGTTGGAAATCCCGGACCATCGCCGGGTACGGATGCGGTCCGACAACCGACCCGATCACGTAAAATGTGTCCCGCACATGAGCAACCCAATGCCGGAGCGCTTCATTCGTCGCATCCTTGAGTGTGCGGCTGCCGCTGGTCACCGAGACAACCTCGGCCCCCAGCATCTTCATGCGAAAGACATTGAGGGCCTGCCTGGCGACATCCTCTTCACCCATAAACACTTTGCACTCCATGCCGAATAAGGCCGCTACCGTTGCCGTGGCGACACCGTGCTGTCCTGCGCCTGTTTCGGCGATAATACTTTTCTTCCCCATCCGCCGGGCCAGCAAAGCCTGGCCAATCGTATTGTTGATTTTATGAGCCCCGGTATGGTTTAAATCTTCCCGTTTCAGGTATATTTTCGCACCGCCGGCGTGTTTGGTTAATTTCTCCGCAAAATAGAGCAACGATGGTCTGCCGATATATTGCGTAAAATAAAAGGCCAATTCTTTCTGAAAATCCGGATCCTGCTTTGCCTGATGATAACAAGCCTCTAATTCATCTAACGCTGGAATCAGCGTTTCCGGAACATACCGTCCGCCAAATTCCCCATAACGTCCTTTTTTGCTACTGACCATAGTATTCCCACCTCCGAATCGTTGTAATAAATGTTCGTATCTTATCCTGATCTTTATTCCCACCGGTTTCTACGCCGCTGCTCACATCAACGCCAAACGGGCACACCGCTTTTATCGCTGCCAAAACATTGTCCGTCTTCAACCCGCCGGCCAAGATGATCCGCTGCCCGCGTCCCGCTCTGACAGCCAAATCCCAGGGGAAAGCATGCCCGGTTCCACCTTTTTCTTTCGGATGGTAGCTGTCCAGCAACAACGTATGCTGTCGGTAATCCGACAGCCCCTCAAGCGACTGTTCATCCCGCATCTGAACTCCTTTGATTACTTTGCGCGCAAACCGGGAACAATACTCCGGTGTTTCTTGTCCGTGAAACTGCAGCGTGTCAATACCGCAAAATCCGGCTATTTCCTTGACTTCTTGTTCATCCGCATCGACAAAAACGCCGACTTTGCTGATAAACGGCGGCAGCGCCCGGCATATTTCCCGGGCAATATCCGGACTGATCTGTCTTTTGCCGGCAGCAAAAACCATCCCAACGGCATCCGCTCCAGCCTCCGCCGCAGCCATCGCTGACTCAACATCCTGCAAACCGCATATCTTTATTCTGATCAAGCTCGCTCACCCGCCAGTTCCCGGACCTTTTGCCCCGGATCCGGACTGCGCATCAGCATTTCGCCCACCAGAACCGCATTGACCCCATAAGCCGCCAACCTGTCGATATCTTCCCTTGTACTGATGCCGCTTTCGCTGACCAGGATCCGGCCCGGAGGAACATATTGCGCCAATTCACATGTGTTTGCCAAATTGGTTTCAAACGTATATAGGTTTCGGTTATTAATGCCAATCACTTGCGCACCGCTTTCCAGTGCAATCTCGAGTTCGACTCTCGTATGCGCTTCGACCAAACAATCCAGTTGAAGCTCGGCCGCTTGTTTCAAAAACCATTCCAGCTTTTGCCGGGGCAGCGCCGCCACGATCAGCAACACCGCGTCCGCTCCCAACGCACGGGTTTCAACCAGTTGGTATGTATCGATGATAAAATCTTTGCGCAGCAATGGTTTATCCGTCACTGCCCGCGCGATCGGCAAAAATTCCGGTTTTCCTTTGAAAAACCGCTGCTCGGTCAGCACCGATATCGCGGTCGCCCCATTTTTTGCATAGCTGTCAATGACCTGTTTGGCTGACAAGTCTGCTCGGATCACCCCCTTAGATGGCGATGCCTGCTTAAACTCGGCAATCAAGCGGACGGCCCCCTTGCCGGACAACGCCTTTGCAAAGCCGCGCGTGCCGTCAAGCTTCTCAACTTGATCATACAATTCTTCTATCGGCCTCTCTTGCTTCTTCAATTCTAACTCCCGGCAGGTATGGGCGATAATTTCGTCCAAAATCATCTTACTGCAGCCCCCTTGCCGCAAACGTTTGCAAAGCCCGCAATTTGGCCAATGCCCGGCCGCTGTCGATGCTGTCCGCCGCCAGCACTACGCCGCCTTTGAGGTCTGCAGCTTTGTTCCCGGCTACCAATGCGGCTGCCGAATTTAAAAGCACCACATCCCGCCGGGGCCCTTTTTCTCCCTGCAAAACCGCCAGCACAATTTTACTGTTGTCCGCAGCCATGCCGCCGGCAATGGATGATGCCGCCGCCCGCTGCAGGCCGAAATCTTCCGGTTCAATATAATACGTATCCATCCTGCCCTTTTTCACTTCCGTAATTTTGGTGGAGCTGCAAATTGAAATTTCATCCAATCCGTCCATCCCATGAACCACCAATGCATGTTCCGTACCCAGTCGCAACAAAACTCCTGCCAGCATTTCCGTCAGTTCAGCTTGAAACACTCCCAGCACCTGTCCCTGCGCTCCTGCCGGGTTGGTTAACGGCCCGAGGATATTGAATATTGTCCGAATACCGATCTCCCGGCGCGGGCCTACCACATTCTTCATTGCCTGATGAAAAACCGGAGCAAACAAGAAACCAATCCCGATCTGCCGCAAACTTTCTTCTACTGCCTGTGCATTCAGGTTGATATTAATCCCCAGGGCTTCCAATACATCCGCACTGCCGCATTTGCTGGAAACCGACCGGTTGCCGTGCTTGGCAACCGCAAGTCCTGCACCGGCAGCTACAAACGCCGCTGTAGTCGAAATGTTGAACGTATCCTTCTTATCGCCACCGGTACCGCAGGTATCAACTACCTGCGACAAAGAGTTTACCTGAGTCGATTTTCGACGCATGACCCGGGCGCAGCCCGCAATCTCATCTACGGTTTCACCCTTCATGCTCAGCGCCGTCAACATGCCGCCAATTTGCGCCGGCGTGGCGCGGCCGCCCATGATCGCTTCCATCATCACTTCCGCTTCCTGTTCACTTAGGTTTCTTCCCCGGACAATCTTTTCAAAAATCGGCTGTAACATTAGCTGCGGCCTCCCTGTAAAAAATTTTTTAATAACTGCTTGCCTGGACCGGTAAGAATGGATTCAGGATGAAATTGAACCCCTTCAACCGGATATTTCTTATGACGCAGACCCATTACTATCCCATCCTCTGTATAAGCTGTAATGGCTAAGCACTCAGGTATTGTTTTCCTATCGACAATCAACGAGTGATAACGGGCAGCGGAAAACGGTCCGCCGATGCCTTGATAAATCGTCTGCCCGTCATGGTAAACTGTCGATACCTTGCCATGCATCGGTACTTCGGCTCGCCGCACTACTGCGCCAAATACTTCGCCGATCGCCTGATGCCCCAGGCAAACACCCAAAATTGGCAGGTGCGGCCCACACAGCTTGATGACTTCGCCGGAAATACCGGCTTGCTGCGGTGTTCCCGGGCCGGGAGAAATCAAAATATGGGAAGGCTTCCGCTCTTTTAACGCTTCAACAGTGATGCAGTCATTCCGATAAACGGAAAGCTCGGCTCCTAATTCTCCTAAATATTGCACCAGATTATACGTAAACGAGTCGTAATTATCAATCACCGCGATCATCGCGTTCCCTCCTCCGTAATGACCAAAGCCTGCAACAGCGCCTTGGCCTTATTCAACGATTCTTCATACTCCGCTTCCGGCGACGAGTCGGCAACCACTCCGCCTCCCGCCTGGACATGCATCCGGCCATCAGCAATGACAAACGTGCGAATGGTGATGCAAGTATCCATATTGCCGGAGAAACCGAGATAACCGACCGCACCGGCATAAGGTCCGCGTTTTGTTTTTTCCAGTTCACGGATAATCTCCATGGCTCTGACTTTTGGCGCGCCCGATACGGTTCCGGCCGGAAAACAGGCCGTCAGTGCGTCGATCGCATCTTTGCCTGGCTGCAGCTGCCCTTTCACCGAAGAAACAATATGCATCACGTGGGAATATTTTTCGACCGCCATCAAGGTCGGCGTCTGGACGGTTCCATAGACCGATACTTTGCCGATATCGTTTCGTCCCAGGTCAACTAGCATGATGTGCTCCGCCCGTTCTTTTTCGTCATCGAGAAGTTCTTTAGCCAGGAGCTCGTCTTCAGAAGAATTCTTGCCCCGGCGCCGCGTTCCGGCAATCGGCCGGGTTTCCACCATTCCATCATCCAGCCGGACAAGCAGTTCAGGGGAAGAACCGACGATCTGGATGTCGCCAAAGTTCAGATAGTACAAGTAAGGGGATGGATTGAGCGACCGTAGCGTCCGGTAGACTTCAAACGGCGGTACCTGCAGCGCAGCCGACAGACGCTGCGATGGCACGACCTGAAAAACATCGCCTGCAGCAATGTATTCCTTGGCGCGCAGTACCATATCCATATATTCTTCCTTGGTGCGATTGGAAACAATTTTGGCTGGTTCACAAGGAGCGTACGTTTGCAGCCGCACCGGCTCCGCCAGTTTTTTCTTAACATCCTGCAGCGTTTGCACGCCCCGCCGATAGCAAGCGTTTATATCTCCTTCGATCCGGACGCAGGCAATCATTTGCATCGAATGTTTCAAGTGGTCGAATACAATGACTACTTCCGGAAACAGGAATGCACCATCCGGTAAATTCAATTCATCTTTCTCGGCCGCAGGAACTCTTTCCAAGTTTTCCACCATATCAAAACCAAAATAGCCAACCACTCCGCCATAAAATCGCGGCAAGCCTGGTATTTCTGCCGGCAAAAATTCTTGCAGCAGCGACCGCAGCAGGACAAATGGATTTCCGTTTAATTGTTTTACCGGTCCGCCATCCGTTACCACCGTTTCCTTGCCACGCACAACTACCGTCTGAAACGGACGCAGCCCGATGAACGAAAATCGTCCGAGATGTTCTCCGCCATCCACGCTTTCCAGAATAAAGCCGCTATTTTCGCCAACCAGTTTGCTGTAGACAGAGATTGGTGTTTCCGTATCCGCTTTAATAACCTCATAAATTGGAACCAAATTATTTTGTACGGCTAATTTGCTAAATTCTTCTTGTGAAGGAATCACGGTATTGGTCCTCCTTTATAATGAAAAATTATGATTAGAAAAAAAATAAACCTTCCATCCTTCAAAAAAGGACGAAAGGTTCAACTTCCGCGGTACCACCCTTGTTAGGCCTAAAGGCCCCACTTTACAGTACGGGATTCAAAACACACCTGTCAATCGAGCTATCGTTCCCTCCGAAAAAACAAAAAATCTTCCGTCCTGATAAGGACGAAAGATTACTCTTCCGTGGTACCACCTTGTTAGGCATGATAGCCTCGCTTTGAGGTACGGGATGACTCCGATACCTTGTCTCTTACGTAACGGTGAGACATTCCGGCTAAGCCTACTATGACTTCGGTTAGCAGCTCCGGGGCCCATTCACCGAAAAGATACCTACGGAGCTTACACTACCCCCCGTTCGCTGAAAAGCTCGTTTTTCGCCTACTCTTCCCCATCAACGCTTTTGTGGTTCGATATGAAATTATCTACAGAATAACATTGAATACAGTATTTTGCAAGAATTTTTACAACCGTTTCGCCAGAGAAATCTTTTCTTTTGATTTGGTCCAAAGATTCAACCAAAAAATGAGCGAAAATGTAATCAAACTAATGATTAGCACATAGATGCCAGCCAACGTCAAATCATTCGATTCCGCCGCGAAATAAATCGCCAGCGGCAAGGTTTGCGTTTTTCCCGGAATATTTCCGGCAACCATAATCGTCGCCCCAAACTCGCCAAGCGCCCGGGAAAAAGATAAAATCAAGCCTGCCAATAAGCCTTGCCAGGCAAGCGGCAGCGTAATAGTCAAAAAAACCCGCCATTCACTGGATCCCAGCGTTCGCGCCGCTTCTTCCAACGTATGGTCCACATTTGCAAAGGCCGCTTTGGTGCTTTGGTACATCAGCGGAAAAGCGACCACTGTTCCGGCCAGGATCGCTGCATAGGGAGAAAAGATGATCTGCACCCCGAAATATTCGCCTAATAATTTCCCCACAGGCCCCTGTTTGCCGATTAAAAGCAACAGCAAAAAACCAGTCACAACCGGAGGAAGAACCAATGGCAGAACAAATAATGCCTCCACCGCCGCCTTGCCGGTAAATTCCTTTTTCTGCATGATGTATGCCGCAGCGACGCCAAAGAGAAATACGAATACCAGCGATATGGTTGCTACCTGAACGGACAACAGTACCGGATGCAGATCGATCAAACAAACTCACCCTTCGTAATTGTTTTTTAGAAGCAGCAGATCATTTGCTCATAACAAAGCCGTATTTTTCAAAAACCGCTTTGCTCTCTTCACTGTGTAAATACGCTAAAAATTCTTCTGCCGCCTTATGATTTTTGGTTCCTGCCAAAATGGCAGCCGGATAAACGATCGGCTGGTGCGATCCGTCGGGAGCGCTGGCGGCAACTTTCACTTTGGAACTGGCTACCGCATCCGTCTTATACACAAATCCCGCTTCTGTGTTGGCTGTTTCCACATAAGAAAGAACCGTTCGAACGTCCTTGGCAAAGACCGCCTTATCTTTTAAGGTTTCCCACAGACCAAGTTTTTGCAAAGCTTGTTGTGTGTATTGCCCGGCGGGGACAGTCGCTGTCTCTCCAACGGCAATTTTCTGTACAGCGGTTGTCGCCAGATCTTCAAATTTCGTTATTCCGAGGCCGGAATCCTTCGGCACAATTAAAACAAGTTTATTTTCCACCAAATTTTTTCTCGTACCCTTGTCAACTAAATTTTTGGCCTCTAAATCATTCATTTGCTTCGGCGCCGCGGAAATAAAAATATCAGCCGGGGCGCCCTGTTCGATTTGCCGCTGCAGGGACCCGGAAGCTCCCAAATTGTAGACAAGTTTCACATTCGGCGCTTTGGCCTGATATTTCGCTTGAATTTCCATCAGCGCATCCTTTAAGCTGACGGCTGCCGATATATTCAGTTCAACCGACTGAGCGGCCGGTTTGGGCTGTTCCGGTTTCGTTCCTCCACAGCCTGCCATAACCAATGAAATCATAACCATACCCGCGATCAACAACATCCTGATTTTTTGCACACAACATCTCCCCTTCCAAACAGTTTCAAAAAAATTATATTTCCCTCAAAAACAACTAAACTAAACTAAAACTAATAAAACACAACATAATGCCAATGGTGTAATTATAGTATTTATTGTAATATGAATGCAAGAGGTTTGTGCAATTTATCTTTGAAAATTTCCCTAAAATCAGAATCGAGGTGTCTACATGACAACTGTTACTTCCTACACACCGGAAGAAGTCGCAACTATTTTAAAAATATCACGCTTTACGGTTTATGAAATGATCAAACGCGGAGATTTGACAGCGTACCGGATCGGACGAAAAATGCGCATCGAGGCGCCCGACCTGGAGGCCTATATCAAAAAGTCCAAAGGACAGTTTCCTTCCCAGCAGCACTCCCAACCGGCAGCAATCACACCGCCGGCAAGCCAGGAAGCTCTTATCATCTGCGGCCAGGATATTATTTTGGATATATTAACACGTCACTTGGAGAAAGAAATGCCGCAAATCCGTTTCTTACGCAATTATATCGGCAGCATCGATGGCCTGCTGGCATTATACCGGGGTGCAGCGAATGTGGTGACAACGCATCTTTGGGACAGCGATACGGATACCTACAATGTTCCTTATGTACGCCGATTGCTGCCCGGTCATAAGACGCTGATCATCAATCTTGTTTATCGGATCGAGGGATTCTATGTCGCCAAAGGAAACCCCAAAAACATCGCAGCCTGGCAGGATCTGGCCCGGCAAGATGTCCGTTTTGTAAACCGCGAGCGAGGTTCCGGCGCCAGGGTTTTGGTTGATGAACAGTTGCGAATTCAGCATATCGATCACGCCGAAGTCAATGGCTACAATCATGAAGAAGCCAGCCATCTTGCCGTCGCCAGCTGCGTGGCCAGGGGCGACGCGGATGTTGGCGTGGGAATTGAAAAAGCCGCTTTGCAGGTAAGCGCAATTGATTTCATTCCCTTAAAAAAAGAGCGCTATGATTTAGTCATCCGAAAAGAAGATGCGGAACGGCCGCAATTCAAGGCCATGCTGTCGATTTTGCAATCGCAGGCCTTCCGCAATGAAATTGCCGGCATGGGCGGATATGATTTGTCCCAGACCGGAAAAATCATGGCGGAAACTTGAAGCATGTGATCTAAATCATAGGTTCTCCGAAGCGATTATGCTATGCTGAAATCAGCACTGCAACAGATACGGAGGAGATGGCTATGAAGTTATGGACATGGTTTTGCCAACTAGGAGCAGATTCAGACAATGCGTCTTTACAGTTTTTCCCGATTAACCGATCGGCGCATGCACTGCCGCCGGTTACTGACAGTTCCACAACGGAAACAGCATGCACCCGCCTGTGCGGTCAGAACGGATGCCGCTGCGGAGGCACTATTCGCGGTTTGCACTGCGTTTGGTCACATTATAGAATGCAATAAACCGATTAAAAAAAAGCTGGTCGCAAAGACCAGCTTTTTCCGTTCCTCTATTGCACGCTTTCGTAGCCGATGCGCAAGGCTTCCATATTCTTGGCCACCGTAGCCGGCGGTACCCGTTTGGCGACTGCTTTTTGAATGGTTTCAAACGATACTGCGCCGGTCACTTTGACCAGCAATCCCAAGGCGATAATATTGGCAAACAGATCCCGACCCAAATGCTCCACGGATAAACGGGTAATCGGAACCTTGATCATATGCTGTGAGCCGTGCGGCCTCGGCACCAAATCTTCATCCACAATGACGATGCTGTCCGGTGTCAGGTCATGGCTATATTTATCCATTGCCTGCTGCGTCATGGCGAGAAAAATTTGCGGATTGACGACTTTGGGGTGATAAATGAATTTGTCGTCGATCAATACTTCCGCTTTGGATGAGCCCCCACGGGCTTCCGGCCCGTAGGACTGGGACTGGATGGCCTGTTTTCCCTCCATGATGGCCGCTTCCGCCAAAATAATCCCGGCGGTGATCAAGCCTTGTCCGCCTGATCCGGATAGTCGAATTTCTTTCATGCCTTGTCCCCTCCCGCCCGTGTAATGATTTTGGCATATTCGGCAGCGTATTCGGGGAAGATATCGGTATGAAGAACACCGCCCGGCAGCTTGCCGTTTCGCTCTTCCGGCGATAGCTTGTTATAGGCTGCCAGCGGAATGACCGTTTCACTCATGTCTTTCAGCATGGCGGCCGCACTCCCCATTTTGTTGCGTCTGCCGTAGGAAGTCGGGCATTGCACCAAGGTTTCGACGAAGGAGAATCCTTTATTTTGGATTCCTTGGGCAATGAGGTCTACGAGCGGCGCGGCATGGAAAGCCGTTCCCCGGGCAATATAGGTGGCGCCGGCAGTTTTCGCAACCTCGCAGGGGTTGAACGGCCGGTCAAAGGTTCCGTAGGGAGCCGTGGTCGCCTTTTTGTCTACGGGCGTCAGCGGCGAGGCTTGTCCGCCGGTCATTCCATAAATATTGTTGTTGAACAGGAGGACGGTTAAATCGATATTGCGTCTGGCTGCGTGGATGAAGTGATTGCCGCCGATCGCCATACAGTCGCCATCGCCAGTGATGACGATGACATTGAGTTCCGGGTTAGCCAGTTTAATGCCGGTCGCGAAAGGCAGGGCCCGCCCGTGAGCGGTATGGAGAGTATCAAAGTCCATGTAGCCGGACGCCCGCGAAGAGCAGCCGATGCCGGAAACAATGACGGTTTTGTCCTGATCGAGATCCAGTTTGGCAATGGCTTTGGCAAGGGCTTTCATCGCAATGCCATGGCCGCAGCCGGGGCACCAGATATGCGGCAGCCGGTTAGTTCGAAATAAGCTTTCGTAGTCTTTCATTCTGCCACCTCCGCAGCCAGTTCTTCAATCGCTTGCCCGATTTCGTCCGGCGTGAATACTTCAGAATTGTATTTGGGCAGGGAAACCACTTTGGCCTGCCCTGCGGCAGCGCGTTCGACTTCATAAACGTATTGGCCATAGTTCATTTCCGGCACGAGAATGCCTTTGACCCGTTTGGCAAGATTGCGCATCACGCTGTCGGCGAACGGCCAGATGGTCATGATCCGGATCATGCCGACTTTTCGGCCGGCGCTGCGAGCTGCTTCAACGGCCGCATAAGCGGTACGGGCCGTCCCGCCGAACGCAACAACGGCAATTTCGGCGTCGTCCATGAAGAATTCATCATAATGGGTGATTTCCTCTTGCACCCGTGCGATTTTTTCATGCAGCCGTTCAATGGTTTGTTCCGTAATGCTCGGGCTGCCGCTCGGGAAGCCGGTTTCATCGTGGACCAGCCCGGTGCAGTGGATCCGATACCCGGTACCGAAGTCGGCCGGATTAGGAACAAGGTCTTCCATCGGCGTATACGGCTTGTACCCTTGCGCTTTCGTTTTATCCGGGACGCGGCGCGGATAGATTTCGATTTCATGGGCTTGCGGCAATTCCACCCGTTCGCGCATGTGGCCGACGACTTCGTCGAGCAGAATGATCACCGGCGTGCGGAAACGTTCTGCATAGTTCACGGCTTTGATGGCGACATCGAAGGATTCCCGCACGGTCCAGGGCGACAGGGCGATCATGGGATGGTCGCCGTGCGTTCCCCAGCGGGCTTGCATGATATCCGCCTGGGCCGGCGAGGTCGGTTGTCCGGTAGAAGGACCCATCCGTTGTACATTGACAATCACAACGGGAATTTCTGCAATGGCAGCGTAGCCAATGAGTTCTTGCTTGAGGGAAAACCCAGGGCCGGAGGTCGCAGTGAGCGCTTTCTTGCCGGCCAGAGAAGCTCCCAGGACAACGCCGATTCCGGCGATTTCATCTTCCATCTGGATAAATGTGCCGCCAACTTTCGGCAGATTCACAGCCATGTATTCGGCAATTTCGGTCGACGGGGTAATCGGGTATCCGCCAAAAAATCGTACGCCGGCGGCTACCGCGCCTTCTGCACAGGCTTCATTCCCTTGCATGAGTCTTGCTTCACTCATTTCGCCGCCTCCTTTCTAATGCGAATCGCAAAATCCGGGCACCGCAGCTCACATAGTCCGCAACCGATGCACGCGCTTTCATCAACAACATACACTTTGCCCATGCTGTCCAACGCCAGCACCTTTTTGGGACAAAACGCAACACAAATGTTACAGCCTTTGCAGCGTTCTTTTCGAATTTCTATTTTGGTTTGCAATCTAGCTCCCCCTTACACAATGTCATATTCGGTTTTGGGCACTAGGTTTATCATATCACAAATTACAACAATAAAAAACCGCTTCTTTTCTTCTTTCCACACAGAAAGCTGCTGCTTGAAAGGGGAAATCAAGCAGCAGCTTTCTGTTCAAACCGAGGGGCTGAAATATCAGTAATTTACTTTATCAATGCCTTTTAATTTCAGGATTGCGCGCGCCTCATCCGGGGTCGCCGGCTCCTGGCCAAGTTCCTTGGCGATGCGGACAATTTTGCTTACTTGTTCCGCACTGCTCTTCGCCATAACACCTTTTTCAATATACAAGTTATCTTCCAGCCCGACCCGTACTCCGCCGCCCATCAGCAAAGCCGCTGTACACATCGCCATCTGACTCCGCCCGGCAGCGCAAACCGACCAGGAAAAATCACCGATTTGTTCTTTGGCCGTCCGGACCAAATGCATCAAGTTGTCTACCGTCGCCGGCGCACCGCCCAAAATACCAAGGACGAACTGCAGGTATACCGGTTTTTTCAAATAACCGCGTTCAATCATAAATGCGACGTTATTGATCATGCCGAGATCATATATTTCCAATTCCGGTTTGGTCTCATTTTCATTAAAGATGCCGCAAAATTCCCGCATCGTTTTAAATGTATTCGGGAAAATAAAATCTTCGGTCATGCCCAAATAGGCCGGTTCCCATTCATGCTGGAAATCTTTCTTGCCCGCCAGTACCTGAAACAACGCAAAGTTGATCGAACCAAAATTAAACGATCCTAATTCCGGTTTAAAGGTCCGTACTGTGGCCACCCGCTGTTCCGCCGTTTGTCCAAGACCACCGCCGGTCGTCAGACACAAAATCATATTGCAGCGTTTTTTCACGCTGGTCACTACTTCCCGAAACAATTCCATGTCAGCCGAAGGAGCGCCATTTTCCGGATTTCGCACGTGAATGTGCGCCACTGCCGCACCGGCTTCATAAGCGCGCACCGCCTCATCCGCAATCTGCTGCGGAGTGATTGGAAGATATGGACTCATTGACGGAGTGTGTATCCCCCCCGTAATTGCCGCTGTCACAATTACCTTGTTCTTCATTCAAATTCCTCCCTGTCCTCTCAATTTCAAATCCCATTTTGTTCCTTTCTTTTTTGTTTCTTGGTTGTTGTCCCGATTCCTCCCTGTTTTTGGATTTTAAATTAAGTTTCTCTTCTCTAGATACAATGCATTTTTCATGCCAACTGTCAGATCCACTTCCTTAATAATCTGATTGAGTAGAAACAATTGCATTTCAAAGATGTTTCCGCTATGATGGTTTTGAGAACGATAGAATATTTTGCGGGAAGTGACTTGCTTGATTAAAACAGAAGATCAGTTCAGTTCTATTGCTTTTTTACTGGATTTAATCCAGCAGCTCGGTTCACCTGATTACGACTTGGTCCAACAACGATCGCAGATCCGGGAAGGCTTGCAAAAAACCCTGCACGAGATGGAACAGGCAAAAGATTTTGATTTTCGGGAAATCGGCGATCATCTTTACGATGGCATCTACATCGCGGACGGCAATGGCAAAACACTTTACGTCAATAGAGCCTATACGAGGATTACCGGCATCAAGCCGGAAGAAATTCTCAATAAATATGTAAGCGACTGCGAAAACGCCTGTTTGTATAAAAATGCGGTTACACCCGAGGTCATCAAACATAAGCAGCAAGTCAACGCCATGGGGGAAAGTCTGCGCAACGGCAGCAAAATGCTGATTTCCGGCAACCCGATTTTCGATGACGCCGGCAATGTAAAAAAAGTAGTGGTGGTTGACCGGGACATCACCGACCTTCTCACCATGAAATCGGAACTCGAAGCCTCCCAGCAAAAAATGAAAGCAGTCGAAAAAGACCAATACCGTACAAAACAAGAAATTGAACATTTGCGAAGATTTCATCTGAATAAAAACTTAATCGGCGATAGCCCGGAAATTCAAAAAATCGGTAAAATGATTGAACAAGTCGCCGCTTTGGACGTCACCGTTCTGATTACCGGCGAAACCGGTTCCGGCAAAGAAGTTGTCGCCAATGAAATTTACTTTAACAGCAAACGTCCCAACGGGCCGTTTATCAAGGTAAATTGCGCCGCCATTCCAGCCAACCTCTTGGAAGCAGAACTATTCGGCTACGAAAAAGGCTCTTTTACCGGCGCCAGCAGCGGCGGCAAACTCGGAATGTTTGAATTGGCCGACAAAGGAACCTTGCTGTTGGATGAGATTGGCGAAATGTCTTTGGAACTGCAATCCAAACTGCTGCGGGTCATTCAGCACAAGGAAATCACCCGCATTGGCGGTACGAAGCCAATTGCGCTCGATATCCGCATCATCTCATCCACCAACTGTGATCTTTTGGAGCTCGTAAAAAAAGGAAAATTTCGGGAAGACCTTTATTATCGCCTCAACGTATTCCCCATTCAGCTCCCGGCGCTGCGCCAAAGAGCAGACGATATCGAGCTATTGGCCCGCCATTTTTTGGATGTTTACAATACAAAGTACGGGACGATTACCGTGATTGAAAAATCGGGGTTTGAACTCCTGAAAGAATATGACTGGCCGGGAAATATCAGGGAACTGCAGAATATCATCGAACGCCTGGTGATCGTCGCCGGTCAGGGTTCGATCATCAGCGCCGAACAAATCGGCGCCTTGTTGAGCATTGATCCGTACTACACCGAATTGGTTCACAAAGAATTGGGTCTGAAAGAAATTGTGGAAAATGTCGAGCGAAAAACGATTGAGAAAGTCTTGTCGTTGCATAAAAGCACCCGTAAAGCGGCAAAAATTTTAAAAATCGATCAATCGACCATTGTCAAAAAAGCACAACGCCTTGGAATCTGTTTGAGTGATGAAAAAACGCATCAGTACTGATGATTTTTTTCATCGGCAATGAATCAAGCACCATTATGATAATTTTCTGCTTTTTAAACAGGCATCTGATGAAAAAAATCATCAGATGCCTGTTTTTTGCAAATTTGATTGTGATCATTGCTGACCATTTTCAGCAATTCCTATTGGCATATAACTTGCAATAGATACAAAGCAAAATAACGATTGAGGTGATACTTTTTGGACAAGACAATCATTACCGTAGCAGTAACAGGCGCTTTCCCAACGAAGGAGCACAATCCGAACATTCCTTTGACGCCAAAAGAAATCGCAGCTGATGTTGTAGAATGCTGGAAAGCCGGGGCCGCGGTCGCCCATCTGCACATGCGCGACGACGAAGGCAAAGGCACCATGAACAAAGACAAGTTTAAAGAAACGGTAGAACTCATCCGGGCCCAATGCGACATTGTATTGAACCTGACAACGTCCGGTGATCTCTTTGCAACTGACGAAACTCGGATGGCCCATGTAATTGAACTGAAACCGGAAATGGCTTCTTACGACGCGGGTTCCATGAATTGGATGCACAGCGGCCTATTCCTTAATCCACCGCAATTCTTAGAGAAACTCGGCAAAGTCATGTTGGAAAACAACGTGAAACCGGAAATTGAAATTTTTGACGCTGGAATGGTGTACAATTCCTTCTACTACATCAAAAAAGGAGTCCTGGCAACACCGGCGCATTACCAGTTCGTATTGGGCGCCGACGGTGGAACCGCCGCAACAGTAGAAAATCTGGTGTATTTGAAAAGCTTGATCCCGTCGGAAGCAACCTGGTCTGCATTGGGGATCGGCAAAGGCCATCTGCCAGTCCTGTTCGCCACCTTAGCCTTGGGCGGACACGTCCGGGTCGGTATGGAAGACAATGTTTATTATGCCAAAGGCCGTCTGGCAAAATCGAATGCTGAATTTGTCGCCCGGGCAGCCCGTCTGATCGGCGAAGCAAACAAAACAGTCGCTACCCCGGATGAAGCCCGTAAAATTTTAGGTCTGAAAAAATAAACTGCAAAAGGAGTCCTCATCATGATGAAGAAAATTGCCGTATTGGGTTCAGGCACTATGGGACACGGCATCGCCGAATCCTTTGCCATGTACGGTTATGAAGTGAATTTATACGATACGGATGCAAGCCGCCTGGAGTCTGCAAAAAGTGAGATTAAAGCGGAATTGGAACTGTTGGCGGAAGAAGATTTTATTACTGCGCAAGCCATTCCCGGCATCCTTGACAACGTTCATCTCTGCACCGACTTAAAAGAAACCGTCGCCGACCGCGACTTCGTCATCGAAGCTGTGCCGGAAATATTGGAATTGAAACAGAACCTATTTAAGCAATTGGATGAATTGTGTCCGGAACATACCGTTCTGGCCAGCAATACCTCCAGTTTAAAACTGGATCTGATGATGGCGCTGGTCAGCGAAAAGCGCCGCCAGCGGATGATGGTCTGTCATTGGTATAACCCCGGTCATTTGATGCCGATTGTTGAACTTTCTTGCTTCGGCAACATGCCGGCGGAAATTTACGAGGAAGTGGCGCAAATGTTCGCCGCTATCAAAAAGCAGACGGTAAAAGTACTAAAAGACGTACCCGGCTTGGTTGCCAACCGGATTCAGCAAGGCGTTGCCCGTGAAGTATTTTCCATTATCGAGCAAGGAATTGCTGCTCCGGAAGACGTCGACAAGGCCTTGAAATTTGGACCGGCGTTCCGTTATGCCACCACCGGACAATTGGAAGTTGCCGATTTCGGCGGCATCGATATCTGGTGCATCGTCGGCGATAACCTGCTGAAGGTAATCGACAACTCGCAATGCGCCAATCCTCTTCTGCGCAAAAAAATGGAAGAAGGCAAGTTGGGCATCAAATCCGGCGAAGGCTTCTATCAATATCCGGAGGCCGAAATCCCGGCGATCAAAAAACAGTTTATGAAAAAACTGATCCACCAGTTGAAAGCTTCCGATTACTACGTTTCATAAAAAATTTAATAGAAAAGAAGGATGTGACCTCTATGATCAATAGACTGGTACTGTTTTTTGTGGACCTGATGCAAAAATATCTGCCAAACCCATTTACGCTCGCATGGATCATTACCCTCGTCGTATTCGCGCTTGCCATCGGTATCACTCACACCAATCCATTGAAAACGATTCAATTCTGGGGCAATGATTTCTTTGGTATTTTATCTTTCGCTATGCAGATGACCTTGTTGATTGTCAGCGGCTATGCCTTTGCAGTCGCCAAGCCTATGGGCCGTTTTTTACGGCGCATCGCCCGTATTCCGAATACGCCAAAACAAACCATCCTGTTTGTCGCCTTTGCCTCCATGGTTTTATATTGGTTCAACTGGGGTCTCGGTCTGATCGCCGGCGCCTTGCTGGCCCGGGAAATTGCTAAAATCCGCCAGGACGTCGACTTTCGCGCGGTTGTTGCTGCGGCTTGGTCGGGTATCATCATCACCCACGGCGGATTGTCCGCTTCCGTTCCATTGTTGTCCGCTACCCCTGGTCACTTCCTGGAAAAGGAAATCGGTATTGTTCCTTTGGCTCTCACGATGTTCAATCCCCAAACAATTTTCATCACCGTTGTTTTAGCTCTTGTCATCCCATTTATCTGCCTGTTTCTCATTCCTAAAAAAGAGAATATGGTTGTAGTGGATCCGGCTTCCTTCAAAGAGGAGGATGAAGCAAGCTTTGCCCCCATGCCGGCCAATCCGACCTTAGCTGACCGAATTGACAGAAGCAAGCTGATGAAGTACAGTCTCGCAATTGTCGGTACGATTTATATCGGCTATTTCTTTGCCACCAAAGGCTTGCAGCTGAATATCAATATGCTGAACTTAATCTTTATTGTCCTCGGCGTCTGGATGCATGACGATCTGATTTCTTATTCCAACGCCGTAACCAAAGGCGTTACCAGCGCCGGCGGAATCGTCCTCCAATTCCCTTTCTATGCCGCAATCATGGGCATCATGAAAGGAAGCGGTCTTGTCTATGTCATTTCCGATGCGCTGTTAAAGCTCGCCTCCTATGACACTTTCGAGTTTTATTGCTTTATCTCTTCCCTGGTTATCAGCGTTTTTGTACCGTCCGCAGGCGGCCACTGGGTCGTTCAGGCGCCCTTCATGCTGCCGGCTGCCAATGCCTTGGGTGTCGAGCCCTGGAAAGTCATTATGGGCGTCGCTTGGGGCGAAAGCGTCTGGAACGTGGTTTGTCCGTTCTGGGCCTTGCCGCTCTTGGCAATCGCCAATATCAGCATCAGGGACTTAATCGGTTTCTGCATTATCTTGTTCTTTGTGGGGATTGTCGTCGCAACCGGCGGTATCTTCCTATTCCCGTGATGAAACGCATCACAGACGAACGACCAGCTTCCGCCTTGCGGCGGAGGCTGGTCGTTTTTTGATATATGGATATCGCCTTCTTCTTTACCCTTCGAGAATCTTCAACACGCCCTGTCCAAAAATGCTGACGAGTTTCGCTTTGGCCTTCTCCCGCACGGTCTCATCAATATACATATGCGCTACCGCAAGGGCAATCGCAATCGCCGCCGCATCATCGCCATAGCCGACCATCGGCAGCAGATCAGGGACTAAATCTAACGGCAGGATCAAATAACCAAGCGCCCCATAAATCGTAGTTTTTACTTTTAACGGCACCTCCGGCTTCTGGGTCACATAATACAGCTGCAATGCTTTGTAGACGAGAGCGGCGCCGATTTCCTTCGCATACAGGAGGATCTTGTCAAACAGCTTGCTTGCGGAGTACTCTTTCTGATAAGCATCATAGTTTTTCTCCGCCATTGCCATTCACTCCTTTATCGTTTGTTTCGAGTTGTTTCAAACTATACTTTCGGCTTTCATCCCCTAACGGCAATTCTTTCCGCGGATCTTTTTTCAATAACGGAATCATGTTTTTTGCCTCTTCTTTTGCACGATCAAAAACATTCTGAAAAGCGCTCATATCGCTCGGACAACCGGCCTTCAGCCACTCATGCGCTGCAATGCCCAATGCATAAGTAACTCCCATTCCAATGGGAATTTGCAGCGGGGCAAACGGAATAAGCGTGGTCAATGTCTGGCCGGCGATGGTTCCGGCAAAAGCGCCAATGAATCCTAAAATAGCGCCATCGGATAAATTCTTCCCATGAAGTTTTGCCAGTCGGGAAACCATATACACTTCATTGGCAATCAAAGCCATTGAACCGACAAGCGGCGCCACAACAATGACTCCCGCACGAGCGGCCGCCCATTTGCACAATTCCTTCGCCTCTTGCTCCAACTGCTCCTGCGTCATTAATTCCTGCATATTCAGGCCTCGCTTTCGTATACTCGTTTTTTAACTCTATTGACTGTGGAGTTTCTGTAATAACCAGGCCATATTCTGTCCTAAATTTTTCATATTCCCGATGCCTTCTTCATCCTTCTGCACCTCGCCGATATTCCGGCCGTACACCATATTCCAATACGTCGATCCGACAAGAAACATTTCCTTGCTGTGCAAAAAATGGTTCAGCGTATCAAAAGCGCTGATCGCGCCGCCACGCCGCGCAGCGACTACTGCCGCTCCCGCTTTATAGCGCAGCAGCCCCCGATTGGCTGCCAACACCATGCTGGCCCGGTCAATGAAGGCTTTCATTTGCGAGGTTACGCCGGCGGAATAAACCGGCGAGCCGAGAAGTATCCCATCCGCGGCAATCATTTGCGCCAGGCAGGCATTGAATGGATCGTCGGTTATGATACACTGCTTGTCTTTTTTCTCCACACAGGCGTAACAGGCCGTACAGCCGCGTATGTTTTGCCCGGAAAGTTGGATTAACTCTGTTTCGATACCCTGCCGGTTCAATTCTTGAAATACAGTTTGGATGAGTATCGCTGTGTTGCCGTCTTTACGCGGACTGCCATTAATGCCGATGACCTTCACGCTCCATCATTGCCCCCTTCTATGGCCAATATATATGTATCTATATATTGGCCATAAGAACAGCAAATCCTTTAATACAGGCGGCCGTCTCTTTTTTCAGTGCAGGATTGTTCCGCCTTTGATGAGAATATACTTTAGGATAAACAAATTTTTACTAAAGGGAGGAAAATTATGTTAATTGACTTGGTAAAGAAAAACCGGAGCTATCGTCGTTTCTTTGAAAATGAACTCATCAGCAGGGAGACCTTGCTTACACTGATCGAATTGGCCAGATTGAGTCCTTCCGGAGCGAACCGTCAGCCTTTGAAATACTATGTGTCCTATGAGAAAGAGCAAAATGAAAAAATCTTTCCTTCCCTGGCCTGGGCCGGTTATCTGAAAGACTGGCAAGGTCCGGAGGCCGGCGAACGCCCAACCGGGTATATTGTGATTGTGCAGGATGAAAATTACAAAATGACGAATCCGGCCGATACCGGCATCGCCGCACAGACGATCTTACTAGGAGCAGTAGAAGCCGGTCTGGGCGGCTGCATGATTGCCAGCATTCAAAAAACAATGCTCCGCGCAGCATTGAATATTCCTGAAACCCAGGATATCCTATTAGTACTCGCATTGGGCAAACCCAAAGAAACCGTCGTTATCGACACAATGACACCTGACGGCGATGTCAAGTACTGGCGTGATGAAAACCAGGTGCACCATGTCCCCAAACGCAGCCTGACAGAAATCATTCTGAACTAGGGGACCAAAAAGAAAGGGCCAATTCTCCTGCAGGGAATGGCCCTTTCTTTTTGGTCCTTTTCTAATTCTTTTCCGTGGTTCGCTTGTGCACCTGCACCGCACAAACTTTATATTCGTACGTTTTCGTTACTTTGTCATAGGCGCCATTGGTCACTTCATTCGTGGGACAATCCGGATAATGAAAGGACAGCCATACCATACCGGGCAGTACGCGATCGGTAACCCAGGCTTGGGCGGCAACAACACTCCGGCGGGATTTCACTTCCAGCCAATCGCCATCTCTGATCTCTAATTGACAGGCATCGGCCGGGTGAACCATCACTTTCTCTGCCGGCCGGAATTCCGTTAACCAGCGTGATCGGCCCACAGTAGTCATGTTGTAATGATAGAGAATTCGTCCCGTCGACAACAAATACGGATAATCCGCATCCGGTTCTTCGTCCGGCGGCTGATGCTCGACCGCATGAAATTTACCAAAACCACAAGTAAAGCGTCCATTTTCATGTAAAAACTGCGTTCCCGGATGATCTTTATACGGTACCGGCCATTGCAGGCCTTTTTCTTCCAACCGTTCGTAAGTGACGCCGGCATAGATCGGCGCCAAGGAAGCCATTTCCGCCATAATTTCAGAAGGGTGTTCATAGTGCATGGAATAACCCAGCCGGTTGGAAAGTTCAATGATGATCTCGCTGTCCGGACGGCTCTGCCCGATCGGGTCAATCGCCTTGCGCACCCGCTGAATGCGGCGCTCCGTATTGGCAAAGCAGCCATCTTTTTCCGCAAAACCGGCCGCCGGCAATACGACATCCGCCAATTTTGCCGTCTCTGTCAAAAATAGGTTCTGGACTACCAGAAACTCCAGAGTTTCCAGCCCTTTGCGCACGTGAAGGGCATTGGCGTCAGATAAAACAGGGTCTTCACCCATGATATACATGCATTTAACTTGTCCGGCAACGGCAGCGTCAAACATATCCGGCAAAGTATGGCCTGGATTATTTGAAAGCACTGCTCCCCAAGCTTTGGAAAACTTTGCCTGCGCCAACGGGTCATCCGTTTTTTGATACCCGGGAAAATAGTTCGGCAGCGCTCCGGCATCGCAAGCGCCCTGGACATTGTTCTGGCCCCGCAGAGGATTGACCCCGGTATACGGCCGGCCCAAATGCCCTGTAAGCAGGGCAAGGTTCGCCACACTTAACACATTATCGGTGCCGCAAATATGTTCCGTAATGCCAAGAGTATAGTAAATTCCCGCCCGGTCCGTTTGCGCATAGAGGCGAGCGGCAGCCAGCAGTTTTTGCGCCGGCACGCCGGTAATCGCCTCCACCCGGTCGGGGGTGTAGGCTGCTACTGTTTTGGCAAATTCGTCAAAGCCCTGGGTACATTCATGAATAAAATCATCCTTCTGCCAGCCATGCTGCAAAATCAAATGCATGATGCCATTCAGCAGGGCGATATCGGTTCCCGGCCGCAGCTGCAGCCAGATATCCGCCTGTTCGGCCAGTTCTGTGCGGCGAGGGTCGACAACGATCAGCGAAGCGCCTCTTGCCAGCGCTTGGCGCATTTTAGCGCCAATGACGGGGTGCGCTTCGGGCGGATTGGCGCCGATCACGAAGAGCAAATCATTGAAGGGAATTTCGTTGATGGAGTTGGTCATCGCTCCAGACCCCAATGCAGCGGCCAGACCGGCCACGGTGGGGCTGTGTCAGGTACGGGCGCAATGATCGATATGGTTCGTACCGATCACCGCGCGCATCAGTTTTTGGATCAGATAGTTTTCTTCGATCGTACAGCGGGCCGAGCTGAGAGCCGCAATGGAATCACTGCCATAAGTGCTTTTATAGTGGGAAAATTTCTCTGCCGTCAAAGACAACGCTTCCTCCCAGGATGCTTCGACAAACTGTCCGTTCTTCTTAATCAACGGCGTTTTCAGCCGTTCCGGACTGTGAATATAATCCGTGCCAAAACGGCCTTTGACACAGGTCAGGCGTCCATTGACCGGCGCCGTCAAATTCGAAGTGACGCCAATCACTTCGTTGTCCTTTACGTTGAGATCAAAGTTGCAGCCTACGCCGCAGAACGGACAGGTAGTTTTCACCTTGCGTTCCGCCAGCCCCATGTCCCGCATTGGTTTTTCCGTCAAGGCAGCCGTGGGACAAGCAGATACGCACGTACCGCAAAAAACACAGTTTGTTTCTGTTAACGGCTCATCAAACGCAGTCGTTACTTTTGACTGAAAGCCCCGCTGCGTCATTTCCAACACGTTGCAGCATTGAATTTCGCGAGTTACCCGGACACAGCGGCCGCAAAGGATGCATTTGTCCGGATCCCTCACCACGAAAGGATTGCCAGTATCGCTCTTCGCCTGCCGCTTCTCGCCTTGCCAGGGAATGCTGTCTATGCCAAACTGCGCCGCCAAACTCTGCAATTCGCAGTTCATGTTCCGCTGACAACTCAGACATTCCTGCGGATGATTGGCCAACAGCAGTTCCAGGTTCACTTTGCGGGCTTCCCTGATGGCCGCATTGCAAGTAATGACCTCCATGCCGTTTGCAGCCGGATAGTTGCAGGATGCCACCAAACCGCGGGCGCCGGTTACTTCGACTAAACAAATCCGGCAAGCGCCTTCCGGGGTTAAATCGGCCAAGTGACAAAGAGTCGGTATGATGATGTGATTCTGGCGACAAACGTCTAAAATTGTGAGTCCTTCCTTCGCTTCGATGGACTTACCGTCAATGGTCAGTTGGATTGACCCCATATTCATTCCTCCTACCGCAAACGCTTCACAGTTACAGCAATTTATTATTGTTCTCTTTTCGCGCAGCTTCACGCTTCTTCCTGCACTGCCTTCAGTCTGTCTGAAATTTCCTCATGCCAAAAGGCCATGTGCTATTTTGCAGTGATATGCAAAATAAAGCACATGGCCCCATTTGATTCTTTGTTATTTTCCCAGCAACTATTTATGAATAGTAATCGTATATTCGCCGTCATTAACGCTGCATTGCGCCTGAAGATTTCTTGCTTTGGCAAATTTGAGGATGTTTTCTTTCGCCACCGGTTCATCGACAGTGACTTGCACCTCTGCAGCATTTTCAAGCGCATTTTTCGTTTGAATCAATGGAATGGGGCAGCTTAACCCTCGAAGATCAAGTGTTTTCAGCAATGTTATCCCTCCGTTCGCAAACTGACTTTTTGCCGGAAGGCAACGCCAATCATTGCAGCAATCGCCAACCCTGCAACTACGGCGATCTGCCCATTCATCCCCACGCCGGATGCGCTGCCGGCAGCATTCAAACCATGAGAAATTCCCGCTCCGGCCAGCATGCCCAGAACACAGAACATAGCATCCGTATTTCCTTCCCCCGCCATGATCAGTTGACGCAGCGGACAGCCGCCAGACAAGGTCGCCGCAAGACCGACCAGAAATAACCCCATAAAATTCCACAAATGCATGCTGTGCGCCAATGGCTGCTCGGCAAAACCCAGCTTGAAAAAGCCAAAATATTGATTGCCGATGAACGCCGCCAAAAAGATCACTCCGTAAATCTTCAGCAGGTAAGTATCACTCACCAATATGAAATCACGCAATCCGCCGCTCAGGCACATGCGGGTTTTCCATGCCAGCGCGCCGCCCAGCAAACCAAGAATTAAACTGACCAACAGAGGCGCATGCATTGCGCCCGGTCCTTTGGCGCTGAAATTGAGAAATCCGGCCTGCATCACCACGCCCGCCAATAATACAAACGCAGCCGCGGCGGCCAAATAGCCTACGCCATTGCCCGCTCCGGAATAAACCTGCGATCGTCCCAAGTTATAGCCATTGCGCAAAAAACCAATTCCGGCAAGAATCCCACCGGCAAATCCCGCCAAACCAACAAGGCCGTTCAAATCACCGCCGGCCAATCGTAAAATCCCCCGCAGCGGACAACCCAGGAATACCAGCGCACCGATGATCATCAAGGCCCCCAAAACAAAGCGGACCGCCGGCTGCGCACCGCCTCGGGGCCGGAATTCACCGCTGGTTTTTGCCAGGATGAACGATCCCAGCACAAATCCCAGGATTTCCGGCCGGACATATTGCAGCGTTGCTACTCGATGAATACCCAGCGCCCCCGCGATGTCCCGCAAATGGCAGGCCGCACAAAAGCCGTAGTTTCCCGGATTGCCGGCTTTCACCAGCAACACGGCCCCCAGGCCGAAGACAATTCCGGTAATGATAATGAAAACCCACTGCATAGAACGAACCATCTCCCAATCTTATAGAATGTATCAATATATCATTAAGATATATTCTATATATACTTTGGGATTCCTTTTCGAGGCTCTTGTGCAAAGGACATTTTTTTCCCATGGCGAATACACATTAGAAAATGAGGTGATTTGGCATGTCCCAATGGCAATTATTATCTGTATTCAATGCAGTCGTTGAAGAAGGCAGTTTCAGCGGCGCCGCCAAACGGCTTGAACTTACCCAGCCAACAGTTTCCTTTCACATTGATAATCTGGAAAAATCATTTAACTGCCCCTTGTTTCACAGAACCGCCCGTGGAGTCACATTGACGGTCTACGGTGAAGCGTTATTCGCGCACACACACAAAATCAATCTGCAGTTGGAGATGGCCTACCAACAAATTCAGCACATGCGATTAGGGCAAGCAGGCGAAATCCATATCGGCGCAAGCACCATACCGGCCGAGTACATCCTTCCCAGTTTCGTCGCCGAATTTCTGCGGGACCGGCCTGGACTGCAGATTTCCCTGCACACGGGCAACAGCGAAACGATCCTGACCGGTTTCAGCGCCGGCGAATTCCCCATCGCCATCGTAGGCGTGCCTCCTGAAAACGCCCCTGCCGCTTTACGGTTATGGTCTGATGAAATGGTGCTGATTTCCCATCCGGACACCGCCGCCGTGCTAGGCGAACGCCCGGAATTTGACGTTATTTTTTCGCATCCCTTCGTTTCCCGCCCGGCCTCTTCGGGCTCTCTGCGCACAGTGCACAACGCATTGAAAGAACACGGCATTTCGCCCGAACGGATGCGAGTTGTCTTTCATGTGAATGGCAATGAAGCCATTAAGTCTGCCGTGTTGAAAAAAATAGGCTTAGGGTTTATTTCCAAATGGGCCGTTCAGAGTGAACTGGATACGGGCCGGCTGGCAATCATCCCTACGCCCGGATTTGCAATTACCCGCCAGTTTTATGCAATCTGCCAAGCTCCCCCATTACTAAGTTGTTTCCAGGCATTTTGGGATTTTCTTGCCAAGCAAGCCACTCGATTAGAAAACCCGGCTTGCGCCGAGCTTTAAAAGCGACGGCGTAAACCGCTGGTTGCACTTATGTCCATCAGACAAAATTTATACTTTCTGGTGGACGAAAAAAAGGCAACCCAGGCGCAATAAAATGCATGCTGAGGTTGCCTTTTTTTGAATGAAACCGAAAGAACGAACTACCCGGCCGTTGCCATGAGAGGCAGCTCTTCTACGGCCAAAAGCTTTTCCGGATCTAAAATAATGATCAATCGATCTTGGAGCTTGCCAATCCCCTGAATATAATTGTCACTGGACCGGCTGACAAAAGCCGGCTGCGGTTGTATATCCTCATCATTCAACTTAACAATATCGGTTACCTCGTCCACAATACAGCCCGAATTGGACTGGTTCACATTCAGCATGATCAACTTGCTTTCTTCCGCTAATTCTTCGTCAGGCAAGCCAAATTTGGCCCGCAGATTAAAAATATAATTGACTTGCCCCCGCAAATTGATCATCCCGGCAATCGTTTTCGCCACGCCAGGCATGGATTGTATTTTGAACTTCTTGGAACGCAAAATGCCGTTAACCGCAGAAACATCAAGCCCGTATTCTTCCTCATTTAATGTGAAAACAACCAGTTGAATAGCCACAAGGTTCTCCCCCTTTTACAATTACAATTATAGTGCGTTTGCCAGCTCGCTTAATTGTTCCGTCAACCCTGTGATTTCTTCAACACTCGCTGTGATTTCCTGTATTGCGGCCGCCTGCTGCTCCACTGTCATCATGGTTTCATTCCCCATGCCTACTGTTTTGTCGACAGAACTCTTAATGCTATCCGTAAGCTCTTTGATTTTGCCAACCGTTTGCTTTGAATCAGCGGAAAGGTTTCTGATTTCCTGCGCTACAACGCCAAATCCCAGTCCCGCTTCGCCGGCTCTGGCCGCTTCAATCGCTGCATTCAACCCCAACAGGCGGGTCTCATCCGCAATATCTTTGATAAAATCCATCACTTCGTTGATTTTTCCAGTTACCGTATTTACATTGCCTATTTCTGTATTGAGATTTGCCTGGTTGCTGCTCACAGTCATCGCAGAAGCCGCCAATTGTTCCATCGTCGCCGATATTTGGTGCAGACTATCATTGAGTATATTGCTGACAGCCTGTAATTTTCGTTGTTGATAGGCCATCTTGGACATGTTGTTGGCAACAATAAACAACACATTGGCCGCTGATTCTATTCTTTCTTTAGATAACTTGCTCACTTCTTTTACTGCTTCTACATATCCGTCCGGATCAACGCCGATTTCACCGGCTATTCTGCGATACTTTGCCTCATCGGGAAGATCTGTCAGTACTTGCCCGCCCAAAATCGTCCCAATCAGCCGACCTTCGATCATAATCGGTGCAGCAAAGTCAATCAGACCTGCATGGCATTCATAAACTACCGGCTTCCCGGTTCTGGCCGCCTCTTCTCCGCCCTTGCGATGAGACTCGGCACACCGCTTATCTCCACATTCCGTTGAATGCGTATAATGCTCGCAAAAGCGGGTATAACTGCTCGGCTTGGTAACAGGGGTTCCGGAAATATCTACTGTAACGCTGGCAAGGCCGACTCCTTTGGCAAAATCATCTTGAAACTGCTGCAAAAAATCAATATCAATAATATCCACTAATTTCAAATTACTTATGTCCATACCATGGGTCACAATCTTCTTATCTTGTTTGTTTTTTGCACCGTTATATTCAGCCATTATAAATTCTCCTCTTCGTTCTTTGTAATTGATATTTTGGTGTATAAAATTTATACTTTCTGGTGTACTAAAAAAGTATGATCGGGTAAAAAACAATCTTTACAGAACAAAAAAAGTCAGACCTCTGCCTGACTGCAAAATACATCGCGATCGCGAAGCAGCAACCTGGCAGTCATAGACATCTGCATATCCTTAGACCCACGGCTTTGCGTCTTTGTCTTTCGACAAATTTGCCCATGATATGATTTTATGCCTGGCGTACTACCGTTTTCCTCCTTCCATTCTTCCTCTTCCTAATTTTCCCCTCATCTCGCATTTGCAAATAATTGGTAATTAAACTTTGGTAATAATTCCAAACTATTAATGGTTTGAATTTGGTAATAATTATTCGTCGTTTGAATATAAATTCCTGCTATTTTCGAGCGCAAGTAAAAATAAAGCCTGCAAGTTTACGTTGCGCTGTAGCGAACCGGTTTATCTTCGGTTTGCAGAGAGACCACCCAACCCTTTTTCTGAAGGTATTTAATATGGGCAATTGCTTCTCCGTGAGCAAACCATTTTTGCGGAACTGGAAAATCAGCCCAGATACCACGCATATCCCAGGTCATGTGTTCAGCAATCTCATAGGCATTAAGCGGTCCGTTATCCTGAATGATCCTCATCACTTCCCCCAAGCGGTGAGAATGGTGTTCTTTGAGTTCGTTGATCCTGCCTTGGCAATCCTTGAAAATGCTGCGGTGCCCGGGCAAGACCATAGCGACGTCCAACTGCGCCACTTTGTCCAGGCTGGCAAAATATACGGCAAGGGCATCCTCATCTTCGATCCACTGCGAAATATTCGGTGTGATGTCGCCTAAAATATGATCCCCGGAAATCAAGATTTTCTGGTTCGGTTCATAGAGGCAAACATGCCCCCGGGTATGGCCGGGCGTAAAAATACATTGGAAGTCATAGTCCGCCACATGGATAACCTCTCCATCCGTCAAATAATCAAAATCCAGGCGGTGTTCCGGCCGGTACATGTTGCCAGGATGCTTTTCAACCGCCAAAAAAAGGATTTCTTGCGGAAAGCCTTGCAACACAGCATAGTCACGCAACGCATTCCAATGCGCATCAATGTCAGAGCCGCTGAATGTATTGATCGTTATGGCATCCCGCCGGCTGGCATAGGCTTTCCGTCCGGGAACGATTAACGACGAAGCAAGCGCAGAGTGATCTGCATGCATATGCGTCAGCAAAAAATCTGTTTTTGCCAAATCAAGGCCAATTTCAGCAAATCCGGATTGCAAAGCGTTCTTGCACTCTTCCCGGTTCAAGCCCGTATCAACAACAAGGTTCCGGTCCGCACCCGTAATCACATAAGAATTAATCGCCTTCAGCGGGTTTCTCGGCAGAGGAACTTCTATTCGATACAAATTGGAAGCAATCTTTTCAACCATGTGTTTTGCCACTCCTATCCAGATTGATTTCTTCTTCTTCGTCGCCAGGGATCACTGCGACATCAGAAAGATCTTCCAAAAGGCGAACCGCTTCAGCGGCCGGCAGCTGTTCGACGGCCCTTAATTTTCGTTCAATGGTTCGCGACTTGCGCGCAGCAGTATCAATCGAGTTGCCGGCTTCACTTAGTTTTTTGCTGGTTTTATCCAGCAGATCGCCAAACTTTCCAAATTCCGTTTTCACTGCCCCCAATAAGGACCATACTTCCGAACCCCGCTTCTCAATTGCCAGCGTCCGAAAACCCATTTGCAGACTATTCAACAATGCCGCCAATGTGGTTGGCCCGGACAATACGATTCGGTACTGGCGCATCAATAAATCACATAACCCCGGCCGGCGCAGGACTTCCGCATACAATCCCTCAATCGGCAAAAACAAGATGGCAAATTCCGTAGTATGCGGAACGCTGATGTACTTATCGGCAATATTCTTTGCCTCTTGCCGGATCCGCAATTCCATCGCCCGCCCCGCCTCTTCCGCCAACACCGGATTCGCCAGGTCCTGCGCATCCAGCAGTCGCTGGTAATCTTCCTGCGGAAATTTGGCGTCGATCGGCAGCCAAACCGGGCAACCCGCTTTCTCTTCTCCGGGTAGTTTAATTGCAAACTCTACCCGGTCATTGGATCCCGGCTTCGTCGCCACATTCTGCGCGTATTGTTCCGCAGTCAAGATCTGCTCCAGTAAATTCCCCAGATGGATTTCACCCCAAATCCCCCGCGTCTTGACGTTGGTCAACACGCGTTTGAGATCGCCTACTCCCGAAGCAAGCGTGTGCATTTCACCCAGTCCCTTATGAACCTGTTCAAGACGGTCGCTAACCTGTTTGAAGCTCTCGCCCAGGCGTTTTTCCAGTGTCGCATGCAGCTTTTCATCCACCGTTTTGCGCATTTCTTCCAGTTTCTGGCTGTTATCCTCTTGTATTGCCTTAAGCTGAATATCGACTGACGCACGCAACTTATCCATTCGTTGTTCATTGGATTGCGATAAAACCTGTATCTGCTTAATAAAAGCTTCATTTTGCGCTATTTGCAATTGTGAGGTCTGCGTCAAGCGGCTTAATACGGATTCATTAAATTGCGCCAGGGAGTTTGCGATTTCTTCCCGCAATGCTTTAGCGTTTTTGGCAAATTCCTCGCGATTGCCGGCAAATCCATCATTCAAAACCCTCGCATTTTTTTCATGCCCTTTTTCAAGTTGAACCAATTGGGTCAGAATTTCAGACGACTTCATTCCGGAACTGCGCGCTAAGATGAGCAAAGCCAGCACAATGAGCGCGATGTTTAAGCCAATGACAATATAGACGGTAGTCTGAAGCATGTTTGTTCCCCCAACGTTTCTGCCATTTAACCTAGTCGATAGTATTCTTTGCACACAGCATTTTTACCTTCTTGCCATTGCTGCGCGCACACTTTGTTTTATTTCTAATGCACTAGCAACATCTGTCTTCTGCTGCGAATTCTCTGTAAGCTTTGCGAAAACCACTCATCTGCTAACCTGGTTTCCTTAAACGCAAAAAAAATGAAACATAATACACTATGTTTCCGACCTGTTCGAATGGCAATAACCGGCGCGCAGCATTGCCATTCGAACACATTTTTTCAGGCTATAGCTCGAAATAAATTTGGTTACAGTGTCATGCCGCCGTCGACGACTATGGTCTGTCCCGCTACCAGAGACGCGGAAATCAGCAGCGGCAAGACCACATCTGCAACGTCTTTGGGAGTGCAGACCCGTTCCAACGGCGCTCCCGCGCTTAATTTCGCAATATGTTCCTCTTTTCCCGCCACCCATCGGGTCAGAATAATTCCTGGCGCAACATTATTCACCCGAATTTCCGGCGCCAAAGCTCTGGCCAGCGATTTTGTCAGGCCGATTGCCGCAGCCTTCGATGTGGCGTATGCAATGGAACTACCGACCCCGGTAAGACCGGCAATCGAAGTGATATTCACAATACTGCCGTTTGTTTGTTTTAAATAGGGACTAGCGGCGCGGCAAACATAAAAAATTCCTTTCACGTTTACGTCCAGAATCCGGTCCCAATATTCCGTTTTCAACCCTTCCAAATCTTTCATATCCACAAACACTGTCGTGCCCGCACTATTTACCACATAATCAAGCCTGCCAAACTGCTGTATCGTCTTTTCAATCATGGCACGGACTTGTTCGTCGCTGGCAACGTCAGCCTGTAATGCAAGACAGGATACTCCGAGTTTCTCCACTTCAATGACGGTCTGCTCAGCGTCCTCTTTGGAACGGGAATAGTTAATGACAATATCAACGCCTTCCTTTGCAAGTCCCAAAGCGATTGCCTTGCCGGTTCCTGTTCCCCCGCCGGTGATCAGCCCTACTTTTCGAATATTCATCGCAACCACCCCACTATTTTTTATTTATTCTTTATCGCCACGGCCCCGGGTGCTTTCTATATTGTGCACATGCACATGCTGGCCGGCTTTAATGTCTTGCGTAGCAATACCAATTACCTCTCCGTATTTTTTTATTGCCGCGCCTTTCGGTATATTTTCAACGGCAAATTTATGGGCGAACGCAATTTTTTCCGAAATGTCTATGGTCTTTTTTGCATCTCCGACGAAGATCACTATTTTCGTTCCGGGAATTACATCTTCCATTACAGTCGCCACATTGTCCGCAGGTTTCATGACGATGGCCTTTATCATTGAATCCTCTCCTCCTTTAACGCCTTTGTCAGATCGTTGGGCCTACCCGGTTGATCGCAAAGTCATTAAATCCTAATACTTCCGCTTTGGGCATTTTCCCGGAAGCAACATGCAGCAGCTCTTCAAAAATCCGTTGTCCGACTTGCTGGACAGTTTCTTCACCGGTAATAATCGTGCCTGCGTTAATATCAATGTTGTCCTCCATTGCTTTAAATAATGCCGAATTGCTGGCTACTTTGATCGTTGGCGCAATCGGTGAGCCGCAGCAGGTTCCACGGCCGGTTGTGAATACAACGAGATGACAGCCTCCGGCAACCATGCCTGTAAGCTGTTCAATATCATGGCCGGGAGTATCCATCCATACCAGCCCTTTCTTTGTGACCGGCATAGCATAGTCGATCACGTCGACCAGCGGTTTTGTGCCAGCTTTGTAGATACAGCCCAGTGACTTTTCTTCAATGGTCGAAAGGCCTCCATCGATATTTCCCGGCGTCGGTTGACTGCCTCGCATATCTACGCCCATTTTCAAAACGCCTTGTTCACAACGGTCGATCACCTCATAACAGCGCGCTTCCACTTCTTTGTTGACCGCCCGTGCCGCGACGAGGTGTTCAGCGCCGATGATTTCCGTCGTTTCCGCCAAAACAACGCTTCCGCCGGCATCGATTAATAAATCACTGGCCGCACCCAGTGCCGGATTAGCAGTGATCCCGGAACAGGCGTCTGATCCGCCGCATTCCGTGCCGAGAATAAGTTCAGAGACATCGATTGGCTCCCGCAGCAAACCGGCCGCTTCACAAACCATCGCTTTTGCCAGCTCGGCGCCTTTCACGCTTGCCTTCACCGAACCGCCTTCTTCCTGGATAATCATTACGGCAACCGGTTTAAACGGACACTGTTCCTTGATGGCCTGCGCCACTTCCTGGGCTCGCGCCGTCTCACAGCCGAGGCCGACGATTACGGTTCCGTACACGTTCGGATGAGTGCCATGAGAGATGAGAACCCGTCTGGTTAGTTCAAGGTCTGCGCCAAGCTGCGCACAACCATGCTGATGTTCCACCCACGTCGTTCCCGGCGTATTTTGCGCAATACTTCTGGCAACCTGATTTGCGCATGTGACCGAAGGCAGAATCAAAACATGGTTGCGAATTCCCACTTTACCGTCTGGCCGCCGATAACCCATAAAATTCATACATCCACCACCTTATCCAATATGTAATCTTTACTTTGCAAGAACTATGCCAAACCTGCAAGCTCAAGATTAGCAGCAACTTTAGCGCAGTTTGCCGCGAATAATTTGCGGCGAATTTCATCGGTATGCGGCATTTTCCCACAATGAAGGATAAAATTTCCCCAGGATTTGTGAATTTTATTTGCCTTCTGAAAATTTTTATGAGACGATAATTATAATGCGATCATTGCTGGAAAACGGTTGATTTTAGCGAATAACCGCTTTCATGCAAAAAACATAAGGTTGGTGACGTTTCGTGGAAAATAAAATCTGCTTAATTGCCCCTTACAGCGAATTGGCTGAATTGGCTGAACAAATCCAACAAGAAATTGGCTTTCGTTTTTCCGTGAGGGTTGGAATGTTAGAGGATGGTTTGAAGCAAGCTCTCGCCGCCTGCCAAGCAGGCGCCCAAGTCATCATCAGCAGGGGCGGAACCGCAGCCATTATCCGAAAACACGTCAATATCCCGATTTTGGAAGCAAAAGTAACCAGTCATGATTTATTGCGCGTGATCGCACCCTATCGCAATCAGAAAAAGACACTTGGAGTAATCGGCTACGAAAGCATCGTGCACGGCTGCCGCAGAACCTGCGAACTTCTTACTATCGCGATGGAAGAGATTATTATCAGCAATGATTTCAACGAGGACGTCGACTGGCTGGCTGTCCAGAATAAGGCGCAAAATTTGGTGTCCGCGCATGGGATTAAAAACATCATCGGCGATACGCTGATCGCCAGCAAATTAACCTTCAAGAATGTCAATGTCCACTTAATCACTTCCGGAAAAGAAGCTCTATTGGAGACGATTGATGAAGCCCGGCATATCGTGCAAGTCCGGGAAGAAGAGCGGGCAGTGGCGGAACGCTTTAAGACTGTAATCAATATTGTCCGCGAAGGGATTATCGCCGTTGACGAGCACGAGCAGATTACCGTAATCAATCCGGCTGCCGAAGCAATCTTTAATCTAACTGCCGATGATATCCTCGGCCAACCCATAAAAAATTTTATTGATCATTTCCATATCGGCAGAATACTTAAATCCGGCCGCGCAGAGATGAATCAAGTGCAAAAAATCTCCAGAGGCTATATTTTGTCCAACCAAATCCCGATCCAGGTTGACGGCGAGGCAAAAGGTGTCGTTGCAACGTTTCAGGAGATAAAGAAAATTCAGGACGCAGAACAGAGCATACGGCAAAATCTTTATACCCAGGGTTTTGTGACCAAGTACCGGTTCAATCATTTCATTACCAGCGATCCATCTGCCGAGCAAATGATCCATCTCGCCAGAAATTACGCCAAAGCCAACGCGACCGTTCTTATCCAAGGCGAAAGCGGAACGGGAAAGGAAATCCTTGCGCAAAGCATTCACAGCGACAGCCGCCGGGCCAACGGACCGTTTGTCGCGATTAACTGCGCCGCTTTGCCGCCGCAGCTTCTGGAGAGCGAATTGTTCGGGTATGTGGAAGGCGCATTTACCGGAGCTAAAAAAGGCGGCAAACCGGGCCTATTTGAACTTGCACATAAAGGTACGATTTTTCTTGATGAGGTCGGCGATATTGACAGCGTACTGCAGGGACGCCTGCTAAGAGTCCTTCAGGAAAAACAAGTGATGCGCATCGGCTCTGATGCTATTATTCCCGTCGATATCCGAATCATCGCGGCAACCAATCGGCATTTAAACGAATTAGTTACGGAAGGGCGCTTCCGCATGGATTTATATTATCGACTGAACGTGCTAAATTTGCGAACGATCCCCTTGAGAGAACGCAACCACGATATCATGCTGTTGGCAGCTTATTTTCTGAAGGAATTTGCTGCAGAGTACGGGTGTTGTCCGGAAAATCTGCCCGCAGAAATGATGGACCGGCTGACTCAGCATCACTGGCCCGGCAATGTCCGGGAATTGAAAAATGTGATCGAGCGCTTTGCCGTTCAAACCGGGAGCAAACAACCGTCATCATCCACAACCAAATTTATCCTGGAGGACTTAAGTTTGAATAGCGAACCCCTGCCAGCAACGCAGGAAAGTTTTTTAACGGGAAATCTTCAGGAGATCAAACGAAAAGCGATTTTAACAATTTTGGCGGAAGAAGAATACAATAAAACCCGCACCGCCAAACGTCTTGGCATTGACCGCGCAACAATCGACCGGTTATTAGAACGGCCCAAGTTAAAACCCTGACACCTCGCATTGCGGCAAATATCCCTCGGTCAACAATAACCAAGATTCGCTTTTTAAACAAACTAGCCAACAAGTCTTTTGACAGTGCCTAGTAATTATGGTATTGTTAATTGGTGTATGCGTTGACAAGCCGCCGTAACCGGACGGCTTTTGTTTTTCAAAATATGCAAGAGAACCTATCTCTAAAATAGCATGCAATAAGGAAGGCGGAATTTAGACAGTGATAAGTACAAGCAACCTAAGTCTTCGGTTCGGGAAACGAGCCTTGTTTGAAGACGTGAGCATCAAATTTACCCCCGGCAATTGTTATGGCCTGATCGGCGCCAACGGAACCGGCAAATCGACTTTTTTGAAAATCCTGTCCGGTGAAATAGAACCGAGTACCGGCACAGTTGATATTACCAAAGGGGAACGTCTGGCTGTATTAAAACAAAATCATTATGAATTTGATGATTTTGAGGTATTAAAAACGGTCATCATGGGACATGCGCGGCTATATGCAATTATGGAAGAAAAGGAAATTCTATACGCTAAACCGGATTTTTCCGACGAGGACGGCATCAAAGTCGCTGAACTGGAAGGCGAATTTGCCGAAATGAACGGCTGGGATGCCGAAACGGAAGCAGCCCGTCTGCTCAATGGACTCGGCATTTCGGAAGATTTGCACACTCAGAAAATGAAGGACCTGGACGGCAATGACAAGGTGCGGGTTCTGCTGGCACAAGCATTATTCGGCAGCCCGGATATCCTGCTCTTAGACGAGCCTACCAACCATTTGGATGTCAAATCCATCCGCTGGCTGGAAGACTTTCTTGCCAACTTTGACAATACCGTTATCGTGGTTTCCCATGACCGTCATTTTCTCAACCAAGTTTGTACTCATATCGCCGATATTGATTTTAGCAAGATCCAATTGTATGTCGGAAATTATGATTTCTGGCAGCAATCCAGCGAACTGGCATTAAAAATGGCCAAAGAAGCAAACCGGCAGACGGAAGAAAAAATGAAAGACTTGCAGGCTTTTATTCAACGCTTTAGCGCCAATGCCTCCAAGTCCAAACAGGCGACGTCCCGCAAAAAACTATTGGAAAAACTGACTCTGGAAGATATTCGTCCATCGTCGCGCAAATACCCTTATATTGCTTTTAAACCGGATCGCGAAGCAGGCGATCAATTGTTAATGGTTGAAAATATTTCCAAGACAATTGATGGCGAAAAAATACTTGATCATATCACGTTTCGCGTTGACAAAGGCGATAAAATCGCTTTCGTCGGTTCCAATGGCTTGGCAGCAACAACACTGTTCAAGATTCTGACTGGCGAGCTGGAACCGGATAGCGGCGAATTCAAATGGGGCGTAACGACTTCGCAGGCGTATTTTCCCAAAGACAATGCCGCGTTTTTCGAAGGTGTCGAGTTAAATCTCGTCGATTGGCTTCGTCAATTTTCGCGCGACCAGGATGAAACCTTCATTCGCGGTTTTCTTGGGCGAATGTTGTTTTCCGGCGAAGAAACCCAGAAAATGGCCAGCGTGTTGTCCGGCGGCGAAAAAGTGCGCTGCATGTTTTCCCGGATGATGCTCAGCGGCGCAAACGTGCTGTTGTTCGATGAACCGACAAACCATTTGGATCTCGAATCCATCACGTCCTTGAATAACGGGCTAATTAGCTTCGACGGAACCATCCTGTTTGTATCGCACGATCACCAGTTCGTTCAAACCGTCGCAAACCGGATCATCGAAATCACACCAGCCGAATTCATCGACAAGCGCATGACGTATGATGAATACCTGGAAAGCAAATAATATCTCAACCCCCGGTGGAGTCATTCTAAATGCCGCCGGGGGTTTTCTCATGTAAGCTTTTTTGTCACGGACGCAAAAATTTGATAAAATGATATCGGGTGTTGCAACTTGACCCCGCAATTCTTCCTGGCAACCATTTAAACAGAGGAAGGCGATGACGCATGAACAACCCATATGACGTTGGAATTATTGGCGGCGGTCCGGCTGCGATTTTTGCCGCTTATGAATTGATGCAGCATAAACCTGATATCAGGATTGTCATGGTAGAAACAGGCAATGATATTTACTCTCGCAAGTGTCCAATCGCCGAAGGCAAGGTGACCACCTGCGTGCATTGCAAATCATGCGATATTATGCGCGGATTTGGCGGCGCCGGAGCGTTTTCAGATGGCAAGTACAATTTTACAACCCAGTTCGGCGGCTGGCTGCAGGATTATCTTTCCGATAAAGATCTCGTTGCCTTGATTAACTATGTGGATGAAATCAACTTGGGATTCGGCGCACCAACCGAATCGTACAGTACGCACAACAGCAGCCTGAGCCGTTTGGCATTGAGCAGTGATTTGCATCTCTTAGATGCCAGGGTCCGCCACCTGGGCACCGAAAATAATTTAAAAATTCTTGAGCAGCTATACGAATACCTGAAGACAAAAATTACGATGCGGTTTAACGCTCCGGTAACGGCCATCCACTGCCAGCGCGATGGCTTTCAGTTGGAAATTGCCAAAGGCGCATCCACCGCAGAGTGCGATTATTTGATTGCCGCCCCCGGCCGGGCCGGTTCGGAATGGTTCGCCAAGCAATGCACGCTTCTGGGACTCGCTTTGCATAACAATCAAGTCGATGTTGGCGTGCGGGTTGAAATTCCAGCGGAAATATTTCAGCATATTACCGATGAGGTATATGAAGCAAAACTGGTTTACCGCACGAAGCAATATGGCGATCTTGTGCGAACTTTCTGTATGAATCCAAAAGGCTACGTCGTCGCGGAAAACACCGATGGCATTATCACCGTCAACGGGCACAGCTACCGTGACGAAAAAATGCACAGCAAAAATACAAATTTTGCCTTATTGGTCAGCAATCATTTCACTGAGCCTTTTCAGGAGCCGCATCAATACGGCAAGCGGATTGCGTCTTTTTCCAACATGCTGGGCGGCGGCGTCCTCGTCCAGCGCTTTGGCGATCTGATTAAGGGCCGGCGGACGAATGAGCACCGTCTGGCAAAAAGCTTTACCAAACCGACCCTCAAAGCCACCCCTGGCGACTTGAGTCTGGTATTACCCAAACGTCACCTGGATAACATCATCGAGATGATTTACGCGCTGAACAAAATCGCTCCCGGCATGACAAACGACGACACTCTGCTATATGGAGTCGAAGTGAAGTTTTATAGTTCCCGTATGAACCTGACAACCGATCTGGAAACGGAAATCCCAAATTTATTTGCTGTCGGCGACGGCGCCGGCGTAACCCGCGGTCTCGCCCAGGCCAGCGCCAGCGGCCTTCTTGCCGCCCGGGCTATTCTCAAACGCATACAGTGAATAAAAAAGGGGCTGTCTCAAAATAGGTTTTAAAACCTGTTTCGGACAGCTCCCTTTCTTTTGGTAGTAAAAAATATGTTAACTTTGTATTTTTTACTGAA
>JAGFZV010000012.1 GCA_017889545.1 Bacillota bacterium
ATCCACCTGTTCCCATACCGAACACAGTCGTTAAGCCCACATACGCCGAAAGTACTTGGCTGGAAACGGCCTGGGAGGATAGGTAGTCGCCGGTTTCATTCCTCGATAGCTCAGTTGGTAGAGCATTCGGCTGTTAACCGAATGGTCGTAGGTTCGAGTCCTACTCGAGGAGCCAGTTTCTTAGCTGCCTAATTCTTAGGCAGCTTTTTTAGTACACCAAAAAGTATAAAATTCCCAGCCAACGGCTTCCGCCATCGCAATAAAAGCTCGGCGCAAGCCGGGCTTTCGAATCTTTTATTTAACTTGCTTTAATAAAAAAAATAGAGTAAAATTTAAGTGTGTTAAAACAAGTGAAAAAGTTCACAATCATTGGAAGGTGAAAAATTTGGCGAAAATTTCAATTTGTGTTGGCAGTGCGTGTCATTTGCGAGGTGCGCATGGGGTATTGGATGCTTTTATTGCATTAATTGCGAAATATAATGTTGGTTCTGAAGTAGATATGGCAGGCAATTTTTGTCATGGAAGATGTACTGAAGGAGTTGTTATTAAAATTGATGACGAGATCATTACTAATGTATCCAAGGACAAGGTTTATGATATTTTTATAGAAAAAGTGTTGAAAGGAAATCGGCCATGAAAATTATTACAACACAAAAAGTGAATTGCAAAGATTGCCATCGATGCGTCCGGTCATGCCCAGTCAAAGCGATTGGCATTGAAAAAGGCCATGCCAGGCTAGTGGAAGATAAATGTATTCATTGTGGCAAATGTATTGTTGAATGTCCTCAGCATGCCAAACAAGTGATTAATCATATCCCTGAAATTGAACAGATTATTGCTTCTGGGCAGCGTGTTGTGATGAGCTTAGCACCATCCTTCGTTGCCTCATTCAGTGAACTTTCACCCGGAGAGCTCGCATCTAAGATCCGTGGTCTTGGATTCAATGCTGTTGAGGAGACGGCGATTGGCGCAGAAGTGGTATCCGGTGTATATCGTTCCTTATTGGCCAATAGTCGCGATACGGTGTTATCTTCCTGCTGTCCGGTTATTGTGAATTTGATCGAGAAATTTTATCCGCAGCTCGTCCGTAACCTGGCACCGGTAGTTTCACCTATGGCCGCACATGCCAGAATTATCAGAGAGAAATATGGCGTTGATACATTTGTTGTTTTTGCCGGTCCGTGTGTTGGCAAATTGGCTGAAATACAGTTGAAAGACAGTATGGTTGATGCTGCAATTACGTTTGAACAATTAAAAGAATGGCTGAGTCGCTCGACCATGACAGTTGACTCGGATGAAATTGATCAAGCATGGGGCAATGCAAGATATTTCCCTGTTCCCGGAGGTGTTTTGAAATCATTTATGTGTCATGAGGAAACTGATATAAATGTGATTTCAGTTGATGGCATCGATAAATGCATTGAGGTCTTTGACGGTCTTCTTCGCAATGAAATAGCCCCCCGCTTTATTGAGGTTATGGCATGCTCTGGCGGTTGTATTGGCGGACCTGCGAGTGGTGGCAGCTGTATTCCGGCAAAACGGGTTAAAGTGGTCGAGTATGCAAAGAGCAGTCAAAAAGAAGAACCGCATTTTCTACCAGCCGCTCTGAATTTTCAACGGGTGCATCAGGGCGAAGCATTTATGAGTACAGAGCCGACAGAAGAGATCATTCGTGAAATTTTACAACAAACAGGCAAATTTTCGAAAGTAGATGAGAAAAATTGCGGAGCCTGCGGTTACAACTCTTGTCGAGAAAAAGCGATTGCGGTGTATAAAGGTTTGGCGGAAATTGAAATGTGTGTGCCTTATATGCGGTCAAAGGCGGAGTCATATGCTAATATCATTGTCGATAATTCGTTAAATGCGATCATTGTCGTCAATGAAAAAATGATCATTCAGGATTTTAATCCGGCAGCTGAAGTAATGTTTGACCGTAAACATGAAGTAACGAAAGGGATTAGCCTTTCTGAAATTATTGACTGCAGCGATTTTTTAACCGCAGTGGAGAGAGGGAACCAGATGTGTTGGCTTCCCAAACGTGTCGAGTACCCACGCTTTGGGATGATTACGGAACAGCGGATTATTCCGGTACCTGATCATGGACTGGTGATTGGTGTATTTACCGATGTAACTGCGAACGAAAATAAAGAACGCGAACTGCAGAAAATAAAATTGGATACTGTAGAAAAAGCAACAGAGATCATTAATAAGCAAATGCAGGTTGCGCAAGAAATTGCTGGATTACTGGGAGAAACCACTGCGGAAACAAAGTCCGCTTTGCTTGAACTTATCTGGTTGTTGAAGGATAAGGAGGGAGCGTGATGCAGCGTTTTCATGCTGAAGTCGGTGTTTCTCAGCTTTCAAAACACGGCGAAGAATTATGCGGAGATAACGTCGAAGTCGTACGTACGGCGAATTCCACGATTATTGTATTGTCTGATGGCTTAGGCAGCGGTGTGAAGGCGAATATATTGGCAATGCTGACGACAAAAATTGCTTCTTCCATGCTGAAGCGGGGTATTCCATTAGAAGAGGTCGTTAATACCATTGCGCAGACGTTACCGGTTTGCCGGCAGCGAAAAATTGCGTATTCAACGTTTCATATCATTAAAATCAATGAAACAGGATTAACAAATGTAATAGAATTTGATTGCCCTACTTCTTTTTTGCTTCGAGGGCATCATGTCCTTCCTTTTCCCTCTCAGGAAAAGATCATTGCTGGTAAGACTGTGAGAGAGGGGGAGCTGATGTTACAGGAAAATGATAAAATTGTCATGATCAGCGATGGTGTTATTCATGCTGGAATCGGCGGTTTGCTGAAACTTGGCTGGGGTTGGCAGGGCGTTGAACAGGAATTGAAAACTGCAAATCAAATGAATACTGACGCAGAACAGCTTAGTCAGCAGATTATCAATTGCTGTCAGGGATTTTATCTTGATCGACCGGGAGATGATTCTACGGCAGTAGTCGTAAAAATCCGCCCCAAACGGGCTCTTACTTTATTTGTTGGGCCACCGGCAAATTCCGCAAATGATGAAAGAATTACAAAACGGTTTTTAAGCCGTGCGGGGAAAAAGGTGGTTGCCGGCGGAACGACAGCTCACATTGTCAGTCGAATTACAGGCAAACCGGTAACAACAAAATTAAATTATGAAGATCCTCAAATCCCGCCGATCGGACATATTGATGGGATTGATTTGGTCACAGAAGGAGTTTTGACAGTGAACGCTGCAGTAGAACGTATGCTGCGCCCGAAGATACTTAAGCAGAGTACACGTCAGGATGGAGCAACTTTACTGGCTAAGATGCTGATGGATGCCGATATAATCACCCTTTTAGTGGGAACGGCGATCAATCCGGCTCATCAAAATCCCAGCTTTCCGAACCAATTGAATATTAAAAGCCAAGTGTTAACCAAAATGCAAGAAGTTTTACTTAATTTGGAAAAACAAGTCGAGATTGAATGGCTGTAACCTTGAAAAGATTGTAGTGGAGGTTGAGGTATGCAAAAACTGGTATTGGAGATTTGTGTGGGGACATCTTGTCATCTATTAGGATCACAAGATCTTATACAAATGGTGGAGCGCTTTCCGGCCGAGGTAAAAAATAAAATTGAACTACAAGGAGCAACTTGTTTGGGAGCATGTGGGAAAGGCCCTAACGTTCGAATAAATGGAACGATATTAAACAATATGACACCGGAACAATTACAGCAAATTATTTGTGATACTATTTGATCGTACGAAAGAGGAGTGAAATTCATGTCTCAGGTGACCGAAGTGGTCAAAATCCGCCGTAAAGTTTTTGCAGAACTTGCCAGAATGGCATTTGCCGGAACTTTGGAAAAAGATATTGCAACTATTTTAAATACTGTTGTGACAGAAGAAGGGCCCCGCTATCGCTGTTGTGTCCACAAAGAACGTGCCGTATTGCATAACCGGATTAATTTGGCATTAAGCCAACCGATGACAGTGAGTATTGCTGAGGCTGCTTCTGCTGCGTTGCAAGGAAAAAGGGTAACTATGCCGGTTGTGAATGTGTTGCCGGAAGCATGCGATCAATGCCCGATTGATAAATTTTTGGTTACTGATGCCTGCCGCAACTGTATAGCTCACAATTGTATGGCGGCCTGTCCGAAAAAAGCGATCCATGTTGTACTGAACCGTGCTTATATTGATAAGAATAAATGTGTTGAATGCGGTCTTTGCAAAAAATCTTGTGAATATGGCGCCATTATTGAGATTAGCAGGCCTTGTGAACGAGCATGTGATCTAGGCGCGATCAAAGCGGGCGCTGATCGCCGGGCTGTCATTGATTATGAAAAATGTGTTCAGTGTGGTGCTTGCAAGACGACGTGTCCATTTGGGGCTGTTGGCGATAAATCGTTTATTGTCCAACTGATACAGACATTAAAAGCCGGAAAACGAGTATATGCAATTTTAGCGCCGGCATTTATCGGGCAATTTGGCTTTAAAGTAAAACCCGGCCAAGTTGTTGAAGCATTAAAAAAAATGGGCTTTCATGATGTTTACGAAGCTTCCTTCGGCGCGGACCTGGTAACAATGACGGAAGCAAAAGAATTAGCCGAAACGCTTGCCGAGAATCCAAAATCATTTTTGACTACTTCCTGTTGCCCTGCATTTGCCGGTATGGTTCAGAAACATATGCCGGAAATTGCTAATCGGGTCTCGACAACTGTTTCACCCATGGTTGCGACCGGCAAGATTATTCGGGACAAGGATCCGGAGGCTGTGACCGTATTTATCGGACCTTGTGTTGCCAAAAAAGCAGAAGCGGAAGAGACAAAAGGAATTATTGATTATGTCTTCACTTTTGAAGAACTGGCAGCGATGATGGTTGGTGCGGGAATTAACCTGGCAGAAGTGGAAAACACCGACTATCATTCCACTGCATCAAGAGACGGGAATGGTTTTGCGTGCGCAGGAGGGGTAACTTGTTCGGTGATTGATACTGCAGCAATTATTTCGCCGGAAGTGAAAATTATCGCGCAGTGTGGCGAGGGTTTGGCGGAGTGTCAAAAAATATTGAAACAAATCCAGTCCGGCCAAATCTCTGCTAATTTTTTTGAAGGTATGGCTTGTGTTGGCGGCTGTGTCGGCGGACCTTCTGTGATGGCAGATCGTCGAGTCACTGGAAAATTAGTTGCACATTTTGCCGCGGAGTCATTTGCCGAAGAGTCTGTCCAAAACAAACCTGTGTCGGAACTGTTAGCGAAAGGTGGACATTGGCACAGAATTCCATCATAAAATGTTTTGCTAAAAACAGGGTATTGTGCTAAAATATTTGCGATACAGACTGTCTGAGAGGAGCAAGGAAATTATGTCAGGACACTCAAAGTGGGCGAATATAAAGCACAAGAAAGGTCGAATGGATGCTGAACGCGGGAGGATCACTACCAAGATTAGCCGGGAAATTGTAGTGGCGGTTCGAAATGGCGGTTCAGATCCATCTGGCAATATGCGTTTGAAACTAGCTTTACAAAAAGCGAAGGATAACAATTTTCCAAAAGAAAATATCCAAAGAGCTATTCAAAAAGGATTAGGGACTTTGGAAGGAAGTACTTACGAAGAATTGACGTATGAAGGTTATGGGCCTGCAGGCGTAGCGGTGATGGTGGATGTTATGACGGATAACCGCAACCGTACCGCAGCAGATATTCGGCATATCTTCACGAAAAATGGCGGCAATTTAGGAGAAACGGGCTGTGTAGGCTGGATGTTTAAGAAAAAAGGTTCTTTTGTGATTGATCCCGAAGCCGAAGTGAACGAAGAAGATTTAATGATGATTGCTTTGGATGCTGGTGCTGAGGACGTTAAAACCGAAGACGGCGAAATTGAAATCATTACTGAGCCGGAGGATTTTGACCGTGTGCAGGAAGCTTTGGAAAATAATAATATAAAAACGTCGGTTGCGGAGATCACCATGATTCCGGAAACTACAGTAACTTTGACAGAAGCAGACGCCGGCAAGATGATGAAACTGATGGAAACTTTGGAAGAACATGATGATGTTCAAGAAGTATATTCTAATTTTGATATTCCGGAGGAATTGCTGTCGTAATTTTTCCGCTTTACGGAACTTGAAGAGCGAATGAAGTTAAGAGGATGTACTCTGATGCGAGTACATCCTTGCTTCTTGTGTAGAACAGGAATAGTTTACTAACCTGTCGAATTGGGCATAAGGCAGGAAACCAACTTTTCCGCCGCAAGAGAAATTAGTGGCTGAATGCTCAATTTATGTTACAGTATGTGATGGGAGGCATTGTAATATGCTGGCACTAGGAATTGATCCCGGTACGGCAATCTGCGGTTATGGTTTAGTTCGTTCAGATGGCTGTCGATTACAGGCTGTTACGCATGGAGTGATAGAGACGGCTGCAGGAACACCAGCGGCTGAACGTTTACAATTGATCTTTCGGGATGTTGATCTATTGATTAAGCGGTTTAAACCAGATATTATTGGTGTTGAACAACTATTTTTTAATAGGAATGTGACTACCGCCATGACTGTAGCACAAGCGCGCGGCGTTATTTTATTAGCGATTGTACAAAATCAGACATCACTTGTCGAGTATACGCCGTTGCAGGTTAAGCAGGCTGTTGTCGGATATGGAAAAGCTACTAAGGAACAAGTGATTTTTATGACGCAGCGATTGCTGGGCTTGGAGACGAAACCCCATCCTGATGATGCAGCAGACGCATTGGCGATTGCAATTTGCAGCATACATTCATCAAGAATGACAAATATACAGGAGCGACGACGATGATCGGTTATTTGGAGGGAAAAGCAACTCATTTACATGTAGATTCTTGTTTTTTGCAAGTTTGCGGCGTAGGATACCGCGTTTTTATTTCGGCAATGACCAGACAAAAAATTACTCCCGGTGCAGAGATTTTGCTTTTCACACATTTACATGTCCGGGAAGACGCTTTGCTGCTATATGGTTTTTACAGTCAGACAGAATATGAAATGTTCCAACACTTGCTGGAAGTATCTGGAATTGGCCCTAAAGTGGCTATGGGGATATTATCTGTTATGACGCCGGAACGGTTTCGTCTGGCAGTCAGCCAGAAAAAACTGGAAGAATTAACTCGTTTGCCGGGAATTGGGAAAAAAACAGCTGAACGGATTATTTTGGAATTAAAAGACAAACTGGGAGCAGGGACCATGGAAATGGATACGGACTTGTCCTCTGATAAGCAATCGGATAACGGCGCATTAGCCCAACAGGCTTTGCAGGCGCTTTTGGCGCTTGGGTATACGCAGAGTGAAGTATTGCCAATCCTGCGTAAAGCTGCACCAGAGGCAGAAACAGTAGAAGAATTGATTAAAGCGGTGTTGAAAGAGTTTGTCAGGAGGTAATTATGAACGAAGGACGGATCATTGCCGGTGAAGAACTAGATGCGGATGGTTGGCAGTACAGCCTTCGTCCTCGCCGGTTGGCGGAATACATCGGTCAAGACAAGGTAAAGCAGAATTTGGCAATTTTTATTAAAGCGGCTGTGAGCCGGTCTGAGGCGCTGGATCACGTTTTGTTGTACGGGCCCCCCGGTCTGGGGAAAACAACTCTGGCTGGTATTGTTGCCAATGAATTGGACGTTAATTTCCGCATTACATCCGGTCCAGCCATTGAAAGACCAGGAGATTTGGCTGCTCTTCTTACGAATTTAAAAGAAAAGGATGTTTTGTTCATCGATGAGATTCATCGCTTATCTCGCAGCGTGGAGGAAATATTGTATTCTGCCATGGAAGATTATGCGTTGGATATTATTATCGGCAAAGGGCCGAGTGCCAGGTCTGTGCGCCTTGATTTGCCGCCTTTTACGCTTATTGGAGCAACAACCCGGGCGGGTGCGCTTGCGCCGCCGCTCAGAGACCGGTTTGGGATTATTTCCAGGTTGGAATATTATCAACCGGAAAGTCTAATATGTATTGTAAAACGGGCAGCAGAAATTTTGCAGATTTCGATTGAAGATCGCGGCGCTGAAGAAATTGCCCGCAGATCAAGAGGAACGCCGCGCATTGCTAATCGCTTGCTTAAGCGGGTTCGTGATTATGCGCAGGTTGTTGGCCAAGGTGTAATTACCGACAAAATTGCTGATGAGGGTTTGGCCCTTCTGGAAGTAGATAAATGCGGCCTTGATAAGACGGATCGTACAATGCTTCGGACAATTATTGAAAAATTTAACGGCGGGCCGGTCGGCGTGGAAACATTGGCTGCTGCAATTAGTGAAGAGACGGAAACAATTGAAGATGTATATGAGCCTTTTTTGATTCAAATGGGGTTTATTAACCGCACGCCGCGTGGCCGCGTGGCGACAAAAGGAGCTTATCAGCATCTTGGTTTGTCGAACGTTTGCGGCGATGAACAAGAAAAATTATGGTGAGGGAAATAGTATGCGACTGTTATTGCACACATGCTGTGGGCCATGTTCTGTTTATCCGGTGAAACAATTACGAGAAAGTGGATACGACGTTACCGGATATTTTTTTAATCCAAACATTCACCCGTACCGGGAATTTAAGCATCGCCTGGAAACATTACACGAATATGCAGCGCAGGTAAAGCTTGAGTTAGTTACCGATTCAAATTATGCATTGGAAGATTTTTTGCTTAGGGCATTGTCATTTAAGGGAGATCGATGTCGGCCCTGTTATGAACAGCGGCTTCGTCAAACAGCCCGCTATGCCCGCAATAATGCGTTTTCCTGCTTCAGTACCACTTTGCTGGTGAGTCCTTACCAAAAGCATGAGCTTATCAAAGAAGCAGCTTCAATTATTGCAGAGGAAGAAGGCATACCTTTTGAATATATTGACTTCCGCGTAGGCTGGCAGGAAGGGGTAACAGTCAGCAAAGAGATGGGGTTGTACCGTCAACCGTATTGTGGTTGTATTTTTAGCGAGAAAGAGCGTTACTACAAGGCTGGAAGGGGACGAAGCTGAGTGGCTGAGTTTGATTCTTTCGGAAAAACATTGATGGTATTGGGAGCGGTCTTGCTGATTATTGGCGCTTTATTTCATTTTGGCGGGAAAATTGGTTTTGGTCAGTTACCAGGAGATATTCACTTTAAGAGCGACAATTTTCATGTTTATTTTCCCATTATGACATCAATTGTTGTCAGCATTATATTAACTATCTTATTTGCTTTGTTCAGAGGCCGGTGAACACTATGAAGACGTATTTTTTAAAAAAGAGAAATACATGGGTAAGGCTGTTGGTGAGTTTATTTTTTTCGTCCTTGATTTTATCTTCCTTTGCTTCTCCTGCTTTGGCTGATGAAAAAATGATGAATTATGCGTTGGGTCCTGTTTTGCGGGTAGGTCTATGGACTAACCAGTCCAACGTTTTAATTTGCAGCGATGTTGATTTCCAACTGATTGACGGGGATAATCAACGTGTTTTAAAAAAAGGGAAGCGAAATATAAAAATGTCGGTAACGATGAAAAACGGCCGGTTTTCGATCGATTCAGTTCCTGTGCAGACCCATAGTATTTTTATTAAAGCGATAACAACAGAAGACAAAGAGCGATTTATTGAAGTGAATGGGCGGAATTATCGCGGGGACGTTGAACTACATCAAACCAAAAAAAATGCAGGGATCACGGTTATCAACATTCTACCGGTTGAACTGTACTTATACGGCATTCTTCCTCAGGAAATTTCTCCGGAATGGCCGCTGGAGGCAATAAAAGCCCAAGCGGTAGCTGCGAGGACATACGCACTGTATAACCAGAAAAAGCATGGTGAAGATGGTTTTGATATCTGTTCGACGAGTGATTGTCAGGTCTATGGAGGAATGGATAGTGAAACTTCCAGGACAAACAAGGCTGTAGACGAGACGAACGGTGTCACTATTATGTATCAAGAGAAATTGATTCCTGCTTTTTTTCACAGCAGTGCCGGAGGGTTTACAGAGAATAGTGAAAATGTTTGGGGCGCGTATTTGCCGTACTTGCGAGGCGTTGAAGATCGCGATCAATTTTCACCATATTACAAGTGGGAACGGCGATTTGCCCCAGCCGATTTAATCCGGGACTGCGCTCCTTATATCGACAAGATAGGCAGGCTGAAGGCTATCGAATTATCTGCTTTGACAGCGGCTCCGGTTACGAGAAATGACCGGGGTGTATCAGGACGTGTAAAAACATTGCGCTTGATTGGCGATAAAGGCAGTATACAAGTACCGGGAAACACGATAAGGACATTACTGAATTTGCCGAGCACGCTGTTTGATGTTAAAATGATGTCTGCAGCTCATCTAAAAGACAAGTCATTGGAAATAACCCATCGAATAACCGGAGCAGCCGGTGAGACGGTGTTGTTTATGGGATATGGATGGGGTCATGGCGTTGGCTTGTCGCAATGGGGCGCAAAATCGATGGCTGAACAGGCGCCGAAAAACGATGCAGCATATTACAAGGAAATACTGCGTCACTATTATACTGGTGTTGACGTTCGAAAATCATATTGAGGGAGTATTACGATTCATGTTACTAACTGACTATGCTTACGATTTGCCGGAAGAATTGATTGCTCAGCATCCGATTGAGCACCGTGATCAGTCCCGGCTTATGGTAATGGACCGTTCAAATGGATCTGTTGTTCATAAAAAATTCTATGAATTGATAGATTACCTGCAAACTGGCGACACTCTCGTTTTTAATGATACACGGGTTATTCCTGCGCGTTTATACGGCAAACGGCCTGGAAGCGGCGGCAGAGTGGAAGTTTTACTGCTGCAACGGCTATCGGCTGACGAATGGGAAGTCTTGGTGCGTCCGGGAAAAAAAATGCAAATTGGCGCAGAAATTATTTTCAGCGACGAACTCTCTTGCCGGATCGTCGACCGGACTGATTTTGGCGGCCGCAGGGTCCGGTTTCAATTCACAGGGGTCTTTGAAGAAATTTTAGACCGTTTGGGCGAAATGCCTTTGCCTCCATACATTAAGGAAAAACTTGCCGATAAGGAACGGTATCAAACAGTTTATGCCCGTGAACAAGGGTCTGCGGCAGCCCCAACCGCCGGATTGCACTTTACAGAGCAATTGATGACGGAAATTAGGAAACGAGGGATAAACCTAGCCTTTGTCACCTTGCATGTTGGGTTGGGAACGTTTCGTCCTGTTCATGTTACTGACGTAAAGAAACATGTAATGCATAAAGAATATTATTCAATAACGGAAGAAACAGCTGCACTGTTGAACCGGACGCGGCAATCAGGCCATAAAATTATTGCGGTGGGTACGACGGCAGTTCGTACTTTGGAAACATGTTCATCTCAGGGGGTTGTTGTGGCTGGCAGTGGGTGGACCGACATATTTATTTATCCGGGATATCGATTTTCAGTGGTAGATGGGATGATCACCAATTTTCATTTGCCGCTGTCAACCTTGTTGATGCTGGTTAGCGCCTTTGCGGGACGTGAACAGGTATTATCGGCCTATCGATTGGCTGTACAGGAAAAATACCAGTTTTTTAGTTTTGGCGATGCGATGCTGATTTTATGACAATCTGATCACGTTATGAATACGCATATTTAAATTACACGGGGGTGGCTTGTATTGGCGATAACCTATGAATTGATTAAACAATGCCCGCAGACTGGTGCGAGAGCCGGTAGGCTGCATACGCCGCATGGCATTTTTGATACACCGATTTTTATGCCGGTGGGGACACAGGCCACTGTCAAGGCAATGTCTCCGGAAGAACTTTCGACGATGGGAGCCGGAGTCATTCTCAGCAATACCTATCATCTGTTCTTACGGCCGGGACATAAGCTGGTAGAAGCAGCGGGAGGCCTGCATCGCTTTATGAATTGGGACCGGGCCATTTTAACGGATAGCGGAGGGTTTCAGGTCTTTAGCCTTGGACCATTGCGGAAAATCACTGAAGAAGGAGTAGCATTTCGTTCGCATATCGACGGCTCTAAACAGTTTTTATCGCCTGAAATTGCTACTCGGGTTCAAATGTCCTTGGGCGCAGACATGATTATGGCATTTGACGAATGTGTACCTTATCCGGCTGACTACGAATATGCCAGAGCCTCTACGGAACGTACAACACGCTGGGCGGCTCGCTGCCGTGAAGTGCATACCCGTTCGGATCAAGCTTTGTTTGGGATTGTTCAGGGTGGGATGTACAAAGATCTGCGCAGCCAAAGCGCTCGTGATTTGGTAGCGATGGATTTTCCCGGATATTCGATTGGCGGTTTAAGCGTTGGTGAACCAAAGCCGTTAATGTATGAAATATTGGATCATGTAGTTCCCGAATTGCCGGCTAATAAACCACGTTATTTAATGGGCGTGGGTACGCCTGACTGTTTGGTTGAAGGTGTTATGCGCGGTGTTGATATGTTTGACTGCGTTTTCCCGACCCGGGTGGCCCGTAACGGTACGTTGATGACCCGCCAGGGAAAACTGGTTGTGAAAAATGCGGAATATGCTGAAGACTTTCGTCCGGTTGATCATGAATGCAGTTGTTATACCTGCCGCAATTTTTCCCGGGCCTATATACGGCATCTTTTGAAGGCTCAGGAAATTTTCGGCTTGCGGTTGACGACGATCCATAATTTGCATTTTTTACTTGATTTTATGCGAAAAATGCGTGAAGCGATTTTAAATGATGAATTTGTAAATTTCCGACGTGACTTTTTGGCACAATATGGTTTGCATTAAAGGATTTCACGTTTTTGTGTGGAATTGAATAATGATTATCTGTTTAGGGAGGTGATTAGGTATGCCAGAAATGTCCGGAGATTTAATGCAAATTATTCAAGCATCTTGGCCGATTCTTTTGATGATCGTTATTTTTTATTTTATCTTGTATCGTCCGCAAAAGAAGGAGCAGGCGAAACGCAGTGAGATGCTCGCTAATCTGAAGAAGGGTGACCGCGTTGTTACGATTGGCGGCGTGCATGGAACGATAACGGCGCTTACCGACAAAATTGTAACGCTGAAAATTGCGGATAAAGTAGAAGTTGATGTAACCCGTTCGGCTGTAAACCATTATCAGAATCAACAAAAGAATGGTCAGTAGAAGTTAGCAATACGATTAGGCACATTAGGGCAAAATGTAGCGAACCTACATTTTGCCCTTGCATTGTGCACTGCATTAAAACCTGATATAACGGTGGTCTCAACTCCATTGTTGGGGTTAGTTTCGTTGACATTAGGATATGGTTACAGATATAATGTTTTTTGGAAAAATGAGACATGAATGGGGGGAGCAGTTAGTGAGATGGGGTAATTTCACCAGCTTTTTGGTGGTTGTTTTAGCAATTATCATCGTTTCCGGACTTTACATGTCGCCTTTGGCTTTATCTATTAAGCAGGGCCTTGATTTACAGGGGGGGACGCATGTTGTCTTGGAAGCTGTAGATACGCCGGAAGCGAAGGTTGATGAAGATGCGGTGCAGCGTGTTGTAAAAATTATTGAACGCCGGGTCAATGAACTGGGGCTGACAGAACCGATTATTCAACGACAGGGTGAACGCCGGGTCATTGTTGAATTACCAGGCGTTAAGGATCCGGAAAAAGCAATTGAAATGATTGGAAAAACTGCATTGCTGGAATTCCAGGATGAAAGCGGAACGACAGTATTGACAGGGAAAGATCTAAAAGATGCCAAAGCGCAAATCGATCAGTCAAACCGGAATTTGGTTGCATTGGAGTTTTCACCGGAAGGTGCGACAAAATTTGCTGAACTGACTACGAAAAACGTTGGCAAGCATATTGCCATTTTGTTGGATAAGCAAATGTTGACAAATCCGGTTGTTGAAGAGCCGATTTCGGGCGGCAAGGCGGTTATTACCGGCAATCGAACAATTGAAGAAGCACAACGGGTTGCCATTTTACTGCGGTCCGGTTCGCTGCCGGTTAAGATGGAAGTCTTGGAGACTCGGACCGTTGGTCCGACGCTGGGACAGGATTCGAAAGATAAAAGTCAATTTGCCTTCATGATTAGTATCATTGCCATCGTAATTTTTATGCTGTTGTTTTATCGTTTGTCCGGTCTTGTGGCCAATATCGCACTGCTGATGTATGTCTTGCTGCTGCTTTTCTCGTTGAAAATGCTGAATGCAACGTTGACATTGCCTGGTATTGCCGGGATTATATTGTCCATGGGTATGGCGGTTGATACAAATGTCTTGATCTTTGAGCGGTTTAAAGAAGAGTATCGTGGCGGAAAAACGCTGCGTTCGGCGATGGACGCTGGATTTAACAGAGCATTTTCTACGATCCTTGATTCCAACATCACTACATTGATTGCTGCGGCTGTTTTGTTTGCACTGGGAACAGGTCCAGTCAAAGGATTTGCAATTACGTTGGGACTGGGTATTATTTTGAGCATGTTCACGGCTATTACTGCAACACGGTTTATGTTAAAAATGTTGATGAATGCCAATATATTCAAAAACGGCAAAATTTTTGGGGCGTAGGGGGTGGATGATATGACTATGAAATTTGACATCATTGGCAAACGGTACTGGTGGTTTTTGTTTTCAGCGCTTATCATCATCCCGGGTCTTATCTCGATGGCCGTTCAGGGATTTAATTTAGGCATTGATTTTACCGGCGGGACTCTTCTGGATTTGAAATTTGACCGACCGGTTTCTGTTCACGAAGTTCGTGAAGCGCTCAAGGAACATCAATTGGAAAACAGTACAATTCAATTAGCGGGAATAAATCAAGGCGATAAAGCGCAAAATGTGTTCATTCGCACCAGAGTGTTAACAGAAGAAGAACGAAAAACAGTTGCCAATGATTTAAGAACGAAAGTCAGTCAGTTTGATGTTCTCAGGGTGGAGAAAGTTGGCGCGACGATTGGCGCTGAGCTTACAAGGCAAGCGATTATCGCGCTGGTTGTCTCCTGGATACTGATGATTATTTATATTACTTGGCGCTTTGAATTCAAATTTGCGGTGTCCGGTATTGCTGCATTAGTTCATGACATTGTTTTGGTCTTAGGGGTTTTCTCGCTCCTGCAGAAGGAAATTGATGCAACTTTTGTTGCTGCAATTTTGACAATTGTTGGATATTCTATTAATGATACGATTGTCATCTTTGATCGGATCCGTGAGAATTTAAAGACGCATCGCAAGTCGGAAACCTTTAGCAATTTGGTAAATCGCAGTATTTGGCAGGTTATGACACGTTCTATTTACACGGTTTTAACAGTATTGATGGCGACAGCCGCTTTATATTGGTTTGGCGGCGAGACCACGAAAAACTTCTCATTAGCCCTGTTGATCGGTATTTCGAGTGGTTGCTACTCCTCTATTTTTAATGCTAGCCCGATTTGGGTAACGTGGAAAGAGTATGCGGATCGCAGGCGGTTGCAGGCAAAAACAAAGGGTGCGTGACGAGGTTGAAAAGGTCTGGGAAACTTCCCAGGTCTTTTCTTTTCATTATGCAATAAGAGGATAATCGGCTTGGTTTCGAGAATAATATTAACAAAAAATGACTAATAAATTACGTTTTTGTATTTTTTTCATATCGTACATTGGAGGTTGTATGGGGCCCTTGAAGAAAAAGTGGAAATTATCACCTGCCAAATTTGATATTCAACAACAATTGAGCAGTCAGCTTGGTATTCCGCGTCCAATTGCCCAGGTTCTCATTAACCGTGGGTTAGAACAGGTAGATGAGGCCAGGGATTTTTTGTGCAGTGATGTTGGCAAGCTATGGGATCCATATTTGCTTAAGGGTATGGATTTTGCGGTGAAACGAATTCGACAGGCAGTCGATGGCAAGGAAAAAATCATAATCTACGGTGATTATGACGTAGATGGGATGACCAGTACGGCAACTCTTTACAAGCTTCTTTCCTGTTTGGGTGCTTGTGTCGATTATTATATCCCGGAGCGGCTTAGTGAAGGCTATGGATTGAATGCATTGGCACTGGAACAACTTTATCAATCAGGTGCGCAATTAATCCTTTCCGTGGACTGTGGAATTAGTTCTGTTTCCGAGGTTGCTCAATTCTTCGGGAAGCTTGATTTTATTATTACCGATCATCATCAACCTCCTGCTCAGCTACCGCTAGCCACGGCAATTATTAACCCAAAGCAGATTGACTGTACTTATCCGGAAAAGAATTTGGCTGGTGTTGGCATAGCATTTAAGTTGTGTCAGGCTCTGTGGCCTGACTTTCGTCAAGAACCATTGCCTATGGATGATTATTTGGAATTGGCAGCGATCGGTACGATCGCGGATATTGTCTCGTTGACGGGTGAGAACCGTATCATAGTAAAAAATGGATTGCAAAAATTAAACCGGACCCAAAATATTGGGTTGCAAGCGCTGTTGCTGCGTTGTGGACTTTCTCCCGGGACTGTTGATTCAGGTAAGGTTGGCTTTGTGATCGCTCCACGTTTGAACGCGGCTGGCCGAGTTGGCAATGCATCTAACGGTGTGGAGCTTTTGGTAACCACGGATCAGGAACGGGCGGCAGTATTAGCCGGTCAGCTTGATGAAGAAAACTTACTGCGACAAGCGACGGAAAAAGAAATTTTTGCGGCGGCGGAAGAAATGCTCGCCAAACAAGAGGAAGAATGGAAAAATGTATTCGTTTTGGCTGGATCAGATTGGCATCCGGGAGTCATTGGCATTGTAGCTTCCCGTCTGGTTTCAAAATATTACCGCCCTGTGGTTATGATCAGTGTGCAGGATGGAGAAGGACGTGGTTCCTGCCGCAGCATTCCAGGATTTGATATCGTTCATGCGTTAAGTGAATGTTCCGGTTTATTGTTGAAATTTGGCGGACATAAACAAGCAGCCGGCTTAAGTATTGTGGAGAATAATATTGATGAATTTCGTGCACAGTTGAATAAAATTGCTAAAAATGCTTTATCTCCGGAGGATTATATTCCTGTTCTTAAGATTGATTCTTTCGTTGGCATTGAAGAAATTGATGAATCATTTTTGCAAAAAATGGATTCATTGGCTCCTCATGGAATGGGAAATCCAAGTCCGTTATTCGTTTGCAAGAAAACGGCAGTTGCTTCGGCAAAAGCGATCGGAAAAGAAAAAAAACATTTGAAGTTAAAAGTGCGGCATAATGAAATCGCCAGGGAAGTAATTGCCTGGAATATGGGAGAACGAGCTGCAGAACTGACTGTAAACGATCCGATCTACATTGCTTTTTCACCGGCGTTCAATGAGTGGCAGGGACGACGCGATATTCAATTCAAAGCGGAAGATGTATTCAAACCCGAATTCGAAGAAAAGGCGGATCAAGCACTTGATGATATTGCACCTGACAGGGATGTAATTACGACGGTATACTGTGTTTGTCGTGAACACGCCGTCAGAAATAAAAATATCGATATCAGTTTTTCCAATCTGGTAAACTTAGTTCGACATCAGTACAAAGGTAAGATCGGTGAACGGTCGATACAATTATCCATGGAAATTCTTCAGGAATTGGATTTTCTTAGCATCGAAAAAGCAGGAGAAGATCATCGCGTTTCTTTTCTTCCGCATGCTTCTGAACGCCGGGATTTGTTTTCTTCTTTAATCTACCGGAAAAGCTTAAAAATGCGGGAAGACTATATTAGCAAAGAAATTTTTCAACGCGGATCGCAAAACGAAACCGAGTGCTGATCTGTATAATGTGTTAAGGCTGGAGTTCAGTAATTGCGAAAGGAGGGTGCGTTTGTGGGATTGACAAAGAATGAACAAGCAATTGAAAATATTATTGCCCAAATACAGGCTTCTCAACCTGATGCATCAGTTGACTTGATACGCAAAGCCTATGATTTTGCCTGCAACGCACACGAGGGGCAACTACGGGCTTCGGGCGAGCCTTATATTTCGCATCCGCTTGGCGTAGCCAAAATTCTTGCTGGGCTGCAAATTGACACGGTGACAATCAGCGCCGCATTGCTGCATGATGTAGTGGAAGACACCAAGGTATTGTTAGAGGAACTGGAACGGATTTTTGGCAAAGATATTGCGAAACTGGTCGATGGCGTTACAAAACTGAATAAAATTGAATATAAATCCAAAGAAGAACAACAAATGGAAAATTTTCGAAAAATGTTTTTGGCGATGGCCAAGGACATTCGTGTCGTGCTTATTAAACTGGCAGACCGTCTGCACAATATGCGGACTTTAAAATATATGCCTGAGCCCAAGCAGCAAAAAATTGCTTATGAAACGTTGGAGATTTTTGCGCCGTTAGCGCATCGTTTAGGTATATCAAGTATTAAATGGGAATTGGAAGATCTTTCTTTTCGTTATTTGGAACCGGAAAAGTATTATAAATTAGTAGAACAGGTCAAACAAAAACGGCAAGAACGGGAAAAAATGATCAATGAAACCATCCAAATTTTATCCGAACGGATAAAGGCGATGGACATCAAGGCGGTTATTGAGGGACGGCCCAAACATTTTTACAGTATTTATAAAAAAATGCAAAAAGATCACAAAGATTTGAGCGAAATTTATGATTTGTCTGCGATACGAGTAATTGTAGACTCTGTAAAAGATTGTTATGGGGTTTTGGGCATTGTGCATACTCAATGGAAGCCATTGCCGGGACGATTCAAAGATTACATTGCCATGCCAAAATCGAATATGTACCAGTCTTTGCATACGACAGTCATTGGGACGCATGGGCAGCCATTCGAAATTCAAATCCGCACGTGGGAGATGCATCGCGTATCCGAGCACGGCATTGCCGCTCACTGGCGTTATAAAGAAGGCAATCGTGGCGCCGATCGTGACTTTGACCAAAAAACGGCTTGGTTGCGTCAATTGTTGGAATGGCATCAGGATTTACGTGACCCGGCTGATTTTGTTGAAACCGTTAAACTGGATGTTTTTGCTGATGAGGTGTTCGTCTTTACACCCCGTGGCGATGTCATCGATTTACCGGCTGGATCCGTGCCGATTGACTTCGCTTATCGTATTCATACTGATGTTGGCCACAGGTGTATAGGCGCACGGGTGAACAGTAAAATGGTACCATTGGATTATAAGCTTTCCAATGGTGACATTGTTGAGATCATCACCGTCAAACAGGGAAATGGCCCTAGTCGCGATTGGTTGAATATTGTCGGATCTTCGGAAACAAAAAATAAAATCCGTCAGTGGTTTAAAAAGGAAAGAAGAGAAGAAAATATTATAAAAGGTCGCGAGTCATTGGAGCGGGAAAGCAAAAAACTGGGGTATGACTACAAGGAACTGGTTAAAAGCGACCGATTAGCCGGTGTTTCTAAAAAATTTAATGTGTTGAATGAAGATGATTTATTTGCTACCATAGGCTACGGCGGGATTGCTGTTCACAGTGTAATAACAAAATTAATTGAAGCGTATAAAAAAGAACAGCGGATAGCGAATCCGGCGGCATCCGACCTCACTGCCATGCTTGCTGAAATGAAACCAAAACACAGCAAGAGCAAGGGAAGTCATGGGATCCTTGTTGAAGGAGAAGCAGGTTTACTGGTTCGTTTGGCTCGCTGTTGCAATCCAGTTCCCGGAGACGTAATAGTTGGCTATATAACCAGGGGCCGTGGCGTCTCCGTGCATCGTGCAGATTGTGTTAATGTTTTGAACAATCAGGAGGAGTATGAGCGGATGATTGCGGTAGACTGGGACACGACAACGGATTCATTATACAAAGTGACGGCAGAGATTGATGCGACGGACCGGCCTGCATTATTAACGGATATCTTGATCGTGGCGTCCGAAACAAAAACCACGGTGAGTTCAGTAAATGCCAAGGTAGATAAAATGAAACGTGCGACCATTACTCTGAGTTTGGACATTGCTAACATCAATCAATTAGAATCGATTTTGACTAAAATGCGTCGTGTTAAAGGCGTACACAGTGTTCATCGCGCATCGAATGTCGGGGGGTCGGCATGAGGGCGGTTGTTCAACGGACGGATGCGGCGAGCGTTACTGTTGAGGGCGAAGTCATTGCTCACATTGGAGCAGGATTGACGGTTTTACTAGGAGTTGGCAAAGAAGATACGGAAAAAGATGTCCGGTTTTTGGCTGAAAAAATTATTCAATTACGGATATTTCCTGATGAACAGGGGAAAATGAATCGATCTCTTTGTGATGTTAACGGCGAACTGTTGGTCGTATCACAATTTACCTTATATGGAGATTGCCGCAAAGGCAGGCGGCCGAGTTTTGACGCTGCTGCGTCTTTGGATAGGGCGGAGGAATTATATGAAGTCTTTGTTTCATTATGTAAGGCAGCAGGAATCAAAACGGCTACAGGCCGTTTCCAGACAGAGATGATTGTCAAACTGGCTAATCATGGGCCTGTTACTCTGATGTTGGATAGTAAACACACATTTTAAAGAGGTGAATAGGATGAAAATAATCAAGTTAGAAGTGGGAAACTTGGGAACCAATTGCTATATTGTATTTTGTGAAGAAACCAGGGAGGCAGCTGTAATTGATCCTGGCGGAAACGAAGGCGATATTCTGCGGGTTATCGCACGGGAAAAATTAAAAGTTCCATATATCATCAATACGCATGGACATGCTGACCATATCATGGCCAATTCGAAGATTAAACAGGCGACCGGAGCTAAAATTTTAATTCATCAGCAGGATGCCGACATGCTAACGAATGCACGAAGCAATTTGTCGGCTTTCATAGGGAATGGTCTTGTTTGCGATCCGGCCGATAAGACAGTGGCGGATGGTGATGCGATTGATCTTGGTACGACGGTTCATTTAAAGGTACTTCATACGCCTGGACATACACAAGGAGGAATTTCCCTCTTGGCAGGCAGTGTTCTCTTCAGCGGCGATACGCTATTTGCAGAATCAATTGGCAGAACAGATTTTCCTGGCGGATCTTACCAGCAACTGTTAAAGAGTATCCAGGAAAAATTCATGCCACTGGCGGACGATGTTAAAGTTTTGCCGGGACATGGGCCCGAAACGACGATCGGCTGGGAAAGACGAATGAATCCTTTTATCCAATAATATTCACCTCGATTAGATTAATGGAAGTAATGAATTATTTTGGTGAGAAGATGGTGATGACAATGACAATTGATATGTCTGATCTGCGCCGCAGATTTCATGATATGCAATACAAAATGACACCGCAACGGGAAATAATCCTTCGTGCTTTTATTGATTTTCAAGATAAGCATCTCAGCGCTGAAGATATCTATCAGATCGTGCGCAAACGCTCGCCGGAAATCGGTTTGGCAACTGTATACCGCACTTTGGAATTGCTAAGCGATCTGGAAGTTTTAAAAAAACTGGATTTTGGCGATGGCCGCAGCCGTTATGAGATCAATGAAACAAACAGTTCACATCATCATCACCATTTGATCTGTTTATTATGCGGCAGTGTGAAGGAATTTGAAGACGATTTGCTGGAAACACTGGAAAATGCGATTGCTCAAAAAAGTAATTTTCTAATTGTTGATCACCAGCTGAAAATTTATGGCTATTGTTTGGCATGCCAACAGAAACGCAACAATGTCGATTAGGACATTTGCTGAAAAAATTGGTTGTGGGCAAGAAAATATGAAAAATTTATTGGACGAATCTATACTATGCAAGATATAATATGTATTTGAGAGATTTAGAGATTAGCTTTATAGCAATAATTACAGCCGGTGGTGAAAGCTGTTGCCGGCTTAATTCTTTGTGATAGGCAAGGGGGAATAGGAACATGGTGATTTCAGGACCGCGTGGGACGAAAGATATGTTGCCGGAGTCTAGCTGCCGTTGGCACTATGTAGAGCAGATGGTGCGTGATCTTTGCCGTTTATATGCGTATCAGGAAATACGGACTCCGATTTTTGAACATACCGAACTGTTTTTGCGGGGAATTGGTGAAACGACAGATGTTGTTTCCAAGGAAATGTATACTTTTACCGATAAAGGAAAACGAAGTATTACTCTTCGGCCCGAAAATACGGCATCTGTAGTCCGTTCTTTCTTGGAAAATAAGTTATATGCTGAACCGCAGCCGGTTAAACTTTATTATATGGGACCAATGTTTCGTTATGATCGTCCGCAGGCAGGCCGCCTGCGTCAATTCCATCAATTTGGAATTGAAGCGATCGGCGCTGCAGGACCAACTATTGACGCTGAAATTATATTATTAGCAACAGATTTTTTCCAAAAACTAGGACTCAATGAACTTACTTTATTGATTAACTCTGTGGGATGTCCTCAGTGCCGGCCTATCTACCGTGACAAGCTTCAAGCTTTTCTCCATGACAAGTTGGACGGTTTGTGCGAAGACTGTCAATCAAGGTTTGAACGTAATCCGATGCGTATTCTGGACTGCAAAAACGAGAACTGTCAAACGTTATCACATGGAGCGCCGCATATGACGGAGTGTCTATGCGACGAATGCCAAGGACAATTTTTAGGCTTGCAAACGCTTTTGCAGGCGGCTGGAATTACATTCACATTGGATCCGCGTTTGGTCCGCGGATTGGATTATTATACGAAAACCGCTTTTGAAATTCAGTATCCGCCGTTGGGGGCGCAAAGCGCAATCTGCGGCGGCGGCCGCTATGATGGATTAGTCGAAGAGTGTGGCGGACAGCCAACCCCAGGGATCGGTTTTGCAATTGGTCTGGAACGGGTATTGCTGGCGTTGGAAAAACAGCAGCTTTTACCGGATTTTAAGACGGGAATTGATGTTTATATCGCTCCGATTGGCGACAAGGGTAAAACACTGGCTTTTCAGCTTTTGCATCAATTGCGGCGGTCCGGTTTGTCATGCGATATGGATATGATGAACCGCAGTATCAAAGCGCAGTTAAAACGGGCAAACAAATATCCGGCGCGTTATGTAATCATTATCGGTGATGAAGAAGTGGATCAGGAAAAAGTGATGGTGAAAAACATGGACAGCGGCGAACAGTGCATGCTCGCTTTGCAGGATGTCCAATCAATGATAGCAGGGGAGATGGACAACTAACATGGATACAATGATGGGATTAAAACGCACGGACTCTTGTAGTAATATAACAAAAGAGCATGACGGGAAGGAAATCGTCTTGTGTGGGTGGGTCTCGCGCAGACGTGATCATGGAGGTTTAATTTTCGTTGATTTGCGTGATCGCTCCGGTTTGGTTCAAGTCGTGTTTTCCCCAGAGGTAAATATGGAAGCTTTTCGCAAAGCTGAACATATCAGAACGGAGTTTGTCCTGGCAGTGAGGGGAACTGTATCTTTGCGCAAGGCTGAAACGATTAACCCGAATATGAAAACCGGTGAAATCGAAGTTTTTGGTGTCGAGTTGCGCATTTTGAACAGTGCGAATACGCCGCCATTCTATATTCAGGATAATATTGACGTTGATGAAATTGTTCGATTAAAATATCGTTATCTGGATTTGCGCCGTCCGGAAATGCAGCGCAATCTACTGCTTCGTCACCAAGTTACGAAAGCAATGCGTGATTTTTTTGACGGTGAAGGTTTTGTGGAAATTGAAACCCCAATGCTTACCAAGAGTACACCGGAAGGCGCTCGTGATTATCTGGTTCCTAGTCGTGTAAATCCCGGCAAATTTTATGCCTTGCCGCAGTCGCCGCAAATTTTCAAACAAATTTTAATGATTTCCGGGATGGAGCGTTATTTTCAAATTGTACGCTGTTTCCGGGACGAAGATCTAAGAGCTGACCGCCAGCCAGAATTTACTCAGCTTGATGTAGAGATGTCGTTTATCGACAGAGAAGATATTCTGGCGATGATGGAAACAATGATTTCATATTTGTTTAAGAAAACGATGAATACTGAGATTTCCTTGCCGATGCAGCGTCTAAGTTATCGTGAAGCTATGGACCGGTATGGTTCGGATAAACCGGATACCCGTTTTGGAATGGAACTGATCGATTTGTCTGCAGTCTGTAAGGGGTCGGATTTTAAGGTCTTTGAAACAGTTTTAACTGGCGGCGGACAGGTGAAGGCAATCAATGTAAAAGGCTATGCTGCAATTCCCCGCCGCGAGTTGGATGGCCTGGTGAATTACGTTGCTACCTACGGCGCCAAAGGATTAGCATGGATGTGCTATACTGCCGAAGGCATTAAGTCGCCAATTGCCAAATTCTTCTCGGCTGATATTCTAGACGGTATTACGAATGCAACCAACGCTGAAGAAGGAGATTTGCTGCTTTTCGTTGCTGACAAGCCCGCAGTTGTCGCAGCTGCACTTGGACAATTGCGGTTAGAGATGGCTCGCAGGCGTGATTTGATTGATCCGGATAAACTTGCTTTTCTGTGGGTCATGGATTTCCCCATGTTTGAATATGATGAGGAAGCGAAACGCTATGTAGCGATGCATCATCCGTTTACGTCTCCGCAGGATGAAGACATGGAATATCTGGAAACGGATCCGGGACGGATCAAAGCAAAAGCGTATGATATGATATTGAATGGTACGGAGATTGGCGGCGGCAGTATCCGGATCTATACCCGCGATATTCAGGAAAAAGTATTCAAAGCGATAGGCTTGACCAGTGAAGAAGCGAATGCCAAGTTCGGCTTTTTGCTGGAGGCTTTCGAATATGGCACGCCTCCCCATGGGGGAATTGCTTTTGGCTTGGATCGCTTGATTATGCTGATGGCTAAACGGTCTTCCATTCGTGACGTTATCGCTTTTCCCAAGACTCAAAGCGCTGCGGATGTTATGTCACAGGCGCCTTCTGAAGTGGCTCCGCGCCAGTTGAAGGAATTGCATATCAAGACAAGCGTTCTGGCAAAGTCTTAGTTTTCCTTATTGATTATGCCTTTCAAAGCCTAGGGTTGCTTGCAAAGCAGCCACGTTTCTGATAAAATTAGTTTGTATTCAGCATGGTTAAAAACCCCTGCTATGTGCGTATAATGTCCGATGTTTTGAGCCAACACATTTACATTGGGAATCCAGAGCTCTGGCTATTGCGTGTATGCCCCTGGCACTTTGGGGACACATAAGGTAGCCAGGAGGATACCCACCTGCTCAGGCAGGTTCAAAACAACGGCAAAACGGCATGGTGGGGATTTTTCTTTTAAGCGCTAACCATTGTGTTAGTGTTTTTCTTTTCGAATAGGATATTTTCATTACAGGCTACTTCAATCGAATCAAGTCTGACATTGTTATTAAAGGGTGATGACATGGACTTATTTTCTAATAATGCCTATCCAGAAAGCAACCAGCGTGAAACTCCTTTAGCCGTACGGATGCGTCCAGAAAAAATCACCCAGTTTATTGGTCAAGAAAAGATTGTCGGAGCAGGGACTTTTTTGCGTCAGATGATGGATACGGATAATATCCCATCCATCATCCTATTTGGCCCTCCGGGAACCGGAAAAACTACCTTGGCCAATGTTATAGCTCATACCACTGGTGCGTATTTTGAACAATTGAATGCCGTATCCGCCGGGATTGCCGATATACGAAAAGTAGTCGAAGCTTCAAAAGGACGATTGCTTACGCGTCACCAACGAACCATTTTATTTATTGATGAGATTCATCGTTTCAATAAGGCGCAACAAGATGCTTTGCTGCCGCACGTCGAAAATGGAACCGTCATTTTGATTGGCGCGACAACTGAAAATCCGTATTTTGAGGTAAATTCACCACTGTTGTCGCGTATGCGAGTTGTTGAACTCAAACCGCTGTGCCAGGAGGAAATTGTAAAAATATTAGAAGCGGCATTAACAGATGCGGTTCGCGGCTTAGGTGACATGCAGCTTGAATACGATAAAGAACCGTTGGAACTCATTGCGGAAGTCTCCGGCGGTGATGCCAGGATTGCACTTACTGTTTTGGAGCAAGCGGCTCAAATGCTGAAGAATGTTTCCCCCGCGCTTTTGACAAAGGACATGATACGTTTGGTCGCGGCGGAAAAGATTCAGGTTTATGATCGTCGCGGTGACAATCATTATGATGTTGTTTCGGCGTTTATTAAGAGCATGCGCGGTTCTGATCCGGATGCTGCGCTGCACTATTTGGCACGTATGCTTGAGGCAGGAGAAGACATCAAATTTATTGCCAGACGAGTTGTGATTTGTGCAGCAGAAGATGTCGGCAATGCCGACCCGCAGGCTTTGGTTTTGGCAATGGCAGCTGCGCAAGCGGTCCAGTTTATTGGAATGCCGGAAGCGCGCATTCCGCTGGCACAAGCCGTGACTTATATTGCCGGAGCTGAAAAAAGCAATGCAGCTTATTTGGCTATTGACCAGGCAATGGAAGACGTTAGAAAACGAAATTGCGGTCCAGTTCCACAGCATTTGCGTGACAGACATTATCGTGGTGCGGAAAAATTGGGACGGGGTCAAGGGTATGTATATCCCCACGATTATCCCGATGCGATTGTCAAGCAGCAATATTTACCGGATAATCTAATGGACAGAACATACTATAAGCCAAAATTAGCAGGCAAAGAGAAAGAACTTTATGAACGTTTGCAGAGAGTAAGAAAAAATGAAGATAAAGTTGAGTAAAAAAGTTGGAAATCATTTTGACAAGTTTTTTCTTTTCTGCTATATTGTATATATAATAAAACCTATCGCATTACTCGGATAAGCGGGAGAGATGAGTGTGAAATTATCAACCAAGGGGCGATATGGTGTTGCCGCTATGTATGATTTAGCTCTGCATTATGGTGAAGGTCCCATATCATTAAAAAGCGTTGCCATTCGGCAGGAAATATCGGAACACTATCTGGAGCAGTTGATGGGGACATTGCGGAAATCGGGATATGTTAAAAGTGTTCGCGGAGCCCAGGGCGGCTATGCGTTGACAAAAGAGCCGTCTCAGATTTCTGTAGGCGATATTATTAAAGTGATGGAAGGACCGATTGCTCCTGTAGATTGTTTATTAACCGATGATACTGCTAATGCTTATTGCCAACGGGCCGGTGATTGCGTTACGCGCGGCGTGTGGGTAAAAGTTCGGGATAGTATTAACGGCGTGCTGGATTCTATTTCGCTTGCGGACTTATGCGAAGAAGAAAAGAAATAGGGGGATGAATGGTTTGAAGCGTGTTTATTTAGATAATTCGGCTACAACCCAGACACATGAAGAAGTAGCCAAAATTATGGTGGAATATATGACGGAGAAATACGGTAATCCGTCAAGTATTCATTCGTTTGGCCGGGAAGCGCATAAAGCGATAGAGGAAGCACGTGCGCAAGTCGCAACGTTACTAGGCGCAAACCCGAATGAAATCTTTTTTACCAGCGGTGGGACAGAAGCGGACAATCTGGCAATAAAAGGGGTCGCCCTTGCAAATCGCAAAAAGGGAAATCATATTATTACTACGGCAATAGAGCATCATGCAGTCTTGCATTCATGTGAATTTTTAGAAAAAGAAGGGTTTGTCGTAACCTATTTGCCGGTAGACGAAAATGCGATGGTTAGTCTTGAAGACGTTAGAAAAGCAATCACAGATCAAACCATTTTGATTAGCGTAATGTATGCTAATAATGAAGTCGGCACAATGCAGCCTATTCGGGAGATTGGTCAATTAGCCAAAGAAAAAGGGATTTACTTCCATACTGATGCGGTGCAGGCGGTAGGAAGTTATCCTGTGAATGTAAACGATGATCACATTGATTTGCTTTCTTTATCCGGACACAAATTTAATGGGCCGAAAGGCATTGGCGCGTTGTATGTTCGGCGCGGCGTCCGGATCGGCTCTATACAAAAAGGCGGATCTCAGGAACGAGGAATGCGGGCAGGTACGGAGAATGTTCCCGGGATTATTGGCTTAGGGAAAGCGTCTGAACTTGCCGGCGCTGAAATGGATGAAAAAATAAAAAAACTTACCGGATTGCGGGAAAAGTTAATCGAAGGAATTATAGCCAAAATTCCGGATGTAAAGTTAAATGGTCATCGCACAGCGCGTTTACCAGGGAATGTAAATTTTAGCTTCCTTTATGTTGAGGGCGAATCTTTGCTGCTCAATCTGGATTTAAAGGGAGTTGCCGCTTCCAGCGGTTCAGCATGCACTTCCGGATCCTTGGACCCTTCGCATGTTCTGTTGGCGATGGGCCTCACGCATGAAGTGGCGCATGGATCATTGAGACTTTCTTTGGGACGGAACAATACAGAGGCTGATGCGGACTATTGCCTGGAGGTTCTGCCGGGGATTTTGGAAAGACTGCGCAGTATGTCGCCGTTATACGCTTCGTATGCAGCTTCTGCTTCCAATCCTTGCAGTCAGTGCCAGCGGCACGGATAATTAAGCTTTGGCTGTTAACGAAGATAAAGGAGAGAATATGCGATGTATACAGAAAAAGTAATGGATCATTTTACGAACCCGCGTAATGTCGGTGAAATCAGTGATGCGAATGGTGTCGGTGAAGTCGGAAATGCCAAATGCGGAGATATCATGCGTATTTATTTGAAAGTAGAAGACAACATCATTAAAGATGTGAAATTTAAAACTTTTGGCTGCGGCGCAGCGATCGCGACCAGCAGCATGGTTACGGAAATGGTGAAGGGAAAAACTCTTGAGGAAGCGCTGGAGATTTCTAATCAGGCCGTAGCAGAAGCATTGGGCGGGTTGCCGCCGGCAAAGATGCACTGCTCCAATTTAGCAGCGGATGCTTTGCATGAGGCAATTAAAAACTATATTGAAAATAAAGGACAGTGAGTATATTTCATGTGTGCTAAACCCAGAGTGGTTGTCGCCATGAGCGGAGGGGTGGACAGTTCTTTAACTGCCGCCCTTCTTGTGCATCAGGGCTATGACGTTATCGGCGCCACCATGCAGATTTGGGAAAACTCTGCTGAAACAATTGATCCGGATCACCGGGGCTGTTGTTCTTTATCAGCAATTGATGATGCCCGCCGAGTGGCTGATCAAATCGGTATCCCGTATTATGTGTTCAATTTTCGCGAGATGTTTCATGATAAAGTGATTCGCTATTTCATTGATGAATATGCGGTTGGCAGAACGCCTAATCCATGTGTTGCCTGTAATCGGTATCTTAAGTTTGAGGGATTTTTGCAGCGAGCGCTGGCTTTGGAAGCAGATTTTATTGCAACCGGTCATTATGCCAGAATTAATTTTGACAAGAATAGTGAACGGTATGTATTGCGTAAAGGAATTGATCAGTCCAAGGACCAGTCGTATGCGCTGTATCATTTGAACCAGAGAACACTAGAGCATTTTTTGATGCCGCTGGGTGATTATACAAAACAGCAAACGAGGCAAATGGCTCGCGATTTAGGCTTAAGCGTTGCGGAAAAACCGGATAGTCAAGAAATTTGCTTTGTACCGGATGATGATTATAAAAATTTTCTTAGCCAGCGTGTTCCGGAAATTCTAAAGCCGGGAAACATTGTTGATCTTCAAGGCAAAATTCTTGGCCGGCATCAGGGTCTTCCGCTCTATACGATTGGGCAGCGCAAGGGACTCGGAATCGCGGCTGGCAAACCGCTTTATGTTGTTGCGCTTCGTCCGGAAAAAAACGAAGTGGTGGTTGGGATAAACCAAGAAGTTTTCTCAACGGAATTAATTGCGGATGATTTTAATTATGTATCCGGTGATCCTTTTGAAAAACCGATTTTGGTTAAAGCAAAAATCCGTTATAATGCGGTAGAAAAAGATGCTTGGGTGACGCCTCTGCCGAATGGAAAAGTTCATATCCGGTTTATTGAACCGCAACGGGCGATTACAGCCGGACAGTCGGTTGTATTATATGATCAAGATATGGTTTTGGGCGGTGGGACGATCATTGGCAATGGTGAAATTCCGAAAGAAGGCATGTAGAAAAGACTTGACTTGCGTCGAGTCTTTTCTACTTACGGTATTTTCCAAAAAGAGCCATTTATTGACACTCGAAGATAAATTAGGTATAATCCAATAGATAGTGCCTTATTTGAAGTGGAGGTTGATGAAGTTGACAGGAAACGAACTGCGTAAAAAATTTTTGCAGTTTTTTGCCAGTAAAGATCATTTAATATTACCAAGTTATCCGCTGATCCCTGAAAATGATCCCAGCTTATTATTAATCGGCGCAGGAATGGCGCCGTTTAAACCTTTTTTTACTGGAAAAATGACGCCGCCGCACCCGCGTATTGCAACCAGCCAACGGTGTATTCGTACCGGTGACATTGAAAATGTTGGACGAACCGCCAGACACCATACCTTTTTTGAGATGTTGGGTAATTTTTCTTTTGGCGATTATTTTAAAAAAGAAGCAATTTCCTGGGCTTGGGAATTTGTAACTAAGGAATTGCAATTACCGATAGAGAAATTATGGATTACGATCCATACAGAAGATGATGAAGCATTTGATATCTGGCATGACATAATTGGTTTGCCGTCGGAGCGGATCGTTCGCTTGGAAGATAATTTTTGGGAAATTGGTCCGGGACCATGCGGGCCATGTTCGGAAATTTATGTTGACCTTGGTGAACAACGCGGATGCGGAAGTCCGGAATGCGCTGTCGGCTGTGATTGCGACCGTTTCCTGGAGATTTGGAATCTGGTATTTACTCAATTCAATCGTGACGAAGATGGTAATTATACACCCTTAGCAAAAAAGAACATTGATACCGGCGCTGGGTTGGAACGAATAGCGTCTGTATTGCAAAATAAACCATCCAATTTTGAAACGGACTTATTATATCCGATCATTGAACATGCTTCTGCTCTTGCCGGTGTGCCGTATGGTCAGGCATCGAACAGCGACATCTCTTTAAAGGTGATCGCTGATCACGCTCGCAGTATGGTCGTAATGATTGCCGATGGAGTGCTTCCGTCTAATGAAGGCCGCGGTTATGTCCTGCGGCGAGTTCTGCGACGCGCGGTCCGTCACGGCCGTCTCTTGGGAATTGAAAAACCATTTCTTACAGATATTGTTGATGTTGTGGGTATTCTTTTTGCAGAACCTTATCCTTATATCACAGAGAAAAAAGCCTATATTAAGAAAGTTGTCGCATTGGAAGAACAACGGTTCCATACAACGTTGGCGCAGGGAACGGACTTGCTGGCTGGCCATATTCAAGAGATGAAAGAAGCATGCAGGGAGGTTCTTGACGGGGAAACTGCATTCCAGTTATACGATACGTTCGGATTTCCATGGGAATTAACGCATGAAATCTTATTGGAACACGGCTTGAGGCTTGATAAGCAGGCGTTTGATCAAGCGATGCAGGAACAGCGGGCCAGGGCCAGGGCCGGCAGGCAGGAAAACGAGGCAAAGACAGTGATGCCGGATTTATCCGGATACGATGTATCGAAGCTGCGCTATTCCGAAACAGCCGATTCTGCTCACGTATTTTTATTATTGCGCGATGGCAAGGTGACCGATGAGATCCATGACGGAGAGGAAGTAGCCATCATTTTAGACGTTACTTCTTTTTACGCTGAAGGCGGCGGACAAATTGGCGATTCAGGGCTCATAACGGGCCCCATGGGGAACATGCAAGTTACGGTAACCCGTAAACTGCCGGACGGCACCATTTATCATTTGGGACAAGTCTTGGAAGGATCGATCAAAACCGGCGAATGTGTTGTCATTCAACCGGATATTGAAAAGAAAAGGGACACAGCCCGAAATCATACCGCCACGCATTTGCTTCAGGCTGCTCTGCGGAAAGTTTTAGGAACTCATGTAAACCAAGCTGGATCTTCTGTTGATCCGGATCGATTGCGGTTTGACTTTTCCCATTTTTCTCCGGCTGCTGAGGATCAATTGGCGGAAGTGGAGCAGATTGTAAATCAAGCTATCTGGGACGCTCTTTCTGTTGATGCTATTGAAACGTCACAGGAGGATGCCCGTGAGATGGGGGCAATGGCGCTATTCGGCGAAAAGTATGGAGACAAAGTAAGGGTCGTAGCTGCCGGTGATTTCAGTAAAGAATTATGCGGTGGAACTCATGTTAAGAACACGGCCGAAATCGGATTGTTTACTATTCTCAGCGAAGCGGGTATTGGTGCCGGATTGCGTCGTATCGAAGCGGTCACTGGTCGCGGTGCTTACCGGCAACTGAAAAAAATGAGTAATGTTTTAACGGCATCGGCAGCGAAATTAAAAACCCGGAACGAAGATTTGCCGGAAAAAATTGACGCTTCGCTAGCGCGGGAAAAACAATTGGAACAGGAATTAGCGATCGCTAATAATAAGCTTGACAAAGTAATTGTTGAAGAGCTGATCGCTGCTCAACAGATAGTCGGTGAAGTGAGTATTGTGGCATCTCAGGCCACGGTTGCCGATATGAACGCATTACGTTCTTTAGCTGACAAAGTGCGGGATCGTTTGCAATGCGGTGTCGTTATCTTGGGGGCAGTGAACCAGGATAAAGTCAATTTTGTAGCAATGGCGACAGCTGAGGCGTTGAATAAAGGAATTCATGCTGGAAACATTGTCAAAGAAATGGCCCGGATAGCGGGTGGCGGCGGCGGTGGGCGCCCTGACATGGCTCAGGCGGGCGGACGTGAACCGCAAAAAATTGCTGCCGCTATACAGGCTGCTGTTGCGGTGGCCATTCGCCAAGTATCTTCCTGAACGATAAATTAGTAATTGAAAAGACTTGGCGACTCACGGCGAGCCAAGTCTTTTCAGTTTTTTTCGCATTTTTCGAAAGGAAATAAGAAGGCGGGGTAGAAATATAGAATCAGATAGTAATTGTAAAAAGATGGCCAAGGAGGGGGAAATCATGACGAATCCATCGGAGCATACAGTCATGTTTCGGGTCGACAACGAAGAAAAGAATAAAGCCGCAACGATCATTGATTCAGTGTACCAAGCATTAAAGGAGAAAGGCTACAATCCAATTGATCAGCTTGTCGGCTACCTCTCATCCGGTGATCCGACATACATCACCAGTTTTAATAATGCTCGCAGCTTGATCCGCACATTGGAACGGGATGAAATTTTGGAAGAATTGGTTCGTGCGTATGTAAAGGGGAAATAATGGAATACCAAACACTGGGGAATACGGACTTACAAGTATCACGGTTGTGTTTTGGTTCGCTCACAATTAGCCCGCTACAGGCTAATTTGCCTCTGCAGGAGGGAGTTTCTGTAATCAGAGACGCTCTTGTTGCAGGGGTCAATTTTATTGATACCGCAGAATTATATAACAATTACGAGTATATACGGTTGGCGTTGCGCGAGAAGCTGCGGCCAGTTTACGTTTGTTCAAAATCTTACGCGTATACCTATGATGCGATGAGAGAAAGCGTTGAAAAAGCTTGCCGGGCTATCGAACGCGACTATATCGATATTTTCATGATGCATGAACAGACTTCGCGGCTTACGTTGCAGGGGCATGCTGAGGCGTTAAAATATCTTGTTGACGCAAAACAAGCGGGTACGATCAGGGCAATCGGCGTTTCCACTCATACAGTGGAAGTTGTTCGCGCAGCTGCGATGTATGATGAAATTGACGTGATCCATCCTATATTGAATAAACAGGGACTGGGCATTTGTGATGGAACTGCATTCGACATGCTATCAGCGATTCAATTTGCCGATAGCATGGGTAAAGGGATTTATACGATGAAAGCCTTGGGTGGAGGGCATTTGTCTTCTGTTGCTCCTGCTGCTTTTGAGTGGATTCTGTCACAGACAGGAATCGATGCCGTAGCAGTCGGCATGCAGTCACGGGAAGAAGTGAGGGTGAATGTTGCCATTTTCGCGGGACTTCAACCGGAGCAAAAAATGCTTAACCAGGTATTAGGGCGTCAAAGAAAATTGTTAATTGAAGAATGGTGTCTTGCTTGCGGAAAATGTGTTCAAGTCTGCCCAATGGGAGCCATCCAAATTGTTGAAGGGCAAGCCGTTTCCAATCTAAATAAATGTGTATTATGCGGGTACTGTGGGGCCCATTGTCCGGAATTCTGTATCAAAGTAATCTAAAGGACAGGATAACAAGGAGGAACTATGCGAATATTGGCGCTGGACGTTGGTGATAAAACGATTGGCTTGGCGATTAGCGATGAATTATTGTGTACGGCTCAGGGTGTGGATGTAATCCGTCGTTCGTCATGGATCAAGGACGTGGTGCAATTGAAAGATGTTATTGAACAGCATGGAGTAAACAGACTTTTGATTGGGATGCCACGAAACATGGATGGTTCTTATGGTCCAAGAAGTGAGATCGTTAAAAAATTTGTCGATAAGCTGCGCACCGAATTTCCGGAGCAGGAGTTTGTTTTTTGGGATGAACGGCTTTCTACAGTTGCAGCACAGAAAAATTTAATTGCCGCTGATGTGAGCCGTGCTAAACGGCGCAAGGTCATTGATAAAATGGCTGCTGTTTTTATTTTACAGGGATATTTGGATAGTCTGCGGCGAAGCTAAACATTCTTGACAGGATCCAATTTCTAGTATAGAATAGCATTACATTAAAACAGAGAGGTGAATAAAATGGCTGATTTTGAAGATAATGACCTTGATGATTTGGATAGTGAGCCTTGTGTTGTTGTTATGACCGACGAAGAAGGCAATGAATATTATTATCGTGAAGATATGATCATTCCGATTGATGATAAACGGTTTGCAATTTTGGTACCGATTGACATTGAAGAAGAGTGCGAATGCGAAAGCCACGCCTGTGATTGCTGCGGCTCGGATGTCGATGCAGTGATCGCTCGTGTAGACAAAGACGCCGATGGAGAGGACGTCTATGTAGACCCTACTGACGAGGAATATGAACAAGTCATTAAGGCTTATGATGAAATTATTGCAGCAGAAGAGGAAGAGGCCGAATAGGCTTCTTTTTTTCTGTCGCTTTGTTGTATAATGGAGTAGACTTGCTTTAGTCAAAGTGATCTAAGCAAAGAAACCAACAAGTGGAATATAGCGTAAGTGATAGAAAATTTGAGGTGGCACGTGATACAGCACTATTTTCTCATGTTTCGTAAAAAAATAATATTAGCAGTAATTTTAATTTTGTGTCTTGGTTTTCTATTTTATTATCGTACGGTCAATTCTCCCGATGCTGCTTTTGTAGCGGCCGGTCAGCCAGTTTTGATTACGGTAAAGCAGGGTATGAATGTGCAGCAAATAGGTGATAATTTGTACCAGCAGGGGATTATTGGAAATGTTACCGTTTTTCGTGTTGCAGCAAAACTGAAAGGACTTGAAAACTCATTGCAAGCCGGTGATTACGCGGTCGTACCCGGAACGAGCATGACCAGGGTGCTGCAAATGATGGCGCAGGGTGAGACTGCTTATCAGCAAATAACCGTGCCCGAAGGGTATACGATTGACCAGATTGCTGATTTATTGGAGAAAAAACGTCTTGGCGGTGCGTCTCAGTTTAGAGCGGCAGCGAAAAAAAGCAGGGTGCTGGATTCTTCTTCGCAGAATCTAACGGTGAAATATGCTGTCGAAGGGTACGCATTTCCTAATACCTACCGATTTTCGTCTGGTACTACTGAAGAGCAGATTTTGACGTTAATGCTGAAAGAATTTGATAAACAAATTACGCCCGAAATGAAAGACAGAGCCCAGGCACGGGGATTATCCATGCGGGACGTCATTATTTTGGCTTCGTTGGTGGAAAAAGAAGCACAATTGACACAGGATCGGCCTATTATTGCAGCTGTTTTTATGAACCGTTTAAAAATGGGGATGCCTTTGCAGTCCTGTGCAACGATCCAATACATTCTAGGGTATCCTAAACCGGAATTGTCTGTTCAGGATACCATGATTTCTTCACCTTACAATACATATCAGAATATGGGTTTGCCGCCCGGACCGATTGCCAATCCTGGTTTGGCTGCGATACAATCGGTTTTGTATCCCACAGAAACAGATTATTTGTATTTTGTTGCGGATAAACAAGGCGCCCATCACTTCAGCAAAACATACGAAGAACATTTGATTGCGATAGAGCAGGTGCGAAACTGATATGAACAAATTCGATTACGCTATTTTGCTTGCAACCCGAAAAGAGGCCGAACGATATGCGATCGAGAAGAGGGTTCCGATCGTTTCGCAGGAGGGCGCGGCCTTGTTGTCGCAAATTGTTTCTATTCGCCGGCCGCAAAGAATATTGGAAATTGGCACGGCTATTGGATACTCGGCTATGGTAATTGCGGCGTCGATGCCGGTTGGGGCGTCGATTGTCACAATTGAACAGGATCCGGATCGTTTTTCTGTTGCGGAAAATTTTTTGACCAAAGCCGGACTTTTATCTCAGGTTCAAATGTGCTGCGGCGACGCTAGACAAATTATTCCAGATGTTTCCGGTCCTTTCGATTTGGTTTTCTTTGATGCCGCAAAAGGACAGTATCCTGATTATCTTGCCGCTGTGCGGGACAAACTTTCCTCTGAGGCAGTGATTATTGCTGATAATATCCTTTTTCGGGGGTTAGTTGAAGAACAAGGCAGCATCCCACGGCGCTACCGGACAATTGTCAAACGCCTGCGTGAATATTTGAATTTGGTCAATGACCAGCGCTGTTTTCATACAGATATTCACCGTGGCGGCGATGGAATAGCGGTTTCCTATTATCAAGGGAGGGCCAATCATGTTTAAACCGGAATTACTTGCTCCAGCCGGAAACCCTGAAAAATTGCGTATGGCTTTGCAGTATGGAGCAGATGCAGTTTATTTAGGCGGAAAAGATTTTAGCCTGCGCGCTTTTAGCGGAAATTTTTCACTGGAAGAAATAGAGGCTGCCACGCTTTTTGCTCATTCTTTACAAAAAAAAGTTTATGTCACTGTTAATATATTTCCCCACAATGAGGATTTGGTCCATTTGCCGAAATATATTGCATCTCTTAGGGATATTGGAATTGATGCTTTAATCATTGCGGATTTGGGAGTCTTTCGGATAGCGCGTGCTGTTGCACCGGATATTCCTTTGCATATTAGTACGCAGGCCAATAATACCAATTGGGCATCGGTTTTGTTCTGGCAAGAAATTGGCGCCCAAAGAGTAGTGTTAGCCAGAGAACTATCATTGGAAGAAATGAAATTAATCCGCGCTAAGACATCTTTGGAACTGGAAGTTTTTGTTCATGGGGCAATGTGTATTTCCTATTCGGGGCGCTGTTTGTTAAGTAATTATTTGACTGGTAGGGACGCGAACCGAGGTGAATGTACGCAACCGTGCCGTTGGAAATATTCTCTGATGGAAGAAACACGGCCCAATGTGTATTTGCCGGTACACGAAGATGAACGAGGCACGTACATATTTAATTCAAAAGACTTATGTTTGCTGGAGCATATACCGGAACTTACAGAAGCCGGTGTAAACAGTTTTAAAATCGAAGGCCGCATGAAAAGCGTTTATTATGCAGCGGTAGTGGTAAAAGCATATCGGGAAGCAATCGATCGGTATTGTGACGATCCTTCCAATTATACGCTGCATCCCAAATGGCGCGAAGAGTTAAACAAGATTTCGCACAGGGAATATACGCAAGGGTTTTATTGTAAGAAAACGGGACCGGAAGATCAAATATACGGATCATCTTCTTACATTCAGCCGTATGATTTTGTCGGACTGGTAAAAGGCTATGACCATCAAACAAAAATGGCGCTCGTAGAGCAGCGAAATCGCTTTATGGTCGGTGATGAAGTGGAAATCGTTCAGCCAGGCAAGGATTTTTCTTGTCAACGGATTACAGAAATCATTAACGAGGCCGGGGAAAAAGTGGAATCAGCGCCGCATCCGCAACAACTGGTGAGGATCCCAGTGGACGAAGAGGTTGTTGAGTTTGCCATGCTGCGACGTAAGGGGGTTGCCGATGCCGAATAGCATACGGATACGGACTGAACCGTGTAATGTAAATTATGTGAACCGCATCATGGAAGGCTATGAATACCTGGGGGTTGTGACGACAATTGATCGCTCTGATGGTTTGCTGATGATCAGGGCAACTCCGGATACAGCTTATGAAGTTCGACAGATATTGACTGATCTGCCGGTGAAAATTGAGTTTGAAATGCAGCAATAGGCAAAGTGAAAAAAATATGGTAAAATAGTAAAGTTAAAAATTGTAGGATGGTAGTGATGGTATGTCAATCTGCAAGCCGTGTATATTGGTCATTCACGGACCTAATCTTAACTTGCTTGGAACCCGCGAGCCGAATGTCTATGGAGCGATGACGCTGGCGGATATCAACCAGAATTTAACGAAGCAGGCGGCAGAGTTTGGAGTAGAGGTTGATTTTATCCAAACTAATCATGAAGGCGTTATGATTGATTGTATTCACCAAGCTGCCGGCAAATATTCTTGTATTATCATAAATCCGGCCGCTTTTTCTCACTATAGTATAGCGGTTCGCGATGCTTTGGCAGCGATTTCAGTTCCTGCGGTGGAGGTCCACATGTCAAATATTCATGCAAGAGAAAAATTCCGGCATCGATCCGTTATTTCACCGGTTGTCCGTGGCCAAATTGTCGGTTTTGGGGCAGATAGTTATTTCCTTGCCTTGCAATATGCCGTAAAGCTTATTGCCAAGGAGGAAGCAACTATTGAGTGAGCGGATTACACGTTTAAGGAACTATTTGCAACAGCAAAATCTTGACGGTGTTATGATCAGCAAGCCGGAAAACCGGCGCTATTTTAGTAATTTTACCGGTTCAGCTGGAATGCTTCTGGTTACCGGAACGACATTGCATTTGTTAACAGATTTTCGTTATATGGAGCAGGCCGAAGAACAAGCCACAGAATACCAGATTGTTAATGCCGGTGCAAAATATAGCGGCAGTTTGCTGGCATTATGCCAACAGATTGGCGGAATTATTCATGTCGGGTTTGAAAGCGACTATATGACTTATGATGATCATTGCTCTTTTGAACGGGCAATGACAAATATTGTATTAGAGCCGACAAGAATTGACCATCTTAGAATGATTAAAGATAGTATAGAAATATATGCTATACGTGAAGCGGTTCGAATCGCCGATGAGGCGTTCACACGGGTTTTGCCTTTTATTAAACCAGGTGTCCGGGAAGCGGATATCGCTTGTGAACTTGAATATATCATGCGTAAGCAAGGATCAGAGAGACCGGCTTTTGATACGATTGTGGCATCTGGAAAACGGGGCGCTTTGCCGCATGGCCGGGCTTCAGATAAACGGATTGCTCAAGGCGACATGATCACAATGGATTTTGGGGCTGTTTATGACGACTATCATTCGGATATTACACGTACCATTGTTTTAGGACCTGTGAATCCGAAACAGCGTGAAATTTATGAACTGGTGTTAACTGCTCAGCTGGCGGGTATCCGCGCTGTGGCTGCCGGTCGAATGTGCCGTGAGGTTGACGCGGCCGCCCGTAAAATTATTGAGGATGCCGGATATGGCAAATATTTTGGGCATGGGCTTGGCCATAGTTTGGGCCTGGCTATTCATGAGGAGCCTCGTTTCTCGCCCAGCGCGGGGGACATACTCCTGGAAAAGAATATGGTAATGACTGTGGAACCGGGTGTTTATCTGCCCGAATGGGGTGGAGTCCGGATCGAAGATACAGTGCTGGTTTCCGATCAGCAGGGGGTTGTTTTAACTTCCAGTACAAAGAAACTAATAGAATTAGATTGTTAATTAATGCGAATTAGGAGGTAAATTAATGATTTCGAGTAATGATTTTCGAACAGGTGTAACGATTGAAATTGACAATGATGTTTGGCAGGTAGTGGATTTTCAGCATGTGAAACCGGGAAAAGGTGCCGCTTTTGTGCGGGCTAAATTAAAAAATGCCCGAACCGGTGCAGTGGTCGAGAGAACCTTTAATGCAGGTGAAAAAATGCCCAAGGCGCACGTTGATCGCAGAGAAATGCAGTATTTGTACGCTAGTGACGACCAATATAATTTTATGGACAACGAAACATTTGAACAGATCGCTTTAACGCAGGCGCAATTAGGTGATGCCACAAAATTTCTTAAAGAAAATATGAGTATCGGAATCATGTTTTTCCAAGAAACGATCATTGGCGTTGATGTGCCGAATTCAGTGGAGTTAACGGTTATTGAAACGGATCCCGGCATCAGAGGAGATACTGCTACCGGCGGGACAAAACCTGCGAAACTTGAAACAGGGCATGTTGTTAAAGTGCCATTGTTTATCAATATTGGCGATGTATTACGGATTGATACCCGTTCCGGAGAATATCTGGAACGAGCTTGAGTGATCGATGGTTCCTAAAAGTTTCCCTCTGGGATGCATGTTGGCAAAAGACGGTAATGGAATTCCATTAGTTATTTTGCGGCATGCTCAGGAGGGATCTTTTTTTGATTGCAAAATTTGTAAAGCACAGCATTGTTTGATATAATTATTTAAATATGAAAAATTTGTTAAGAAGGTGAACCTTCACTATAGAGCACTTGTTTAGTAAAGGGGGGAATAGTATGGAGAACCGTGTTGTGGAGAGAACGGAACGCAACGAGACAGGCTCAATCCGGATTGCGGATGAAGTTGTTGGTATTATCGCCGGGTTAGCTGCGACAGAAGTCCCTGGTGTGGCTGGTATGAGTGCCGGCCTTGTTGGCGGCATTGTAGAGATGCTGGGCAAAAAAAATTTGGCTAAAGGCGTGAAGGTTGAAGTTGGTGAGCGGGAAGCCGCCGTGGATCTCTATATTATCGTTGAATATGGAGTGAGAATCCCTGATGTTGCCCTGCGGGTGCAAGAAAGCGTGAAGCGAGCGATTGAAGCTATGACCGGCCTTGATGTAGTCGAAGTCAATATTCATATTCAGGGAGTCGGCTTTGCTCCTGAAGAGAAAGAGGAAGATATTCGGGTACGATAGAAAGGAGTAGTTATGGGCATTTTTGATCGGATTATTTTATCCATTTATACTTTTTTTCTGGCCTTTCTTTCAATTGGTGTGATTTTACTGGCATTGCAATTGATTCCAATTGATGCTGTTTGGGCCGGAATTTCCCGTATCTATGGACAGTGGGAAGCCAGTTTGGTAGGCGCAGTATTTCTTCTTGTCAGTGTTCGGCTCTTGTTGGCTGGAATTCGATCAAGACGAGGAAAGAGTATGGTAATACACCATACTGAAATGGGTGACGTACAAGTTTCCTTAAGAGCTGTTGAAAACCTAGTGGAGAAAACTGCCCGCCACATTCATGGTGTGAGGGGCGTAGACGTAGATGTTACGCAAGGAGATCACGGCTTAAAAGTCGGTATAAAAGCTGTCGTCAGTTTGGAAAGCAACATTCCGACCGTTACTGCGGAGATGCAGGCAGCAGTGCATAAATATATAAAAAATACGGTTGGTGTTGAGTTGGCTGATGTTAAGATTGTAGTTGAAAATATCTCAAATGAGTTCAAGGCCAGACATCGTGTCGAATAAGGAGTGGTAATATGGATGCTAGTCTATGGCGGGAAATATGGGAACAACACTCCGGTAAGATCATTGGCGCAATTGCTGGGCTATTGATCGGCATATTAATTATTACCTTTGGTTTTTTTCGCACGCTATTTGTTTTGCTATGCATTATTGCCGGGTTTATTATTGGTAAAAAAATTGATGAAAAAGAAGATCTTATGGATATCCTGGACAAATTATTACCTCCAGGCTATCACCGCTAGAAGAAGAGAGGAAAACAATGAGTCGAAGAAAAGCCAGAGAAATGGCATTGCAAACCTTATTCCAATTGGATTTTAATCAAATTGAACCAGATGTTGCACTAGAATCTGTATTTGCAGAAAACGCATCTTTGCCGGAAAATGCAAAAGAATATACTATATTATTGGTCAAAGGTACCCGTGATCATTTATCAGAAATTGATGGAATCATATCCGAGTCAGCGATTGACTGGAAACTGCAACGCATGCCGGGGGTGGATCGTAACATTACCCGCATGGCAATTTTCGAGATGCGGTTTGGCAAGGAAGAGATAGCACCGAATGTTATTATTAATGAGGCTGTGGAATTAGCAAAATCATTTGGTTCGGCTGAATCTGGCCGATTTATTAATGGCATTCTAGGTTCACTGGTCAGGAAACAGAAAAAATAAGTTTCGCGGTATCATATCGTTGCAACGCGCCCGATTGGTGCATTCTTGCGCGTCGTGAAGACTTGGCGCAGGCCAGGTCTTCTTGTTATTTTTGATTTTTTGCGAATACAATTTGATGAAGGTGGATGAAATGCAGATTATCAGCGTGAGCGATTTGACCCGCTACATCAAACAATTATTTGATTCGGATCAATTGTTGGGAACGGTATATCTTCGGGGTGAAATCTCGAACTTCAAACGGCATTATTCAGGCCATTGCTATTTTACACTAAAAGATCAAAGCAGCACCATAAGATCGGTTATGTTTAAGGGAAGAGCGCAGTATCTTAAGTTCCAGCCTTGCGATGGTCTCAAAGTTGTTGCTGGCGGAAGAGTAACAGTCTTCGAAAGGGATGGTCAATATCAACTGTATGTCGACCAGTTATTGCCGGAAGGAACGGGAGAACTAAGTATTGCCTTTGAACAGTTAAAAAAGAAACTGAGTGAGGAAGGCTTATTCGACAACAGCCGAAAAAAAGAGCTTCCGGTTTTCCCGGGATCGATCGGTCTTGTGACTTCACCTACCGGCGCTGTTTTGCGTGATATTTTTACGGTCTCAAAGCGAAGAAATCCCAATATCGAATTGATATTATATCCGGTTCAAGTGCAGGGAACGGACGCTCCTTTGCAAATCGTGCATGCGATTGAAGTTTTTAACCGCATCAAAACGGTAGATGTGCTGATCGTCGGCAGGGGAGGCGGTTCTATTGAAGAACTTTGGGCATTTAATGACGAAAGGGTAGTAAGGGCCATTGCTGCTTCAAAGATCCCGATTGTATCGGCTGTAGGACATGAAACGGACTATACATTGTCTGACTTTGCTGCTGATTATAGAGCTGCGACCCCGTCTCAGGCGGCAGAAATTGTTGTGCCTGATATAGCGGTCTTACGTCAACGTGTGGCCATGCTGCGAACTAGTTTGGAAACGAACATTCGCTCCTTGCTTCGTAATGCGGCGATTCACTTGAGAAGGCTTGCCGCCAGGCGAATTTTTTTGCGTCCAAAGGACTTGCTTCTATCCCGGCAACAGACAGTTGATCTTCTGGGTCAGCGACTGATCCGGGCGATGCAGCGGATATATACTGCAAAGCAACACCAATTATTGGTTTTATCAGGGAAATTAGATATGTTAAGCCCATTGGCTGTTTTGTCGCGTGGCTATAGTATTACCCGTTTACCTGACGGACAAATATTGCAGTCTGCGGAACAAATTATGCCAGGCCAAGATTTGGAAGTCCTTTTGCGTTACGGTATTCTGGGTGTTTGCGTAACTACTGTTGAAAAGGGTGAACCGTATGGCAAAGAGTAAAATAGAAAACAAAACACAGGAACTGAATTTTGAAGAGGCGTTGCATAAATTAGAGATTATCGTGAACCAAATGGAGGCGGGTGAATTACCATTAGAAGAGGCGTTATCTTCTTTTTCGGAAGGTGTTCGCTTATCCGGCATTTGTTTGACTAAATTGAATGCAGCAGAAAAAGTGATTGATAAAATGATCCAAGAGGAACAGGGAACTTTGACAGAGACAGCATTAGTACTGAAAGGTGATGCGGAAAATGCTTAAAGGGTACTTAAAAACGAGAGCGGCGCTTGTGGAAGAAATGATGGACAGCCTTGTGCCTGCACAAGGCGTACAACCACCGATTATTTTTGAAGCGATGCGTTACAGTCTTTTTGCGGGCGGCAAGCGTCTGCGGCCGATTTTACTTATGGCATCGGCAGAGGCAGTTGGCGCAGATGGCAAACAATTTTTGCATGTCGCTTCCGGATTAGAAATGGTGCATACCTATTCTTTGATTCATGACGATTTACCGGCCATGGATGACGATGATTATCGACGGGGGAAATTAACCAATCATAAAGTTTACGGCGAAGGTATTGCCATCTTGGCAGGTGACGGTCTGTTGACTGCAGCTTTTCAGGCAATCCTTGAACAGCCAGGTATTGATGCCGGTGTGCTTTTAGCTGTTGCTCAGGAAGTGGCAACAGCCAGCGGTGCTTATGGAATGGTTGGCGGACAGGCTTTGGATTTAATTTCTGAAGGAAAAATGATTAATTCGGATACTTTGTGTTTTATGCATCGCGCAAAAACTGGCGCCCTGTTTCGTGGTGCGGTTCGTTCCGGAGCTATTCTTGCTAAGGCCGACCCGGAGCAATTGGCGGCGTTGACTCGTTATTCCGAGCAGTTTGGATTAGCGTTTCAAATTACGGACGATATTTTGGATGTGGTCGGAACGCAGGAATCAATAGGAAAACCGGTGGGCAGCGATGAAAAAAATCAAAAAGCAACGTATGTCAGTCTGTATTCTTTGGAGCAAGCCCGCATGATGGCTCAAACGGCTGTCGATGAAGCTCTTGCGGCTTTGAGCGTTTTCGGGCCCACGGCCAATGTTTTGCGGGAGTTAGTGAAACAATTGATCGCTCGTGATCACTAATTTTTCATGTAGAGTAACAGCATGCTAATCAACCATGCGAAGATATGGTATAATAATGCATGGTATTCATATTGGCTTGATTATTGAAAGAGGGGAACGCATGTTAAACAACCTGCTTTCTACGGTTGACCGGCCCCAAGATTTGAAAAATTTATCTGTGGCTCAAATGGAACGGTTGGCTGCGGAAATTCGTGATTTACTTATTAATACAGTTGCCCATAATGGAGGGCACCTTGCCCCTAACCTCGGAGTGGTTGAATTAACCCTGGCTATACATAACGTGTTTGATAGTCCGCGTGATAAAATTATTTGGGATGTTGGTCACCAGGCATACGTTCACAAAATTTTGACCGGCAGAAGAAATCAATTTTCAACGATAAGGCAGTTTGGCGGTCTGAGCGGTTTTCCGAAACGAAGCGAAAGCGAACATGACGCTTTTGGCGCCGGACATTCCAGTACATCCATATCGGCAGCTGTAGGAATGGCGTTAGCCCGTGACATATCAGGGGAACAACATAAAGTTCTAGCCGTGATTGGCGATGGATCACTTACGGGAGGGCAGGCTTATGAAGCTTTGGATCAGGCTGGACATTTAGGAAATGATTTAATTGTTGTTCTGAATGATAATGAGATGTCGATTGCCCGCAATGTTGGTGCGATGGCAACTTATCTGTCTAAGATCCGCACCGATCCCACCTATTCACGCGTAAAGCGTGATGTGGAGTTGCTATTGCGCCGTATTCCGGCTATTGGCGAGACGGTTGCCAAGACGGCTGAAAGGGTTAAAGATAGTTTTAAATATTTTTTAATTCCCGGGATGATTTTTGAAGAATTAGGATTTACTTATTTGGGCCCGATTGACGGGCATAATATCCCTGCCTTGCTTGATGTTTTGGGAAAAGCTAAGGTAATGCAAGGACCTGTCCTTGTGCATGTGATCACCTGCAAAGGGAAAGGTTATACGCCAGCAGAATGCAGTGCCGATAAATTTCATGGCATTGGTCCTTTCTGTGTAGAATCAGGGAAAGTCATTTCGAATGGCAATAATCCAACTTACACTTCAATTGCTGGCAAAGCTTTGGTAGAACTTGCGGATAAGGATCCGGAAATTGTCGCAATTACGGCTGCTATGCCTCAGGGTACCGGCTTAGGGACCTTTTCCGATCGTTTCCCGAAACGTTTTTTTGATGTGGGTATTGCAGAACCTCATGCCATTACAATGGCTGCAGCGATGGCTGCGGAGGGCAAAAGACCGGTCATTGCAATTTATTCGACCTTTTTTCAGCGTGCATATGATCAGGTTGTACATGATGTGTGTTTGCAGGAATTGCCAGTGACTTTTTTATTGGATAGAGCAGGGATCGTCGGTGAAGATGGACCTACACACCATGGCGTTTTTGATTTCGCTTATTTGCGGCATATTCCGCACATGACAATTATGACCCCTAAAGATGAAAATGAGTTGCGGCATATGTTATTTACCGCAATATATCATAATGGTCCGGTTGCCATTCGTTATCCACGAGGGAGTGGACGGGGAGTGCCAATCGATGATCCTTTTCATCAAATTGAAATAGGCCGCAGCGAAGAACTGGTTTCCGGACAGGATCTTGTATTCTTAGCGGCAGGCATTATGGTGGAACCTTGTCTTGCCGCCAAAGACTTGTTAGCAGCGGAAGGTATTCGAGCAGGTGTTGTCAATGCCCGTTTTGTAAAACCTATCGATGTAGAAATGGTGAAAAAGCTATCTGCCAGCGGTGCGGTTATTGTTACCGTTGAAGATCATGTTTTGCCTGGTGGATTTGGATCGGCTGTTCTGGAATGTATCAATTCACAGAATATATCTGGCGTGAAATTATTGCGGTTAGGACTACCGGACCAATTTATTGAACATGGCAGCCGTGAGCAGCTTTTGGAACAGTTCGGTTTATCCGCTTCTGGCATCAGTGCTGCAGCCAAGGCGTATTTTTATCAATATGGAGCAAAATAGATGCAAAAGGAACGATTGGATGTTTTGTTGGTTAATAAGGCGTTAGTTTCCAGCCGTGAGAGAGCAAAAACAACTATCATGGCAGGCCTGGTGATTGTTGATGGGAAGAAGATTGACAAAGCGGGAACTATGGTGCCGGTTGATGCCGATATTCGTGTTTGTGGCGACAGCATTGGTTATGTAAGCCGCGGGGGCTTAAAACTGGCAAAAGCGCTTGCTGTTTTTTCGATTGATCTAACTGGTAAAGTGGCTGCTGATGTTGGTGCTTCCACCGGCGGTTTTACGGATTGCGCACTGAAAAACGGTGCAATCCGTGTATATGCGGTTGATGTCGGTTACGGACAACTCGCATGGTCTTTAAGGACGGACGCGAGGGTTGTCAACATGGAAAGGACGAATATCCGAACTGTTGAACCAGAACATATCGGTGAACTTTTGGACTTTGTATCAATTGATGTAGCGTTTATTTCTCTGGAAAAAGTTTTGCCGGCTGTTTATAGTTTATTGCTGCCTCAGGGGATAGTCGTGGCGTTGATTAAACCCCAATTTGAGGCTGGCAGAGAAAAGGTGGGTAAAAAAGGAGTAATAAAAGATCCGAAAGTTCACCGGGAAGTAATTCAGCATGTTTTGGAAGTTGCTCAAAAAATGGGCTTTGCTTCGCAAGGGCTGACATTTTCACCGGTTAAAGGACCAGAAGGCAATATTGAATATCTGCTTTTACTGAAAAAAACGTCTGAAACCAGCAAAGTGACAGACGAAATTGTTGAACAGGTAGTACAGGAAGCACATACTGCATTAATAGGTTGATGGAGGTTGACGATGTGTTGACGATCGGTCTCTTTCCCAATACGAAAAAACAGAGCGTAGGGACAGTGTTGGCTTGGATGGTGCAGTATTTTAAAGAACGGAACGTAAAAATCCTGCTAAGCGAGGCTGTTGCTGAGGAAATGGGTTACCCTGAACTTGCCGGAAACCGTGAAAAAATGCAGCGCGAAATCATGCTGGGGATCACGTTGGGTGGAGATGGCACACTCTTGAGCACAGCACGTGAAATTGCTCCGGTAGGAATTCCGGTTTGCGGCGTAAATATGGGACAGCTTGGCTTTCTTACGGAAGTTGAACTTCCACAGCTTAGCTTGGCTTTGGACAAAATAATCAACGGAGATTATTATATTGAAGAACGGCTGATGCTGGATGCAATGGTTGTCAGAAATAAAGAAACAATTTATCTTTCATCGGCATTAAACGATGTTGTTGTCAGCAAGGGCGGATTTTCCCGCATGATACGGATGAAGCTTTTTGTTGACGGACAATTCACAGCGGATTATCCGGCGGATGGGCTGATTGTCGCTACCTCAACCGGTTCTACGGGTTATTCTCTGTCTGCCGGAGGACCTATCGTGAATCCTAATTTGAAAGTAATTATTTTAACGCCAATTTGCCCGCATTCTCTCCACACAAGATCTTTAGTCGTATCGGAAAAAGAAGAAATTAAAATTGTATTTCGAGCAACGCATGATGACATTGTATTGACAGTGGATGGGCAAACAGTATATAAATTGCTGCCGGATGATGTTGTTCTGGTGAAGCGGTCTGAACATCGAGCGCGGTTTGTACGGTTTTTTGAGTCCAGTTATTATCAGACTTTACGGACGAAACTGCGACGAGGCGATGAAAATGAAATTATCTAATGCAGTAAAGATGGCTCATCAGTTCTTGTCTGACCGGTTGTCTAATGCGCAGTATGTTGTTGATGCAACTGCCGGTAACGGTTATGATACTTTGTTTTTGGCGAAAAATACTTCGGAGAACGCGACTATTTTCGCATTCGATATACAGCAAATTGCGTTGGATAAAGCCAGAAAGCTTATTGATAATCATGGCTTTTCATCTAAAATACGATATATTTTGGACAGTCATGTTGATATTGCTTCTTATGCAGATCATCAGATCGATGTTGTCATGTTTAATCTGGGTTATTTGCCCGGAGGTTCTCATGCAATTACGACCCAGGCAAAAACTACTGTGCTGGCATTGCAAAACGTATTGCCGCATCTTTCCTTGAACGGCATGGTATCAGTGGTTGCTTACCCTGGACATCCGGCGGGAACAGAAGAACAATTGCTGCTTAAGGACTTCTTGCAATCGCTTCCGCAGCAAACATATACTGTCAGTAGTTATGTGATATTGAATCAGATTCATCATCCGCCGGTATTGTACATGATTGAAAAAGTAGGAGGAAAAGCCGATGAAGGGACTGCGTCACGCAAAAATTAAAGAAATTATAGAACATCGAGTGATTGAGACGCAAGAAGATTTGGCCGAGGCTCTGAGGAAAGAGAATATTATTGTGACTCAAGCTACTGTGTCACGGGATATCAAAGAGTTAATGCTGGTTAAAACGCCAACAAGCGATGGCCGGTATCATTATGCACTTCCTAAGGAACAAAATATCGTTCTCTCACAATCCCGTATGGAGAGAACGTTCAGGGATTCACTTGTGGCGATTGACTACAGTCTAAACATCATCGTTTTAAAAACTTTGCCGGGTACGGCGCAGGCGATTGCTTACACTGTGGATTCTGCAAGATGGCCGGAAATACTAGGCACGGTTGCCGGTGATGATACAATTTTTATTATTGTCAAACCACCGGAAGCTGTACAACAAGTTTTGGCAAGGTTCAAAGCTTTGGTGCAACCGTAAAAGTTATGATTATGGGCAAAGCGGGGAATGGCAATTGCTAAAGTCCTTACACGTAATTAATTTTGCGCTGATTGAGGAAGCGCAAATCGATTTTGTCGCCGGGTTAAACATCTTGACAGGGGAAACCGGCGCGGGAAAATCAATCCTAATTGATGCATTCAACAGTGTTTTAGGAGGTCGGTCTTCAGTAGATACGATCCGTTCCGGCTGTGATTATTTTCGCGTGGAAGCTGTTTTCGATATCCCGTCGTCTAACCCAGTGACCTGTTTATTGGAAGAACAAGGAATACCATTGGAAGATGACAGCCAGCTTATTCTGAGCCGCCGTCTGTCTATACATGGAAAAAATATCATCCTGGCAAACGGTTGCAACGTTCCCTTGTCTACGTTAAGAAAAATAGGCGCTTTTTTGGTTGATATGCATGGTCAGCATGAAAATCAAGCGCTTCTGCATCCGGAGTTTTATTTGACCTTGGTTGACTCTCATTCGCCAGCGATAAAACCTATTCTTGCCTCTTACCAAGGACTGTACCAAGAATGGCAGGAAGTAAAGAAGCAGTTGGCGGCAACAGAAGATAACGCCCGGGAACGTGCGCAAAGATTGGATATGCTCACTTGGCAAACTCAGGAAATTGCCATGGCAAACCTTAGAATCGGCGAAGAAGAAATGTTGAAGCAAGAGATTTCTTTTCTCACCAATGCAGAAAAAATTACACACTCCATTCAGCGGATCCATGCGCTCTTTTTTGAAGGAAGGCCAGACAATAACGGAGTTATTGCTGACTTAGCCGATATCCGGCGAGAATTAGAAAGTATTGTCCGTTTTGACGATCATCTCCAGGCGCAATTGACTGCGATTGGCGATGCTTACTATCAATTGGAAGAAACAAGTGCTAATCTGCGTGACTATGCGGAAACCACTGATTTTGATCCTGAACGGCTGTCGCAATTGCAAGAACGGATGGATATCATCTACAAGTTAAAGAAGAAGTATGGGTCATCAGAAGAGGAAATTTTGGAATATTATCGCCTGGCGCTGAAAGAATTAACTGATATTTCCAATCATGAAGAACGGATGGAAAAAATCTTAAATACAAAGAATGTATTGGAAGCGCGCCTGGCAGCGAAAGCTGACGAACTACATCGAGCCCGCTGTCAGACCGCCGAAGATATGGCCAAATCAGTGTGTTCCCATTTGACGGACATGTCAATGCCGAATGCGATATTGGCTGCAAAGGTTATTCCGACAAATGGTTTTTCTCCTACGGGATCCGATGAACTCGCTTTATTATTCTCAGCCAATCCAGGTGAAGAACCGAAGCCGTTGCAAAAAATTGCTTCAGGTGGTGAATTGTCTCGAATCGCATTAGCGATTAAGTCTGTTTCTGCTAAACGGGATGATGTTGGAACCATGGTGTTTGATGAAATCGATACAGGAATCGGAGGTCAGACTGCGCTCAAGGTAGGCGAAAAAATTGGCAAGTTAGGCTGTGAAAAACAAGTGCTATGCATCACTCATTTGCCACATATTGCTTGTATGGCCGATTCACATATTTATATTGAAAAAACAATTGACGGTGAACGAACCCAGACTATTGTGCGAACGCTGGACCATCAATCGCGCTTAACAGAGCTTGCAAGAATGATGGGCGGCGATGGTTCAAACCAGTTGGCGGTAGACAATGCTGAACAGCTGTTGATTGCAGCTCAGGCAAAAAAAGAATGTTGGAAAAGTGAAGCACAGGACTGCGCTTGCACAAATGGAGGCTGAGCTTGTAATCATGAATGAGAAGATTAAGGTAGCGATCGCTGATGACAACCGTGGCTTTTCAAGTCTTATGGAAGAATGTCTGCTGCGGCAACCAGATATTGATCTAGTTGGAGTTGCATACGACGGCGAAGAAATTTTGCGAATTATACAAGGACAAAAACCGGATGTAGTTGTATTAGATATGATCATGCCGCATTTGGATGGTATGGGCGTATTGGAGCGGCTGAATGATGCCGGTGGCCCGAAGCCCAAAATCATCATGTTGACGGCTTTTGGGCAGGAAAGTATTACACAGCGCGTCATGGAATTAGGAGCGGATTATTATGTTTTAAAGCCGTTCAATATTGAAGTGCTGATCAATCGAATTCGGCAACTGGCTACCCAGTCTCACGTTCAGCGATCGTCAACAGTGCAAAATGTCAAAAATCCTTCCATGGAAGCGATCATTACCGATATTATCCGTGACATTGGCATTCCGGCTCACATTAAAGGATATCAGTATTTGCGTGATGCAATTATGATCATTTGCGCCGAACCGGACCTTTTAGGTGCGATTACAAAAACGCTGTATCCGATGATTGCTGAGAAGCATGCAACAACTCCAAGCCGGGTAGAGCGAGCGATCCGGCATGCCATTGAAGTGACATGGAGCCGCGGTAATGTAGATGTCATTAATAAAATTTTTGGCCGTGATGTCATGACAGACAAAGGAAAACCGACAAATTCTGAATTTATTGCGATTATCGCTGATAAAATACGAATTGATATGCAACAAGAATAGCGGAAATAAAATTAAGCAATAAAGGAGAAAGAAATGGAAACGTACGAAAAATTACTACGAGGCAATTCAAGGGTGAAAATTCTGATGGGTGAGTTTGGCAGCGGAAAAACGGAATTGGCAATAAATTATGCATTGGCTTTACGTGATCAGGGAGCTGATACTGCGATTGTGGATATCGATTTGGTAAAGCCTTATTTTCGTACCCGCGAGAATAGCATGATTTTGCAGAAACATGGTGTCCTGTTGGTTGCACCGGATAAAAATTTGGCGAATGCTGATCTGCCGATTCTTCCGCATGAACTATCCAGAATACTGCATGGGACAAACCATGAGGTGGTTATGGATGTCGGCGGCGGTGAATCTGCCATTGTGCTTGGCCAGCTGTGTAAGGAATTCGAAAAATCTACTTATCAGGCGATAATGGTCGTCAATACCCGTAGGCCGTTTACCCGGGATAAAGAGGGAATTATCCAAACTTTACGACGTATTGAAAAAGCTTCCCGTTTGAAAATCAGCGGATTGATCAGCAATACTAACCTTGCTGACGAGACTACTTGCGAGCATGTTTATGAGGGGTTGCAAATAGTTGAAGCAGCGGCTGCAGAATTACAGTTGCCAATTTTATGGGTTGTTGCACCGGAATGGCTGGCGGAAGAGGTAAAGGTTGACTATCCTTTGTTCATTTTGAAACCATATACACAATATCCTTGGATGATATGAAGAATAAATATTGCAAAGGGATATGTCGGGGGCGAGCATGAATGGATTTGCGAGAAAAATTAATTGAATCGAAACTGTTGTATGATGGAAAAATTTTAAAATTACGTTTTGATACTGTAACGCTACCCGATGGCGAACTTAGTACGAGAGAAATTGTGGAACATCCCGGTGCGGTTGCTATCGTTCCTATCACTGCAGATGGCCGAATTGTACTGGTTCGCCAATACAGACATGCTATCGGCGATCTCATGTTAGAGATCCCGGCCGGCAAGCTGGACGCGGGCGAAGATCCGCTAGCGTGCGCTTATCGTGAATTGGAGGAGGAAACGGGTTATTCCGCTGGTTCTTTACGGTATTTGTCCAGCGTATACACCACTCCCGGTTTTACGAACGAAAAGATTCATTTGTATGTGGCCGGCCAGTTATGCGAAACAAAACAAAGGACGGACAATGATGAATTCATAAACGTAGAGATTTATTCTTGTATGCAAATACGGTCATTAATTGATACCGGTGTTATTTGTGATGCGAAGACGATGCTTGCTTTATTGCTTTCCGGCGTTCTGTCGTAAGTAACAGGAAATAGAAATGGGGCTGAAGAAAACAAACAATGTGTTTTCTTCAGCCCCATTTTAGTACACCAGAAAGTATAAATTTTATCTGGTGTACATAAGTGCAACCAGCGGCTTCCGCCATCGCTATAAAAGCTCGGCGCAAGCCGGGTTTTCTAACATGGCGAAATGCAGTTTTTTTACTGTTTCGCCGCTTCTATCATTTTTTTTATTTCAGTTGAAGTTGGTATTTTTCCAACGGATGTGACCAGACCATCAATGACTATGGCCGGAGTTCTCATTACGCCATAGCCGGCAATTTCTTTCGCATTGTCAACTTTAATAATTTCGGCCTGAGTTTGTAATTCCTGATCCGCTTTCACTACTTCTTTGTAAAGTTGGTCGCATTTTGAACATCCATAACCTAAAATTTTAATTTCCATCGTAGTTCCTCCTATCATATGTGATTATAATAAATAATTAAATAGGTAACCGGTAAATAAAATGCCGCAGCCAACGATGCCGATAAAAACAGCTAATAATTTTGGTTTTAATACTTGGCGTAAAATAATCATCTCAGGAAGGCTTAAGGCGGTAATCGACATCATGAAAGCCAAGGCAGTTCCCATGGCAACACCGGCTCTCGTCAGTTCACTGATTAAGGGAATTACTCCAGCCGCATTGGAATAGAGCGGTATGCCTATCAGGACAGCAACAAAAACTGCAAACGGGTTATCGGCCCCGGCGTACTCGGCCAGCGTTCCGGCTGGGACCCAACCGTGGATCCAAGCGCCAACTCCAATACCGACAACAACGTATATCCAGATTTTTTTCAGCAAATCACGGGTAAAATTCCATGCATCCGATAACCGTTCTTTCATAGTTGGTTCAGGAAGCGAAAATCCGGCATTGTTGCTGCGCTGAAGCTCATATACATATCCTTCAACATATTTTTCGAGCTTTAAACGGCCAATTAAAATTCCGCATACGATCGCAATCACTTCACCGGATATAAGATAAATTACAGCAATTTTCAAACCAAACATTCCATACAACAGAACGAGTGCGATTTCATTGACCATAGGGGCTGCTATTAAGTAAGAAAACGTGACACCAAGCGGAATGCCCGCTTCAACAAAACCAATAAATAAGGGTACTGCAGAACAGGAACAGAACGGTGTGACGATGCCAAGCAAAGCAGCTAAGACATGACCTATCAATGTATTGCCTTTGTTTCTTGCCAGAATTTCCCGAGTTTTTTCCGGTGAGAAAAAACTGCGGATGAAGGTGATAGCATAAATGATGATTAATAATAAGATAAATATTTTAATCGTGTCAAAAATGAAAAAGTTGAGAGCATCGCCTGCCTTGCTGCCGGTTTGCAGCTTAAAAACTGAATATACAAGCCAATCTGCCAATTGTTGTACAGGAGTAAACATGAACATTCTCCTTATTAAGAGTTATTTTCAAGCCAGTCGCACGGCATGCCTTTATGTTGGCAATCTAACAGCCGTTCTAAGTCTTCTTTGCACTTTGCTTCATTATTTATTTCTTGAGATAGAATGGTTCGCAGGAACGGATATTCCGCCAGGATCACAGGATTGATTTGGTAAGATACCCATTGTGCTTTTTTAGATGAGATGACGAAATTCGCATCTGTTAATTTCCCTAAGTGTCTGGAAATGTTCGATTGAGTTGCACTTAATGCATACGTGATTTCACAGACGCATAGTTCAGAGTAGTTAAGCAAATTTAAGATACGGAGTCTTGTTTCGTCACCTAATACTTTAAAAATTTTAACAAGTTTCATAATGTCTCCTTATTATTTACATATGATCATATACTCATATAATAATGCAATAATTATTATATGTCAAGAGACATTCGATTGGATGATCAGTCCTGGATTGTAAAAATGATGAAAAATCCTGTAAAACCAGAATGGAAAAAAAGGGAAAAATTAGATTATGTAGAATTGAGATAGTTGCGAAGCATGCTCAAAGCACAGGGACTTTCTTATGAAAAGGATGATGGATGTGGATACTTATGTCGACGAATTCATCAATTATCTTGCGGTAGAAAGGGGTTTGGCTCAGAATACATTGGAATCATATGGAAGAGATATACGTCAGTTATCTGAATATCTAAAACAAAATAATCTAGGATTGTTACAAGATACTAGCCGGGTAACAATTATGCATTATTTTAACACATTGAAATCTCAGGGCCGGGCAATGTCGAGTATTTCTCGAAACCTAGCGGCAATTAAGGCATTCTATCAATACTTGATGCGAGAGCGATACATTCAGCGCGATCCGGTAGCAAGCATGGAATCGCCTAAATTGGAGAAAAAGCTGCCCAAAGTGTTGACCGTAAATGAAATTGACAGGCTTTTGAAACAGCCCGCTGTTCGTTCGGTGGCTGGTATTCGGGACAAAGCAATGTTGGAATTATTATATGCTACAGGGATACGGGTGTCCGAACTGATTTCGCTTACTATTTCGGATGTTAATCTGGAACTGGGGTATATTAAATGTTATGGAAAAGGATCAAAGGAACGCATTGTCCCGTTAGGGTCAATTGCTGCGCAATGTGTTAGGGACTATCTTGCCAGGGGGAGAAATAAGTTACTCCGAACTGCTGATATGCAAGCACTGTTTCTTAATCAACACGGAAAGCAGCTTACCCGTCAGGGTTTTTGGAAGATTATTAAAAGATATGCTGGAGAGGCCAATATCCAAAAAGAAATTACTCCTCATACCCTTCGACATTCTTTTGCAACTCATTTATTAGAAAATGGGGCGGATTTGCGATCTGTCCAAGAAATGTTAGGACATGCGGATATTTCTACAACGCAAATATATACCCATATAACCAATAAGCATTTGCAAGAAGTATATGATAAGACGCATCCTCGCGCCCGATGACAATATGGTTCGAAGGAGGTTTTTCAACGTTGACGATGCGGATAGTAGATATTATTGCCAGAAAACGTGATGGAAAGGACTTGACGCCAGAAGAAATCAATTATATGGTGCAAGGTTTAACGGCCGGTACGGTTCCTGATTATCAAGTCAGCGCATGGTTGATGGCTGTTTATTTAAAAGGAATGACATTGGAAGAGATCGTTGCATTAACGATGGCTATGGCACAATCGGGGCGGATGGTTGATTTAAGCGGGATACCCGGTGTCAAAATCGATAAGCACAGCACTGGCGGAGTTGGCGACACAACTACGCTTGTTGTAGCTCCCATTGTTGCTGCCGCGGGTATTCCGGTAGCGAAAATGTCTGGACGGGGCTTAGGATTTACCGGCGGAACAATTGATAAATTGGAAGCGATTCCCGGATTTTCACCCGCGCTCGAAATGCCTTCTTTTTTGCGACAAATTCGTCGTCATCATTTGGCGGTAATCAGTCAAACCGGTGACTTGGCACCGGCTGATGGATTGTTGTATGCTTTGCGTGATGTCACTGCGACAGTCGAAAGTATTCCTTTGATAGCATCATCAATTATGAGTAAAAAAATTGCAGCTGGTGCGGATAAAATATTGTTGGATGTCAAAGTTGGAAACGGCGCTTTTATGCATGACTTGCAGGATGCTGTTTTGTTGGCACAAACTATGGTGAATATCGGCAGAGTGAGTGGCAGAGAGACAATCGCGCTTCTTACCGGGATGGATGAACCACTTGGTTGTGCAGTGGGCAATGGGCTGGAAGTTCAGGAAGCAATCGACATTTTAAGCGGGAAAGTGCAAGGGCGATTACGCGACCTTTGTCTTATGCTGGCAGCTTATATGTTGGTCATGGCAAAAGCAGAAAATACGATCTCTGAAGGACGCGAAAAAGCGATCCGTTTACTTGATGACGGTAGTGCATTGAGAAAATTCGTAGATTTCATTACGGCGCAAGGCGGCAATCCGGAGGCGGTTGTTAATCCGGCCTTGTTGCCGGCCGCGCAATTTCAAAGGGAAGTTGTGGCTGCCCGTGATGGTTATATTCAAAGCATAAACACGGCAGAAATCGGGTACAGTGCGGTTGTCCTGGGAGCTGGAAGGGAATTCAAGGGACAGCAGATTGACTTGGCCGCCGGGTTGGTTATGAAGTGCCGTGTAGGCGATTATGTTGCCAGAAACCAACCGTTAGCAGTGTTGCATTCAAATCGGCATGATGTTTTGGAACCGACAAGCGAGAAGGTCGTGGAGGCAATTGCTATTGGCGATCGGCCAGTGTCTCCCACACAGTTGATACTGGGTTTTGTTGATGATGCTGGACTGCATTTGAATTAAAAGAACGAATTTCTTCATGCATCTTCCATAATATCCCATGACCATATGTTGACATCAAGATGGAATTATAATACAATAAAAAATGTTTTATAATCGTTGTGTAGTTGCGGATCGCATTAATATGGTGAGGTACTACTTTTTTTGTTACAATTGACGGCTGTGAAAATGCATTCACAGTCGTTTTTAGTTGTTATTCCTGCAAAATGGTAGTTGTAATCGCAATTCATTGATGAATTTCGTTTCAGTTTTGCCGCTTGCCTATCGCTTGATTTTATGTAACAATGAATAAGATGGTTTTACTGGGAAAAGAGGACAAGGAGGAACACGCGTGTTTGGTTTTGATGCAGACATGATTTTTCGAATTCCGGCTTTACTGATTGCGTTGACAATCCATGAATTTGCTCATGCCGCTGTAGCGGTGCGTATGGGTGATCCTACACCGCGATTGTTGGGCCGGTTAACTTTAAATCCAATTGCTCATCTTGATCCCGTGGGATTGATCATGTTGTGGCTGTTTCAGTTTGGCTGGGCCAAGCCGGTTCCGGTGAATTCAGGCTATTTTCAAGATGCCCGCAAAGGGATGATGCTGGTGTCTTTCGCTGGCCCGGGGGCCAACATTTTGTTGGCATTTGTTACAGCAGTATTGCTTGGACTGTTAGTCAAACTAGGAATGTTGACTCCTGTTTGGAGTAAAATTCTTTTACTGACATACAGCTATAATCTCTTATTTGCTGTATTCAATTTACTTCCGATTCCGCCACTTGACGGCTCAAAGATTGTCGGCAGTATGCTTCCAGCCTCTCAAGCGAATACTTTTGAACGAATAGAGCGCTACGGGCCTTTTATTTTAATTGCTTTAATTTATCTTGGTATTGTCGGTGCCGTTATTCATCCGATACAATTAGGAATATCTTATATAATTCATTCTATTGTGATGTTGTTTTTCTAATGGGAGGAGAGATTTTTATGACAAAAGGGCGTATTTTTAGTGGCATGCAGCCTTCAGGAAAGTTTCATCTTGGCAATTATTTTGGTGCATTGGACAATTGGGTGAAATTGCAAAAAGAGTACGAGTGTTTTTTTTCAATCGTTGACTGGCATGCATTGACATCTTCTTTTGAAGATACGTCGAGATTGCCGGAATATATTCACGATATGGCTTTGGATTGGCTAAGTGCTGGCCTTGATCCGGAAAAAAATGTAATTTTTGTTCAGTCGCAAGTGAAGGAACATGCAGAATTGCATCTTCTATTGTCAATGATTACTCCATTATCTTGGCTCGAACGGGTTCCAACCTACAAAGACAAATTAATCCAATTGGGATCGCAAGGCAAAGATATTAATACGTATGGTTTTTTAGGCTACCCGGAACTGATGACGGCGGATATTATCCTATATAAGGCGGATACTGTGCCGGTCGGGGAAGATCAAGTACCGCATTTGGAATTGACACGAGAAATATTACGGCGTTTTAATTATCTTTATCAGCCGATTTTTCCGGAGCCTAAACCTTATCTTAGCAAAGCTTCTCTTTTGCCTGGAATTGACGGCAGAAAAATGAGTAAATCTTATGGAAATGAAATCAGTTTTTCGGCGAATCCGGATGAACTTCGTTCGCGTGTAATGCTGATGATTACTGATCCGCAACGGGTGAAAAAAAGTGATCCTGGTCATCCGGAAGTTTGCACAGTGTTTTCCTTCCACAAATTATTTAATTCCGGTGAAATTTCAAAAGTTAGTGAGGATTGCCGTAATGCATCTGTAGGCTGTGTACAATGCAAAAAAATGCTGGCGGAAAAAATGGTTGACATGCTAGCTGACGTTCACGCTCGTCGTCGTGAATTGGAAAATAATCCTGGAAGAGTTCGGGAAATTCTCGCATATGGCGCCGAACGAGCTCGCAAAGTGGCAGCGGCCACGATGGAGGAAGTTCGGGCGGCTATGCATTTGGCCTGATTATGGGTGAATACACGATCAAATTACAAACCTTTGAGGGACCATTGGCTCTTTTAATGCATATGATTGAAAAAGATCAAATTGATATTTATGATATTCCAATCATGAAAATTACAGAACAGTACTTGCATTATTTAGATACAATGGAAGAATTTAATATTCATATTGCGAGTGAATTTCTGGTGATGGCGGCAACCCTATTGCAAATAAAATCCCGTCTTCTTTTGCCGCGCCCGCCCTTAGTTGTTGTGGAAGAAGAAGATCCCCGCCAGGAATTAGTAGATCGTTTATTGGAATATCGCATGTTCAAACAGGCTTCTCAATTTTTGGAACGTTTAGCGCAAAACCGGGAACGGTATATAGCCAGGCAGCCGCAGGAGTTTGCCTCGCAGTTACTGTTGCCGACGGGGTTGCAAATTGATAGCCTGATTACCGCTTTCGCGGCAGTATGGGAAAGCAAAGAAGAGGAATACTCGCTTGTGACCCGGGATGAAGTCAGTGTGCAAGATAAAATGTATGCGATTATTCATAAACTTCATCAACATGAAGGCGAAATTGAATTTTTAAAGATGATGGAATTCACTCGTAGTCGTGGAGAAGTGGTAGCGTTGTTTTTAGCGTTGCTGGAACTTATTCGCCTAAAAAGAGTACAGGTTCGGCAGAATGCCGGATTTGGTCCCATTTATTTGATGCTGAGGGAGCAGTGGTCCGACGATGTTTTATAATCATATGAAAAAAGCGGTGGAAGCGCTTCTTTTTGCCAATGGGCAACCTCTTTCTGCTGGTAAGATTGCTAAATTGCTGGAAATTCCGGAAGAATCGGTACTAACTTTGTTAGATAAACTAAATAATGACATGGAACATTCTGACCGCGGCCTGATTATTTTGGAAGTAGCCGGCGGGTTTCAGCTTTGCACAAAACCGGAATTGGCGTCTATTGTGGAAAAATTGGCTCATACACAAGAAGTAAGGCTGTCTTCCGCGGCAATGGAAACTTTGGCAATTATTGCATTTCGCCAACCGGTAACGCGACAGGAAGTGGAAGCGATCCGCGGTGTAAATGCCGATAAAATAGTAAGTAATTTGTTGGAACGGGGATACATCCGGGAAATGGGGCGCAAAGAAGCGATTGGCAGGCCGATATTATATGGTACGTCAGAACAATTTCTGCAAAGTTTTGGGTTGAAAGATTTGCACGATTTACCGCCTTTGGCTGATTTCTTGCGAGATTCGAGTTTATCAGCGCAGGAGAAGGATCAAAGCAGTTCATAAATATGAGCTGCTTTCTTTTCGAAGAATGTTTTTGATCCGAATTTACCACATATATGGAAAGGATTATGTGAAATGATTCGAAAAGGATTCATTATCTTTTTAATAATAAGTTTCATTTTCCCGCAATTCGCTTTAGGGGCGACTAAGCAAACAGCAAATCCTGATCTCAGTTCAAAAGCTGCTATTGTAATGGAGGCTTCTACAGGAAAAGTACTGTTTGCTTATAATGCGGAAGTGCGAAATTTTCCTGCAAGTACCACAAAGATGATGACTTTGCTGACTGCACTGGAAAACGGCAATATGAACGAGATTGTGACAACAAGCCAGAATGCGGCCGGTGTGGAAGGATCCAGTCTATGGTTATCTCCAGGCGAAAAACTAAAACTAGTTGAATTATTATACGGAATGATGCTCATTTCAGGTAACGATGCAACTGTTGCAGTCGCAGAACATATTTCCGGCACAACAGACGCTTTTGCACGTTTGATGACTCAGAAAGCGCATGCAATTGGCGCTGTTCACACTAATTTTACGAACACAAGCGGATTGCCGGATCCAAATCATTATACCACGGCTCATGATTTGGCAAAGATTGCGGCTTACGGATTCAGAAATCCTTTGTTTGCCCAGATTGTCAGCACCAAACATGCGGTGATTCCTTGGGCGGGGAAAAACTTTGGGCGCGATTTATATAATGAGAATAAGATGCTTTGGAATTATGACGGAGCGAATGGTGTAAAGACAGGGTATACGGAAGCTGCCGGACCTTGTTTGGTCAGCAGCGCCAAACGAGGAAATATTCAATTGGTAGCGGTGGTTCTCGATAGCAATCGGATGTGGCTTGACTCGAAGGCGTTATTGGATTATGGTTTTAGCAAGATTGAAACACAGTTGTTATACAGACAAAGCGAGGTCATAAAATCAATTCGTGTCAAAGATGGCGTAGACGATTTTTTGCCGCTTGCCGTTGCAGAAGATGTGGTTTTACCGGTATCCCTTGGCGATCGTGAAGATTTCACAGCAATTGTTGAAGCTCCGCAAAAATATTCTGCGCCGATCAGTGCCGGACAGCCTATTGGATCAATAAAATTGTTGTACCGGGGTCAGACATATGGATCGGTGGATCTCCTTGCGGCGCAAACGATTGAGAGGAAATCCTTATTCGGGAAATTATGGACTTCATTGTGGAATGTTGTCACTTTTGTCATGCAAAAAATTGCCTGACAGCTACAAGACAAAAGGGGTGCTGGTTGTGGAACGTCTGCAAAAAATACTCAGTCAGGCCGGGGTATGTTCCCGGCGTGAAGCGGAAACCCGGATATTGGCCGGAAGAGTGATGATCAATGGGCAAGTTGTGACTGAATTGGGCGTAAAGGTTGATCCGGTGCAGGATGAGATTGTGGTTGACGGCAAACGAATAGCTGCGCAAAAACACATATATATTCTTTTGAATAAGCCAACTGGCGTTGTTACGACTTTATCAGATCCGCAGAGGCGAAGAACAGTTGCAGACTTGCTGCACGGAATTTCCGAACGCGTGTATCCCGTTGGCAGACTGGATTATCATACGCAAGGATTATTGCTTTTGACGAATGACGGCGATTTGGCAAATCGTTTAATGCATCCGCGTCAGCATGTCGACAAGACATATGTGGTTAAGGCGTATGGAACAGTATCGGAAGACCGGTTGGATATACTAAGAACGGGGATTAAGCTGTCGGATGGGATTACAGCCCCGGCATTGATCCGGATTTTGAGCGTTGATAATGAGCAGCATTTTAGTATGGTCGAGGTGACGATACACGAAGGAAAAAACCGCCAAATCCGGCGAATGTTCGAAGCAATCGGTCACCCTGTTAAACAACTTGAAAGAACAAGAATTGCGTTTTTAACGCTGCAGAATTTACCGGCAGGATCTTTTCGGCATCTTACGAAAGACGAAGTAAACCGACTAAAAAAATTGGCGGAAAAGTGAATTCTCCCGATTAGGTCATAAGCTGATGCGAGGTTGAGTTATATGAAAAAAATACTGGTGATTGGCGGCGGAGCCGCCGGCATAATGGCAGCGATCAGTGCGGCAGAACATGGCGGAAAGGTTACGTTGTTGGAAAAAATGCCTTCAGTAGGACGTAAACTGTTAATAACCGGCAAAGGCCGCTGTAATATTACGAATAATTGCGACTTGGATGGATTGATACAAAACATGCCCGGGAACGGCAGTTTTTTGTATAGTGCTTTTTCTCAATTTACGAATCATGATGTTCGAGAGTTCTTTCATCGACATGGACTTCTGACCAAGGTAGAACGCGGAGGGCGTGTTTTCCCGATAACGGATAAGGCTGCAGATGTTGTAGCAACATTGCGCCTGGCGTTGCGAAAACTGCAAGTAAGCGTTGTAACGGAACATCCCGTAAAAGAGTTTACTGTGTCCGATGGCAAAATCAGCAAAGTGACAACAATAGCGAACTCAGAATATGGTGCAGATGCTTTTATCTTAGCAACCGGCGGTGCATCATATCCGGGAACGGGATCGTCTGGGGATGGCTATCGGCTAGCATCGGCATTAGGACATACGATTATTCCTTTGAGGCCATCGTTAGTGCCTCTTGAAGTCGAAGAAGAATGGATCAAGGATCTTCAGGGCCTTTCTTTGAAAAATATTCGAGCAGCGATTTTTGCTGATGGGAAGCCTGTTGCAAGCGAGTTTGGCGAAATGTTATTTACCCATTTTGGAGTATCAGGACCAGTCATTCTTTCATTGAGTGAACATGTCTCTGAATTTTTGGCTGCACAAAATGGGAATAAAAGCGACATAACGTTAGAGATTAATTTAAAACCGGCCTTGACAGCAGAAGTTCTTGATCAACGTATCCAAAGGGATTTTGAAAAATTTATCCGCAAACGGATGAAGAATGCACTAAATGATTTACTGCCGGTAAAAATGATCGATGTTATGATTGATTTGGCGCATATTGATCCGGAAAAACCGGTTCACCAATTAAAAAAAAGTGAACGCTTGCGGCTTGTTCATCAACTCCAGCACGTTTGCTTGACGGTTAAAGGCGCCCGTCCATTAAGTGAAGCAGTGGTTACCGCCGGTGGGGTAAGTACAAAAGAAATCAATTCAAAAACGATGAACTCGAAATTAATCAGCAATTTATATTTTGCAGGTGAAGTGATCGATGTCAACGGCTATACAGGAGGGTATAACCTTCAAGCAGCGTTTTCCACCGGATATACAGCCGGATTGCATTCTGTAGATTGAAATATTGCTGCAGCAGAACAAAGGATATTGATCTGTAATGAGGAAATATAGTACATGAATATAGTTCGAGGAGAAATCTGCCATGATTATCCTGATGAATGCACCAACCGGGGAACAATTGAACCGTTTGCTGGAAAAACTTCAGCAGCATGGTCTTGCGGCTCAAATTCTTCAACAGGGAGAAAATACTATTGTTTCGGCGGCAGGCGATGCGCATCATTGTCATATTGATTTGTATGAAAGAATGACGGGGGTTGATCGTGTGATCCCGATCCTTACGCCATTCAAGCTGGTTAGCAGGGAGTTTTGTCCGCAAAATACAAAAGTACAAGTTGGCAATGTCGTGTTTGGCGGTGAAAGCGTGCAAATCATTGCCGGCCCCTGTGCAGTCGAAAGTTATGAACAACTATATGAAACTGCAGTTTCGGTCAAAAAATCCGGCGCAGTGATGCTGCGTGGCGGAACATATAAACCACGCACATCCCCCTATAGTTTTCAGGGTCTGGAGAAGGAAGGACTGGAAATTCTCCAGGCTGTTGGACAGTCGGTTGGTTTGCCGGTCGTTTCTGAAGTAACCGACCCCCGAACGGTCGGTATTGTTGCTCAATATGCTGATATGCTGCAAATTGGCGCCCGAAACATGCAGAACTTTGCGTTGCTAAAAGAAATTGCAACGATTAATAAGCCTGTCTTATTAAAACGCGGCAATTCGGCAACGATTGAAGAGTGGCTGATGGCTGCGGAATATATCGCTGTAGGCGGGAATTTACAGATCGTTTTGTGTGAACGAGGTATTCGCACTTTTGAACCATCCACACGGAATACATTGGATCTTAATGCGGTGCCGGTAGTAAAACAATTGTGTCACTTGCCGGTCATAGTGGATCCAAGCCACGGAACCGGTCATTGGAAACTAGTAGGACCGATGTCAAAAGCGGCTTTGGCAGCTGGGGCGGATGGCCTTATTATCGAAGTTCATCCTCATCCCGATGAAGCGTTATCAGACGGAGCGCAATCATTGACACCTGTTAATTTTGCCCAGTTGATGACTGAGTTGAGGGCGTTGGCTGATGTATTGGGCCGTAGCATGTTAATGGGAGGAGAAACAGATCATGAATGAAATACACCGCATTCAAACAGTACGATCCAAAACTTCTTTATCAGGAACGATTATTATTCCGGGAGACAAATCGATATCCCATCGCAGCGTTATGCTTTCTTCGTTGTCAGACAGTCCGGTACAAGTGAACAACTTTTTGTTTTCTGAAGATTGTTTGTCGACCATTGCTTGCATGAAAGAATTGGGAGCAACGATTGAATTCACCGGCGAACAGCAAGTAACAATACAAGGCCGTGGTTTCTACGGCTTGATTGAGCCTAGTGATGTGTTGAATGCCGGAAATTCCGGAACCACATTGCGGTTGCTATCCGGTATTCTTGCCGCTCAGCCGTTTTTTAGCGTAATAACCGGCGATAGTTCTTTAAGACGACGTCCTATGGGGCGCGTAGTTGAACCATTGAGTCGTATGGGATGCCGGATTATTGGCCGCGAACAATCCCGTTATGCGCCACTTGCTATCCAACCTGCCGGAGTGATCCAAGGTATTGCCTATTCATTACCGGTTGCAAGCGCTCAAATTAAATCCGCCATATTACTGGCGGCTTTATTCGCCAACAGCAATACAACGATTACTGAACCATTCCTCTCCCGTGATCATACGGAAAGAATGTTTCAATTGTTTGGCGTGCCGGTCGAACGTCATGACTTGTCCGTAACAGTTTCACCGGTTTCATCTCTCAAAGCCCCTGCGGTGATTGATGTACCCGGGGATATTAGTTCAGCAGCTTTTTGGCTGGTTGCCGCATCAATTGTTCCTGGCAGTGAACTGATTTTACGTAACGTAGGGCTAAATCCGACTCGCAGTGGTATTTTAGACATATTGCAGTTAATGGGCGCTGATATTAGCATGATGAATCAGCGTCTTGATGCAGCGGAACCGGTAGCCGATATCGTTGTCCATTCTGCTGATTTGCAGGGAGTTTCTCTTGATGCGGAAATTATTCCACGTCTGATCGATGAGATTCCTGTTCTGGCAGTTGCAGCATTATTTGCAAACGGTCGTACTGTTATTCGCGGCGCTGAAGAATTAAGGGTAAAAGAAACTGACCGTTTGCGCGCTATTGTTGACGAGTTTGGGAAAATGGGCGCAGTGATTACTGAAACTGCTGATGGCTTAATTATTGATGGTCCGCAAAAACTTCATTCTGCTTTATGTCTCTCACATGGTGATCATAGGATGGCTATGGCTCTATCGATTGCCGGCGTGGCTGCTGAGGGGGTAGAAATTATGAATCCTGCTTGTGCGGCTGTCTCGTATCCCAATTTTTTTACTGTTCTTGACCAATTATAATCTTAATGATGAAAGCATTGTATTTATGGAGGAAATGATGAAAAAATTAACAATTGCAATTGATGGACCGGCAGGGGCTGGAAAGAGTACGGTTGCACAGATCGTCGCTCAACGATTGAATTACGTTTATATTGACACTGGTGCGATGTACCGGGCAATTACCTGGCAGGCGATATGTCAAAATCTCTCGGGCGAAGATGTAAAAGACATCATTCAAATTGCTCGATCCTGTGACCTTCGATTGGTTTATCAGAATGACAAAACACATGTCTCGGTTGACGGAGTTGATGTTACAGAGCAGATACGGCTGCCGGAAGTATCAAGAATGGTGTCGGCGGTAGCTTTAATTCCTGAAGTCCGGGCTGAAATGCTTGTACTGCAGCGTAATATGGGTAGTGAAGGCGGAGTAGTGATGGACGGCCGGGACATTGGGACTCATGTGCTGCCAGGAGCTGATGTGAAGATTTTCTTGACCGCGTCTATTCCGGAGCGTGCGCGGCGACGCTGGCTGGAATTGCAGCAGAAGGGATTCGCTATCGAATTTGAGCAAATGCAACAGGAGATTATTACCCGGGACAAGATTGACAGCGAACGGGAAGCGGCGCCGTTGATGCAGGCGGCGGATGCGATATTGCTTGATACCACTGGTTTGGGAATTGAGGAAGTAGTCCAGGCGATATTACAAGTTTGCAAGGAGCGACTTTAATTGTATGAATTCCTAAGAGTTATTTTTGGTTTCATTTTCACTATTTTTTTTCGCTGGAAAGTATCCGGAGTGGATAATATCCCAAAAAACGGCGGAGTTCTGATTTGTGCTAATCATATCAGCTTGCTGGATCCTCCGGTAATAGCCACTGCTGTACCAAGACAGCTTCATTACATGGCGAAGGAAGAGCTGTTTCGCATCTGGGGTTTTGGCCGCCTTATTCGAAATTTAAATGCGTTTCCTGTTCGGCGTGGAGCAGCCGATCGCACAGCAATCCGAACGGCTTTGGGACTATTGATTGCCGGTGAAGTGGTTGGGATGTTTCCTGAAGGAACGAGAAGCAAAACAGGCATTTTAGGCAACCCTGAACCCGGAGTTAGTCTGATTGCAGCTAGGGCCGGAGTTCCAATTGTGCCGGCAGCGATAACCGGAACCAATCAATTTTTTTGCAATGGAAAAATTTTGCCTCAATTTTCGGTTAAGTTCGGCAAACCGATCCCGATTGAACAGGGGAAAATCGACAAAGAGGCTCTTGATGCATTGAGCAAAACCATCATGAGTGAAATTAGTAATTTATTAAAGGAGTAATATCATGGAAGATAGTCTGTCAATGATATTGATCCAGAGAATTGCTTTTATTGCCGTTGTAGCCTACGTGTTTTCACAAACGCAGGCTTTTCGTTTTGTGTATAAGGAACATACAAGTTATAAGGAAAAGACGGTGCTAACCCTCATCTTTTCCGCAATATCGATTGCCGGTACTTATTTGGGGATTCCCATTGAAGGAGCAATCGCTAATGTGCGCGATATGGGCAGTATTGTCGCCGGTTTATTGGGCGGACCGTTGGTGGGTATCGCTACCGGTTTAATCAGCGGCATCCATCGGATCAGCATGGGCGGGTTTACAGCGCTCCAATGCGGAATAGCGACTATCCTTGGCGGCATTTTAGCAGGATATATCCATAGCAAGATGAAACCGAAAAATCCGGATTGGATCACAGGCGTCATAACCGGAGTCGGTGTTATTATCTTCAGCATGCTGCTTATCCTTGTCTTTTCGAAACCGTTTGAAAGCGCATTTTCGTTGGTGGCGCAAGTCATTATACCCATGTCATTGGCAAATGCTCTTGGGATTGGTGTCTTTATGATTATTGTTCAAAATGCCAAAGAGCATCAAACCCGTATTGCCGCTCTTCAAACACATCGAGCGCTAAGAATTGCCAATGCGGCTCTCCCTTATTTTCGGCAGGGAGGATTGACCGCATGGTCGGCCCAGAAAGTGGCTACGACGATCCTGATGATGACTTCTGCCGCGGCTGTGGCGATTACTGACTGTAAACAAGTGTTGGCGCACGCCGGTTTGGGGAATGATCACCATTGTCCAGGCGGACCCCCTCTAACAGCGGTCACAAAATCGTGCTTATCGAGCGGTTGTATGATGGTGGCGCAAACTGCGGCCGAAATTGGCTGCAATCATGCTGATTGCCCGTTGAAATCAGCAGTCATCGTACCTTTGTTCTGCCGGGATGATATTGCGGGTACCCTGAAAATTTATTATGCAGCTGAAGATGCAATGACTTCGCTGGACAATGAATTTGCACAGGGGTTGGGTCAGCTCTTCAGCACACAGTTGGAACTTGCCAATTTACAACAGAAAGCGGAGTTGGCTACTGTTGCCGAACTCAATGCGCTCCGTGCGCAAATTAATCCGCATTTTTTGTTTAATGCTTTGAATACCATCGTGTCTCTTTGCCGCACAGACTCGGAACAGGCCAGAAATTTGATCATTGAATTAAGCGAATTTTTTCGCCGCAGCTTGAAATCTTCACGTGACTTTATCACTTTGCAAGAAGAACTTCAGCAAGTTGATTCCTATCTTACGCTGGAAAAGGCCCGTTTTGGCGACCGGCTTTCCGTTATAAAAAAGATTGATGCGAAAGTCGAGAATATACAGATTCCTTCCTTTACGCTGCAACCGCTAGTGGAGAATGCAGTAAAACATGGACTGCTTTCCCGGGCAAACGGTGGCACAATCACAATTTCGGCCGAACAAGCCGGTTCTGTCGTTGAGATCCAAGTCGAAGATGATGGGCAAGGAATTCCCCAGGAAGATATGAAGCAGATATTCGAACACGGTTTTGGCAAAGGTGCGGGCGTAGGGCTTACGAATGTGAATGAGCGCCTCAAGAATATTTATGGACAGCAATATGCAATACGGATCGACAGTGTTGAAGGAAAAGGAACGATCATCTATGTCACCATACCATTACATAGCAAGGATAAGGATGGGGTAGCATGAATAAGGATAGCCGCAAGATACGGGCAATTATTGTCGATGATGAAGTCCATGCACGTGACGAACTGCAATATTTATTGGAACAAGAGCCTGACGTTTCCGTTATTAATAAGTTCTGCAGCTATCAGGAAGCGTTGGAAGCAGTACAAAATGGAAAACCGCATTTGATCTTCATGGACATTGAAATGCCCGGGATCAGCGGAATCAAGGCTGCCGAAGAAATAATGGATATGGATAGGCCGCCGCTCGTTGTATTTGCTACAGCGCACGAAGAATTTGCCCTGAGAGCGTTTGAATTGGACGCAGTAGATTATTTATTGAAACCATTCTCTGCAAAGCGTGTTTCCAAATCCATCAACCGGGTTCGTCGTCTGATGGATCAGTCTTCTGTTGTTGAGCTTAAGAAAAACAAGACGTTGGATAAATCGGCCGATCATATGTACAATAAAACGAAATTGGCGATTGAGCATAATGCGAAAGCGACGATTGTTGATACCAGCGATATCATTATGGCTTGTTATTGTGAAGGCCAGCTTAAAATTTATACGCAGGAACAAAAATATCAGTGTAATATGACGTTGCAGGATTTACAGGCACGTTTGGATGATCAATGTTTTTTTCGCAGTCACAGGGCTTATATCGTGAATATCGAAAAAGTCAGGGAGATTATTCCTTGGTTTAATGGTACGTATAACCTTACTATGGAAGGACTATCCAGCGAAGTTCCTGTCAGCAGGCAGCAAGCTCCCAAACTAAAGAAAATATTTGGCCTGTAGTGCAGTTTGTTCTTCTATTCATGCATTTCGGCTAGCGATTTTGACATTCTGCCGGCAATTTATTGCCGGCAGTTTTGAATTGAGTTATGCTATTATTGAGGATAAAAATATATTAGGAAAGGAGAGTATACGTTCTTATCGATTAAATAAGAATAAATACGAAAGGGGAATATTATGAATTCTGTAATGCTTCTTATTGTCGCTGCTTGTGTGTTTGCGTTGGCGTACCGGTATTATTCAGCATTCATTGCAACAAAAATATTTATGCTGAATGACCAAAACCAAACACCTGCTTATCGTTGCAATGACGGCCGCGAATTTATTCCGATGAACAAATGGGTATTATTTGGACATCACTTTGCCGCTATTGCCGGCGCTGGTCCTTTGGTTGGTCCGGTCTTGGCAGCTCAGTGGGGTTGGGGGCCTGGCTTTATGTGGATCCTGTTGGGTTCCGTTTTTGCCGGCGCCGTTCATGATTTCATTATTTTATTTGCTTCCGTCCGGCACAATGGTCAATCCCTGGCCGTTATTGCCCGTCGTGAAGTTGGTCCTGTTACCGGTTTGACTACTTCCATTGCTATTCTATTTATTATTATTGTTGCTCTTGCCGGTCTGGCCATCGTTGTTGTAAACGCTCTCTTTAAAAATCCTTGGGGTGTTTTCACACTAGGCATGACCATTCCGATCGCTGTTGTTGTTGGATTGTGGATGTTTAAAATTTCTCCAGGGGCCATCCGGTCCGGGTCTATTGCCGGTTTCTTGATGGTTTTGGCTGCTGTAATGTTTGGTCATTGGCTGAGTCCGGGGCAGCCTTGGGCCGGTCTTGCCCATTATTTTGATTTTACAAAACAACAAATGTCCTTGATTTTACCAGTGTATGGCTTCTGTGCAGCAGCGCTTCCAGTCTGGTTGCTGTTGGCTCCGCGTGACTATTTGAGTTCGTATATGAAAATTGGAACGATTGGACTGCTTGCATTTGGTATTCTGGTTGTGCAGCCAGCCGTACAATTCCCGATGACAACTCAATATATCAATGGTGGCGGACCGATTATTCCTGGTCCTTGGTGGCCATTTATGTTTATCACGATTGCTTGCGGCGCTATCTCGGGGTTCCACTCTTTGATCAGCTCAGGGACCACGCCGAAAATGTTGAAGAAGGAGTCTGAGTCCCGCTTTATTGCTTACGGCGGTATGTTGACGGAAGGTTTTGTCGCTACTATGGCGTTAATTGCTGCAGTTGTTTTGGCGCCTGGCGATTATTTCATCATCAATACGCCGGCTGCTGTTTGGGCAAAGGTCGCTCCGTTCTTCCCGACAAAGGAAATTAGCGAATTATCGGTCTTGGTGGGCATGGATGTCGCTCACCGTCCTGGCGGCGCCGTTTCGCTCGCGGTTGGCATGGCGCATGTTTTCTCCAGCATTGGCGGAATGAAACACTTGATGAATTATTGGTATCAATTCGCGATCATGTTTGAAGCGCTCTTCATTCTGACTACGATTGATGCCGGTACCCGTGTTGGTCGTTACATTCTTCAGGATATTCTCGGAACCTATCTGTATGCTCCGCTAAAACAAACTAGCTGGTGGCCTGGCGCAATTTTTACCAGCGCACTCGTATCCTTCAGCTGGGGTTATCTGCTGTATAGCGGCGATGTTGCTACGATTTGGCCATTGTTTGGCGCTGCTAACCAATTATTGGCAGTCATTGCATTGGCGCTTGGAACGACGATTATCCTTAAAATTGCTCCGGTAAAAAATTATGCATGGGTTACACTGGCGCCGTTCCTCTTCCTGATTGTCACGGTTACTACAGCAGGCACGATGAATATTCAGAGATTCTTTAGTTTGAACACGACGCTTGGCACCGTGAATGGTGTAGTCAGTATCATTCTGATTATCTTGACATTGATCGTTGCTGTTGATTGTGCCAAACAATGGGTAAGATTGTGGAAGACGCCAAAACCGGAAGGTATGAATACGGAAATTAAAGACTTCTGTGTGTATGGGGAAACCCAGCCGACAATCAGACCATAGTCAATCCGTTTTTAAAATGAGTTTTTGCTTGCAATTGGTTTGGTGAATAGTATGTTCTTGGTCTGGTAAAAACTGCTTTAAGTAAAGGACACAGAAAGGTATGTCATTACCTTTCTGTGTCCTTTTTGCAGTAATTCTGATATAATATATGAGTGCAGTTTTATTCCGCTTTCCTGGAGGTTGGTATGAACATCATTTTGGCAAAACATTGTGGTTTTTGTTATGGCGTGAAACGCGCGGTGAATATGGTTTTGGAATGCGCGGCCGAGAAAATTCCGGCATCGACACTGGGGCCGATTATTCATAATCCCCAAATGGTCGAAAAGCTGGCTTCCATGGGTGTGGGCCAAGTCAACAAATTAGATGAAATTTCTCAAGGAAGGGTTATTATCCGTTCTCATGGCGTTGGCCCCAATATTTATGACGAGGCCAAACAGCGTGGTTTGGAAATGATAGACGCAACTTGTCCACATGTGAAGAAAGCGCAATTATCAGCTAGAGAATTAAGGGATGAGGAGTACACGGTAGTTGTTATTGGGGAACATCACCATCCCGAAGTTCAGAGCATCGTCGCTTGGGCTGGTGAAGGCGCCATTGTTTTGGAAACCATGGCTGAAGCGGAAGAATTGTCTTTTATACCAAGAATGGGCATAGTGGCCCAAACCACATTTTCGGGTGAATTGTTTGCGAACATTGTTGAAGTGCTAAAGAGAAAGAGCTCGGATATGAAAGTTCATCGAACAATTTGTACAGCAACTGACCAAAGGCAGGAAGCAGCGCTGGCGGTGGCCAAGCAGGTTCAGGCAATGCTTGTTGTGGGCGGTAAAAATAGTGCGAACACGAGCCATTTAGCCGATCTTTGCCGCACTGCATGTGAACGGGTTTATCATATTGAAACGGCACAGGAACTGCAAGAAAAATGGTTTGCAAATGTGGGTACAGTAGGGATTACCGCAGGAGCATCAACTCCTGATTGGCTTATAGAGGAGGTTATTCAAAAAATGCAGGAACAAGAAACAGTACAATCACAAGAACATGAATTCACTAAGGTGGAAACCGGCAGCATTGTCAAAGGTAAAATTGTCGGCGTCCGCAAGGACGAAGTATTTGTTGATGTAGGATATAAAGCCGAAGGAGTGATCCCTTTGAGTGAATTAGCCTACCCGATCCCTGAAAACGCTTCTGAGGTGGTCAGTGAGGGGCAAGAGATTGACGTTTATGTTATTGATGCCGACGGAGGTGAAAATGGAATTCAATTATCTAAAGTAAAGGCTGATGCAACCCTCGCTTGGGAAAAGCTGCAGCAAGCGTATGAAAACAAACAAGCGGTAGATGTTCATATTACGGAAACCGTTAAGGGCGGTCTCTCTGTTGCTGTATATGGAATACGCGGTTTTGTTCCAGCTTCACAAATTGATAATAAATATGTGGAAGACTTAACTGTTTTTGTTGGACAAGATTATCCTATGATCCCTATTGAAGTAGACCCTGATCGTAAAAAATGTGTATTATCACGCAGAATGCTGTTAGAAGAAGAGCGTCGTCTTCAGGAAGAGCAAACTTATGCCAGCCTTGCTGTTGGGCAAGTTTTAAAAGGTGTTGTCCGGCGGCTTGTTCCGTTTGGCGCTTTTGTTGATATTGGTGGCGTAGATGGTCTTCTTCACGTTTCCGACATGTCTTGGCAGCGAATAGCATCACCGGATGAAGTGGTCAAGGAAGGTGATATTTTAGAGGTGATGGTTCAAAAGGTTGACACGGCAAATAAAAGAATTTCGTTGAGCCTCAAACAAATGCAGCAAGATCCATGGTTTGCACAGGCGGCTGCTTTGACAGAAGGGCAAGTATTAAAAGGAGCCATTACAAAAACTTCCAAATTTGGCGCCTTTGTTAAGTTGGCTGCTGGAATAGAAGGGTTGGTTCATATTTCTGAAATGGCTGAACGCCGTGTGACTAGTGCTGATGAGATCGTGAAACCAGGACAGGAAGTCTCGGTAAAGATTTTAAATATCGACTGTAAGGCGAAGCGGATTGCGCTTAGTATGGTTCAAGCTCAGCAAGATGCCGATCGCAATGAATATAAACAATATTTGGAGAATGCACAAACTACTTCAGGTATTACAATTGGCGATAAATTAGGTTATCTGTTTAAACGCGAAGAGTAAGGGGTTGATGTGGTGCGGCAGTCACGCAAGCTGGATCATCTTAAATTTGCCCTGCAGTTAGATGACGGGCCATCTTCAAACGCTTTAGAAGATATGACCATTGTTCCCAACTGCCTCCCTGATCTATCGAGTGATGATATTGATCTGTCCACAACCGTTGCAGGGATTGTTTTACCGCATCCTGTCATTGTCAATGCAATCACCGGCGGGGCTGCAGATGTCACAGAAGTGAATGCCCGATTGGCAGAATTCGCCCGCATTACGGGATGTGCGATGGCAGTCGGCTCCCAATATGCGGCGCTGGAAGATTTAACTGTAAGGGAATCTTACCAAGTTATTCGCAAAGTGAACCCGAATGGCTTTGTTTTGGCCAACCTAGGAGCGCATGTTTCGGTGGAAGAGGCGCAGCGCGCAGTGGACATGCTTGGAGCTTGCGCATTGCAGATCCATCTTAATGTTGCGCAAGAACTGTTTATGGTCGAGGGGGATCGTAAATTTGCCGGTTATCTAAATAATATTGAAAAGATAGCATCCTATATTGATGTACCGGTTATTGTCAAAGAAGTTGGCTGTGGAATTGCGCGCGAACAGGCGCATGTTCTTTCAAAGACGGGCATTCGGGGGATTGATGTTGGCGGAACTGGGGGAACGAATTTTTTGGCGATTGAAGCGGCCAGAAGCGGAATTTCATTGGAACCAGGTGCATTGGCATGGGGAATCCCTACAGCGATTAGCGCTCTTGAAGTTGCCTCCGTGCTTCCGGACACGATCGATTTGATCCTATCCGGAGGTGTCCGGACACCGTTGGATGTGGTTAAATCGTTGATTTTAGGCGGAAAAGCGGTTGGTATCGCTGCACCAATAGTACGCTCCCTGGAGGAGCACGGGCTGGATGCGACTGTTATATGGTTTCAACGTTTCATTACGGACGTGAAAAGGTTTATGCTGTTGGCGGGAACCATGAATATTCATGGACTGCAAAAAACTCCCGTCGTAATTACCGGATATACTCGGCAGTGGTGTTCCGTACGAGCAATCGATATAACAAGATATGCTGTACGAAAGCATGGCTTTTAGCCATGCTTTCTTTTTGACAGATATAGGACTTGCAACTTTTACGCTTCTTGTTATTGTTGCAGGAAAAAAAGCATGACGAACGGAATATTTAGTAATGGGGGTGAGAGATATGCAATATAAAGGGATCATCACCGGTACTGCGCCAAACAGCATTGCTCGAGAGGTTGGCTTGACTTGCGGTGACAAGCTTTTGGAAGTGAGTGGTCAGCCAATTAGTGATTTAATCGATTTAAGCTTTGCATTAGCAGAAGAAAATGTGACATTGCTAATTGAAAAGGCAGATGGAGAACAAGAATTAATCGAGATTGAAAAAGAGTATGATGAAGATCTGGGGATTGAATTTGACAGTGCAGTTTTTGATGGAGTACGCCGTTGTGCTAATCGCTGTGTATTTTGTTTTGTAGATCAAATGCCTCCTGGGATGAGGGAAAGTCTTTATGTAAAAGATGATGATTATAGGCTTTCTTTCTTGTATGGCAATTTTGTAACTTTGACGAATATGAACCATGAAGATTTAGCAAGGATCAATCGGTTGCACCTTTCACCGTTATATATATCCGTCCATGCTACGGATGGCGGATTACGGGCTAAAATGTTGAATAATCCGCAGGCGGGCAATATTATGGCCCAACTGAATGCTTTGGCGGAAAGCGGGATTGAAATGCATACACAAGTGGTGTTATGTCCCGGACTGAATGATGGCGATGCTCTTGAAAAAACCTTTCAGGATTTGTATGCGCTATATCCGCAGGTTTTATCTATGGCGATTGTTCCGGTCGGGCTTACCAAACACCGTTCCCAGTGCCCAAGCTTATGCGGGTTTACGCCTGAACAGGCAGCACATATTATTCACACGGTTCAGACGTGGCAAAGTAAGTGCCGGCGAGAGATGGGACAAACTTTTGTCTATTTGGCTGATGAATTTTATCTGGCGGCCGATATGCTGATCCCTGAATATGATTGTTACGATGAATTTCCCCAATTAGAAAACGGAATTGGTATTGTGCGCTGTTTTTTAACAGAATGGGAAGAATTTCATCCTGCGGTAAGCAGCAGCCAAACGGAAGAATGGATTGATGTGGTTTGCGGCGTATCAATAGCCAAGATATTGGATCCCTTATTGAGCGGCTTGTCAATTCCTAACCGAAATATTCGACTGGTTCCAGTGGAGAATACCTTTTTTGGATCTGGAGTTACTGTTACCGGGTTGCTTACGGGCCAAGATATTTGTGCTGCTTTAAGGAAGTTATCAGGCCGTCGCACGGGAATTATACTTCCTGGAATTGCCTTGCGCAAAGGAGAAGCGATTTTCTTGGATGACACTGCACCTGAGAGTATCAGTAAGGAATTTGACGTCCCTGTACGGATTGCCTATTCTGCGCAAGATCTTAAGCAGTTGCTGTATGACTGGAGGTAAGCTATGGACCGTTTGGGCCTAATTCAGGTATACACAGGCAATGGCAAAGGAAAAACTACCGCTGCCCTTGGTCTTGCCTTGCGCGCAATCGGACAAGGCCTGAAGGTTTGTATGGTTCAGTTTATGAAAGGCGACGAAAGTTACGGTGAGATTAGAGCAGCCAAATTATTGCCTGATTTTACTATCTTGCAAGTTGGCCGCAATGATTTTGTTAACTTAAATTCTCCTGACACTATTGATGTCACTTTGGCGAAAAAAGGGTGGGAAATTGCCAAAAACTGTATTTCTTCAGGGAAATATGATATAGTAATACTGGACGAAATCAATGTAGCAATGGCATGTGGATTGTTGGATACGGAACAAGTGATTGAGTTTCTGACAGCTAAGCCAAGAACGGTTGAAATCATTTTAACTGGTCGTTATGCTTCGGAAGCAGTTCAAAATATCGCACAATTGGTTACGGAAATGCGAGAAATTCGTCATCCGTATCATCAGGGTGTGCCGTCACGGAGTGGAATTGAGTATTAGCTGGTAATCCGGCGATAATGAAAGATTGAGGGTGAAAAGATGAGTAAGCCGATTGTGGCTATTGTAGGTCGGCCGAATGTTGGTAAGTCGACATTGTTTAACCGGATAGCCAATAAACAAATGTCTATTGTGGATGATCTTGCCGGTGTTACGCGTGATCGCATATATTTGGACGCAGAATGGTTGGGTCATGAATTTACGATGATCGATACGGGTGGAATTGATTTGGATACTGGCGATCAGATCATGAAGTCTGTTCGTCGCCAGGCTGAACTCGCTATCGAAGAAGCTGACGTGGTTTTGTTTATTGTCGATGGAAAAACCGGCCCCACTTCTATGGATGAAGACGTTGCAGGCATTTTGCGGCAATCGAAAAAACCAATTTTGCTTGTTGTGAATAAAGTAGACTCAATGCAAGCCGAACATCAAATTTATGATTTTTATAGTTTGGCTTGTGGAGATCCGATCCCTGTATCGGCCGTCAATCTCTTGAATATTGGGGATTTGCTGGATGAAGTCATTAAACGATTGCCTGGCGAACCTCCGGAAGAGGATCACTCGGATGTGATCAAGGTGGCCGTTATTGGCCGGCCAAATGTCGGCAAATCATCATTGGTTAATTCCTTGCTAGGTGTCGAAAGGGTTATCGTAAGTGATGTGCCAGGTACGACTCGGGATGCAATTGACACCCATTTTTCTGCCGACGGTATTGATTTTTTGTTGATTGATACGGCAGGAATGCGGCGCAGAGCAAAAATCGAATTGCCAGTTGAGCGCTACAGCATTATCCGGTCGTTAAGGGCCATTGATCGAGCCGATGTAGTTTTGATGGTGATTGATGCGGTAGACGGCGTTACCGAACAAGATAAAAAAATTGCCGGCTATGCTCATGAAGCGGGTCGTGGGGTAGTCATTGTTGTTAATAAATGGGACCTGGTTGAAAAAGATAGCAAATCTACGCTGCGCTTCACGGAAACGATTCGCGGTGAGCTGGCGTTCATGCAATATGCGCCAATTGTTTTTGTTTCTGCGCTGACAAAACAGCGTGTTCACCGGATAACCGAGTTACTGAAATACGTGGCGGATCAACATTCGATGCGGGTTGGGACGAGCGTTTTGAACCAGGTTATTGAAGATGCTGTAGCGATTAATCCACCACCGGCTGAACGGGGAAAACGGCTGAAAATATTTTACACGACACAAGCGCAGGTTCGACCGCCAACTTTTGTTTTTTTTGTGAATGAATCTGAGATTATGCACTTTTCTTATTTGCGTTTTCTGGAAAATAAATTGCGGGAGGCTTTCGGTTTTGAAGGAACGCCTCTCAAATTGGTTGTGCGCGGGCGCAGAGATGAAGAAAGCTAGGGTCTGAGGTGATTGGACAATGAATGATTATTTGATCACGATCTTAGTCAGTTATTTGCTTGGCTCAGTGCCTAGCGGGCTACTGATCGGCAAGTGGCTTCGGGGCGTTGATATACGCCAACTTGGCAGCAAGAATATCGGCGCTACAAATGCTTTTCGCATATTAGGTCCTTGGCCGGCCTTTTGGGTCTTCTTTATTGATGCGGTAAAAGGGATGGCAGGGGTTTGTTTGGGGCAAATGTTGACGGGTGAAACATTGGGCTTATTGGCGGGTGGAATTGCTGCTATTGCCGGGCATAATTGGTCGATATTTCTTAAGTTTAAAGGTGGGCGTGGTGTAGCCACAGGATTGGGCGTTATCCTTATTTTGTCGCCGAAAGTAACATTGATTGTCTTTCTTGTTTGGGCGTTCATTGTTTATATTACCCGGTATGTCTCCTTAGGATCTATCGTTGCCGCTGTTTTAGTACCGTTTTGTATGTGGCTGTTTGGTGAAAAAACGGAAATCCTTATTTTTGGCATTTTTGCCGCATTATTTGTTATTCTTAAACATCGGCCTAATATTGTTCGCCTTCTGCATGGTGAAGAATTAAAGATTAAACCGCCTGAAGGCAACGGACGATGTTTTTAGGAGGAAGTGACCATCGATGAAAATTGCAGTACTAGGCGCTGGAAGTTGGGGAACGGCAATGGCTGTCATGCTGGGGCAGAAACATGAAACCGTTATATTATGGGCGCGTAAGCCGGCGCTAGCGGAATTAATACAAAATACTCGTCAAAACAGAGAGTATTTACCTGACATAGTATTGCCAGACACCGTAACTGTAACGTCTGATTTGATCGCAGCGGTTCGTGGTGCGGAGATAGTCGTGCTAGCAACTCCGTCCCATGCGATACGGGAAACCGCAGCAACGCTCCGGCCTTATATTGGTTTGCAGACAATTCTTGTTTCTGCGGCCAAAGGGCTGGAGTTGGGATCACTGAAACGAATGTCGGAAGTATTGGCGGAAGAACTCCCTGCACAGGCGAACAATATTGCCGTTTTGTCTGGGCCGTCTCATGCAGAAGAAGTGGGACTCAAGCAGCCGACAACAACGGTTGTTGCCGCTCCTTCGCAACGGATTGCGGAAGCGGTTCAGGACGCATTTATGATGCCGTATTTTCGCGTATACACAAACCCGGACATCATTGGAGTAGAAATGGGCGGCGCGTTAAAAAATATCATTGCTCTTGGCGCAGGTATAGCTGACGGCATGGAGTTTGGCGATAATGCGAAAGCCGCGCTCATGACTCGCGGGCTGGCTGAAATCACCCGGTTGGGAATTGCTATGAAGGCGAACCCGCTGACTTTTGCGGGATTATCGGGTATTGGGGATTTAATGGTAACTTGTACGAGCCAACACAGCCGCAACCGGCGGGCAGGTATTATGCTTGCACAGGGAAAAACTGTTGAAGAAATACAGTCACAGACGAACATGGTCGTAGAAGGAATCCGCTCTACATTGGCTGCGTATGAATTGGCCCGGCGTTTTCAGGTGGAAATGCCGATAACCGAACAGATTTATCAGGTTCTTTATCGACAGAAATCACCCAAAGAAGCTGTGCTTGAATTGATGACACGCAGCAAAACACATGAAATGGAAGAAGTAGCCATTGATTCCGGCAGTTGGAAGCAAAAGTAATTTTTTGCGATATTGGAGATCGCGTGTTTGAAAAAGTCAGTTACGTTAAAGTACTGGCTTTTCTTTTTTTGGGGAAACGAATACAGTTCATTTTATATTTATTCTTAATTTCGCATTTGCATCTTGTTTTTTTGAAACACACAAGATATAATGTCTACTGTGGAAAGATTATTATCCTTTTGCAGAACACCAAGGAGGATGTATTATGGCGGGAAACCAAAAATCAAATTTTTATCTGGTCCGTGAAGAAATATTGCCAGAGGCAATAAAGAAGACAATTAAAGTGAAAGATCTTCTGAAACGCGGTGAAGCAAAAACGATTAATGAGGCTGTTGAAAAGGTTGAACTCAGTCGTAGTGCTTATTATAAGTATAAGGATGATGTGTTCCCTTTTTATGAAGCCAGTAAAGAAAAAATTGTCACGCTGGCTCTTTTGTTGGATCATAAATCAGGAGTGTTATCCCGGGTGTTAAATACAATTGCCGGTGATCATGGCAGTGTTTTGACAATCAATCAGGGGATACCATTGCAAGGAGTTGCGAATGCAACAATTTCTATTGAAACAGACGGGCTAATTATCGATTTAGAGGCATTGTTGGATAAACTCAGGATGGTTGAAGGTGTAAAACGCTTAGAGATACTTGCACAAGCCTAAAAAGGGGAGAATACAAAATGACAGTCAATCAACCCATTTATATCGGATTGCTCGGAGCTGGGACCGTTGGATCTGGAGTAATTAAAATATTAACAAATAATGCAGGCAATATTGAAAAAAAAGTTGGTGCGCCGGTACATATCAAGAAAATTTTGGTACGCAGCCCGGAGAAGCTTCGCGATGCCGTCTTTGAGGAAAGTCTTATTGTTACTAATATTGACGATATTTTGAACGATGACGACATTTCTATTGTGGTTGAAGTGATGGGTGGGGAGCAACCTGCTAAAGACTACATGATGCGTGCGCTTAAAGCCGGTAAGCATGTTGTCACGGCGAATAAGGATGTTGTAGCGCGTTATGGCCGTGATCTATTTGCCTTAGCGGAACAAAATCAAGTTGACTTCTTATTTGAAGGCAGCGTTGGAGGCGGGATTCCGATTATCCGTCCATTAAAGCAATGCATGGCAGCAAACCAGATTTCTGAAGTAATGGGTATTGTCAATGGTACCACTAACTACATGTTGACGAAAATGACTCGTGACCGGGTAGATTTTGCTGAAGTTCTGGCTGAAGCGCAAGCGAAGGGATATGCAGAGGCAGATCCGACTGCCGACGTTGGTGGATGGGATGCAGCCCGCAAGATTGCTATTTTGGCGTCTATTGCTTTTGGAACCAGAGTTTCTGTTGATGATGTATATGTCGAAGGGATCACAAATATTTCCCTGAAAGATATTGAATATGCCAGTGAACTTGGCTATGTGATTAAGTTGCTGGCGATTGCCAAGGATGATGGTAACGGAATTAATGTACGGGTTCATCCTGCGTTTATTGCGTCTACGCACCCGCTGGCGGCTGTTAACGATGTTTTTAATGCTGTTTTTATCAAGGGTGATGCGGTAGGTGAAGCGATGTTTTATGGGCGTGGGGCCGGACAGATGCCGACTGCCAGTGCAGTTACTGCTGATATTATTGATGTAGCGCGCGATATTCATCATCATATCAGCAGTCGAATCCTTTGCACATGCTACGATCAAAAACCCCTGAGATCTGTTGACCAAACAGAATCCCCATTTTTTATCCGTTTGCTTGTTGAAGATAAGCCGGGTGTATTGGCTGCGATTGCTGGGGCATTTGGCGCACAGCAGGTAAGTCTCAATTCTGTCATCCAAAAACGCAAAGTGGATTCTTGTGCGGAATTGGTTTTAATCACTTATAAAGTATCCACGGCTAATTTGCGTTTAGCGATTACTTCGTTATCGGGTATGTCAGTCGTACGTGAAGTACAGAGTGTGATTCGGGTTGAAGAAGAATAAATTTGGGAGGTTATATGGCTACCACAGTAAAAGTTCGGATTCCGGGAACGACCGCCAATTGCGGTCCTGGTTTTGATACGATTGGCATGGCGTGCACAATTTATAATGATTTAGAACTTACACTTTCTTTGGCAGGGCCAGTTGAAATCTTGGTAACTGGAGAGGGCAGCAGCAGTTTACCTAAAGATGATCGTAATATTGTTTTGCGTGCAGTCCGTAAAGTATTGGCTGCTGTGAATAGTCCATACCAGGGGATCCGCCTGGTAATGCACAATAATATTCCCTTGTCACGCGGATTGGGAAGCAGCGCTGCTGCAATTGTCGGCGGGTTGGTCGCAGCGAATGCAGCGACGGGCAATACTCTTGGAAATGATATTATTTTGAACATGGCAACGGAAATAGAAGGACATCCTGACAATGTAGCGCCGGCGCTTTTTGGCGGCATTGCTATCAGTGTCGCGAATGGAAAAGAGGTTCATTGCTTGCATTTTGCACCGGTTCGCCCATTGTCGATGATCATTGCCGTACCGGAATTTACATTGTCGACCCACAGGGCTCGTTCGGTTTTGCCGGCGAACGTGTCAATGAAAGATGCGATTTTTAATGTCAGTCGAACCGCCATGCTTGTCAGTGCCTTATGCAGTGGAAAATATGATTATCTGACTTGTGCCCTGGATGACCGTTTGCATCAACCGTATAGGGAACCGTTGATTCCTGGAATGAAGGCAGTTTTTGCCGCTGCTTCCGAAGCAGGAGCGCTGGGATCTGTTATCAGCGGCGCTGGCCCTTGCCTTATTGCATTTGCACAAGACAATGCGTCAGCAATTGGCGAAGCAATGGTGAGGGCGTTTGCCAAACATGCAGTCAAAGCGAAATACTTGTTATTACAAGTGGATACGGCAGGGACACAAGTTATTGCTTGATGTGTTATATTCGCCTCGGAATATTGACATTCCAACCAAAAAAAGGTACAATATGTTTTGTCAGTCGGGGCGTGGCTCAGCTTGGTAGAGCGCTTCCTTGGGGTGGAAGAGGTCGCACGTTCAAATCGTGTC
>JAGFZV010000013.1 GCA_017889545.1 Bacillota bacterium
CTAATGTAGTCTTATCCATTGGATACCTCCCATGTTTTCTGATTTTGGCGGCTAACCGATTTCAGTATAACATGGGAGGTTTTTCCTTATAGCTAAAGCTTATTCCATTCCACTTGCAGAGCAAGTGGTTTATTTGTTTTACTTTGCAAGCAAGCTAAAACGCACTAAAGTGCAACAACAAAAACCATCTACTGACAAAAATCTTTTTATCAATAGATGGTAGATTATTTGGCGGGAGCGTGTAGGAATCGAACCCACCCAGGACGTAGTTAGCGCCCCGCAAACGGTTTTGAAGACCGCAGAAGCCACCAGGCCCCATCCACCCCCATGAAATATGCTGCGAATAATTTTCCCCTATTCACAGCATATACTAGTCTATTATACACTAAAACAGAAGCTGGGGCGACTGAACCGATAAACATATTTTCTACACACAAAAATGTCTTTACGGCTGATTCTTTAGCATACTACTGCTAAATATTACTTTCCGGCAGTCAACTTCATTACATCATCGGTTATATCTTGTCCGCCATAAACAGCACTGTTTTTATCTAACACTACCGTTAATCCTTTGGCTTCAGCAACCGACTTCACCGCTGCCATAACTTTGTCATTAATAGGTACCAGCAGATCTTGATTTTTCTGTTGGAGTTCTTGCTGAAGCTGCTGATAATACGCTTGTTTTTCCTGGTCGCTCATGTTGACGCTTTTGGCATCAAAATCACTTTTTGCCTGCGCAACTGCAGCATTCATCGTTTGTTCTGCCGCTGCCGTATCAGGATGCTGCGAAACTAAAAGCTGGTAATTCACAATACCTACCGCAGAAGAGGTTACAGCGGCAGCATGCGAAGTGCCAGTATTAAACCCAATTATACCGACTACCCCCATAACAAATAATACTGCCACCACAAAGAATTTGCCTTGCTGTTTAAAATGAATCATTTTTTTGACCTTCCTTCCTGCCGTTGGGCAATTCAATATGTATTATACTACCAGATAAATGTGACAAAAGTATGGCATTTTTACATCATTTGAAAATTTAATAGTTCACAACGCTTATCCGCTTTATTAATCGAACCATTGATACATTACATAAGCATCCACGAAACCTTTTTCTTTATGATTGTAAGCATTGTGCAATGTTCCTGCAATACTAAAACCACATTTTTCCCAAAGATCGATAGCCAACTTATTCGTAGAAACAACAAAATTATACTGCATTCCTTTAAATCCAAATGATTTTGCCTCTTTGAGGGAATGTTCACACATGATTTTTCCTATGCCTTCTCCGCGAGCATCTTTTCGAACAACATATCCAGCGTTACAAATATGTGATCCTAAGCCCGGCTGATTTTGTTTTATGAAATAAGTCCCAACAATCCGGTCTTCTTTTATTGCAACATAGGTCGCCAAAGGAGTCTCCATCCATATACGCCGACCTTCCTCTTTTGACATATCCGGCGAAAACGCATATGTGTCCCCTGTTAGAAAAGTTTCATGCAGAATCGGCCAAATTTCGTCAAAGTCCCGGTTGGTCGCTTGCTTTATTATAACCATTTATACAGCCTCCATTTCCTGTGCAGTTTAATTGGTTTTCTTGATTTCTTTAATTATTCTTTTCTCGTCTCACAACCGCAATCTGCCATTATTTCCTCTTCCGTACAGGTTTTTATCCCGGATTCCTTAAGTAGTTTGCAAAAAATCCCATCGCCTGAAACAAGTTGTCCAGAAAAGCTTCCATCATAGATCATTCCACAGCCGCATGAAGGAGATCGCGATTTCAAGATCGCCTCTTTACAGCCGATCAGAAGAGCGATTTGCAAGCTAATTTGGGCACCGGTTACAAATTCTGTTGTAAATTCCTGGCCATCCGCCGAAAACACTCGCCCTTTGCGCTGCTCCGCCGGCGGTCGTTTGGTCGGCATTCCGCCCAACACCTCCGGACAAATCGGCAGAGCCAACCCTCTTTTAACCATTTCGATTACTGCGGGAATCGGAAATTCCTGTCCGTTATACCTGCATTCCACTCCTGCCAAACAAGCACTGACGATGATCACCGTACCACCTCATTTGATCCAATTATTCTTCCTAATTTCCGTCCACTAGTTGCATTCCATTATATGGGCAAATTCTTTACATTTCAATATAACGCAAGCATAAAAAATAATTACCCTCCGTTCCAACAACGTGAGTAATCATTTTTTATAGTACCCTTAACTTGCATTTTTCCGCTCAATCTAGCCGACTAAAATTTAAAAACACCGATTGCGTTAAGAAACACAACAATCAGCAGAAAAGGGGATACATAGCGAATAATGAAATAGAACAAAGGCATTATTACTTTTATATTAAGAGCGCCATGGTTGGAAAACTCCAGTTCCAAGTCTTTCCTCTTAATACAGTAGCCAATAAGCAAGGAAGTCAATAGGCCGTTGATCGGCAGCAAAATGTTGGACGAAATATAATCAAACCAATCAAAAAAGCCCCTGCCAAAAAAAGTATACCCGCCAAGGATACTGTTCTTATCAACCGATAATGTAGCCAATATCCCGATCATCGCAATGCCAACAGCGCTGCCAATAGCCGCTTTCTTGCGTGACATGCCCCATTCCTCGGAAAAATAAGCTACCGGGACTTCCACCAAAGACAGCATGGCCGTGGTAGCTGCAATCGAAGTTAAGAAGAAAAAGGCAACTAATAAAATATTGCCCAGCGGCATTTGCGAAAACACCAGCGGGATTGTCATAAACAGCAGCCCCGGACCGGCACCCGGTTCCATGCCGAACGAAAACACCGTAGGAAAAATGGCAATGCCGGCCAGAAGCGATACAACCGTGTCCGATAGAGCCACCTTGGCTCCGGTCGCAAACAAATTATTGTCTTCTGTAAAATAGCTGCTATAGGTCATCATCGTCCCCACTCCCAGGGAGAGTTTGAAAAATGCCAGACCCAAAGCCGTCAAAATAGCCGCAGCCGACAGTTTGGAAAAATCAACCTGAAACAAGAAGTTCAATCCTTCTCCGGCCCCCGGCAATGTCAAAGCCCTGATATCACAAATAATGATTAAAACAAACAATAGCGGCATTAATGTTTTTGTCATTTTTTCGATTCCATGTTTCACTCCGGCCGCCAAAACGACGGCAACCACCGTCATGACAATAACCTGCCAAAGAATTGGCGAAAGAGGCCCGATAATCGCATCGCCAAACTGGCTTTTGGCCGTTTCCATTGTAATGCCGGCAAAATCACCTAGCAGCGCCTTGAATAAATAGAAATACACCCAACCTGCTACGCAGCTGTAGAAGAACATAATCAAATACGATGCGGCTACACCCATCGTACCGATATATTTCCACGCACTGCCTGGTTTCAGCTGGCTTAGCGCGCCAATTGCATTTTTCCTGGTTTTGCGTCCGATATAAAATTCGCCGAACATAATCGGTAAGCCCACAAACAGAATACATACGAGGTATACCAGCAAAAAAGCCCCGCCGCCGTACTCGCCCGTTAAATAAGGAAATTTCCATATGTTCCCCAACCCTACGGCAGAACCAAGGGTAGCAAAAAACACGGCCAGCCCGGAAGAAAATCCTTCTCTTTTTTTTGGTTCTATCCCCACTTTGCCCCCTCCTCATGATATCAACAGATCAGTCAGAGCCATCATACCAGTGATAAACTAATCTTGAAACCGAACCTAAAACTGGGGCAAAACAATACATATAATTATTTTGTTTTAATCTAATAAAATCATTTCTTCAGCAGAAAAAGATTTCAATCCTTGTTTTGCAAGATAATGCGATGCTATATTCGAAACTTCTCTTTTAGAAACCTCCGTTAATAAATGTTTGGACACAATCCCTCTTACTATGCTTGCGCCACATTCAATCAACCCATTGTCTTTTGCATGTTTGATAATCGTATCTCTGATATATTGCTTGTCTTCTGCAGTTAGTTCACGTGCGTTCTTTGAAAGGATTTCGTTATGCAGCAAATCTGCTGTAATTCCTGCGACAACCTGGTCATAAAACACCACATTTCTAAGCGTCAGCGGGCGAAAATTAACTGCTTTATCAAGATTAAATCGGTTACGGTAATAATGCAGCAAAAAGATCGAATTGATTATTGATACGATTGCCAATAGCCATGTATATATAAATTTGTCAGCAGGCATATAATATATAATCTCTCCAATAACAAAAAATGGGACAACAAGTCCTGCGAATATAAATGCCTTTGTCATTACACAACCCCCCTCTTTAAATTTATAAAATTTTATGCTATTTTTTACAATATTACTCATTTCATATCGAATATCGTCTTCTCATACTGGATTATCTAATTATATTTTATCAGAAAATTCCATTTCATATTGATATTTTTAAATATTTTTGCGTGTATAGAATAGACTATATCCCGTTTACAGAGAGTAAGAATTTTCACAATTGGTATCGCCAGAAAAGATGTCTGATAATTCAAATACCTATTTCGCAAAACCACTTCACGGGATATATAATTATAACATATTCGGATTATCAAAAAATTCAAACAAAGGAGTGGTCATTGTGAACTGGTTAACCAAAGCAATTCTATCTTGGGGTAACACGATTAATACAAGTCTCGGGTATGAAATTTATACGGAGCCGGTTGACCTTATCCTTTGCGAAGATTGTTATTTACCAGAAAAATCCAAAGATATGTTTAGCACGCAATTCATAGCGGATGTTGTTTGCAACGGTTGCAGATGCTCATTGTCGCCAAAATAAAAAAATCTATCTTCCGCAATAAACAAAAAATCAGTTGAGTAAAAAAGGGTTTGTGGCTAAAGCCACAAACCCTTGAATTATCTGGTGGGGCATGCTGGTTTCGAACCAGCGACCTCTTGAATGTGAATCAAGCGCTCTCCCGCTGAGCTAATACCCCTTTCAATAAACTTTATTCTTTTTTCTGCAAACACACTGTGCAATGTCCTCTTATGAGATACATTATATAACAAAACTGCAAAATAATCTACCGTGTTTCATTTCTTACACAAAAGACCATAAATTGTCTATTGTACTTGCAGTTGAGCCTTTAAGTTCACTTTATTCCCATAACAGTCTAATCGAGTGATTTCCTGCCCTTTATCCAGAACGACAACGGAGGGCGCTTTTTCAATTCCGTATTGTTGGGCTAAGCTTTTTTTGGTAGCCATATCAACCTTTACTATTTTGTAACTTTCAGACAGTTCCGTATTTGTTTCTTCTAATTGGGTGCAAAACTCCAAACTCTCATTGTTTAACGCATTGAAGAATGTTAATAAAACCTTCTTATTACTTTGCAAAACGTTTGTATTAAATGCATTCATCTCTTCAATGTAGCGTTCGGCAGCTACCGCCGCAGTTGCTCCATCACCGGCGGCAGAAACAACCTGTCTTAAATATTTTACCCTGTTATCACCAGCGGAATAAACACCTTCAAGATTTGTTTCCATAAGGTCATTTACAGGAATATACCCCTTTTGGTCCATTTTCACTCCACTATTTTTTAGGAAATTAGTCGCTGGGATCATGCCAACAAATAAAAATACTCCCTGGCAATTTAATTCTGAAGAACTCCCAGTTTTTAGATTCTTGATTCTCACTCTTTCAACATTGTCTTCACCCATAATTTCTTCAATCGTTGAATTCCAAATAAATTCGATTTTTTCGTTATTCAATGCTCGTTCCGCGCTTACTTTATTACAATCAAGGATCCCTTCATCATGGAGCACAACGACGCTTACTTTGCGAGCAAACTTAGTGATAAACATTCCTTCTTCGATTGCTTGATCACCACTGCCGACGACAACGACATCTTCTCCTTCAAAGAATTCTGCATCACAAGTCGCACAATACGCAACACCATTACCGCGAAGTCTTTTTTCACCCGGAATATTTAAAAGTCTCGGTTCGCTTCCACACGCAATAATAACAGCTTTTGCCGTGATTTCCTTGTTTTTTTTTGTTCTTATAATTTTTTCATTTTGTGAAAAATCAACATTTACGACTTCATCTTTTAAACATTCAACACCGAAAGACTCCGCATGCTTTTTGAAATCTTTCATTAGATCCGGCCCGCTAATATTGACATAACCAGGATAGTTGACGATTTCCCTTGTAGTATTTGGCATCCCGCCAATGGTCCCCTTATTGATAACTAGAGTCTTCAGTCTGGCTCTCCCACCGTAAATGGAGGCAGAAAGTCCAGCCGGTCCGCCACCAATTATGATCAAATCATAATTATCTGTCATTCATTTCCACCCTACCCTTTCTAAATATTAGTGTCCCTGCAAAAGTCAGGCGTTAAGCACCTCTTCAATTTTTTCTTCGACCTGTTCTTCTTCAACCGGGCCGGAGAGCTTCCCATTATATACACCCTCATTAAAAAACAGAATTTGAGGGACTCCTTTTAAAGAGAATTTTTGCAACAAAACCTTATCTTCCTCAACGTCAACATAATAGAAGCCAAACTTACCTTCGTATTTCGGTTGCAGTTCTTCCAAAAGCGGAACGATTTCTTTGCAGACATGGCAGGTTTTTCTTGAGAAAATCACCAAACAAGGAGCTTCATCTTCGTAGATAATTTGTTCAAACGTTGCATCCTTTAATTGAGCTAAAGACATATTGATCACTCCAAAACATTGTAAATTTTCGTAATCGTGCAATACTCTTAAAGAGCAGGGTCCAAAAGCTACAAAAAAGTTATTTCAATGCAGCCACTAGGCATGAATAGTTACGCCCGTGTCGTATAGCTTTCCTTCTAAAAGCAGTTTTACTTCATAGTTGCCGGATAATCCCTCTTTACTAATCATAACCGACGAATCAGCCGAACCATGTTGGAAAGTTCCGACGCATAAAGCCAACTCATCTTTCTCAGTTGTAGGTACCAAATATTTATGCGTGGAATTGTCCTCCCCAAAAAGAACTGCGACTACATAGGATCCTTCTGCAAAATGTCCAGTAATTTTCAGGCGGTCTTCTTCATCGTAAATACTGACCTTGATTTCTTCAGGCAGCATACCCCGCGAAGTTTTTGGAAGTTTCATTCCAACCTCGCTTGTTACACCCAGCGTACCGAGTAGCTCTCCCTTGCCAAAAGTTAAAACATCGTCTTCACAATAAAGTTTCAGCTTTTCCGCACGATAATAAGCACCCGGTACTTTCATTTCGTACATCACCTGATCATCCTTAACCTCAACGGTTATCGCATAATAAATCAAGTCTTTTTCTTCCGGTTTCCCCAAGTAAAAAACAGGCGGTTTGACGCACGGGACACCTTTAATATTACCAATGTCTCCGGAATGAACCATATAATGGCCTTCTGCGTAATATTCGACATTAGAGATGTGAGGGGCAAAAAATTCACTGCCGCGCTCTTTACCATACTGCCATACCTGCGTCACTTTTCTGGTCTGTTTATCAATTCGGTAACGAACCCCCCGCGAAAACTTTTGTTCGGCAGGGATATCCTGATCTGCATATTTGCTTCTCCACGCTCCATTATCAAAAACAAAAACATCTCCGTCCGGGAGCAGCATGCCGGAATGCTGTGCATAAAACCAATCAAATTCTTTTTCACTATCCGGTGAGAAAAAGTACTTTTCGACGAATTCCTGCGGCCACTTGTTAGGGTCCCCAAGAAGCCAATTAATTTCGTCAGTGTCAAAATCAAAATTTGCAAGGATATCTAAGTTGCGTCCTGAAATAGTAAGGCTGTTCGTCGCCTTATCATACCAAACAGAATTGGTATGTAACCAGTCATGGCTGCTGGACCGTGGTCCTCCTCCAGCATCACGGGGTAATATCGCTCTTAGATCCCAGGTTTTGATGATATTGCCTGTTTTGCGTTCAAGCATGACGCACATATCTTCGACAGTATCCCTGTCCATTTCTTCACTTAAGCAAACGAAATTCCCATCTTCCAATTCGATGGCATCATGGTGAATACCGCCAGGCATACGGTACTCGTTATAGATTTTGCCAATCATCCCCATCTCATAGAGCCCCGTCATGACATAAGGCAATTTCAGCAATCGCTCCGTTCCGACAAGCAATCGTCCATTACGCAGGCGCTTGATATCAAAGATCAGATTGATTGTGGTGTACCAGCGCACGTCCCCATTTAGATCGTATGCAACAACCTTCCCTCCGGCAGAAGGGCTGAGAATCATAACATGATCTCCGAAGTATTCAGGAGTAGTTTCCATCTTTGAGGGGGTCTCTATTCCTTTTACAAGCGGATCCGTTTTTATCTGAATGATTTTTTGCCCACCACTGCCGAGCGTCAGCACAATCGTATTTAAATAATCCGCGTATAGGCCATAAACCGGGATTTGATGCTCAGTTGCAGCAGAAAAGCGAAACTTCATATCGCCGGTTTCATCTTTTCCCTTAACGCAAATGCTCACGGTTTCTTCTTTATCCGTTTTAAATAGGATTAAAGCGGTTAATGGAGCAATGAGATAAGGATTTAAAACTACATAAGGATTCTCAAAGGTAAATGAAGCCGAATGATACTGAGACAAAAACTTACCTTCGGCTTCATGTTGTTTATTAATATAATGGGAATCGAACTGATAATCAATTGACATAAGAAATAGCCCCCCTTGTTTATTGTAAAAGTATTTTTTCAGTCCTTCTGGGTTCCTTTGATAAGTCTTTCTCCATTAACTGAAATCCTAAAGCCCCACAGTTCACATCTTCTATGTATCTCGATTAAAATACAGATAAACAATTCCAGAAAATCTTAACAAAATAAATATATTTCCTAGTCTCAAAGTCAGCAATGCCTCTTTCGTAGCATTTAGTTGAAAAAGATACCGGAAAGCACCTGTAAACTTTTTATTCGCAGTAACCGGCGCTTAAAGCAAATATGTATACAAACGGACTGCTTTAAGCGCCGTCCATCACCGGATTTAGTAGAAGAACTCAAACTTCGTCATAAACGTTTTGTTTAAACCATCACTAGTCAAATTAGTCAATCCTCTGTCCTTAATTTTAAAATCCTGATATTCAAGAGACATCACTGTGTTTTTTGCCAATACCTTTTGGTAAGCAAGATACCATACATTCACATTGTCTGTTCCATGCGTGAAAATATTGTAACTCTGGTTATTATACGCAACGGCTGTAGTATCAAATCCGCCAGCGCCATTCGGAATTGCTCCCGCATCTACACTGCGATAAGAAACCATCCAGGCATCACTACCCACTTTTGCCGGATTAACTAACAGAGCTGCTGAAAAATATGTGGTCGTTTGTTTGGTATTACTCAGCTGCACCGACCAGCCTTTCGGATGATTGGGCAATCCGGATGCTCCATTTAAACTACTGGATATAAAGTCGGCCAGCAGAGTATACCCGCCAATTTTGTAATTCGCGGCAGCAGACCAGCCTTTTGAGCTATCAAACGCGCCTACATTGGTGTTCAATGTTCCTAACCCTGCTGCGGTACTGGTCCCAGGGATATCGGCATAATAGTATCCCGCTTTAATTCCCAATTTCTTGTTGATTTGGTACCCTAACTCTGCTGTGCTAAGTTGCTGCGAATTCCAAGCATCTGCAGTAGATCCATTTTTAAATGTCTTAATATTGCCCGTCCAGCCTGTAAATTGGAACTTGCCCATCTTCTCTTTAATCAAAACACCATCAACATCCATGGGTTTCCCAATTAAACCATTTCCGAAAAAATCCAACGCAGAACGACCAGCGCGTATGCTGTCAATACCGGCAAAATTCTTATACGTGATGTTCGCTATATCAACATATACTGTTGACCCAGGGCCGGCATCCGTGTAACCAAACTTATTTCCGCCCGCGGTTACCATACGTCCCGTAAAAGAAGCATTTTCATTAATGTCTCCCCATACTTTGAAGCGTTGGCGAAATTCGAAACGATCTGCACCATCCAATGCTTTTACATTGGATGGGCCTGGATTATCCGTAACATAGCGCATGCGAGTGTCTCCGCCAAACCAGACTTTCGTTTTGTTTTCCACCTTGGCAACGCGAGTTGCAATTTTATTCATTTCCAAGGCAAATTCCATCGCCAATTTGTCAATCAGTGCTTTTTGCACTGGCGATACTTTGGCCTGACTATTCAATGCTTTTTCTACGATTTGTGCCATTTCATACCGGGTCATGGTTTTATCGCCCATGAATTTTCCGTCTTCATAGCCATCAACAATCCCAAGTCGAACTAATTCTTTCACAGCCGGATAAGCCCAATGATCTTTCGGGACATCATCTCCTGCCGGTGCAGCCAATACCGTTCCGCATAATGATAATACGAACATTAAAATAACGATGATGCTCAACTTTTTTCTCATTCTTTCCCCTCCAAATTCATTTCAACCAACTCATTACGCCAGCCAGCAGTCCCATTATTCCCCCTTCATTTTTTTCTCGTGACCTTTGGTAGATTATCCAGCAATTTCAGTATGTTTTTCTAGTATAATACTCATTCTTTACTTGACTTAAGGGTAAAGGTTCCCATAGCCCGCATCTTTTCCAAGTCCCGATTGAAATAAGCGTGCATAATAAACAGCGCGATCAACATCACGACCGTGCTTCCGATGCCGACATACATGAGCGCCAATTTTAAGCCAATTTTATCGGAAAGGATCCCTGAAAGAAGCGGTCCAATGGAGCTGCCTATTAAATGATTGCATACAGCGATGAGACTGAAGACGCTCGCTCGCATAAAAACGGGAGATAAATCCTGGCAAGTAGCGGCATTATTGACAACAATACCCGCCATCATGGCCCATGCAAGGCTCCAGAAAACGCATACAATCATAAATTCCTTACTATTCAATGCCGTAATTAATGCGACGCACATCAATATAGCCAACGTAACATTGGTGATAATCCGTCCTCGGGGATGTTTTTTGAGAAAATAATCGCCTAAATAGCCAAAGAGTATCGGTCCAATCGCCGCACAAAGACCCATAACCGCAACTACTGCACCTGCTTCTTTCACGTTCATTCCAAAGGTCCGGGCAAAGTAGGAAGGAGCCCAACTTACGATACTCATCTGCACGCAATACTGCGCACTGCCAAGCAGGTAAACGGCTAATAGCGCCTTTGAACTCACTACGTACTTAATCACATCCAATACTTTTACCTTGGGTGCTTTAGGCTGGCCATCATCAACTTTAGCGGCCTTATAATCCGGCATAAACCAAAATAAAAGTGCTAATATAATGCCGGGGATTGTCAAGACTCCAAACACGCTCTTCCATCCATGGTTGTATGCCAAATACCCGACAAAGGCAATTCCGGCGCTATTTCCGAAAACAATCGCGGTAGTAAAGAGACCATTCATCCGTCCGCGTAATGTTTTGGGAAACCAAGTACTGATAAAAGCTGCCGATGCCGGACCGTAACCCGCTTCACCTACACCAACAACAGCCCGGGCCGTCAGCAATTGACCATAATTTTTACACATTCCTGTAACCCACGTTGCCAAACTCCAGACAAAAACCATGACCGCAATCAATTTACCTCGGCCCCATTTGTCCATTAATAACGCGATGGGGAAGACAAAAATACCCAGTGAAACCGTCAATGCCGACATAAGTCCCCCACCTTGAGCATCCGTCAACATAAATTCCTTTTTAAGAATAGGCAGTAAAGCAGCTACCGCTTGTCGATCAGCATAATCAAGGGCCATGGTCAGCCAGATAATACCAAACCAAAAATAAGCTTTCCAGCGTGAAACCTGAAATTCCGCTTGTGAATCCGTACTCACTTTATCCTGTTCACCCTTAGTTGTAGGTTTTGTTGTTTCCTGACTCATACGTTGCCTCCTTCTTTTTCGGCACTCAACAAGATGTATCTTTATGAACTGCCAAACTACTCTGTTATTTCACAACAAATTCCCGTTATTCCAATCTAAGAAAGGACTTCTTTTATCAATTCCATCATTTTCTCGATGAGTTCACACATTATTTACCCCTTTCCACCGATTATATCTTTTCCATAATGAGCGTGTACAATTTTACTCTCGTTCTTCAAATACTGGCATTTTGCCCATGCCTATAATGATCCGACCATACATTGACATTACCTGCCTCCTCATATTATTATATGTTATGTTATGTCGTATCGCAACATAACTTTGTTACTTATTTCGCTATCTTTTTATAAAATCCTTTAAAACATTTCATTCTTTTAAATATTTTATAAATTTTTTAAGTTTTCATTCCCGTACATTCTTTCAGCACTTAGCTATTCGGGTGCACAGATTACTAAAAGGAGTTTCTTGTTTCTTGACGAACAAATACAGTTGATCCTATTTCTATTAAATTCTTATATTTTATTAGAATGATTTATGAGGTACTAATGAAAAAACCGAGTTTAAAACACCATGATTTAAAGAATACCAACCGCTCTGTTGTCTTAAACCTTATTTTAAAAAATCAACCGATTAGCAGAATTCATCTTTCAAGTCTAGCCGGTCTAACCCATGGCACAGTTGGAAAATTGGTCAACGAACTGATCAACTGTGGTTTAGTCGCAGAAATCGGGAGCGATACGACTACAAAACGGTTGGGCGGTCCGAATCCCATTCTGCTTAACATAACTAACGGCCCCCTCTGTGTAGCAGCAATACATATCGGAGTGACCTTCTTATCTGTAGGGTTGGTTAGTTTAAATGCCAAAATGCTTGACTATGAGACTTGTGACCTTGATCGCAAATGGGATGTTGAAACACTCCTTGCAAAAACGATAGATACATTGCAACGTATTGTTCTCAGACAAAATTTAAATTTTCCCGCCGATATTCTCGGCATCGGGGTATGCGTAGGGGGGATTGTTGACTCTGAAACAGGTACGGTTTGCTGGCATGATATTCCGTTCATGAGAAACATGCCTTTAAGAAAATTATTGGAAGAAAAAACAAATAAACCTATTTTTGTCGATAATGTTATTAACGCTCAAGCTTTGACTGAGTCAATATTTGGCTGCGGACAATCATCAGATAGTTTCGTCTTTATCCTTATCGCAGGTATTGTCGGATGCGCAACCATCATCAACGGTCAGATAATTCAAGGACATCGGCATAGCGCCGGACAAATCGGGCATATTGTTGTTGATCCCAATGGACTGCTCTGCTCCTGCGGCCAACACGGGTGTTTGCAAACTGTTACTACTCATCGTTCCGTCTTAAGCCGGGCAAGAGAACTTTTCGAAACAAATACATCTCCGTACCTTAAAAAATTAGTTTCCTCCTCCGCTGAGATTACGAAGCAAACAATAATTACGGCTGCCAAAATGGGAGATGCAGAATGCACAAAGATACTTGAACTTAGAGGACAATACATCGGACAAAGCATTGCACAAATTGTGAACTTAATTGATCCAGCGGCTATCTTTTTAGGCATCTATGTCCCGAACCCGAAATATTTTCCATCAAGCCCTAGCAACAAAAACTATATTGAAGAACCATCCGTAAACGAAGCGGATTACATTCTTTCTGATATAGAAATGAATTCTTTAATGATTAATTATACAAACTCTGCTTACTTTAAAGCTAACTTGATCCAGCCCGAATTTATTGTTTTAGGACATGAAAGCACGATTATTGCCAGCGCAACTATTGCAATTAATAAAATTTTTTCAGATGATTTTAATTCTGCCTCGTTATTTTCCTCCGATATTACAAATGAATAATTGTGGTATGTTTTGAGATCCCCCATTCAATCTCATACGAAAAAAGTTACTTCGACTATGCGCTCCCTTATATTTCAAAAACGTATATAATAACTGAAAATAAAATTCTAAATTAAAGTGGGGTTGTGACAAACTTTATTTCAAGTTTGTCACAACCCCACTTTGGTTCAATTCTGAATTAATTACCACCCATACACAATCCGGCCAGCTGTAAAGCCAGCCGTTAACGCTATCATTCCCAGTAACGTACAATAATCACGAAACTTTAGCCCCACATCCGTGGAAAAACTGCGCCGTCCGGCGCCGAAACCACGCAATTCCAAACTAAGAGCCATTGTTTCCGAACGGCTTACAGCCCGCAAAACCAAAGGTCCAACCAGTGCCAAATAGGAAGTAAAGCGCCGGACTATTCCGCCCTTTCCCGTATAGCCGCGACAAGCCTGCGCCTCGCGCACCGCCTTGCTTTCTGCCAAAAAATCCGGAATGAAGCGCAGAGCGGTCGTAAACATAAAGGCATACTCTTGCGGCACGCGGCATTGACTGACCAATGCCGTGGTCAGACTTTGCATTTTGGTCGTAGCTAAGAGAATAACAAAAACGGTTGCCATATCGATCATTCGCAATCCGCCCGCAATTGCTGCTTCCAGTTCGCTTCCCAGTGCATATTGCACGAGGATAAGAACAACAGCAAATCCGGTCAAACTTAAAATGCCTTTATAGGTCCGGCCAAGAAGTCCGCACACCGCTAAGGTCACAACCTGCGCGACCGCTAAAAGACCTAAGCCGGGTAACGATGTCAACAACATGGCCCAAATCGAAACCGCAACTGTAAACACCAATTTTGTGAGTGGCGCTAATTGCTTCATTACATTCTTCCTCTCTGCACTCGTTCAGCAATCTGTTGGCTGAGTTCCGTTGCTGTCAAAACCGGAAATACTCCATATTTCGATAATTTGCGAGAAATATTCATTATGGCCGGCGCCCGCAAGCCCCATTTCCGTATATCATTGCCTTGTGCGAAAAGTTCCGCAACCGGTCCGTCAAACACTTTGGCCCCCGAAGCCATAACCACAACCCGTTTCGCATAGCGGGCTAATATGTCCATGTCATGCGTCACTAAAATAATCGTTTTTCCTTGTTCATTCAACTCGGTGAGTATGCGCAGAAGACTTTCTTTTTCTTTGGCGTCCTGGCCGCTGGTCGGTTCATCCAAAATCAAGATGTCTGGCTTCATCGCCAGTGCAGAGGCAATGGTTACCCGTTGCTTCTGGCCGCGCGACAGGCTGCGGGGATAGACATCCGCCAAAGCAGTCAACCCGGTTTTTTCCAATGCCTCCGCGACCGATGAAGCAATTTCCGGCGCGGAAAACCCGAGTTGTTCCGGTCCATAGGCAACTTCCGACGCAACCGTATCGCGAAAAATCTGGCTGTCCGGATTTTGAAAGACATAGCCGACATGACGGGCAATATCACCCGGAGATTGACTCGAAGTGTTTACTCCGTTCAGGACAATTTGGCCGTTCGCCGGTTTGATCAGTGACATCACCAAACGCGTCAATGTTGTTTTTCCGCTGCCATTCCGTCCGGCAATCGCTGCAAATTCGCCCGCCCTTATGCATAAAGATACATTGTCAACTGCCGGTTTCCCCGGCTGATAGTGATAGCTTACACCTGTCATTTCAAGCACTGCGGCTCACCTCGCCTGCCTCTTGCAATACGGCAGACAGTTCGCGAACCGCATCCGCCTCACACCGCCATGCACCAAACCGGCAGCCGTGCTTCTCGAGAAGAAAGCGCAGTTCCTGCAGCGGCGGAATCACTTCCTGAAATAAACTTTCCTCACTCATTTTTCGCAAGGCCGCTTCCGGCTGACCGGCAACAGCAATGCGTCCTTCCATGAGCAAGACAAGTTGATCGATATAAGGCAATACTTGAGCAATATCATGCTCAACGACCAGAATGGTCATTCCCTGTTCATTCAACTTGCCAAGCAAACTGTATAACTCTTCCGTCCCTGCCGGATCAAGCGCCGATGCTGGCTCGTCCAGAATTAATATATCCGGTTTTGTGACTAACGCACCGGCTAATGCCAACCGCTGCTTCTGTCCCCCGGATAGCCCTCCGACTTCACACTGTTCCCGGCCGGACAAGCCCACCAATTGAAGAGTCTCCCGAACCATTTGCGGAATAAGCTTTCGATCAACGCCGGCATTTTCCAACCCAAATGCAACCTCATCCTCCACCGTCATCGCGACCAGCTGGCTTTCATAGTCTTCCAAAACCAAAGCGACGTCTTTCGCCAACTCTCCCATCGTGCTATCCATGGTCTGAATGCCCTGAACCACTACCGTTCCGCCGGTACGGCCACCGAAATAGTGCGGTACTACTCCTGCAGCAGCCAGACAAAATGTCGTTTTTCCTGCTCCGCTGGGACCAACAATTGCGGTAAAAGATCCTTGTTCTACTTCGAAGCAAAGTTTCTCCAACACAACTCCACTTTTAGGATATGCATACGAAAAGTTTTCAAAAGAAATTGCTTTCACTATTTTTCCTCCCTGCCGGTAAATAATTTTTGCGCCGGGAAATACAGAATTTGCGTGATAACCGTATTAATTGCCGCAACACCGAATACCACCGGCAGCATTCCATAGAGATACACATTCATCGGCAATGACATCACTACTTTTAAAATGGTTACGAACGTCAACCCGCTGGCAACAGTGCTTAACGCTGCACAGACACCCGGACGAATATTCAAACGGCCAATCACCATATTAAATGACATATTGACAATTGTCGCACAGACAATCGCACCTACCAGTTCAGCGGCCAAATTGCCGTAAGGAAATGCTGATTTGGAAGTCGGGACTTCTACCGCGCCCGCCACCAAACCAATCCCCATTGCCTGCCCCATGGTCGGCTTAGTCAAATTAATGGCAATACAGTACATCGCAATCATCCAGTTTGGGGTAATCCCATCAATGCTTGGTGCAACCAAGCGCAGAATGGCTCCGATCGCCAGCAGCAAAGCCGTAACCGTTAACCAGCGGTATTTGCCCCCTTGCGCAACCGTAACCCTTGTCAATTCCTGTTCATTGTTCATCATACTGTACTCCCCCTTCTCAATTTTTACAAAACAAAAAACCCCTCATCCTAATAAATAGGGACGAGGGGTTAACCCGCGGTGCCACCCTGATTGATTGTGCAAGCACAATCCGGCTCATACCAAATACGGGAAACAAGCAAATGTTCCGATATCGGCTTCCTGGTAACGGCGGAAGATCCCCGACAGTGCCTACCCCGCACACAGCGGCTCAGACTGTATCTCCCAGGCCCATTCGACATATCGAGCAGTGCCGGCCTTCCACTATCGCCAGCTCGCTGAAACCCTCTTGCTATGTGTACTCTTCCTGGTCATTGATGATTGCAATATAGTGTGATTTGTTATTTACTATATCAGTTTTGGAAAGGGACTGTCAATACCCTGCATAAATTTTTTTAGCTGCCGAAATATGTCTTAACCAGTAACCGGCTTGCGATAGAAAAACGGCAGATAACTTTCAAAACCCATTTCCCTAAAATTCAGTATGGCTTCTGTTCCGCCCACAAACAGTACGCCGCCTGGACGCAGCGCCTTAAAAAAACGCCGGTAAAGAGCATTTTTTGCTTCTTCCGTAAAATAAATCACCACATTGCGGCACAAAATAAGATCGAACCCATCTTCAAACGCATCCAACAGCAGATTATGGCGGTTCAACTCTACGCGTGACCGGATCGTTTCCTGCACGAGATAAGATTCATTCTGTACGGAAAAATAGCGTTTCAAGCGTTCCACTGTCACATTTTTCAATTCATTGGCCGTATACAAACCTTGTTTTGCTTTGTTTAACATCTCAACATCCAGATCCGTTCCCAAAATGCGATGGCGTACCGAAGGTGTCAAATGGTCTAAGGCCATGGCCAAAGAATATGGTTCTGCACCAATGGAACAACCGGCACTCCAAATATTCAGGCGCTGCCTTTTCGTCAATAAATGGGGGAGTACAACAGACTCCAGTTCATTAAACTTCTCCGGCGTACGGAAAAATTCAGTGACATTGATGGTTAAGTAATCGATGAAGGTTTTGTATAGTTTCGCATCTTTGTCGATTTTTTGGAAAAAATCCAGGTACCCTTCCGCATGATTCCGGTGTGAAAAATTGGTAATCCGGCGCTGCATTTGTGCCGGCTTATAATCATTTAAGTTAATTGATGATTTTGCAAATAGCTTTTGTTTAAAAAGTTCCCATTCTTGCAATTCAGTCACAAAAGATCCTCCATCATTCCGTTCATTTCTTCATTGTATTCTTTTTGGTTCTGAAATGGCGCCGGCTACTTCACCGCCAGCCCGTTCACTGCGCAGAATAACAATATCGACCCGCCGGTTTTTCGCGCGGTTCTCCTCTGTGCTGTTCGGATACAGCGGATGATATTCGCCATAGCCAAGAGAAGATAAACGATGCGGATCCAAGTTATGTTTCTGGATTAAATAGCGCGTCACAGCAATGGACCGTGCGGACGAAAGCTCCCAATTCGACGGAAATTGCATGGTGTTGATCGGCAGATTATCGGCATGGCCCTCCACGCGGGTAAAATGATTGGAACTTTTTAAAACAGCGCCTACCGTATCAAGCAACGGCAAAGCATCCCGCCGCAGATCGCCGCTCCCCAAATCGAAAAGTACGCTATCCAAAAAACGGATTGTCAATCCCCGTTCATCAATAAAAATAGCCACATCTTTCGGATCAGTGATATTGGCCTGCAATTTCTGGATAATATCGCGAAATTCCGTCATTTCGTCCTTGGCTTGATCAAGCGGTATCGGCTTGCTGATCGGCCGGTCGCCCGAATACTCCATAATCAGATTCGTTCCGGCTCCGTCCGTTTTCAATGCGCTTTGCAATGACGATTTCAATGCATTAAATTTTCTGGTGTCCGACGAACTCATGGCATACATTACGACAAAAAAAACCATCAAGAGCGTAATCAAATCAGAATAAGTCAATAGCCAGCGTTCGTGACTGCCATTCCCATGGCTATTCCCCCGGCCTCTTCTTGGCGCCATCCCTAAGTCCCCCTCCGTTTTCTACGGACTTCCATGCTTATATTAATATATATCGCACTTTTTCGCCAGAAACATAACCCTTTTCAGCAAAAAAATTCGCCGGCCTGTAAATAGGCCGGCGAAAAATGAATTTACTTAAGAACAGCTTCAACAGGTGTATACTGCATGCCCAAGGCATCGGCAACCGCCTGATACGTCACTTTCCCGTTAATCACATTGAGCCCTGCAGCTAATCCAGGGTTATCCAGCAGTGCTTGACGGTAGCCCTTATTTGCGATTTGCAATGCATACTCCAACGTAGAATTCGTCAATGCAAAAGTGGATGTACGAGCAACCGCGCCCGGGATATTGGCAACCGCATAATGCACCACGCCATATTTGGTATACGTAGGATTGCTATGCGTGCTCACATGGTCACAGGTTTCTACCGACCCCCCCTGATCAATCGCCACATCAACAATAACGGAACCAGGTTCCATTGTTTTTACCATATCCGCAGTAACCAGTTTCGGAGCTTTGGCGCCCGGCACTAATACTGCCCCAATAAGCAAGTCGGCTTTTTTAACCCACGAGGCGATATTGTAACTGTTTGACATGACGGTAACAATCCTGCCGCCAAATAGATCATCGAGATACTGCAGGCGCGCTGCGGAACGGTCGATGACCGCCACCTGTGCTCCCATCCCCACCGCTACCTTGATCGCGTTCGTGCCAACAATTCCGCCGCCAATAATCACGACCTGCGCTGGTTCAACGCCAGGCACACCGCCCAGCAGCACTCCTTTTCCGCCATATGGTTTTTCCAGCAGCTGCGCCCCAATCTGGACTGCCATTCTTCCAGCAACCTCACTCATCGGCGACAGCAGTGGCAATGTATGATCCGTGCCGGTAATTGTTTCATACGCAATACCAATTACTTTGTGATTGAGCAATGCCTTGGCCAACTCAGGTTCCGGCGCCAAATGCAAATAAGTGAATAAAATTTGCCCTTCATGAAAAAGATCATATTCAGCCGGCAACGGTTCTTTGACTTTCATAATCATTTCCGCACGGGAAAAGATTTCCGCCTTATCCGACAAAATTTGCGCTCCGGCTTTTAAATAACTTTCATCAGTAAAGCCGCTGCCAATTCCGGCATTACGTTCCAACAAAATCGTATGCCCCGCCTTATGCAGTACTTCAGCTCCGGCAGGAGTCAATGCCACGCGGTTCTCATTATCTTTGATTTCTTTTGCTACTCCAATAATCACAAAAAATCCCCCCATCCAATATCTTTCGTCTCTCATACCATTTGATAGCAGCAATATTTTTTAATGAATATACATAATAAATATGCATAAAGCATGCCAATCGCTTTTTAAAAAAATTGCATTCCTTCCTGTATGCGAGTTTTGAATTAGAAAGAAGTAGAAAACCAGCTAACGCAAGTCATTTATGTGATATTTCATTGATTGCAGAGAAAAATCGCGAAGCAGCATATAGAGTGCTAAAAGAAAAATTGTAACGAAAAGTTTCCACCGTTTGGAAATTATTCGTTACAATTGGAATGATATGTTTCCATAAAAACAGCTATTCCGGCAGTAATTATTTGCAGGCAGCGTTCACCGCTTTGAGCTGTTTTTTAGCGGCTACCTGTTCTTTTAACCAGTCATACCAAACAGTTAAACCTTCACCGGTACGACAAGACACCGGCAATAAGGTAACGTGCGGGTTCAAACTGGTAATATCTTCAACAGCCGCTTGCATGTTAAACGAAGTGTAAGGCAATAAATCGGTTTTATTTAATACAACCGCACTGGCCTGTTTGAAAATCAGCGGGTACTTCAGTGGTTTGTCTTCGCCTTCCGTAATGCTCAAGACAGTCACTTTAACGTCTTCGCCGATATTGAACTCGGCCGGACACACCAGGTTTCCCACATTTTCAATGACGATAAGATCCAGCTTATCCAAATCAAGACGATCGAGAACGCTCTGCACCATATCGGCATCCAAGTGACAGCCACCGCCGGTATTGATCTGGATAACCGGCACTCCGTGGCCTTCAATCCTCTCAGCATCTTTGGATGTAAATAAGTCACCCTCAATGACGGCAATGTGGATCTCTTCTTTCAGCGCGGCAATCGTCTGTTCCAGCAAAGATGTCTTTCCCGAACCCGGAGATCCCATTAAATTCAACACAAAGATGCCCTGGCCGGATAGCCGGTGATGGACATGGTTCGCAATTTGATCGTTTTTATCCAGAATGTTGGCCATTACTTTAATTTCCATCTATTCAACCTCCAGGTGTTCTACTTTTAATTCCCGTCCCGACAGAATTTCAACTGCGGCCGAATTGCATTCCGGACAATAAAAGCGATAATGATCAATCGCAAATTCTCCGCCGCAATCCCGGCAGCGACCTGTCAAAGGTACGACAGTCACTTCCAACTCTGCCCCGGCCGCCGGCGTATCGGCCGCTAATGCCGTAAAGCAAAATCGCAGTGATGCCGGTTCTATTTCTGTCAGTTGTCCAACCAGCAAAGAAACCCGAAGGATTTTCGTTGCATCATTCTGGGCGGCAGTATTTAATGCTATATCAAGGATCCCCTGTGCAATCGCCATTTCGTGCAGAAATGCCACCCCCTATCGTATCTTACGTCTCTTCATTTGTGCAAAACCTCAAAGTCGCGTAATACAGCCTGCATTACCATAATCGTACTTACAGCCCCGACTCCGCCCGGTACCGGTGTGATTGCCCCTGCCACTTTTACGACTTCATCGTAGTCTACGTCACCGACAATCCCGCTTTCGACTTCATTGATGCCGACATCGACCACCACAGCGCCAGGCTTTACCATCTCCGCTTTAACCAGCCGCGGATACCCCACAGCGGCAACAATAACATCCGCCTGACGGACAATGTCCGCTAGATTGACGGTTTTGGAATGGCATACCGTAACCGTAGCATTGCGGGAGAGCAGCAGATGAGTCATCGGTTTTCCAACGACATTGCTCCGCCCAATGACTACCGCATGACGTCCGGATAATTCAATTCCATAAAAATCAAGAATTGCCATTACCGCACGCGGTGTGCTCGCGGCCCAAACGCTTTTCCCGGAAGCAAACAACCCCACATTATAAGGATGGATGGCATCTACATCTTTCTGCGCCAAAATCCCTTCACCGATAATATCCGCATTAATGTGCGCCGGCATCGGCATCATTGGGATAATTCCATCAATATCCGGATCCGCATTTAACTTGTCAATCAACGCCAGCACTTCCTCTTGCGGCGTATCGGCTGGCAAATGGTATGGATGGGAAGCCATCCCGATAGATTTTGCCAATTTATCCAACCGGTTCATATAAATCCGCGATGCCGGATTATCGCCAACCATGATAATTGCCAAGCCACACGTAAACCCTTTATCTTTCAATGCGGCAACTTTCGCTATTAGGTCCCCTTTTTCGGCTGCAGCTACTTGTTTGCCATCTAAAATAAGCGCCATACGATTTCCTCCTAGTATATTAATATTCGACAACCCAATATAAACTGTTCACTGCATCGGCACGCAACATCCACTGGTATTTTCAATATTAATTCGCTAGTTTTTATCAATTTCCTCCCCTCCAATTTTTTGCCCTGATAGCGGTATGGTTCACTCTAAACGAACCAGGGGCAATGCCGACGTTTCGGCATTGCCCCCGTTGCTATTCTTTAAAAATGATCTAATTAGATTTACACGATCCCAAAGACCAGGTATAGAACTACTGCTAAAAAAGCCATCGTTGTTTTGATGCACGTCATTGCAAAAATATCGGGATACGATTCCTTATGAGTCAGACCGCAAACAGCCAACAATGTAATGATAGCGCCATTATGCGGCATTGTGTCTAAACCGCCAGAGGCCATGGAAGCAATCCGGTGCAATACATCTAATGGGACGTTTGTTGCGGCAGCCCATGCCATCCATTGCTTGGACATCAAATCCAAAGCAATTGCCATCCCGCCTGATGCCGATCCCGTGATCCCGGCAAGAGTTGTCACTGTAACCGCTTCGGAAAACAGAGGACCGTTTCCAATATGAAGACCAAGCATAGCGCCGGCGATCGCTTTAAAACCAGGCAAGGATGCAATAACATTGCCATAGCCAACCTCTGAAGCGGTATTCATAATCGCAAGCAATGAACCGATCGTTCCCACGTTGATAGCCTTTGCCACGCCACCTTTCGGCATGCGCTTTACACCGATTGCAACGGCAAGCGAAATACCACATACTAACCCGATAATCAAGGCCCATATGCTGACAACATTTTTAACTGCAGGAACCATCAACGGCAGCTTCATCCCTAAAAGCGGTGTAAGGAGGTCGGGGTTCCAGGTCATCGTATTGCCAATGTAGTTGACTACGAGTACCGTTAATAAAGGCAGTACTGATAACTGCCAGGACGGAAGGTTCGTATCATCTCTTAACTCCGGCTCATTAATCTTGTGAACGCCATATCCCTCATTTCGGGCCAAGGCTCCTCCCACACGGCGTTTCAACCAGATCATACCAACGATAAAAATAACCGTTCCGGATATAATTCCCAAAAAAGGAGCTGCGTAAACGCTGGTTCCTAAGAAGTTGGTTGGGATAATATTTTGGATTTGAGGGGTTCCCGGCAAACAGTCCATTGTGAATGTAAAACCGCCAAGAACGATACACGCAGGGATAAAACGCTTTGGAATACCAGCTTCTTTAAATAAAGCCGCTGCAAACGGATAAACTGCAAAAACCACAACGAAAAGGCTGACTCCGCCGTACGTCAATATTGCGCAGGATAATACGGTAGAAAGAATAGCATGTTTTGGTCCAAGACTCTCAATGATCGAATGGGCAATGGATTTCGCCATTCCGCTGTCTTCCATAATTTTCCCAAAAACTGCACCCAGCATAAAAACGGGGAAGAAGGACTTCACGTATGTTACAGCTTTAGCCATAAACAGTTCGGTGTATGTAGGCATAATCGGCAAGCCTTGCGATACGGCTGCCAACAGGGCAAATATGGGAGCAAAAAATATTACTGAAAACCCTCTGTACGCAAAAAACATCAATAAGAACAAGCTAAGAAGAATACCAAATACTTCCATTATAAATGTTACCTCCTCAGTATTTTTTTACGTTATCCTACTGTGCACCCGAACATATTTGTCGCGAACCACCGCCTTACGTTTTCTTTTTCGCCCAATTAATAACAGCAGAGCGCCATCGATGATAACCCAGGCAAGCTATTGATCACTTGCCACTGTCCGACTCAGCGTCTTACTGGGACCGCCGATGCAAATCTAATCTTATTCACCGTGATTATGCCATTCTATTGATCCATCCATGCATCGTGCAGAAAAGCTTTTGCTGTATATTCAGCCTGAAGATACTTTGCATGCAGACGTTTTGTGTGCAAAGTATCTAATCAGACGAATCTTTCTGCAGCTGCGTTCCGCCCGATCATGTATACCTGCAGCTACTATTCGTTTCTATATTAACAGCCAGTTAATTTTTTTACGTAAAAACATTTAGCCGTTATTTATATTTTAGCAATTTACTTTGCATACCCATTTTTTGTATGCAAAGTAAATTGCTAAAATTTTTTAAGTTCAAAAAATCACTTTCCACAAGTGATTTAATATTATTATATTTTTCTCTAAATTGCAAGTATTTTGTCTTCTCCTTAAAAACATTTTCAGAGCCGTAGATTGCAACAGCAGATGCAGCACTCATTCACGCTCATACTGTCGGTTGACAATATCTGATAATAGTATAAAATTAATTTGCATGCATAATTTTCGCATGCACAATATACCCAAATCATCGACAAAGGGGAAAACAGAATGCTTACTATTTTTGACAGCACCTGTGTACTTTTAGCAAAAGCCGAACAAAAACATTTTTTATATACAAAAAAAATGCTTGAAAAAGAAGGTTTAGAAGTATCGCCCGGCCAGCTTGTCGTTCTTTATGCGCTTTACAAAAAGGATAACATATCGATATCCGAACTTAGCAAAGAAGTCTTTCTTGACAACTCCACGCTTACTGGTCTGATCGACCGGCTGGGACGTGCCGATCTAGTGATGCGCGTCGAAGCGCCTAATGATCGTCGGTCCTATCAAATTGTTTTAACCAAAAAAGCGAAACGCCTAAAGGAAAAAACATTGAAAGTGATGAAGGAGATCGAAAGCAAAATGTTGGAAGAATTTAGCGAGTCCGAAATTCTTCTTTTTCGTACCATCTTAGAGCGTATTTACTGCACTCTCGATTCCTGTTCGATAGCCGACAATTAAAATTGTTGCAAGATGATCCCAATGATTTTTATAAAACCAGAGGATAGGGCTTCACGTCACCTATCCTCTGGTTTTATTTTTCTCCAAAACAAGTTCCCCTTCTTAGCAAGCCCCACTCATCTAGGGCGTGCTTCAAAGTATACAACGATCTCACTGTCTGCATCGACCAGGCTATATGCACTGACACTCTGTTTGACAGCGATGCCGCTCCCCTCAGGAACAAATGCCAGCCCTTGACTATTGAGCAGCTCACCCGCTTCTTTCATTGTTTTACCGATCACATGCGGCACCACTTTTTTCCCAGCCGGTACATTGCCTTTATACACGCTCTGGCTGGAAGAAGGCTTACTTGCCGCAACCGGCAGAGACCATTGAGCGCCCGCATTTACGGACCCTTGGGGCGGGAGATTTAAATACCTCACAACCTGGGTCATTATTTCACTGAAAACTGGCGCGGCAATTTGACCGCCGTAATAAACGCCGGACGGATCGTCAATGACGACTAGCGCGACAACCTGCGGATCCTCAACGGGACCAAAGCCAACAAAGGAAGCAATATAATGCCCTGATTCATAGCCCCCGCCATCCTGCCGCAATTTTTCAGCGGTTCCGGTTTTGCCGGCAAAATGATAGCCTTTCACAATCGCCTTTTGCCCGCCGCCTTCTGATACTACCTTCTCCAACATTCCGACCAATTCTTTTGCGATTTCCGGACTGATTACCTGGCGCACCGGTTCAACATTGGCCATCCGCTCCACCGTACCATCATCCGTTCGGACTTCACGTACAATGTGCGGCTTAAGAAGCAAACCATTATTGGCGATTGCCGATACAGCAGTCACTAATTGAAGCGGGGTTACCGCTACGCCTTGCCCGATGGACATCGTTGCCACATCAGAAGCGCTCATGTTGCGAGCACTAAATAACAATCCTTCTTCTTCGCCCGGCAGTTCAACTCCCGTTACTTGTCCAAACCCAAACGCCCGGATATATTCATTCAATTTCGCGGCGCCTACTTTTAATCCAACCTGAACAAAGCCGGTATTCACCGAATTTTTAATAATATCAATGAAGGAAAGCGCTCCGCTGCCACCGCCATCCCAGTTCCGAATCACCCTCCCGGAAACATCCACGTAGCCTTTGTCCACGAAAATATCATTCGGCCGAACTGTTTTTTCCTGTAAAGCTACTGCCGCGATAATGGACTTGAAAGTAGAACCCGGTTCATAAAGGTCCGATACTGCACGGTTCTTCCATTCTTTCTGACCAAACCGATAAAAATAATTCGGATCATAACTCGGCCGGTTAGCCATTGCAAGAATTTCACCGGTCTTCGGATTCATGATAATCACCGTCGCCGCTCGCGCGTGCGTTCTGGCCATCGCAGCATCCAAACTTTTTTCGGCAATAAACTGGATCGTGCTATCTAATGTTAAGTATACGTTCTTCCCTTGACTATGAGAGGTATACGAAAAAATCGATTTAAATATGGGTATTCCGTGACTATCTGTTTCAAATATCTTTTTTATCCGTTCCCCTTTAATCGTTTTGTCCATCGACATCTCTATGCCATCCAGACCAACATCATCTGTGCCGACGAAACCAAGCACTTGAGCCGCCAATACATCATTCGGATAATAGCGTCTGCTTTCTTCTTCAAAATGAAATCCCGTTAACTTGCGCTCCTTAATAAGGGCGATCACTGCCTTCGATTTATCTGGTTCCAAAGTACGTTTCAACCAGACGAAATTACTTTGGCGGGTCAGCCGTTCTTTAATGTCCTCGGGCTTCATTTCGAGTATCGGCGCCAGTAAATTTGCTGCCTCATCCGGATCAATGTTCAACACCGCCGGATTGACATACAGCGATTTCGTCATAGCGCTGACTGCCAATTTTCGGCCATTACGGTCATAAATCGCACCACGGGGCGATTGCAGCGAACGGCTTTCCTGCAATTGCTGGGCAGCCTTTTCGGTTAACTTTTTCCCATCAACAAATTGAACCCAGGCAATCCGTCCAACTAGAATCAGTAGTAGAAAAAATATAAATGCAAAAAAAATTGCTATGCGCTTGCGTTGAGCGGTTGTAATTTTTGCCATGGGCGCTTGACCGTCCTTCCTGCCATTGAAACAAATTGGCCGTTGTGCATATATTATATGCACAACGGCCAATTTCCTGCCAAACAGCAAATCTTCACCATTCCCCATCGTGCAAAACGATTTTTTGCGATTGATCACTTTGCATCCAGCGCTGACATGTTCTATAATGAGTAGAGGAAAGTTATGCTTGCGATTCCACAGAGTAAAGGAGAACAAAATGCGAATAGCAACGGTTAAAACGAACCAAGGGGAAGAAACAGCCATTCGGACAGCCTCAGGCTTTATTCCCGTCTCGGCAATTAATACGCAGCACAATAAAAACTGGGCTACGGATCTGTGGTCTATCCTTCAACTGGAACAACTGCCAAAAATCAATACCTGGTATCGTGCCGGAGGAAAAGAACTTTTGGAAACAGCCATAGAAGGGGTTATTAGCAACGAAAATGCCCATTTTGGCCCGTTGTACCGTCACCCAAGCAAAATTTGGGGGATCGGTCTCAACTATGTAGAGCATGCTGGGGACTTGTCAGAAAAAGCGCCCACCCTTGCTCCTGCCAGCTTCGCTAAATTCGATACTACTCTCATCGGTCCCGGAGATGAGATTTGCATCCCCCTGCAATCAGAAAGAACGACCGCGGAAGCGGAACTGGGAATTGTTTTTGGTAAAAAATGCAAAAATATTGAAGAAGCCAACTGGCTGGATGTTGTGGCTGGTTTTACCACCTTGCTGGATATGACGGCAGAAGATCTTCTTGCACCAAACCCCCGTTACTTAACCCGCTCCAAAAATTTCGATACATTTTTCTCTTTTGGGCCGGAATTGGTAACGCCGGATGAAATCGACGATGTATTGAAACTGAACGTAGCCACAGTGCTGAATGGCGCTATTCACGCCCAGAATACGGTATCCAACATGACCTTTCCGCCGCCTTTCCTCGTCTCTTTCCATACGAAAGTAGCCACCATGCTGCCCGGCGACATTATTTGCACCGGAACGCCCCGCGCAGCAAAAATCAGTGATGGCGACATCGCCGAATGTAGAATTGACGGGTTCATGCCCTTAATCAATCCGGTTATTGATCTCAAAATAAACAAATAGCGCTTGCTATTGGCAATAGATAACCCCAAATATTTATTTTGTATACGAAAGGATGAAAAATAACCATGAATATGGCTGCTTCTCATGCACGGGGCAAAGTTCCCGCCGATAAAATTTTTGGCGCCAACGCGAAAGCCGTAGAAGCGATCGGCAAGTATGGCAAAGACAAAGTAACCAACGGAACGCAAGGGGTTTTGCTGGACGATACGGGAACGCTGGTTTGCCTGCCAACGGTTGAGAAAGTTCTGCGCAATGTTTCCACTCCGGATTTAATTGGATACGCGCCCATCCGGGGTTTGGCCGATTTTCTAACCAATGTCATTGATTTTACGCTGGGAGATTATCGACCCGATGCCTACATACAGTCGATTGCCACGGCGGGAGGCTGCGGAGCCCTGCACCATGCTATATGGAACTACTCTGAAATCGGCGATACCGTTTTGACTACCGACTGGTTTTGGTCCCCTTACCGGGTCTTGTGCAAAGATGCCTTACGGCAGCTGGATGTTTTCGCCCTTTTTGATGAAAACAACAATTTTAACCTGCAAAACTTCAGCAGCAAAACTGCAGCAGTCTTGCAAAAACAGGAAAGCGTATTGATTATTTTAAACACTCCGGCCCACAATCCGACCGGCTACAGCCTTTCTGATTCTGACTGGGATGCCGTAATCGATGACTGCCGATCTCATGCCAAAACAGGAAAGCGTATTACGTTAGTGGTCGACGTGGCTTATCTCGATTTCACAGGGAATGCGGACAGCCGGAAATTTTTCCAAAAATTTTCCAACCTCCCTCCCAACATTTTCGTAATCATGGCTGCCAGCATGTCAAAAAGTTTTACAATGTATGGTCAACGCACCGGCGCAATGATCGGCATCTCTTCCGACCAGGAAGCAATCACCGAATTCGTCAACGTAAATGAATATACAAGCCGGGCTACTTGGTCCAATATTAATCGCGGGGCTATGAAAACCTTAGCTACGATTTGTCAGGACAAGCCGCTATTGGCCCAGGTTCAAAAAGAACGAAATGAATTTTTACAATTGATCCAGGGACGGGCAGCAATCTTCACTTCTGAAGCCCAACAAATCGGATTGAATATTCTTCCTTACATTGCGGGCTTCTTCCTAACGGTTCCTTCGGATCGTCCAGAAGAAATCTGCAATAAACTTCACGATGCCAATGTCTTTCTGGTACCTTTGGATAAAGGAGTCCGCATGGCTGTTTGCGCCATGCCGACAAATAAATTCCCCGGATTGGCCAAAACGATCAAAGAGGCGATCCAGGCGGTTGAAAAGCAATAAAATGAAAGCATGCAAAAACGGTCTGACAGGCAGCACTGCTGCCTGTCAGACCGTTTTTTTGCAAAATCAACGTGTAACCCGCTTCCAGTTGGCATTAATAAGATTGCCCATGATCCTTTTGGCTGCCGCATCGGGATGCAGCCCATCAACACCGTAAACAACAGGCAGCATGCGTTGCTCGTCGCTCAAATACGGTTCAATGTCAATAAAATATTGCTGTTGGCGAATAAATGCATTGACCTCATCAAACGCCTGACGCCATTCGTCTACCGTTCCTTCACCAAATATTTTTTGAATGGAAGCCGGATTAATAGGCGGTAAAGTGATGAAGATGGGGCGAATGCCGTTTTCAAGACATTTATCGCGAATACCTGCCAGGTCAGAAATCACCTGCTCGGGCGGAGTTCCGCCCCTCAGGCTGTTGCTGGCGCCTAAGATGATTAAATACCGGGGATGAAAAGGGAGTACGTCTTCGTCAAAACGCGCCAGCATCGTTTCTGACGTATCGCCACTGCGGCCAAGATTGACCGTTGGAAACTTTAGATACGTTTGATAGCTGAACTCCCAACTGCAGGGCGGATAGGAAACACCCCCGCCGCCATGAGTTATACTATCGCCAAACGTTGCCGAGTAAGCGCCTTTTCGCCAATCTACTGTAAATTTACCGGCATCAGAGTAAACGCCAACCGGTTCCCCATTTTCATCAATACCGCGAACCCGCCAATAATAAATACCAGGATCCAATCGAGGCAAATCATCGTAACAGTCAAAGGAGCTATCGACCTGTTTAGTCCAGATTCGATAACGGGACGGCTCCGTGCCATTCGGGTTTTCCGGTAAATTCCGGGTCAGTTCGACTTCATGTTTCGCCGCACCGTTCACGCCAATCCAGGCATAAGCCGGATAGAGGGGCGTTGCCATTTCATTTGCGTTAAACACGGTATTCAGCAACGGTTTTAGTTGCATCCGCAGGGAAGGATCTACATATACCGCAGCTACATCAGAATATACTCCCAAGGGATTGCGATCATAATCTAAGGCCCGCACCCGCCAATAAATCCTTGTTCCGGCGAAAGCGGAAAGATCTGCATTATAGCCGTTCGTATAACTTCTGGCCGCAAAAAGCCGTTTTTCCGAAGGTTCTGTTCCCCTGGGGTTTTCCGGCAAATCGCGCAAAAATTCGATTTCATAACTTACAGCCCAAGGAACAACAGTCCAAGTTAACATTGGTTTGACTGCCACACGCGATAATGAGAACGAAGCGGAAGTAATCTGCGGACGTACGGTCTTCGCTTTTGCGGCCAACGCATGGCTGTTAGGCCAACCGGCAAACAGCAAAGGGATTCCTATCGCAACGATGAAAGCAATGGATAATCTTTTTTTCAGTTTTTCTACCATGAACACATGAATCGCCTCACAAATATATTTATATCATAGCAAAAGAGCTTGTCTCTGCTATAATGAAATCAAATACTCTTTTTTAAAAGGAGGCCGCAAAATGACAACCTTTCCTTCCGTCTGCCCATACGATTGTCCGGATGCCTGCGGATTGCTGGTTACAACTGACGGCAAGCAGGTAACGGAGGTTCATGGCGATCCCAGCCATCCTTTCACGCAAGGGAAATTATGCGCAAAAATGAACCATTATGAACGTACCGTTCATTCACCTAAACGATTAACAACGCCACTGTTGCGTTCCGGTCCAAAGGGAACAAATGCATTTACGCCGATATCCTGGGAAGAGGCACTTGACCGCATTGCAGAGCGGTGGCAAACCATCATCGCCGAAGATGGTCCGGAAGCCATCCTTCCCTGTTCTTATGCCGGAACGATGGGTCTCATCCAGCGTAATGCCGGACACGCGTTTTTTTATCGGCTCGGTGCCGCACGCCTGGAACGAACGATCTGTTCGCCTGCCAAAGGATATGGCTGGAAAGCAATTATGGGTTCTACTTTAGCACCGCATCCGCAAGAAGTCAAATCCAGCGATTTAATTATCTTGTGGGGAAGCAACGCGGCTGCAACCAATATTCATTTTTTGCACTATGTCCTGGAAGCAAAAAAAAGCGGGGCTGTTGTCTGGCTAATTGATACATATGAAACGCCAACGGCTGCAATTGCGGACGAGGTCTTTCTGGTTCGTCCCAGCAGCGATGGTGCGTTGGCTTTGGGGATCATGCAGGTCTTGGCAAATAAGGCGCTGATCGACGAAGATTTCCTCACAGCTCACGTTCAGGGCTACGAAAAATTGCTGCAGGAAATCCTGCCCCAATGGACACTGGAAGCTGCTGCCGAAATTACTGGGCTGCCGGCTGCCGTAATAGAAAAAATGGCCTGCGCTTATGGGCGGGCGCGAGCGCCCTTCATCAGCATCGGCAGCGGTTTGTCGCGCTATGGAAATGGCGCCATGACCGTGCGAACCATTCTTTGTCTGCCGGCTTTAACCGGCGCCTGGACCAAAACGGGCGGAGGTGCAACTACCGGCATCCCCGGCAGCAGTGCATTGCCGATGGCGCAAATCACCCGGGAAGATTTGATCAGCACGCCTACCCGGATCATCAACATCAATCAATTGGGCAATGCATTAACAAGCAGCCATCCGCCGATCAAAAGCCTGTTCGTTTATCACTGCAATCCCGCTGCCGTTTGTCCGGATCAAAACCGGGTGATGGAAGGACTGGAACGGGAAGATCTATTTACTGTCGTTCACGAACGATTTCTCACCGATACAGCCCTGTACGCAGATATCATTTTGCCAGCCACTTCTTCCTTGGAGCACAGCGATATTTATTCAGCTTACGGCCACTACTGCCTTCGCCGCGTTCAGCCGGCTATTGAACCAATCGGACAATCCCGCTCCAACTGGGAAGTGTTCCAGTTGTTAGCTCAAAAAATGGGTTTTGAAGACTCCTTCTTTTCTCGCAGTGCCGATGAACTGATCGACTCGCTGATTGCCAGCTCTTCCGGCTGGTTGGATAATCCGGCAAAAGAACGTCTTGCACAGGGAGCTTTAGTAGAATTGCCTTTGCCAATGGACTATAAAACAAAATTCAAAACACCTTCTGGACAAATCGAGATTTTCAACCCCCTTGAAACTGAACCGTTGCCAAAATACCTTCTCCCCCATGGAGGCGAATTGCCTCTGTGGCTGATGACCGCGCCAAGTGTCTATGGCCTGAACTCATCTTTTCTGGAACGGGAAGACTTAATCGATAAGCGTCAAACGATGAACCTGTTCATGAATCCAAAAGATGCCTCAGCACGCAAACTCAATGACCGGCAAACAGTCATCGCACATAATTCGCATGGTGAAGTGGGATTCTTGCTGGCTGTAACCCCAAAAGTTCCCTCCGGCGTAGTTGTCGCTGAAGGGGTATGGGATTTCAATCATTCTCTGAACGGCAGAACCGTTAATTCGCTTGTTTCCCCCAGATTGACTGACAAAGCCGCTGGCAGCACCTTCTATGACACCAAAGTCGAAGTACGCTCCAATTAATCCATCTTTTGCAATTTTCGACTGATCCATTTTTTTGCAGCTGCATAAATGGCTTCTTTATCATTCCTCAACTCGCCATCCTGCAGACGGTGCAGCGCCGTTTGCAAAAACGGTCCGATCATCTGCCGGTCGCCGAGAATGGATAGCAATTCTTCCGCTTCATAGCGAATATCGCGGGTATGGATCGGCGTATCACAAACCAATTTTCGCAGATAAGCTCCAAATTCAACGATTGCCTGTGCATTTTGAACAGCTTGGTCAGCAGCGCCGGAGGCAAGGCAATCCGCCGTACACAAGTCCGTTAACTGCTCGAATGCTTCCAGCATGGATTTACAGTCACGGAACGATTTGGAACGGGCTTCTTGGCGTATCCAATGAGAAGCTGCCTGAGGATTGCGATACAAGCAAAAATAAAATCTCATATGGCGGGAAACCAGCCATACGATGCGATCACGCATCTCTTTCGGCATATGCAAACGCTCGAGAATTTCCTGTGCTAATTGTGCTCCTGCAACTTCATGACCATGGTCGAAGACCGCCCCCGCATCGTCTATCCCACGCACACCGGGCAGCCCTTTGCCAATATCGTGCAACAGGGCGGCCCAACGGATCATTCGATCCGGTTTTGCGGACCGCATCGCCGCCAATGTATGTTTCCATGCATCCAGGCGATGATATTTAGCCTCCTGCGGCAAATTGGCAAGGTGCTGCAATTCGGGAAGGATAGGAATCTGCCGGTACATCCCCTTCTCCCGTATCCGGCACTGGGCATTCAAGAGACCGGTCTCCAGCATTGCGCCCAGACCCTGATCGCAATAATCAGCGATCAGGGTCTTTTCCAATTCATCGCGCACTCGTTCCAGAGATAAGCCGGCAGCACGTCCCAATTGTGCAGGAATCGCGTTTAAGATCGTCTCATCAATCCGAAAGCCAAGCTGTGCCGCAAACCGGCAAGCTCTGAACATGCGCAGCGCATCTTCGCTGAACCGAACTCGCGCATCGCCCACTGCCCGAATAACACCATCTGCCAAATCCTGTTGTCCGCCGAATGGATCGATTAAATCGCCGTTGCAACCTACTGCCATGGCGTTGATTGTAAAATCCCGTCTGGCAAGATCACTGATGATCTCGTGCGAATACCATACTTCGGTGGGTCGATGGCTGTCCTCGCCATACTGTTCACCACGAAACGTAGCCACTTCAATGGGCATGCCTTCCACAACGACAAGAACCACCCCAAAATTTTGGCCTAATTGATCAATAACCCTCCAGCCAGCCCGACCCGCAACACAAATCACTTCTTCCGGCCAGGCATCCGTTGAGACATCATAATCACTGACCGGCCGGCCACCCAACAAATCGCGGACTGCCCCCCCCACCACATACGCCAGATAGCCTTCTTTTTCCAAAGTTTCGATCACCAACCGGATCGGAGGCGGCATTTGACTGATCATATTCCACATCCTACTCATCCCTCGTTACTCATATTAATATAATCATTCCTGTTTTTTAACCAAAATCCTGCGCAAACGCAGATTACCACGCACTGCTATTTAGAGCTATTGACTTTTCCACATAATCAATTTATACTTAATCTCAATATCATAGGATTGAATTTCGGGCGGAGTCTGTCAACAACGGGCTTCGTCTGTTTTTTTGCGCCTATTAAAAAAGGAGATGATTATTAATGCAGGATTTCGCTTTTTTTGGCTCTATTTTCATTTTCATCGTTACCTATGCCATGATTATTTGGGAAAAATTCCATCGAATGATTGTTGCCATGACCGGCGGAATTTTGATGGTGCTGTTTGGTTTTCTGACGCAGGAAACAGCAGTCAAAGATGACATCGATTTCAATACCTTAGGCCTGCTCATCGGAATGATGATCTTAGTTACGATTACCCGGCGGTCCGGGGTCTTTGAAGCCATGGCCATATGGGCCGCCCGCATTACCCAAGGGCAGCCGGTAAAATTATTAGGCCTGTTATCGCTCATTACTGCTCTGGCCTCCGCTTTATTGGACAACGTAACCACTGTATTATTGATCGTGCCTATCACTTTGACTTTAACGGATAAGCTGGAAGTGAATCCAATTCCTTTTTTGATTTCTGAAATCTTGGCTTCGAATATCGGCGGCGCCGCCACGCTCATTGGCGACCCCCCGAATATTATGATCGGCAGCGCGGTCGGCTTAAGCTTCAATCAATTTATTTATCATCTAGCCCCGGTTTGTGCGATGATCATGTTAGTCACAATCGGGTTGCTCATGCTTTTATATCGAAAAGAGCTCCAAGTGAGTGATGAATGCAGACAAAGTCTTACGGTGTTAACACCTCGCGACGAAATTCATGACTGGCGATTATTGAAACAGTCCCTGACTATTTTGGGATTGACAATTATTGGCTTTGCTTTCCATACCTCATTACATTTGGAATCAGCGACTATCGCACTGGCCGGAGCCATGCTGTTAATGATCATCAGCAAAGAGGAGCCTGAAGAAATCCTCCTGAATATTGAATGGCCGACGATATTTTTCTTTGCCGGACTGTTTATCCTTGTAGGAGGATTGAAGTCAACCGGAGTAATCTCTCATCTGGCCCAATTGGGTCTGGATTTTACCAAAGGTCAAATCATGGAAACTTCATTCTTAATTCTTTGGTTATCCGCCATTGCGTCGGCGTTTATCGACAATATCCCTTTCGTTGCCACGATGATCCCTATGTTGCAGGAAATGGGCCGTATCTCGGGATTGAACCTGGAACCGGCATGGTGGTCTTTGGCCTTAGGCGCTTGTCTAGGCGGCAATGGCACCATTATTGGCGCTTCAGCAAATGTGATCGTTATCGGCATCGCCGAAAAAAACGGAATACTGATCACCTTCCGAAAATTTTTCATGATCGCCTTCCCTTTCATGCTTCTGTCGATCTTAATTTCCCATATATATATATATCTTCGCTATTTTCAGTGAAATCTACTTCTTTTAAAAGTAAAGTCATATTTTGGCATCCGTTTTGTTGATAGAGCAGGATTTATCAGTGCATATGAAGAATTTTCCTTAATCATAGATGCCATTACAATTCGCAGTCTTGGTTCAACAAATTCATGCAATCCATAAGGAGGGACGATTATGCAACGCATACCCTGTACAGAATATCCGGTCATTGGCCAATTGATCTCAAAAGCCTTAACAGACAACCAGAAAATACATCGTACCACCGTTCTCGCGAGCAAAAAAGGACGACTGAACGTTTATTACCTGAATGGCACCTTCTTATTGGAAGCCGATACGGATGGCGATCACAATCCAAACGATTACTACTTCTTCAAAGAAGCGGAAGATGCCCAAATTAAGACGTTGGTCGCAAAGCTGTCTGAATTCATCGGCGGACCAACCGACGTAACTGCATTGGAACAAACTGTGAATCATACCTTGACGTTTCTCCGCAGTTATTAAGAAGTACTTCCTGTTTGGACCCATATTGAAATACATTTTGGTGAGCATTAGAAAAGGCAGCCCTCGAATAGACTAAACAACAAAAAGAACGGTTGGCGATTATAAATAATCAGCAGCCGTTCTTTTTTTGCCATTTTTTCTTGCAGCAACTAAGCCTGCAGCTATTTCACAAGTCCTACTGTCGAAATAAACACTCCAGCTGTAATCGCGCTTACAATAACGCCACTGATATTCGCGCCCAGCGCCAACGGCAAAATCATCGCGTAGGGGTTTGCTTCTTTCGCTGCATACTGAGCCAGCTTAGCGGTAGTGGGCATACAAGAAACACCAGCAATGCCAATCACCGGATTGTAGTTTTTGCTAAACAAATATACCACCCAACCGCCGATGATACCACCGATGGCAGAAACCAACAGAGCCAAACAGCCTAAAATTACCAACAGACCGACTTGGGGGTTCATCAAGGTCTGCGCATCACAAAGAACGCCGAGCAGCAATCCCAAGAACAGAGTAGATCCATAAAGAATCGTGCTTTCCAGCAATTTTTGATACTCTTCAATTTGCGCTTCTCTAATCGCAACACCTAAAAAGAAGGACATGATCAGCGGAGCAGCAACGGGAAGAAGGAGGCACAAAACAAAGCACATCAGAACAGTAAAAATGAATTTTTGTTTTTTCGGCACATCCACATGTTTGATTTCCACTACTAAACCACGATATTTTTTTGGCACTAACAATTTGATCAAATATGGGTATCCGGCATATGTCAGACTCAAATATAAATAAGCAATGATAGAAATCGGAACGAACAGTTTCGGCGCCAACATCAAGGATGTGAAAAGCACCATTGGGCCATCCGCGCCTCCAATAGTACCAACTGCCGCCGCCTCACCAATTGGCAGTCCCAGCTTGTAGCCAATAACCAGGGTGACAAACGATCCGAGTTCAGCAAATACCGCCACCGTCATACTGGCCCAGGGCCGGGCAAGCAAAAAACCGATTTCACTCATGGCCCCAATTCCAAAAAATACAAAACAGGCAATCAGTCCATTACTAAACGTAAGATTATAGATTGGTTGAAGAAAATTGATCTGCATGATATTCATCAAAGCAGCCGGATCGGATACCAAAGGGTCAAGAAAAATATTTCCGATCCCGCCGCCTTGCATAAAGAGCACACCTGAATTGATCGCTATCATCCCAATTCCCATCGGGACCATAATAAGTGGCTCAAGTGTCCGGTTGTAACCGAGGTATGCAAGCAAAAACCCAAACAAAATAAGAAAAATTCTCGCATATACAATTGCTGAATCCTGAACAAAAAAAGAAAAAATGCCCGGAAACAGATTTTGAGCAACGTCATAATACATTGATGGTTCAACTCCCGCACATAGTTTACTTGCTGAGCGACCTTTCAAATGCCTGCATTATTTTATTCGCAAATAAGATAATCAAAACCGTAGAAAACGCAATTATCGCTGTCAGACCGTAGGAAAAAAAGAAATAGGTATAAATATCCATTGAGATATCCCCCTTCTGGGCTAATACTATTTCACCACAGGCAACATTAGCTGAAAGTGACCAGGGGCTCGCCGCTCCGTACTGTTTGCCCGGCATGAACGCGAACATCGACAACTTGTCCATCTTCCGGGGCCAGAATTTCGTTCTGCATTTTCATTGCCTCAAGAACCAGAACTACTTCACCTTTTTTGACAAAGGCGCCCATAGTAAAATTCACCGCAACCACCTTGCCCGGCATCGGGGCTGCCAATGTTTTTGCGCCAGCTGATACTGAAGCGGAAGGCGTCTGCATCGCCGCAGCTGCGGGCGCCGACGCCGGAGCTGCAATGCCGGTACGCGGTGATGGCATTACAGCAGCATTTGCAGCAGGTGCAGCAGGCTGGGCGGCAGCTGTGTTGCTAAGCCTTTCCACTTCGACTTCATAGGACTGTCCGTTTAAAGTAATTCGAAATTTCTCCATTATTTCGTTCCTCCTTTGCTGTTTTTTCTGTTTTAAAACATCTGCCGGCGATGATGCACGCTCTCATAACGCCCCGCTTGCACCCAGGCTCTGCCGCCAATCGGCCGAATAACAGCAATTTCTGCAGGACTAACCCCGTATGCTGCAAGTGCTGCGGCAATCAGCACAAAAACACGAATGCTTTCTTCCTCCGATGCCGGCGCAGGTACGGAAGCCTCCTTGCCGCCCTCAGTCTGTTCCGTTTCTGAGGGTTTATGGCCAAATAAGTTTTTGAAGTTCCACATGGACTTCACCTCATTTCAATTTGCGAAACAAAACGATGTAAGTGCTAGACGGAACGGATCTATTTTCGTTCGGATAATTCCAGCAAGATGCCTCCAGTTGCTTTGGGATGAACAAACGCAATACTTGCCGCTCCGGCGCCATAGCGCGGCTCCTCATCAATCAAGCGGATCCCTTTCGCTTTTAAATCAGCCAGCGCAGCTTCAATATTGTCGACTCGCAGCGCAATGTGCTGGACCCCTTCCCCATTTTTTTCGATAAATTTGGCAATCGGGCCGTCCGGTGAAGTCGATTCCAATAATTCGATTTCGCTGTCCCCGCTCGGAATAAAACAAACTTTTACCTTTTGCTGTTCCACCACTTCTTCGCCTTGGACTGCCATGCCCAAAACTTCTGTATAAAATTTCTTGGCAGCTTCCATATCTTTCACAGCAATACCGATATGATCAATTTTTAAAACGTTGAACATGCGACAACCTCCTTGTTTTTTTGCAAAACCATCGTTAAATCAGATAAGCATCCAGTAAAGCAGCAACAACCGAGTAAGGATCCTGCCTGCGTTGTTCAATACTCGCAACCAAAAAATCAAGCTCTCCGGAGGCTCTCATCTTCTCTGTTACCCGGCGGCTGATCTGTTCCTCAAGAAGCGCCAGCAGTTCATCCCGCGTCCGTTGGGTTCGCCGCAGCGCCAGTTCGCCGGATTCTTGCAGATATGTCCGGTGTTCCTCGATTTTTTCCATTAGTTCATCGATACCGACTCCCCTGCTGGCAATGGTCCGATTAACCGCCGGGCGCCATTTTACTTTGTTTTGATTTAAATCGAGCATCATTTCCAGTTCCGTATTCAATCGTTCCACACCATCACGGTCCGCTTTATTGATGACGAACAGATCGCCGATCTCCAAAATCCCCGCTTTGATCGCTTGAATGTCGTCGCCTAAGCCGGGAACCAGTACGACAATCGTAGTATCCGCCGCTTTGACTATATCCACTTCCGATTGGCCTACGCCAACGGTTTCAATAAAGATGATCTCTTTGCCGGCCGCATCCATAATTTTGGCGGCGTCGGAAGTCTTCAGCGACAACCCGCCAAGGCTTCCTCGTGTTCCCATGCTGCGAATAAACACACCGGGATCCATGGTCAATTCGTTCATCCGAATGCGATCGCCCAATATGGCGCCGCCGGAAAACGGGCTTGTCGGATCGACCGCGATAATCCCAACCGTCTTTCCGTTCTCCCGGTATTTTTTCGCCAATTTATCGGTTAGTGTGCTTTTCCCCGCCCCAGGCGGGCCGGTGATGCCGATAACATGAGCTTTTCCGGTATGAGGATAAAGTTTTTGCATGATCGAAAAAGCTTCTTCATATTCATTTTCGATCGCCGTTATCGCTCGCGAAAGCGCCCGTGGCGAACCTGCCAACAATTCCTGGACAATATCCACTCAATCGCACCACCTCTATGAACTGCTGATTTTCCCAAACCAGCACCGTGCCTTAATTTTATGCCGTTCGTTACTTTACATTTGCCTTGATAAACTCAATAATGTCCGATGTGGGTGTTCCGGGGGTGAAAACTTCTGCTACACCCGCTGCTTTTAACCCCGGAATGTCTGCATCCGGAATGACTCCCCCGCCGATTAACAAAACATCATCCATTTTTTTTGCTTTCATCAATTCCAATACCTTCGGGAAAATGGTATTATGCGCACCGGACAGCAAGCTCAGCGCAATCACGTTGACGTCCTCCTGCAGAGCCGCTTCCGTGATCAGTTCCGGCGTTTGGCGCAAGCCGGTATAAATGACTTCAAAGCCGGCATCCCGAAGAGCGCGGGCGACAACTTTCGCGCCGCGGTCATGTCCGTCAAGACCCGGTTTGGCTACGAGTACCCGAATTCGTTTTTCCATCGTTATTCCTCCGATCTATTTCGTTTACAAGCTGATATGCGCTTCGTACTCACCGAATACCTTACGCAGTACGCCGCAAATTTCACCCAGTGTTCCGTACGCTTTTACCGCTTCCAGAATAAAGGGCATGAGATTGATTTGTTCATCTTTTGCCGCTTCTTCCAGCGCAGACAGTTTTTGTGCCAGTGCGGCATTATCCCGTGTAGCGCGTAAGTTGGCTAATTTTGCTTTTTGCAGTTCGCCGACCGACGCGTCAATCCGCAAAAGACCTTCCGGCGGCTGTTCTTCCACTTGGAATTGATTGACGCCGACGATAATTCGCTGTTTTGTTTCGACTTCCATTTGCCATTTATAAGCGCTGTCCTGAATTTCCCGTTGAATATAGCCTTTTTCGATAGCGACGACTGCGCCGCCAAGTTCGTCAATCTTATGAATATATTCCCAGCATTCTTGTTCGATTTGGTTGGTCAAAGCTTCAATATAGTACGAACCGGCGAGCGGATCGACAACATCGGCCAGGCCGCTTTCATAAGCGACAATCTGCTGGGTTCTGAGCGCCACGCGCACAGCATCTTCCGTTGGCAGCGCCAACGCTTCGTCTTTCGAGTTTGTATGCAGTGACTGCGTTCCGCCAAGAACAGCAGCCACAGTTTGCAAGGTAACCCGCACAATATTATTCTCCGGCTGCTGAGCGGTGAGCATGGACCCTGCTGTTTGCGTATGAACGCGCAGCATCCAGGATTTAGGATTTTGTGCGCCAAACCGTTCTTTCATGACTTTCGCCCAGACTCTGCGCGAGGCACGGAACTTGCAGACTTCTTCCAGGACATTATTATGCGCATTCCAGAAGAAAGACAGCCTTCCCGCAAAATCATCCACGTTGAGACCGGCTTTGATCGCTGCATCGACATACGCAATGCCATCGGCGATGGTAAAAGCGATTTCCTGTGAAGCAGTGGAACCGGCTTCGCGGATGTGATAACCGGAAATGGAGATCGTATTCCATTGCGGGACATTCTGCGAGCAATATTCAAAGATATTGGTAATCAAACGCATAGAGGGCTTGGGAGGAAAAATATAGGTGCCCCGCGCCGCGTATTCTTTGAGAATGTCGTTTTGGATGGTGCCGTTCAATTTATCCGGCGAAACGCCTTGCTTTTCCGCTACGGCGATGTACATGGCCAGCAGAACCGAAGCCGGTGCATTGATGGTCATGGAGGTGGAAACTTTGCCGAGGTCAATTCCGTCGAACAGAATCTCCATATCCGCCAACGAATCAATCGCTACGCCTACTTTTCCAACTTCACCTTCCGAAATCGGCTCATCCGAGTCGTAGCCGATTTGGGTCGGCAGGTCAAATGCACACGATAATCCGGTTTGTCCTTGTTCCAATAAATATTTATAGCGTTGATTGGATTCTTCGGCGCTGGCAAAACCGGCGTATTGACGCATGGTCCAGAAACGGCCACGGTACATGGTCGGCTGAACACCGCGCGTGAAAGGATATTCACCGGGAAATCCTAAATCAGTTTCATAATCCAGTTCTTCAATGTCCAAGGGTGTATATAGTCGATCATGCGCAAGATTTTTCCGTTCCGGCCGTTTCGCCAGTGATTTATCCACCTGGGCATCATAGGCCTGTTTTTTTGTTTTTAGTGTTTCATTAGCCAATTTGCTTCCCCCTTTTACTTTTGCATATGATTAGCCGTCTATTTGTAAAACCAAATCGAAAAGCCGATATTTAAACCTTTTCACCATGAAGCTCTTCGTTAAGTTAATAACAAACTCCTTCATTTCTTACATTTCATCGATTTCGTTTCCAAAAAACGAGTGTGCCAGGAAAGAGCTTCTGCCAGCAAATGCGGAGTATGGGCAAAATTGGTTGCCTTTTCCGCTCTTTGCAAGTAATCCATTAACATGGGCTGATAGTCGGGATGAGCGCATTTGTGAATAATCACGCGCGCCCGTTCCTTGGGGCTCAAACCGCGGACATCCGCAACGCCGCGCTCAGTAATGAATACGTCCACATCATGCTCCGTATGATCAAAATGCGAGCACATCGGTACAATCGAAGAAATATCGCCGTTCTTTGCAATCGAGTTACTGAAAAAAATACTCAAATAACCGTTGCGGGCAAAATCGCCTGACCCGCCGATCCCATTCATCATTTTCGTTCCCATGATGTGGCTGGAGTTGACATGACCATAGATGTCGAATTCAATGGCTGTATTCATTGCGATGATCCCCAGCCGTCTCGCCACTTCCGGGCTATTGGCAATTTCCTGCGGCCTGAGTACAATTTTTGAACGGTATTCGTTCAAATGAGCATAAAGCCGCTTCAATCCTTCCGGCGAAGGAGTAAGGGAAGTCCCCGAGGCAAAGTCCAGCTTGCCTGCATCAATCAAGTCAAACATCCCATCTTGAATAACTTCTGTGAAAACTCGAAGATTTTGATAGGGGGAATGCACCATCCCTGCCATAACCGCATTCGCCACCGATCCTACGCCGGATTGCAGCGGCAATAAGTTCTTCGGCAACCGTCCATGCTTGATCTCGAAGTTAAAAAAATCGATCAAATTTCCGCTGATCGCCTTTGCTGCATCATCAATTGCCGCCAATGGACGCACTGCATCCAGAATATCACAGGGCACGATATAAGTAATTTTATCTGCTCCGGCCGGAATATAGGGAGTGCCGATGCGGTCATCCACCTTGACAATCGGAATCGGCTGGCGATGGGGAGGATCCGCAGGAACATAAACGTCATGCATCCCTTCTAACGCAAGCGGCTGGGCAGTATTGACCTCAACAATGACAATATCAGCATTCTGCACAAACGAGGCGGAGTTGCCCACGGAAGTGGTAGGAACAATATGTCCTTCTTCCGTGATTGCGCAAGCTTCAACAATGGCAACGTCAATCTTCCCGCCTAAATATCCATAGCGGGCCATTTGCGCCACATGGCTAAGATGCAAATCCAAATACTGCACGCTGCCATTATTAATCAATTTGCGCAGCGAATCGTTGGTTTGATAAGGAAGCCGTTTATGGATCCCGTCCGCTTCCGCCAACGCTCCATCCAATTCTTTGCCTACCGACGCGCCGGTCCATAAATTGATTTGAAACTGTTCCTGTTTCATTCTTTCGGCTAATGCCAGCGGTACCGCTTTGGGATATCCGGCTGGAGTAAAACCGCTTGTCCCGATATTCATCCCCGGTTTGATGATTGCCGCCGCTTCTTTGGCATCGACAATCTTGGCATGCAGGTCTTTGTTGCGTACACGATCCTTAATGTCAATCATCAACACTTCTCCTATTCATAAAAAGCGCTCTTTCTTAAATTTCAGCCTAAATAGTTAAAGATGTACCAACTTACAATGGCACATCCTTCGTTTCCAATCAATTTCCGCTATATAATTCACCTAAACAATCTTTGCATACACGGCTTGTTTCACATATTACATGCTCCTGTTCCGGCATTTTCAGTTCCTCCTTATCAACGCTCTATCCTTATCGCTCTTCTAATTTCGATTGGAACTCATCAGGCTGAGGCAGTTCCTCAACCGACCACCAAGGAGAATGTTCCCGTAACTGGCTAACTGAAAACGTTCCGGTTGCCACTGCAATCGTGTAGGCGCCGATCGCCTGGCCACACTGGATATCATGCGGAGTATCGCCGATAACGAACAGATTGGGTGATTTTTCCCCGGGAAATAGCTCATCAATCGCCGTCAACGCAGACCGGGCAATTTCCGTCCGGCTGGAACGATGATCGCAAAAAGCACTGTAAGCGAAATCAAAATACGACGCCAACCCTAAATGCCGTAGCTTGATTTCCGCTCCTTTTCGGCTATTACCGGTTAACAACAAAGTCTTATAATTTTCTTGATGCTGAAGATGGTTCAAAATCTCAAGAATAGATGGCAAAACTCTGCAAGTTCGCTGTGCCAGGTGGCTTAGAAGCAGTTCTTCATACCGGTCCGTCAAGGCAATAATTTCTTCTTCCCTCGGCTCTCGCCCTGATGCCGCCTGTACAATCTGAGCAGCGATCGAATGATCTGTCATGCCTGCCGACCGAATGCCGGAAAAATCAATGGACCGGTTCCATAATTGAATAGCAGCTTCATCGAACGCATACAAACCTGCTTTTGATGTCCTGACAAGCGTTCCATCAATATCCCAAAAAAGAATGTTCAAAACGGTTTCCCCTTCCATATATGCCTGCGCAGGATCCAATTAACTTCCCGCTTGTTTAACCGGTCGATACCCCAGAGCAAAAATTTCGTCTTCCGGCACAACACGGGAAATTGCCGTCGTCAGATGGGTCGCTAAATCGAATTGAACGTCACCCTGATATAGTTTTCCCTGTTTATCCGCGATCAACCGTAAAACCGGACGCCATTGAAGGCCGGATCGAACGTCAATAACTACGCCGTAATCCCCGGTGTTTAACTCTACGACACAGCCGATCGGATATACAGCTAAATTACGCAAAAACAAGATTAGGATTTCGCCGTCCAAATGGTTATCGACCAAAGCCATTAATATTTCGTACGCCTCATGTGGAAGCATTCCTGCCCGGTAAGGGCGATCGGAAACAAGTGCGTCATAGACGTCGGCGATTGCCACGATGCGGGCATATTCGTGAATGTCTCTTTTTTTCAAGCCGCGCGGATATCCACTTCCATCAAATTTTTCATGATGCTGAAAAGCAACGTGCATTGCCAGAAGTGACAGTGTCGGATGCCGTTGCCGTAAAAATTCGAACCCCTTTTCCGGGTGCAGGCGAATAACATCGATCTCTTCCGGATCCAGTTTCCCCGGTTTATTTAAAATTTCCTGCGGGATCATCATCTTTCCTACGTCATGCAGTAAAGCGCCCAAAGCAAGTTCCATCAATTTGGCATTGGGATATCCCATTACAGTTCCAATCAGGACAGAGATCGCGCAAACCTGAACGGAATGGACAAATGTATAATCATCGTGCGTTCGTATTTCAGTCATATGCAGCATCACTTTTGAATTGGATAGAACTTCAGCAACAATCTGCCGGGCAGTATTTTGCAATTTATCTGCATTAAGCTGATGGGTAATACGGAAATCCCGAAATACCTGCTGAACCTTTGCGACAGCCTTAACACGGACTTCTTCACGCATGACTTCAGGAATGACAACATCTTCAAAATACGGATTGCGGACGTAAATAGACAGGATCCCTATTCGTTCCAATAAACGAATCCTGTTCTGGGTTAACTCCATTCCTTCTGCAAGCATTAGCTTGCCATCCGCTCCAAAAATGTTTCGTGCAACCACCATCCCTGGGGCAGCATGAGAAATTGACACTCTTTGCACGTTTTCAACCTCTTATTATGTCTATTGATTTAAGTCTAATTGATATGCACTACTGTTTTCCCAGCCTATTTCGCGACAGTAGACGTAATTTACGTTGTTGAGGCAAATCATCTTTCACCACTGCCACAGAATCTTTTTCGGTTTGTGTTTGCTGTTGCTTGCCTACACTCACTAATAAGCCGATTGCTGCCATATTGATAAGCAGCGATGTGCCGCCATAACTAATAAACGGCAATGGAACTCCCGTAACCGGAATCAAGCCTGACACCATTGCAATATTGCCAATCGCTTGTCCAATAATCAAAACTGTCATTCCGCTGGCCAGCATAGAGCCAAATCCATCCGTCGCCCCAAGCGCGATCCGCATGCCATGCCACGCCAGTCCTCCCATAAGCAGCAAAACTAAACCTGCGCCCAGAAAACCAAGTTCCTGGCATAAAACTGCAAAGGCAAAGTCGGTATGCGCTTCCGGCAAATAATAAAACTTACTGGCACCCTTGCCGAGACCGGTTCCCCAAAATCCCCCGGATCCAATTGCCAGTAAAGATTGCACTGTCTGGTACCCTGTCGTCAACTGATAATCCCAAGGATTCAGCCAAGCCGAAATACGTTCCGCCCGATAAGCAGCAGACGTCGCAAAATACACTACCAAGGTGACTGCCCCGCCTATTATCACAAAGGTTTCCCGGTTTGGCAATCCCGCCAGCCAATATAGTACCAAGCATAGTGCGACAATTAACGCAGCGGTTCCCATATCAGGCTGTTTCAAGACTAAGGCAGCCATACCTAGAGTAATCAAGACCGGACCGGAAAGAATTGTTATCGTACGCCGCTTTTCCATTCGCGGTCCCAAGTATGCCGCTGTTAGAATAATTGCCGCCATCTTGGCCAATTCGGACGGCTGAAATGTGATGCCAATTTTCAGCCATCGTCTGGCCCCATTCGCCTCAATTCCGACAACGTACACGGCGATCAGCAAAGCAACTACGCCAATCACGATGAATGGAGTCCACCTCTGCAAACGGCGGTAATTCATTTTGGCCGCCACTATCAAAGCAAAAAAACCCAAGACCAAAGCTGCCAAATGCCGCTTTAAAAAATAAAAGGCATCTCCCCAAAGCTGGCCAGCCGATACAAAACTAGCACTAAAGACATTGATAATGCCGATAAGGATCAAAAGCAGTGTGATCGTTAAAATAGCTTCTGACGAATTCGTCCATGGAACCGGCAGTTTGCGCATAGACTATTTCCTCCCTTTTTACCGGCGCCTTTGTCAAACTCTGCGGCCCGATAAAACGCGACGAGCATGCATTAGACAGGAAGGTAGGCTTCACAACGGTAAATCTTCATTCCTTGCGCACTAAACTTCTTTTCATATTCGGTCATCACATTATCAACCTGCTGACCATAGTGATGAAGATCAAGCGAAACATTCGCCAACACAAATCCATTGGCCGCAAATTGGTTCAATGAATATTCAAAAAGACGTTCATTGTCTGTTTTGAAAAAAATTGCTCCGCCTTTTGTTAAAACCGTCTTGTATTTTTCCAAAAAGCGGGAATCTGTCAATCTGCGCTTGGCATGGCGTTTTTTGGGCCATGGATCGCAAAAATTAATATACAGACGGGCAATCTCGTTTGGCGCAAATAGTTCGTCGATATGATTGCTATCAAATGGTAATAGTCGTATATTCGTCAGACTTTGTTCACGAACCTTCTTTGCCGCGAAATATAAAATTTCTTCCTCATATTCTATTCCGATAAAATGATTTGCAGGCCAACGCTTCGCCATCCCTGTTATAAAATCGCCTTTACCGGTACCAAGTTCCACATGGATCGGCCGTTCCGACCCAAAACATTCCCACCAGTGTCCAGGCTTTACTTCATCCGATGAGAAAATCACAATATCATCATATTCACGGATCGCTTCTGCAATCCATGGTTTTTTACGCAACCGCAATCATTTCCAGCCTCACTTTTCCAACCCATATTTTCGCAAATACCGGTATAATGTTACCCGGCTTACTGCCAGCATATTTGCCATACGGCTTATATTGCCGCGCGCCGCCTTCCATATCTCCAAAAAAACGCCGCGGTCTTCTTTCCACGCCATGCCAATACGTCCTCTGCCCGGCAAATGAATGTCACTGGGCAAAATCACGTCGCCGATGGTATGAAAGAAAGCATATTCAATGACACCCTGCAACTGCTTCACATTGTCCGGCCATTCATATGACAGCAAGGCATCGGCGGTCTCCTTGGCAATCGTTTTCGTCGGCATATGATGTTGTTCTGCCAATTCTGTAACGATATGGGCAGCCAACAAGGGGATGTCTTCCCGGCGGCTGCGCAGAGGCGGAATTCGGATCAGCGTTCTGCTAATCATGTCAAAAAGTTCTGCTGAAAACTGCTGTTTTTCCACCAGCCGCTTCAAATCGCCATCGCAAGCCGCAATAATCCGGATATCAAGCGGCCGGCAGGTGTGATCACCTGGGAAACAGATTTGTTTTGCATGTAACACCCGCGCCAGCCGCGCCGCCAATTCCAATGGAATTTTTTCGACTTCATCCAAAAACAACGTGCCGCCATTGGCCAATTCCAATTTGCCGATCGGACTGTCGCCTGTGGCATCAGCGGCTCCGAAGAATTCCGTCTCCAGCAATTCGGATGGAAAATCCCCGCACTTTACAGCAATTAACGGCCCCGCCGCTCTTGGCCCAGCCTGGTGAATACCGTGAGCTAAACGCTGTTTGCCGGTTCCAGATTCTCCTTGCAGGAGAATATTGTGAACACTATGAGCAGCACGTCCTGCCTTATTCATCATGCTGGTAAATACCGACGTTTTGCCTACCATGCTTGACAGGCTGTAACGAGCCTTATACCCGGAAGCATGCGCTACCAGCATGCGCAGCTCTTCAATCGGCATTGAAACGGCAACAACGCTGCTGACTTCCTGTTCCGTATACAAAGGCACCACAGTCGTAATATCTTCGTACGTTTTTCGAGTTGTAATCCAAGTAACTTCCTTGTTTTGCGCAGGAATTCCTGTAAATCCTTTAAAAATAGGTGTATGTTGGTAATTCAGCACAATCTCGCTCAAATTGGCTTTATGGTTCATCGCGCTTGCGCCGCTTGTAATCAACCGGCTTTGGCCTGAACGATTTGCATATGCTACTTCTCCATTCGGCATAATTTGATAAGCAGCAACCGGGGTTGAGTCCAGCAAAGCTTCCCTTGCTTCAAGATCAGCTGCCAATGCAAGATGTTTTTCCATTGCATATTTCATGGATAGCATCAGTGATACAAAAGCCGTATACGGCAATTCTTCCTGGTGCACCGATACCAGCGTCAAGACATACTTAATTTGCCCGTTTACCATGATAGGCGCTGAACAAGCATCTCCGGAATGGCATTCTGCGATCCACATCTCCGGACCAAACAATAAGAACGGTACTCCGTGTTCCACCGATAAAGAAATGCTCGATGTACCGATATCCGCTTCTGAAAGCCGGGTTCCATCCATTGCGCCTGGAGCTTTCTGGAAAAATGGCAACGCGTAGCTTTTCAAACAATAATACTCATGATCGACTAAAATCATGCTTAGATTATAGACATTAAAATGTTCCCGGATTTCTTGGAACAACCCGTCCAAATAATCGATCGCTTTCTTATGGCGCATTTGCCGGTCAATCAATTCCTGACGGTTTAGCATTTCCGGCATGCGCATAATATCACTTGAAACCTTTCGTTGGCGGCTGCGTTGCCAGGATTCCGCCACCCAAGGATGCACATTGGGATCAAGAACTCCCTCGTCCACAAATTTGTGATAGTACTGCAGCAATTTTTCTTTATTACGGCGCTCACGGATCATGAAAAATCCTCCATCCATGTCGAGATCGATTTCTTAAGTAATATTCCTCACAAAACTGAGAAATCCTTGCAACCTTTTATTCTATTTTACAATCAGAACCGGTACTGGAGAGTGTTGAGAAACAGCTGCACTCACACTGCCTAGAAAGATTTCAGCAATCCCGCTTAATCCTCGACAGCCAATCACAACTGCATCAAATTGACGTTCGCGCACCACAAAAAGGATCCGTCCGGCAGGATTGCCAAATTCGAGAATCGTTTCGATTTTGCCGGGATATCCGGCCAAACGATCCCGCGCCATTTGCAGCAAACTTTTTCCAATCCCTTCAAGTTCAGCGATATTCTGCGGCACATAAGGAACATCGCCATTCATCGAAATGGTTTGCACGGGTTTCACTACATGCATTACCGTTAACGTTCCCCCGAACTTTTCGCCCAGCGTTTTGGCATATTCAAGAGCATTCCAAGCTGTTTCCGAACCATCGACAGGAACTAAAATAGAATGAAACATGGTCCTCAGCACCTCCATTACATCATTTCCTCCGGCATCATCTTTTAAAGCTTTACTTTTACCACAACCTTGTGAACCGCTATTCCGGGAACACTCCTACAACTGGGCCGATGAACATCCCATGGGAAAAATACGGCATACATCCCATCTGACAGAGTTAAATCAATTTCATTGCTGATTTTTTTGTAAAAAAGCAAGTCTTTTTCCGCCAACCAGTCTTGCGCAATCTCAAACTGATCCGATAAGTTTGTATACCCAATGATTTCTTCCCCGGAAATAATATATTGTATGTCCACATATTTTCCGTGTGATTCCGGGTGCCGTACTTCTTTCGGCTCCGGCTGATATTTTGAAATGATGGCAAATACATTTTCGCCATCAATATCCATTTTCCCCTCTGGGAGATTTGTAAAATCTGTCTTTCGCAAAAAATCAAACCCTTTTTGCAGTCGGGATGAAAAAAAGTTCTTTTCCATAGCAAAATTCTTAAGATGACCTAAAATCATCGCTGCACCTCCAACGCAATCAAACCTACCGGGATTCTCACTGAAACTGTATCAAAAAACTTGCGGCCGTTCCTCTTCTTTTTATTTAACATCCATTGCCATTATTCCTGTTAAAAAAAGCCATAATCCTAATAAAATGTAGGATTATGACCGCATACGCTCCAACTACTCCTTTGCCGGTCTGACTAAAATAACATTCGTTGGCCGGTAACCGGCTTATATGCATAACTCGTTTTTCCGCTGCTATTTTCAACTAATGTGCAAAGAGTTCCCAAAGAGGAAAGATCAACGCCAGCGGAACAGCCGTAGAGATTGGAAAGGGCTGCTGCGACTTCTTCCAAAGGCGCGTTTCCCGCCCGCTCACCAATTCCGTTTATGGTGGCACTCACAAGACGAATTCCGGCCCGGACAGCCGCCAATGTGTTCGCCGTCGCCAGGCCGAAATCATTATGGGCATGAAATTCGACCGGCAATGGACAATGCTCTCGCAAATAACACATTGTGCGATATGTTTGAAAAGGCGTCAGACAGCCTATTGTGTCAGCATAACGGATTCGTACGGCCCCCATTTGGGCGGCCACATCCGCTACCCGCAAAAAGAATTCAATATCAGCGCGGGAAGCATCTTCCGCCCCGACAGATACAACGCAGCCATAATGATTTGCCAAGTCAATACATTCTTGCAGCCTGCCAATAACCCATTCTTGACTTTGTTGAAACTTTACAGAAATGTGCAATTGAGAAACAGGCACCGAAATATGAACATGCGAAAAACCACAGTGGATCGACATTAGAATGTCCTGCCTGACGGCTCTATTCCACGAAACAACCGCAGCTTTCAAATCAGAGCGCAGGATATTCCGGAGCGCTTGAAACTCGCTTCCACCCATGGCCGGCACCCCTGCTTCTATATAAGGAATGCCCGCCTGATCCAGTGTTTTTGCAATCAATAGCTTTTCGGCCGGCGAAAAGGCGATACCAGCTGTCTGTTCGCCGTCGCGCAACGTAGTATCGACAAATTGTACCGTCTCGGGAATCAACATCGTCAAAATCCCTCCGCCTGTTTCATCACACAATCCTGATAGAGTTTTTTCAATTGCCCATCAGTCAGCGGTGATTTTTGTTCTACCGCTACCTGCCGAACCTTGGCCAGCAATCGTTCAGACTGAATTGCATCCAGAACCATATTTTCCTGTTTCAATTTTTCTTCAAGAGAAGTCTTGCCTGAATGTTTGCCGATAACCAGACGGCGGGACAAACCAACTTCTTCCGGTGAAAACGCTTCATATAATTCCGGTCGTTTCAGAACCCCGGCAGTATGAATTCCGGATTCATGCGCAAATATATCCACTCCGATAATCGCTTTCGTCAATGGCGTTTTTATTCCGATGCAGTCCAAAATAGCATGACAGGGTTCCGCCAGTTTCGGCATTCGCGCAAACGATGACGGAACAGCCCGCCGCGTCGCCATCACAATTTCTTCATGAGCGGCATGTCCACCGATCCCAATGCCGGCAACGGAGGCATTGACAATTTTTACACCGGCCTGAATAGCGGCAAGACAATTGGCCGTCGCTAAACCATACTGGTTATGAGCGTGAAATTCCAACGGCCAATCCACCGACTGCAGCAACTTCTCGAATACAGCGCTGGTAATGAAAGGGTCCAAGTTGCCATCTGCATCACAATAGATAAAGGATTGCACTTCAAAAGCGGCAAGTGATGCAAATAGATCGAGGAGTTCCGGCAAAGACAATGCCGACGCATTCCGAATCTCTACCGCTGTCTTCAATTTCAGGTTGTTGGCTGTGCGTAAAGCACGTACCAAATTTTCAGTCAAGCCAGTGTTTACGTGTTGCTCATACACTACGGAAATTTTTCTAAAGCCGGCCTTGTGGGCTGATTCCACTTGTTCAGAACAAGGACGGATCCGACCCCGCAAGGCATGAAAGTCTTGCGGAATTACTTTCTGTCCATAGTAAAGCCAATCATCCAGCCAAAGATCATAACCAGCAAAGGACATTTGCTCGAGTATTTCAAATGCCTTCACCAATTGCTTCCATGGAATACGCAGGTGCGCCGCTTCAGATAGTGTTTGGTCCCGCAATAAAATAGCATCCGCCATGCGTCTCCCTCCAATTTCCCAATACTTATAACTTTCCCACTCCGAATGCAGGATTATAAATAGTCACTACTGTTTCATTCGGACCCCGTTTTTCAATTTTACCCTGCAAACTCCCGCTGGTTAGTTCGCATTCAATCCATGGCGGAACATGGGTGCAGTCAATTTCCAACTCGCTAAATTCACGTCGGCGTAAAACGGGCATTAATACTTGTTTGGAGGTAATCCCAGTCCCGCTTGCCTGAATTTCCTTAACGGAAATTTGATAGCGCCCGTTGCCAAGAGAGGTGAGTTCGGGAAGAACCGGCTCGATCTGTTCTTCCCTTGACTGCCGTTGATTTTCTTCTTCCTGCCGCAATACTTCATCGATAAAATCGGCTGGCTGACCTGACATCTCCCAGACACTGCATTTCGCTTTTTCCAGTTCATAGTATAAAATTCCAGTAACAGCTCGGCCAACAAAAATCCGGCAATCACCCAAAAAATCGATCATCGCGCGAATGGATTGACGAAGCCCTTTCACGCCCTGTGCATTGTTAATCGCGATCGTTATGCTTCTAACTTCCCGCCATTGACCGATATTCTTCTGAACGATACTGAGGCGGCATTCTCCTTCCAAGGATGCCGTCATCCCATCTTTTCCAACCAGCATGCCAATCTGCAAACTCATGGTCGTGCCACCCCTTCCTAACAACAATTACATCGCCAACCGGGAAACCACCTGTCCGCCTTCTATGTGCTGTTCCATGATCTCTTCCACATCCTCTGGTGATACTTGCCCATACCATACATTTTCCGGGTATACTACCACGACAGGTCCTTTTTCACAGATGCCAAAGCAACCGGTGTTGGAAATCATCACGCGATCGCCCAATCCCCGTTCTTCAATTTCCTCCCGAAAACAGTTGACGATGTCCCCCCCCTGTTTCGAATAGCAGTATCCTTTCTGCTGGCCATTGCTGCGCGAACTGGTGCATACAAAAATATGATATTCCGGTTTATTCATCATATCGCTTCCTTCCTCTGTTTTGCTTCTTTCAGCGCAAGCTGATCCATTGCGTTGAGCAGCCCGGATTCGATCGTATAGCAATATTCAACGCTTTCAATCCCAGCAGCGGCCAACCGGTTTTTCGCACTCTCGCCAATTCGCATGGTTAACACTGCATCACAATCACTGATTGATTCAATAATCCCATCCCGCCGTTCTTGCTCCGTGTCACATTGCGCCATACCCAGGCAGTATTTTTGTACGCTGCGGCTTTCGGCAAAACCAACTTTTCGCCCATCCACCGTATATACCAAGAACCGTTCTGCATGTCCGAAATGTTGATCCACGAGTTTCCCATATTTCGACGTTACGGCAATTTTGTATTGCTTGGCAAAATTCGGTTTCGCCGGCGGTTCACAGTTTTTCTGGACGCACATGCGAAAATCTTGTGAGACATCATCGCCTAATAAGCCAATCGCATCCGCCCGGCATTGCTTGCAATGCCGCATTTGCTGCATGTCAATTTCGCAGGCATTCCGCATTTCATTAATTTCTTTCATACTGGTTTGGGGGGAATTTTCAAAGACGCTGCCCGGCGCCGGGATCAGCGGCATAATATTGGTAATAAACGCCCCCAATTCCTTCGCTTTTTTTACCACATCCGGTATTTGCCTGTCATTAACCCCTCGAACCATCACGATATTCACCTTCACCAGGATGCCAGCGGATGTGAGCATCTTGATCCCTTCAAGCTGATTGGAAAGTAAAATTTGCGCTCCCTGGATGCCTTCGTATTTTTTCCCTTTATAATAAACGTGCTTGTAAATTTGCGCTCCAACGGCCGGATCAATACAATTCATGGTAACTGTTACATGGCGGACGCCCAATTCGATCATTTCCGCCGCATACTCTGGCAGCATCAGTCCATTGGTCGATAAGCAAAAAATAATCTCTGAATCGGCCGCTCGAATCAATTGGATCGATCGTTTCGTCTGTTCCCAATTGGCTAACGCATCCCCAGGCCCGGCAATGCCAATGACGCTCAAATTATCCAGTTTTCCCTTTACCCATTCGTATTTTTGTTTGGCCATATCCGGCGTCAATACTTCACTGGTCACGCCCGGCCGGCTTTCATTTACACAGTCAAATTTTCGATTGCAATAGTTGCAGCTGACATTGCAGTGAGGCGCAACCGGCAAATGCATCCGCGCATGCTTGTGATGAGCCTCGAAGGAATAGCAAGGATGTTTTTTCGTCTTTTCCAATAACTCTGCAGAAAACGAATGGCCCATGTTGTTCACCTCCATTTTAATTTGCTGCCTGGTAAAATTGCTCAAACATTTTTTTCCGGTAAGACTTATGCTTGTTTTCCAGCAGAGTATTGGTAATCCGATCGAGCAATAGCATGGTTCCGGTATAACCTACAGATAATAATCGCTGCCCGCCCACCCGGTCATGGATGGGAAACCCAACCCGCACAAGGGGGATGCCGGCCCGCTCTTCGAGATATCGTCCGCCGGAATGTCCGATCGCAATATTCGCCCCGGCTTCTTCACCATAATTTTTGATATGACAAAAATCTGTTTCCGATAAAATATGTATTTTTTCACCGCCATCAGCAATGGAAGGCTGCAATAATTCACCGAGGCGGGCATTTCTGCTGCCGGTGGCCGCCACCACAGGATGAAGTCCATTCTCCAAACAAGTTTTGGTTATTGAATAAACTAATTCCGGTTCACCGAAAATCATTCCGCGGCCTTGGAAATTATATTTATGGGAATCAATCATGCCATCCAGTAACCGGCCTCGTTCTTGCGCTAAACTCGCCGGCATCGGCTGACCGGTAATTTCTTGTAACGTTTCCATAAATTGATCCGTACCCGCCATCCCGATTGGCAGCGGAACACGATACAATGGCACCCCAAAAGTGTCTTTTAGATATTTGCCCGGCGAAAAACTGTCTTCGACCGTCACTCCCATCTGGATGGTGGCTGCCGCGCCTGACATTGTTTTGATGTCCGCGAGTGCGGTACCATTCGAAGTCATCTTCGTATAGGGTCGTTCATGGGGCCGGTCTAAGGTATCGGAAATATCAGGAAACAGCGTGTATTCGATATTCATCAAACCCAATATGCGTTTGATTTCCCTGATATCGGCCGGACTGATATGCGGAATGACAATGTTGAGTCTGTCATGCTTCGGAGCCGTTTCGGTTAAACAAACCAAAATCCGCTTCGCTGTAAACCAATAACCTTCGTCATGGCTTTGCCCGTAGCCAGGAGTCGGCGCCGTTACCAGGGGAAAATCCTGCAAACCGTTTTTTTGTTTATATTCGTCGGCAAAGCGTTCCACATCTTCGCCGATCGTTTCCGCCAAGCAGGTCGTCAATATGCCAATGACGTGCGGATTATATACTCTGCGCACATTATCCAGGGCCTGTTCCAGGTTCTTTGCACCGCCATAAATTGTCCCTTTCTCATTCAGTGACGAAGATCCCACGTCGACAGGCTCATTAAAATGTTCCGCAATATGCCTCCGCATATAGGTGCTGCAGCCCTGGGACCCATGCAGGACAACCATCGATCCGGCAATCCCTTTCAACGCAATAATACCGCCCATGGGCATACACATATTGCAGGGGTTTTCATTCACATTACGGCAAGACTTCATTTCGTTTTCCATCATCAATCGTCCCCCTTGCGGATGCTGTTCCATACAGGTGAACAGAGCGTAGAATATACCTCTTCGGCAAAATTAATCGCCCCAACATAACCGCTCAAGGGATGTTTCCGGTCATGGTTGTGGTCAATAAACGCAATCCCCAATTTATACGCCAGAGGCCGTTCCTTCACCCCGCCTACCAATAGGTTAGCCCCTTTCGACACCATGAACCGTTCCAGTTCCGCCGGGTTCGCATCGTCCAGGATAACCGTTCCCTCGTCAACCAGTTCATTGATCGTATCGTATTCTTCCTGCCGTCCGGTCTGTGTTCCGACCATGACAACTTCGACGCCGATCTCGCGAAATTGTTTGATCAAGGAAATCGCTTTAAATCCGCCGCCGACATAAATCGCCGCTTTTTTACCGGCAAATTTGCCGCGATACCAATCAATAACCGGCTTTGTTTTCGCTATTTCCCGGGAAATAAGCAGTTCCGCTTTTGCGGCTGCACTGACATTATCCAGCGCTGCAGCAATCCGGCGCAGCGAATCCGCCGTATCTTCCAAACCCAAAAACGATACGCGGATATAGGGAATTTCATATAACTCTTCCATTTTTGTCGCCAAATAATTCATGGAACCGGCACACTGCATAATATTCAAAGAAGCTTGAGGAGCCGTCTTAATCTTGGCGTACGTGGAGTCGCCGGTAAATACAACATTTAATTCAATGCCGATTTCCCGCAAGTATTCTTCAATAATCCATGCTTCACCAGCCAAGTTAAAATCGCCCAAATAATTAATACTCCCAGCCTTTTTACTCCATATTTGTTTTGTCGGTTCAATCAACTGCAGCAAAGTATCACAGGCCGCCCGGTAGCCGGCAGCCTTATTGCCGATGAAACCGCTGGATTGGACCGGCAGAACCTCAACCCCATGGCGGGAGGTCGCCGACTTGCATATGGCGTCCAGATCATCGCCGATGACGCCGACAATGCAAGTCGAGTATACGAATAGTAATGACGGACTATATTTCGCCACCAGTTCATCAATAGCGGCAGTTAACTTTTTCCCTCCGCCAAAAATAACATCCTGTTCTTTCAAATCGGTACAAAAGCTATTCCGGTACAGCTCGGATCCGCTGCTTAAGCTACCGCGAATATCCCAGGTGTAACTGGCGCAGCCAATCGGCCCGTGCACTAAATGAATAGCGTCCGTAACCGGATTGAGCACCACTCTTGCACCGCAATAAACGCAGGCTCGCTGGCTTACACAGCCGGCAATGCTGTCTGCATCGCATTTAATTTGGTTTTTCTGCTTGCCTTTTGTGGCAATGAAATCCTGCCTGGATTCCAGCATTTCAACGGCGCCCACATTCATCACATCCTTCCAGGCCGATTGGCGGCCACACAATGTCTTACATGACTAATTCGAAATCTTCATCCGCAGCATCACGATCGGCACGGTCAAGCAACGCTCCGCTAATCATTTCAATTAACCGCATTGCTCCCCGGTAACCAACAAGCGGCATATACGAATGAACGCTGCGATCAAGAACCGGGAAGCCGGCCCGGACAAACGGAATATCTTCCGCCCGGGCAATGTACTTTCCATAAGTAGTGCCAATGAGTAAGTCAACCGGCTGATTTTTAATCCATTGATGAAGAGTAAACAAGTCTCCTCCGGCTTTCACGTTCGCCGTCAAATTGGCTTCAAGCAACATTCCATTGATATCCTCTTCAAAACTGCCTACGGCCGAACCAATTGCGCCCCCCGGCGTGCCCGTCAGAATATGTACCGGCGCCATGCCCAAACTCAACACAAATTCCGTCAAGCCGGTGACAATATCCGGATCACCAAAAATCGCTACCCGTTTTCCATGGAAATGAAAATGTGTATCGGTCATAATATCAACCAGTTGCCCGCGTTCTTCCTCAATCTCAGCAGGAACCTCCTGAGCAAAACTGCCGCGCAGCGCCATCAGAAATGCATCTGACGCTTTGATCCCAATGGGGGTCTTTAATGCAAGGGCGGGAACTTTACATTTTGAAGACAATAATTCCGCCGCATCGCTGGAAGCAAAACGCCCCAATGCGATCGTTAATTTTGAATTTCCGGTATCCTTCAATTGTTCGATTGTCGTTCCACCTGCCGGATACATATTGAACTCGCCGGTCATCGGTGAATCGACTACTCCTGAAGTATCCGGAAAGAGAATGGATTCGATGTTCATGGCTTTCAGCAGCCGCTTGATCTCCCGCATATCGCCGGGATTAACGAATCCGGGGATGATATTCACCTGATCTTTTTTAACCGTTGTTGAAGCTTGTGCCAAATATTTGACCATGGACTTGGTCATATTGGAAAAACCGGTAATATGGGAGCCTTGATAACTCGGCGTATTGGTATGAATAACCAACTTGCCTTCCGGTATTTCTGCACTCTGAATAAGGCTGGGAATATCATCACCGATCGTTTCCGACAAACAAGTGGTATGAATTGCGATCACATCCGGGCTATAAACTTGAAAGATATTTTTTATTGCCGTTTTCAAGTTGGCGCCACCGCCAAAAACTGATGACCCTTCCGTAAAACTACTGGTAGTAGCCATCACCGGATCACGAAAATGACGAGTCAAATGCATACGATGGTACGAACAGCACCCTTGTGAACCATGACTGTGCGGCAAACAACGGTGAATTCCAAGCGCGGCATACATCGCGCCAATCGGTTGACAGGTTTTGGCAGGATTAATCAGGCCGCCGCTCAACCGCGGCTTCATTTCTTTTGGTGTGCAATCTAACATGTTACGCCACTCCTTCCTCAGTAACCGTTCCAATTAGCAGCGGTTGATTTTTCCAGGGGGGAACAATATAGTTCCAGGTTGGCGAGGAGAAGCCCATGCTGACATCCCTGGCAAAATTGACAGCGCCGTTAAAACCGGCATATGGGCCGCTATAATCATAGGAATGCAGCTGTTTGGCAGGAATGCCCATTTTTTGCACAACATACTTGTCTTTTATGCCGGAGGCGAAAATGTCCGGTTTCAAGAGTTTGATCAATTCATCCGTTTCGTATTGATTAATGTCGTCAACGATGATTTTCCCTTCCGCCATATCAATGTTCATACCAGCGTAATTACTCAATGGGATTTCTTTTTTCAATGCTTCAAGCCGCTCTGGAGACATCTTTAGGCGAAAACGGCCTTCATCCGCCTCTACATGTAATTCCGGGATATTCTTACTATCCGCATCCGGTTTGATATCCGGCAGAACCTGACGGCCTTCATAGTCATCCCTGTGGGCAAATTCATAGCCTGCCAGCACGGTGTCGATTCCCAATTCAGCAAATAAACCTTGATAATGATGTCCGCGTGATCCGCCAACGAAACAAAATGCGGTTTTTCCGTTGCAAACTTTTTTGTATTGCTCAATTACCGGTTCAATTCTGGCCAGCTCCCGGGCAATGACCTCTTCCGTTTTTTTCGTCAACGCTTCATCATTGAAATAAATAGCCATATTGCGCAGTGTCTCAATCATGGATTGAATGCCAATAAAGTTTACTTTGAGCCATGGTGTACCATATTTTATTTCCAGCATTTCCGCAATATAGTTGATGGACCGGTGGCACTGCACCAAATTCAATTCGGCAACATGGGCGTTTTTCAGTTCCTCGTAAGAGCCGTCCCCAGTCATCACGGTGACAATATGGTAGCCGATCTCTTCGAGAGTCCTTTTGATTTCCCAGCCATCGCCACCGATATTATATTCGCCCAAAATATTAATTGCGAATTTCGCCGGAGCAGCCTCTTGCTCGCCTGCTCCAATTACCTTATCCAGCAAAATATTGTTTGCGATGTGGTGGCCTGCTGATTGGCTCACTCCCTTGTAGCCTTCGCAATTAAACGCCAATATGGGAATGCCATGCCGTTTCTGCGCCGCTCTTGCTACCGCGTTGATATCATCGCCAATCAATCCTACCGGGCAAGTAGCAGAGATACTGATCGCATTGGGATGAAAGGTCTCAACAACTTCATCAATTACTTTGGCCAGTTTTTTTTCACCGCCGAACACAATGTCGCTTTCCTGCATATCGGTTGACACACAATAATTAAGAAAATTTTTGGTTGGATCTTCCGATTTTGCTTTATTGCGGCGGGTTCCCCAAGCATAGTAGCCACAACCTACCGGACCATGCACGATGTGGATCATGTCTTTCAGCGGTCCGACGACAACCCCTTTGCAGCCGGCGTAAGCGCATCCACGGTTTGTCATAATGCCGGGAACAGTTCGTGTATTTGCCTCAATAATCTGTGATTCTTGACTTGCATCTTTAATTAAAATATGTTTTTTACGGCTTTTTGCGACTTTTGCCGGATATTTTTCCAGTATCGCATCTAATTGTTCTTTTGTGATAGCCATGCCATTTTACCCTCCCCTATTGCTCTGATCCATGACAAAACGTTTTTTAAATTGCGTATTCGCCGCTTTCTCCGGTTCGGACCCGAACAATATCCATTGTCGGCAAAACGAAAATTTTCCCATCCCCCACATTGTTGTCGGTCTGGTTTGCTTTAATGATTGCATGAATAATCCGCTCTACATCATCATCGTGGGCAAATACGGTAAACATGCGACGCGGAAACAACCGCGAACCGTCCAAAAAACTATCAATCAACGCTTCCGTTTCTTTATCGTCTTCTGCCTTGGCCAATTCCATTAAATTGGCCCGGCGTGTGGCGATCCGTTCTTTTTCTTCCACCAATTTACCGCGGCCCATGACTTTCTCTGCGGTAAACCCGGCAGCTCCTACATCTACCAGAGCTTTCTTGGTAGCGCTGGTTTTATTCATGCGCACTACGGCAATAATTTCTTTCATCGCTTCGCCCTCCTAAAGTCCGGCGGCGGCAGTAGAGACAGTGTAAACCTCATCAACCGCACTGACAAAAATTTTACCATCTCCATAAGCTCCCTTGGCGCTTGTTTTTGCGGTCCGCAATATTACACTGATCACATCCTCTTTATCCTCATCGCGCACGACCAGCATAATGAGAGCCTTGGGGATTTCATCATAGACGATCCCGCCAATTTTTATCCCCTTTTGCTTGCCGCGTCCGACAACGTCAATGACTGTCGCCGCATGAAATCCGGCTGTTGATAACTCGTATAACACTTCATCCTTCTTTTCCGGTCTGACAATAGCTCGTATTAGCAACATAACTCCACACTCCTCAATTGTTATCGGTTCATATTGTTTTGAAATTATGCGATTGCATCCAAAAATCCGTGCTGCATCATCAATTCTTCCAACCGGTCCTGTGTCATCGGCTTCGGAATGACAAACATTTTATTTTCTTGGATATTATGGGCTAAATTACGATATTCTTGTGCCTGATTGGATTCCGGTTCAAAATCAATTACAGTCTTTTTGTTGATTTCCGCCCGTTGTACCAAATTATCCCGCGGAACAAAGTAAATGAGCTGAGATCCAAGTTCTTCTGCGAATGCTTTCAATAATTCAAGCTCATTCGCCACCATGCGGCTATTGCAAATAATCCCGCCTAAACGAACCTTACCAGTTTGCGCGTATTTATAAATGCCTTTGGCGATATTATTGGCAGCATAAAGCGCCATGAGTTCTCCGGATGCGACAATGTAGATTTCTTCTGCTTTCCCTTCACGGATCGGCATGGCAAAGCCACCGCACACAACATCGCCCAAGACGTCATAAAAAACAAAATCCAGATCGTCCGTATACGCACCGAGTGATTCCAACAGGTTGATCGACGTGATGATCCCCCGCCCGGCGCAGCCCACGCCTGGTTCCGGACCGCCGGATTCCACGCACATCGTCCCTTGGAACCCTGGTTTCAGAATTTCTTCCAGATCAATATCGTCCCCCTCGTCACGGAGAGTATCCAATACCGTTTTTTGACACAAACCATGCAATAGCAAACGAGTTGAATCTGCTTTCGGGTCACAGCCTACAACCATAATCTTGTTTCCGGCATCTGATAATGCGGCCACCGTATTTTGCGTAGTAGTAGACTTGCCAATTCCACCTTTTCCGTAAATAGCAATTTGTCTCATATTCCATTCCTCCTGCTTACTATTTTGCCCTTGTAAAAAACAAGGCGCCTGTTTATAATGAAAATGGGTACAAGGAATAAACCCTGGCGCAACTGGGGGACTAAAACCTTGCTCACGGCTTCATGGGTACTGCGAATACTCGTGAAGCCTTTCTTGTTGACTTTTTGCGATAACTTTTCGCCCTCGTTCGATACAACCACCTCCTTTATCAACAAATATCTTCTTTGGCTTGTAAAAAACACAGGGGCTCACAAATGCTATTGCATTCGTAAGCCCCATTGCTATACCGTAACCTTATCGTTTACAGTGCTATGTAATTTTTAAACAGTCAGGGGCTTACAAACGCTGCTGCGTTTATAAGCCCCATCGCTTTAGAAAATGTGATTTCCTTGAGTATAGCACAGCAATTCGCGTTGAGCAATACCCTGTATTATTTTCGCAATATTCACTTCAAACGGATTTCTTCCCAAATCTAAATTACTTTACCGTTTGTTTATAAACCTGTTTCCCGTCTTTCAGCTCGATAATGACTACACCGCGTACAGCATCATGCGTAGCATTCAACTTCATTTCGCCGCTTACACTGACAAAATTCTGCGTTGCGGCCAATGCTTCTCGTATTTTATTCGCCTCAGTGCTGTTGGCCCGTTTAATGGCATCCACCAGTAATTTGGCGGCATCATAACCCATTGCAGCCATGGAATCCGGTATTTGACCGTATTCTTTTTTATACGCTTCAACAAACGCATTGGATGTTGGATTTTTATCTTCTACCGAATAAAAATTAGTAAAATATGTATTGTTTAAAGCTTGCGGACCGCCCAGTTCAACCAAAGTAGGCGAATCCCAAGCGTCAGCTCCTAAAATAGGCGCCGTAATACCCAGTTCACGCGCCTGCTTAATGATTTTCCCGACATCCTCATAATAACCAGGAATGTACAGCAGATCCGGATTTTGTGCTTTGATCTTAGTCAGGATCGATTTGTAATCCTGATCTTTCTGGAGATACGCTTCTTCAATTGCAATTTGTCCGCCGCCCGCAGTGAAGGCATCCTTGAATATTTTCGTTAACCCTTTGCTGTAATCACTGGCGCTATCCGTCATGATCGCCGCTTTTTTGACCTTAAGACCATTTAACGCAAAGTTAGCGCCTACAACGCCCTGAAACGAATCGATGAAACAAGCCCGGAATGTATACTCTTTTACTTTCCCGGTCCGCTGATCAACGGTTACACCCGGATTCACTGTCGCAGCAGCAACAAAGGGTATTTTATTATCTTCAGCGACGGCCGAAGCGGCAATCCCGCAGGAACTGACTGTAAAGCCGGTTACAGCAACGACTTTATCCTGAGTAATGACCTTCGTCATCGCATTGGCGGACTCAGAAGGTTCGCCTTTATTATCGGCAGTAACAATTTGGATCTGTTTTCCCAAAACACCGCCGGCGGCATTGATTTCTTTGAAGGCCAGCTTAGCGCCGTTCGCCGCAGAAGTGCCATAAGACGCCGTATTTCCTGTCAATTCATAAACCATACCAATTTTGATATCCTTGCTTGCACTGCTCCCGCAACCGGCAAGCAACCCGGCAATACAAACGAGAACAATTGCAAAAGAAGCGATTCGGGTAAATCTCTTTGCCATCTTTATCCCCCTCAAAACAAAATTCATGAACAACAAATAATACCATTCAACATTCTTTTTATTTTACACCATTTGCCTGATTATGGCAACACATTGCATGAACTGTCTGACTACACCGGCAACTCACTGGAAGTACGTCTGCATTTATAAACCATCATATTTTGTATGAATTCTATATTCATTGGCAACTTTCCCCATTGTGTCATCGCTGTAGATCAGCAAGAGCGCAGTAGCTGTAAATATCACCGTATCATGTACTATGGGCAGATAAATAATTGATGCTTGATCACCATTGCTTGTTTTACCCCTCCACGTCCTGATCAAAAAGTCATTCGGTGTTTTGGTTTTGTACATCATCATCCAGAGGTCCGTAGTTTCGTTAAAAAGACCGTATTTTTTTTTCATTTGTCTCAGCGTTTCTTGCATTACCGGCACTGCAATCATCCCCACCAGGTCGGCTGGTTTGATCATGATTTCTATCTCATATACAGCGTCTTTAAAAAACCTGACTAATACTTCAGCGGGTTCATCCGCAAACCTTCCACTATATGTAATTTCAGCAGTTGCGGGTTGTGGCGTCTGATCGTTGATTTGTGTATAGAATTTACTTTTCATTTTTTCGTTCACACTATTGCGGTTATCGCCCCAAATAATACCCAAGGCTCCATCAATGATGACTTCTTTTGTTTTATATTCTTCTTTAACAACAACATATTCTTCTTTTTTATTCTTACTTCTACCCTGCAAAGTGAAGCCAGCCCAAACAATTATAAGTATTACCAAAAAGATGATGCCAATAATCATATCTTGCGACATCACATCGGACCCCCTTACCATGATTTTACCCTTGCCATATCTAATATCTAATTCTATTTTATCAGAAAATTACAATATTACTTTGTATTTTTAAACATTTTCTCGTCCCGCAAAAAAATGGTTCATTTTCAAGTCTTTACAAAATAAGGAACCCGCAATATAATGGTCAATGAATATTGGAACGTCATTTTCCTTTTTATTCAAGAATTTACTACCTAAGGCTTGAAATAAAAACCAAGGAGGATAAACTGGAGTGAAAAAAGTACTGTTGTTAGTAATCTGCCTATTATTTAGTATGTCAGTATGTTTTGCCGGAGAAGCGCCACAAAAAACTGTTTTTGAGGTGGTTGATTCTCCTGTTAATATTCAGGCAGCATTCGATGCTAGTTTCGGCACGGTATCTTATGGGGAGTGGGAGCGGTTATACCAAGTTTGCAAGCAGGAAGTTACCCATATAAACCTATAGGGACATTTTTATTGATTGAGGCCGCATTTATATTTATGCATCAGACAAGTTTCATAAACCAAAGCTTGAGAAGCTATAATCTTTACGAGTTGAAACCACCTAATGGCCGGGTGGTTTTTTTAGTTGGGAAAAGAAAAAATGCCACTCCAAATGAGAAGTGGCATTTTTTCATTCATTTATTGTGCATTCTCAATATTGATTTTGAAAGAAGCGACGAGAGCATCGTTAGCCATAATTTGATACGTATAAAGACCAGCTACAGCAGATAGGTTCCAGTCCGTTACAAAACTGCGGATCGAATTATTGTTTTGGAAAGTAATCCCATTATAATTAGCCGTACTGATTACCTTGCCGGTAGCATCTTCGACTATGTTAATGTCAACTCTGTAAGTTCCACTCATAAACAGAAGCTGATCGAGTGTGGTGAATTTAGAAATGGATGGATTTGCTCCTGAATGGTTTTCAAACTTGATGTTGGTTGGTCCGATTACTACGAAGCCTTGTCCCTGCTGATATTCAATCTGATTGGCCATGACATGGTTGATGACCGAGACCGAATTCTTATCAGCGGCTAAACAAATGGCGGGCAGCAAGAACATTACCAATAACCAAACCATTACGATTTTTCTCATGTACTGTCATTTCCTTTCTCCAAACCTTACTTTGTGTTGTTCTTTTCTATTAATTGCTTTAACTGGTTAATTTGATCTCTTAGTTGATTAATTTGGTCTTGCTGTTGTTGAACGGTGTGCAACAAGCTGATATCCGATTCAACCGCATTGTTTTTTAGTTTTCCAGGCCCGATTTTCCACGCTGCGCCGACGCGATACATTTTTTCGTTGCCGCTAAGAGCCATCCCGAAGTTAATTGCTTTCGAATTGTTAATATAGTAATTATACCCTAAAGCGAAAGCTTGTTGGCCGCTGTAACTGCCTACGCCAACAAGAATTTGAGCCGGTTCTTTCGGATCATACGGCAAGGGAGTTAAGCCACTGATTGCCGATGCCATTGCGCCAACCCGGCCTACTCGAGTGTCCAGATGATGCACGCTGGAAGTTAATGAATCGATATTACTGTTAACCCCTGCAAAAGCAGCGTCTAACTGCCCCACATTTACAGCATCGGTCACAGCCGTTCCAGCCGCTACATTGGTGATTTGCCGTTCATTGCCGCTTGATCCTACAGATACGGTATTTGCCCGATCCGCTACCGAATTTGCACCTAATGCCACACTGTTAATACCTGTAGCAGCAGAGCCTGTGCCAATAGCAGTGGTGTTAGTTACTAACGCACTACCGCTAACTCCCGAAACAGCTCCTTGCCCAACAGCAAGGCTCCCTGAATTATAGGCCACACTATTCGCTCCATATGCACTGCTATCATCGCCTGTGGCTTTGGAATTTACACCGGTTGCCGTGCTATCATAACCTGTGGCTTTGGAAATTGCGCCGATTGCGGTACTACCTCCGTTTGTGGCTTGAGAGTTATAACCAGTTGCTGTGCTGTATGAACTACTTGCTTGGGAGTCATAGCCGGTTGCCGTACTATATAAACTACCGGCTTTGGAATTTGTACCGATAGCAGTGGTGTAAGTTGCTGATGCGTAGTTATATATTCCTGAAGCAGCTCCTGCCCCTACAGCAACGCTCCCTTGATTATAGGCCAAACTATTTGTTCCATATGCACTGCTATCATTGGCGAATGCGCCGGCGCCAAAGCCATTTGCCGTACTATTGTCGCCGAAGGCTCTGGAATAGGCACCCGTTGCCGTGCTATAGCTTCCAGTAGCAGCAGAACTGACACCGATAGCAGTGGTGTCAATTACTGTTGTACTACCGTTAACGCCTGATACAGAGTTGGTTCCGACCGCAAGGCTGCCGCCATTATAGGCTGCGCTGTTTACTCCATATGCAGCGCTATTACTCCCGATTGCTTGTGAACTTGAACCAAGTGCTGTACTATAATCGCCTGTGGCCTGGGAGCTATAACCCGTTGCCGTGCTGTAAATGCCTGTGGCAACAGAACTGGTACCGATAGCAGTAGTGTCAATTACTGTTGTACTGCCTTCAATACCGGAAACAGCGCTACTTCCGACAGCTACACTACCGGTATTATAGGCCCGGGCTTGAAAACCATAGGCATTGCTAAGTTCGCCATCAGCGAAGGCATCGCAGCCGGTTGCCGTGCTGCCGTCGCCGTATGCTCTTGCCGATTGGCCGGTGGCCGTGCTGCTCATACCTCTGGCCCGTGCATCATAACCAACGGCCGTACTTGCAACGCCATAAGCAAGGGATCGATATCCGACAGCAGTACTTAATCCGGTCGTGTTGGTTGTGTACGTTCCTAAGGCTAGAGCCTGGTTACCTACTGCCGTATTAGTGGGATCATTATTATCGTCAGAGCCATCAGCTCCTGTCGTATAAGACAGAACCGGCGTTATCGTTAAACTCATAACAAGAATAATAGTGAGCAATTTTCCTATAAGATGGATTACCGTATTTCTCATCGTATTCCTCCATCATTCGTTATTTATGTGCTTTATTACTCGTTTAAAAAATTATTTGTTAGCTTGGAAGCTTAGGCGGCAGACCTACCCACTAGCTTTTCTCCCCCCCCTTCAAGCCGTATGAAATAATAAAAAACTGCCAGTCATATACAATATATATGCAACCTGGCAGTCATCAACAAATGTTTTTAGACCCATGGCTTTGCGTCCCAATCTTTCGAATGGTTTGCCAATATTTACTTATACGTCACAATATTCTTCATAAGTAAATTATTCCCTTCTCGAGTTATAACAACTATACAAATTAACTACAATTTTAAAGATATATTCTGTTATTGTTACCAACACTGTCACCAGGCAATATAAAAAAGAGCCTGCACCTCTGCAGACCCTTGATTATACTGTAGCCGATAATAGGATTAGTCTCATGTCCTCCTGGATATTACTTGAAAAAGTTTCCGTGGCAAATCTCCTTCTTCAAATTCACCAATTTCATCAATTGCATATCCATTCGCTAACAACGTAATTTTTTCACGGTTAAAGAAATGAACAATAAATCCATTGACCTCGTACATGTCTTCGCCTCTTAGAATTCCTGTTCCATAATGTTTGTCGTTGGTATTTCTAACTGTATATATGTTAACCCCATTAAGCTTTAATACTCTTCTTATTTCGCTTGATAGAAATTGCAATTCTTGTGTAGTAAATGCCATGCAGTATAGCATATGTGAAAAACCCGCATCGAAAATTCCATTTTCAAAAGGAAGAGGGCTTCTTACATCATGTCTAATTGCAGTAATTAAATGCGATAGCCCCAGAAACTCCGCTTTTCTTTTTATTGCTTCAATACCAGCATCTGTGTAATCTAATACACTAATATGAAAACCATTGCGGGCAAAATAAATCGTATCTCTTCCTTGTCCTCCACCTAACTCAAGGATTTTATTAACACCATTTTTCTTGAAAAAATCTACTGCGTTTCTAGCAGGTTCACTAGGCTCTTCCCCAAACATATCATTATAATCAGCAAAAGTTTTTTCCCAATGCGAATGTTGGTTTTTCAAAACAGTATTCTTCATGAAAACATGCCCCCAAAAACAATTTGAACATCTTAAAAAATTCGCCAAGACAATCACCTAGCCAAACCGATCCGCACTCCATTTTTCGAATAAGCACTATAAGTGATGTAGTATTCACCTTCAATATATGAAATACGAGGATCTTCTACACCAAAAGCCTCATATTCTTTGAAAATCCCCTCTGTTGCTGGAGTAATAAAAGGTTTGTCATGGACTGTAAAAGAGTACCCATCGTTGCTTTCTGCTAATCCAATAATAGAGCGCCCTGTGTCGAGGTGAGACCGAAATAACATGTAATATTTTCCGCGATATTTTGCCATTCCGGCATTATGTACAGTGTGGACGGAGTAAGGAGCATCTTCCTTGGTTAATATGGGGTTACCCTTATAACGTTTTACAATAGATTCTTTCATTGATATGCCCCCAATATTTATGTGACTCTATATTGGGGGCATTATACTATGCTGTCTGATTTAAATGGACAATAATTTATTTTTTAAAACAAAGTATTTATCAGAAACAATTTTTTCAAATAATTGTTTCTGATAAATACTTTTTGTAGTGAAATGGCAAGAGATTTTGCACGGTCTATGTTCCTGCGCTTCCTTTACGCGACAGTCACTTGTCACGATCTCGGCTTTCAAGATGATATACTTTTTTGACTACTTCCTGAGGTGACACGTTTTTCATGCAATCTGCTTTACCAGTTGGGCACTTGTGTTTATGGCAAAAGGAACACCCTTGCTGGTTAAATACTGCGGCACTCCGGTCGCCTGGCGGTTTATAGTTTGCCGGATCGGTTGGCCCAAATATAGCGACCGTTGGCACGTTGAGCGCGGCAGCTATGTAGAGCGGTCCTGTGTCACCAGCAACAATAACAGAAGCCCGTTCCAACAGCGCCGCCATTTCGAGCAAGCTGGTCTGTCCGATTGCATTGATCACAGTCGCTTTGGCTTGTGCTTCGATTTCCAGTCCTACAGCAATTTCTGATTTTCCGCCGCAGAGAATGATTTTAAAGTCGCTGGCAAGAAGCGAGGCTGTTATCGCGAAAAATTCTGACGGCCAGTTCTTAGAAGGCCAGGTGGTACCTGGCACCAGTACGACCACTTTCTCGCCGGGAATAACGTCCACCTGTTTAAGAAAGTCTGCTGCAAAACGTTTCGCACTATCCGGAACAACCAGTGTCATATCATTGTTGTTAGGGATAATCCCCAACGGCCCAAGCACACTGAGATACCGGTCCGTTATATGTCGGCACGTCGATTGACCTGTTTCTGTCATGAAGAGAGAGTTAAGTTCCCGTGCATCATATAAGCCAATGCGCCGCTCAACTTTCATCTTCTTGGCAATCACCCCCGTAAGAAAGAGCCCATGAACATCAAGGACTGCATAAAACTGCTTTGCCGACAACCTAGCTATTAAGTCTTGCCACATCGCCCACGCTTCCTTAAATTCACATCTCTTAAGGTGTTTTTCAAAGCGTTCTTTTGACCCGACAATATACTCATCCACATAGGGATTATATTTTATGAGATCCGCACAAACTTCGCCGACTAGCCAGGTTATTCTGCATTCCGGCCAGGCAGTCTTGAGGGCTCTAGCAACCGGTGTACAGTGCATCACATCACCAATTGAACTGAGTCTGATGATTAATACCTCTTTGATCATCTATTTCACCTATTTTAAAATTAGTACTGCTTTTCCGTTAAGCTGTTGATCTTATTAAACTATAGTATATCAGAAACAGCCGTTCTTCACAATTGGTGGGAATTATGTTGATATGACCAGGCCGCACCGGATTTATCCGGATTGTTCTGGCAGCTTTTTTTAGATAGAGAAAGAAACTGGATTGTCAACAGTAAACTAGACAATTTTTTTAAGGTGTTCAAAAGAGGATAGGTTACACTAAACTGGACAGAAAAGATAAGGCCATGTAGCATAAAAATAGCATAAATAATTAAAAAAGGGTTCTAGCTAATAGCTAGAACCCTTGATTTTACTGGAGCCGATAATAGGATTCGAACCTACGACCCTCTCATTACGAAAGGCAAGGGGCAAGAAGATGTATCTTCCTAATCAACCATAATGCCTTGATATGATTGACATTGCTCGATTTCCCATTTGTTGTAATTTGCTTAAATTTGCGTTGGTTTATATAGGGAAAGGCGCAAATAAGGCGCGAATATTTCATAATCATATTTCCGTGAGATCTTTTAAATATAAATCTTTAACAGTGATTTATTCAGACTTTATTACTAGCCAGTAAGTTTTTTTCTTTGTATCATAGGCGGGATCTAGTTCATAAGGAAGATTTCGCTCAGATAAACATTCTCGAATGTTATTAGCTCCATAATCATCGCCTTTATCTTGTTTGCGTTTACCAAAGGCTTTCTTATAATATGTTGTAAACGAAGCTCGAAATTCTTTCTGTGTATCATCACATAAACCTTTTTCCCTAAGAAAAGTATTCTTCAGTTCACCTCCCGCTTCCTGAACCTCGGTATATTCATTTCTTAAAATAGCATGCTTCTCAAGAAGTTCGTGTAATAACTTTATATTTTCTTCTTTTTCAGCTGCAAGATTTTTTTGGCCTTGAGTGCGATAATAATTGGCCTCATCAAAATCGTTTAGGCGTTCAAGCCAAGATAATTGCTCTTTAATGATATTAAGTTCTTGAGTATTGTTACTAGTCTCAGCACCATCTTCAGTCTTAATATCATATTTTACAGTATGATGATTGAATAATAGGCGATATTTCTGTTGCTGCCCAATCAATTCTTCTAATTTGGATTCGTTGAAAGAATGGTCTTCTTTCATTTTATTTCTAATAGCATTTATTTTGTTTGAAAAGAAAAGATATTTCTTCAAATATGAATACTCTGTGGCAGAAATGTCTTTTTGTGGTTCTTCACTGGTTACATTTGAAATATATATAAGTTTATTGATTTCTTCCTGTAATTCATCGGATGTAAAATTATCACATTTTTCATCAATGAAACGATCTGTTGCAAGAGGAGGTATAGTATCTAGTATGGCAGGAATATATCCAGCTTCGTTTGCACCACGTAAATACGCAAGTGTTTTTAGTATATCTGGATCTTCTGAAATGTTGCTTGGAAATAATCGTAGAATTTGATGCAACAAGTCTTGTTTGTCGTCTTGTAAGATATCTTTTAAAATTGTCCTCACAGTATCGTGCTCATCAGAACTTAATTCTACATTAACCATTGAAGGATTGATTTTTGATATGATATTTTTTAAAAAAGCAATATCGTATCGTAATTTCACTTTAGCTAATGAATTATATGTTAAAGTCTCATCCGAATCAATAGCCAAAATGCTAGTTAATGCATGTTTCGATCTCAATTTACTTTCATGAATTTGTTTTTTTTGACGAGGACTGCAGTAGGAGAAATCTAGCAGTTCTATTAGTTTTCGTTGTTGCTTTTTTAATAAATTTTGGATTTGGTTTGAATTATAAATAGCTAAATATAATGTTATTTTTCCATTGGATTTTTCAGTGGATTTCTTCTCATCTATCGAGTCTTTCTGAACACGAGCTCTTCCTAGCATTTGTAAAAATTGAACTCGGTTAAAGTTTAAAATTGCAATGTTTTTAACAGAAGCATCCTGAATATTAATGCCATTGTCTAGTACTGCGGTTGAAATTAATACATTTTGAGCAAAAGATTCTGTTTCTATAATTTGAGAGTAACCTTTGCCATCATCTTTATTAGAAATTTTTGATTCAGCAGAGACAAAAATGGCTTCTATTTTTTCATTCGCATTGATCTCTTTGGCTAGTTCCTTACCATCTTCTTTATTGGTAACAAAAACGACCCATTTGCTCTTGGGGTTAATAATTAAACTTTCTAAAATGATTTCTAAGAGAACCTGCGAAGCAGGCGTTAATGTATCGGTTTTTTCTGTTTGATCTGGTACTGAAAAATATTTTATATTGAGATAATCATAATTTCTTAATGTATCGTAAATCCAGGCGCATTTATCGTTATGAAGCTCATAACTTTTAATGTCGGCATATGATTCTAATAATGTATAATCGTCTTCTGGTTTGTATATTGTGAATTTAAACCCATTAGCGAAAAAGTTATAATCGTATTTACCGTATTGAATATTGGATACATACGCTTCGTAGTAGTTATCTAAGGCTAGAGATAATTTTCTTTTTAAAAAAAACGGAAGAGATCTTGGGCTAAATCTAGCTATAGGCTTCCCAAAATCATCGTATCTTGATACATAATCATTTACTTTTCCACATGAAACTTCTTTTTTTATAATTTGCGTAATGATTTCGTCAGGGGTCGCTGACATGTAAATACGGATAGAATTTCTGAATTTATCAATAATAGTATCAAGGATTTTTTCTGTCTTCTCATTGAATTCAGCATCAGAGATAAAGAAATGACATTCATCTATAATAACAAAGTCATAGGTATTTTCTAATATTTTATTGCCCAAAAGACTTTGGTATGAACAAACGATTATATTTCCAAAGTCTTCAAATTTGTCAAGGCCAATATCTGTGTATTCTCTTAATTTAGCCACATACTTTATATCAGATCGGCCTGTATAATAATCAATAGTTTCAGCAATTAACAATTTTGTTTGGCGGTTTAAAGCCGTCCTATTGCTAAGTATTAATATTTTCCTTTCGGGAATAGTGTTTCTTGATTTCAAAAAATTGGGAATTAATACTTCCCGAATGAACGTATTTTTACCGAAACCTGTTTGTGCTGAGATGAAAACAGGCACTTTAGGTGTCCACTTATATAGCCAATCATCACCAAGGACATCGGAAATTTTTTCACTATCTGAAATTTGATAATAAGTGTGTGGTAAATAATTACAAGGAGAGTCTTTGTCGGCGCTTGGTCTATCAACATATGGAATTGGTTTCATCTTTATACCTCTATTTCGTTAAGTATATTTATTACTATTCTCCATATAAATAACAGTTCCTACTGTAAAAAGAATATCCAATTAATTAACAGAATACAAGATATGAGGGCTTGGCGTAATTGCCAAGCCCTCATATCTACCAGATTGCTATGATACAACACATCCCAACACTCTGATTAATAATTCCCCATGATTTGCCGAAAATATACGCAGTAGCTTTACGAAATTTTCTTATATTTCTTTATTTTCATTAAGTAGTTTTGATTTTCCATCAATTATATCATCCATTTTTGAGGCAATCTCTTTATCAGCACTTTGGAGCGACTGCGCATAAATATTGCCTGTAGTCCTTATATCCGCATGTCCCAATCGAGTGCTTACATTCTTTATCGGGGCTCCAGCTGCTAAAAGCAAAGACGCTGACGTATGCCTTATCCCATGAAACGGCATATGTGGAAGGTTATTGGTTGCGAGAAACCGCTTAAACCAATGCGACAAAGTCGATGGATGTATGAGTCCACCCTTTTCAGTTGTAAACACCCACCCTTGTTCGATCCATTCATCTCCAAGACGGATTTTTTCACTATCTTGCCACTGCTTATACAAGCCAAACATATTCATTACAGTTGCAGGTAATGTGATGCACCTAATTGAACTTTCATTTTTTGGTTCTTTCGTTGATAACCCCTGATAAGGTACGGCCTGACAACTTCTAACCACCTGCAATGTGCCCATCGAAAAATCAATATCTGACCACTGAAGTGCCAGGAGTTCTCCAAGACGCATACCAGTCGCCAAAGCAAGTGTGATTATCATTCTTTCCCGGATCGACTGTTGATTTACTACATCCAGCATAGCCTGTGTTTCCTGCCCATTATAGGAGTTAATTATATGCTTTTTTATTTTGGGCGGATCAACCCTTTCACATGGGTTAAACGGGATCAGTCCCCATTTTACCGCAGTTGCCAGCATTGACGATAATACCCGATAACAATACATAGCCGCCTGACCATTAACAGCTTCTGATTTTCCGTCATGTCTTGAATCTTTCTGCACAAGGCTATTGATAAACGGCACTATATGAAATGGTTGCAACTCGCGAATATCAATATGTCCGATAGCTGGAATAATATTCTGCTGCAGACATCTCTTGTAATTTTGCAAGGTAGATGCAGCCAGCCTTGGTTCACAATATTCTTTGTACCATTGCAATGCAAAATCGCCAATCTTAATCTTTACAGACTGTGTAAGTTCGCCTCTTATTACGGAACTCTCAAATTCATAATACAGCCGCTTCGCTTCACGCTCATTGGCAGCTTTTACTGTTTTTCGGTAGACAATCTGCTTACCGTAATAATCATAACCATTTGTAACAGCTAATTCATAAGTATTGTTTCCACGCATTCTGATTTTTGATGGCATTGATAACCCCTCCAATTTTTAGTTATAAAAATAGCGCGATTGTAAATTGCACAATCGCGCTTTGTTCTTACCAAGAATATTTAGGAACCTTTACTCTTGAAACTGTATGTTCTTTTGAATTTTTATCTTCTTGGTTTTCCATCCATGATTTAACTTTTTCCAAGCGATAAAATATCCGACTCCCACCACGCAGAAAAGGTAGTCCTTCTCGTAAGCGCATTGTCCTAACCGTCCAAGGTGAAAGTCCTAAAATTTCTGCCAATTCTTTCTCTGACAACATTCTTTCATTCATAAGTAAATCGCCTCTCCTTATAATTATTAATAGCCCTGACGCATAAATATAATATATAATTATTTTTCATATTCATTACTTCTTATTCTCCAGGACTATCTTTACTATTAAGTTATATTGTTTTTATTTTTCTACAAACCAGCGCCAATTTTAATAAACGCACTCTCACTGCAACCAATAGATCACTCAACTACAACTGCCAACTATGTTGACAGCATGGAAAAAAACCGCTATGTGTGCAGAAAATCCGTTTTTTTCAACTCCACAAGCGGTAACAAACATAGATTATAAACCTGTAAAAACCCCAGTAAAGTCAGCACTGTAGCCAGCGGAAAATTTTCCGCTGGCAAAAATTCCGCACCACACTAATATAGTAATCGCCCTATTTTTTCCGCCTGGTATTCATTGGCTCCAATCATGTCTCCTAATAGCGGAAATGTTATATTTTTTTGTAATCAAATCGATATTACTTTTCATATCAGCTAAAATATCTTTTGATGAATTGAAGCGTCTGCCATTATTAAAGTCTATATTATTGGCAATAAAATGAATGTGCGGAGCTTCAAGAAAATCCCCAGTACTCACATCTCTAATATGAACTGCATACACCACCTGAAAAATCCCACTATAGTTTGCTAAAAAATGGCAAATTTCTTCAGCCAACTTTGCCAGCTCAAATACAGAAACATCATCATTGGGATCAGGGCTAAACACATAATGGAAAAACGCCTTTCCGTCTAATGTACTAAGTCCCCTCTCCTTCGTTTCATTAAAGACCACCTTTGCCCGCAGCATCTGATCATAAGCTGTTAGTGGACTAATATATTCACCGCCAATCAAATTGCAATTCGTAGCAAGAGCATTTATTACATAGATAATTTTTTCATTTAATATTTCTATGCCATCAGACTCTTTTTTTATCACTTGAAAAATCGACACAAGCATCCAATCCTCTTTCCATAGCATTTTTTTTAAGATTATAAGAATCCATTATGCCGTTCAAAACAATCATCTCCCGTTTAGTTCCCAACCGTAAAAGATCAAAAACCTCATCTTTGTTTTCCCCAGTTCTGTTTTCTTTTAGTAATTCAATGCTTTTCTTATTTTCTTGGATTAATTTTTCCAATTCTAAAAACCGTCGCTCCGTTTTATGTGTATAAGCATTAATATCTGCATGAATTTTACCTATTTTTTGCACCATTTCTTTTCCATTTTCTACATATTCTACTTTCCCTTTTCGGATCAACTCTCGAACAATTTCGCTTTGATTTTTGTGGCTCTTGTCTTGGATCTTCTTTAAATCGACCATTGTTTGATCATCCATACGTACGTTAAGGTTCACATCTTTTTTTGACATAAGTAAGCACTCCTTAAAAATAAAAAAATTGTAATCCTTTTTCGGATTACAATATTGTTAGTTTGTTTGTAAAATTTTATGCATCACTGTTTTACAGTTTCTATCTTGGTATAGTAATTGTCCCTACATTCATTTCCTATTACCATCATATAGAGCATCAATGTATAGTACAGTAAGAAGATATAGTATATTATTATATATTTATTATTTGTATGTTATATAAATACTAGTTAAATACGACTGTGGAAGATCAAGTTTTCTTCACAGCCATTAAGTTAATGTAATGGCTCTTTAAAGTAATTATATATTATTACACTGATACAGCGTCTCAGTAGGCTATACTTTATTGGCATATAAAAAAAGTGTTCCATACAAGCCGAAAAATAATTTTTGGGATATCCCATTATTATTTCAGACTTACTGGAACACTTTTTTATTTTAGCGGGGAGGAATGAAGATTGAAGATTGGATATATTCGAGTCAGTTCAATGGATCAAAAAACTATTCGACAGGAAGTGATTATGCATGAATTAGGAGTAGAAGAAATTTATATTGATCGATTAAGTGGGAAAGATACAAAACGACCGGAATTGCAAAGAATGATTGCTTATGCTAGAAAAGGCGATACTGTTGTCGTTGAATCGATCAGTCGATTTGCCCGTAATACAAAAGACCTATTAAATTTAATCGATATGCTGAAAGAAAAAGGAGTGGACTTTGTTTCTAAGAAAGAAAACATCGATACGACGACCCCAACAGGGAAATTTATGTTGACTGTTTTCGGAGCAGTAGCAGAGTTAGAACGGGAATATATTCTGCAGAGGCAAAAAGAAGGAATTGCAATTGCTAAAAGCCAGGGGAAATATAAAGGTCGAAAACGTATTGATCACGACCATTTTGATCCGACATATGATCGTTGGATCAAAAAAGAACTAACAGCTATTGAAGCTATGCAGATATTGAATATGAAACGATCAACTTTTTATCGGAGAGTAAAAGAAAAATATAACTTATCATTAATAGTCCAATAGATTTGGATCAGAAGATATTTGGGTTTCAGCAGCACATATGCGTACTGTAAATAGTAAAACAAACTGCACACAATTCAACCAAGAGAACTACACACTTTCTCGCCATAAGGTAACCAAGGCTTCTGGGGTTTTTATCACAGAAGCTTTTTGTTTTTTGTAAACGATTACACAGTAAAACAAGATAAAACTGGATAGAAAGGGAATACATATTCCCCCTAATTTCCAAGCCGTGGGTCGAGGGTTCGAATCCCTTTGCCCGCTCCAGTAAATTCAAGCCTTCCGACGATTTGTCGGAAGGCATTTTTAGTGTTTTTTAAGTTTGCGGACCGATTTGCGGACCATTTACTCAATAGAACGGGAGAATACACAACGAAACTAGATGGACTCAATCCAATTTTGCCGCAATGTATTACTCGCTAAGTCTACCAGCGGAGAAAATTGCAAAATCCAAAAAAGGTATTAAAACAGCCCTAAATCAATTTTAAGTTATGCAAATAAATTATAATGGATAAAGGAAATCAGATATAAAGCCTTAAATAATACAATATGGCAGGTGATGATGATGTTACTTGAAGGATTTGAAGGTTATGTAACACTGGGAGATATCATAAGTTCTCGCAAATGGAGAATCATACCAAAAAGCAAAGGCGTTTATTCAATTATTAGTCCCGAAGGATTTATACCCAAATATACTGCAACCGGTTCTGGTGGTTATTATAAAGGAACCAACCCGAATGTAGCTGTCCCTACATTATTGGATAAATGGGTTGATACTGCAAATATTCTTTACATTGGAAAAGCTGGCGCTAGTGATCAAAAAACTACGTTAAATGACAGAATTAAAGCTTATATGTTGTTCGGTTCAGGCAAAAATAGACCTCATTCGGGAGGAAGATATATTTGGCAATTGTCCAATGTATTAAAACTTTCTATTGCTTGGAAAATTTGTGACGATGGCGAAGAACCAATCATTTTGGAAAGACAACTTCTCAATCAATTTATTGCTGAATATGGTAAATTGCCGTTTGCTAATTTAGTATAAAAATTTTATTCAGTATTTTGGGGTAGCATTATGGCCAGATTGTAGGAAAATGAAGATAAATAATTCATATTACTTTTCCAACAGATCTGGTTCTTTGTGCTTATTTCGGCACAATGTGGCAACAGCCAGACAAACGCCCTTAATGCCAATCGTACAAATAATAATAGGTAACGGATTTTATCCAACTAAAAAAACGCTTGATCATTTTACGCATCATGTAATCGTTGTATATGAACCGCTAGAATAAAGCTGGCGCCAAAAATATCTATTCAACCGCTTGCCTGATGGCTCTCAATAAAACTTCGCCTTCTTTTACATGAAGAATCCATCTATATCAAAAAGATGGTCTAATTCATCATTACTTATAATTTGAGATACCTTATCTCTGATAGAGTTCTTAGACATATCCAGTCTTTTGAATCGATTTTTCCCAGCGGCATCTTTCCCAATACGAATGAGTTGAATTCTGCCTATACCTGGGTTTTGTCTGGCATATGTAGCAAACCCCTTTGCCTTCCCAATATTATCTTTAAACTCGGGATTATGAGGTTCAAGAATATCGATAACATATCCAGATATTCTATCTTGTCTGACAATAATAAAATCGGGGAAGGTCGGTTTTGTCTCATTATCTATTTCATATGGAATACAAAATGCCCAAGAACCTCTTGACGGATTGCGAATCCAACAAACAAAATCTTCCTGCTCTTCTTCCTCCTTGATTACGCCAGCTTCCCAGGTATTTAATTTCAGAGTTGCCACCCCAGTAGTGCCATTAACAAAAAGATGGTTTCTGTACTCCTTTCCACCACTTTCATGCGGAACCTGAATGGTTTCTGGCAAGCGAAAATTATGCTTACTTACAGCATCTCCATCCGATACAATCCTATCATATTGCATACGCACTTTTTCAGAATCTATTGTGGCGATATATCTACGATAATCATCATTAAGTCCATGAAAGCGCACCTTCGCATAGCTATGCAATTTATTCATGCACTCTTCATCCGCTACAAATAAAATGACATCAACTTTAAAGGCATTTGGATTATTCAACTCCATATATTTATTGCCATAGGCTATTCCAACACCCTCGTTACCAAGTTTTGTCTCGGCCACACGAAATTGCCTATCAATATCCGTATCTGTCGTCGTGAATAAGTCATGCACATAATAATTATCAATGGTTTCCCCAAAGGCATCAAAAATTTGTGTAGCCAGCTTAAACTGCTTCACCTGCAAAACAAGATCATCATATTTATCTTGTGATTTCAAATTTTCAACATAATCTCGTATCATCTGCACAATCTCAGATTGCACCTCACGAATCGACTCTCGCCGCAATCCAGACATCGTAAGCAAATGTGCCATTTTGAAAAGCGAACTCAGATAATTGCTAATACGCACTGCTCTAACATCATAAGAAAGCAAACCTGCATCGTTAATAAATCTCATTACTGTTTCACGATCAAACAAATCTTCGGAACCATCTTCTTTTTCATTCTCATTGGTGGACAAAGGAATAGTCGGCATTTCTGTCTGTATAGCAGCTCCGCCCGTAGCACTTTCTTGATCCGAAGTTAACTGTTGTATAGTATTAGTTAATTCTTGCTGCGAAATGTCGTTCTTTGGTAATTCGATAACAGAACTATGATTTTCGTTTGTACAGCTTTCTTCCACTCCCGGAGTTGTTTCACCGGAAGTCTGTTGATTATGACTGTCTGGAGCCTCTGTATCGCATGTCTGGTTACCAAACATATCAAATGTCATCTGTCTCTGTATTTGCTGCTCGTCTTTTTTCTTCCTCGGCTTAACCGTCAAAGTTTCAAATTTTTTACCAGTAAGTAATTCGCCATAAATATCAGTTTGAACATCTCCGCCCTCAGCACTTTGTAAGGCATCAACAACATCCTTTACTGTTTCCTCATTAAAGTACGGCAAATAGAGATGCACATCGTTTAAGACGTCATCAACTTGAATACGCATCTGCATAGGTGTCCTAACCATACGTCCAAGAAGCTGCGCAATGTATGTAGCATCATTTGCGTGCTTAAAAGACATCATGGTTTCTGCACGTGGACAGTCCCAGCCTGTAGACAAATTTTCTTTAAAGAAAACCACTCGAATGTTCCTATCATCGGAAATTCGGGACGGCTCTTCATATCGCACTTCAAGACCGTTTACTTGAATAAACGAGTTAGTCTGACCAAAAGTATGAACGACCTGTCCGGTTTCGAATCTGAGACCGATGCGATCTTCGATTTTGCTCAAACAATCATCTAAATCAGTGTCTGAGATTTTGCTTCCACTGCCATTCAAAACCTGCACCACGAGAATGGGATTGATATAGGCATAGTGTTGCTCACGGCAATACTGATACCAATGCTCCCATTTTTCTTTCCAATCATCTGCGGCAGCTTGCAGTATCGCCATATCTTTATTGATAGAGCCTTCCTCTGGATAAGTAATCCCAATTCTATCCTTCAGCAAACCGGATACACGCACTTCGTCCGCTGAAACCACAGATTTATGAATAGTTGATGAGGTCCCTTCTACAAGCGTATTAAAGCGTTGCGTAGTAGCAGACATGCCAATAACCACTGGCATAGACGGAATTTTATCCTTATCACTACCTTTGAGGAATTTCTGCATGACGGTGGTTGCTTTACCAGCTTCACGCCCCTGCATGCCACGATGAGCCTCATCAATAATGAAATAAAGACGGTCACTTTTCTCTCGAACAGTATTGGCGATTGTCTGCCAAATTGTGTAGGCACGCCCGTCACCATTTTTCGTGAGGTTTGATGTCTTTGAGAGCTTCTGCGTGTTCAGAAAATAAATGTGCCCATCCTCAAAAACTTCCTTATCAAATGAATCTTCACTAACGGTTACACATTGACCAAGACGAATTTTATCTGCCTTGGAGTCAATTTTTAGCTTTGATTGCTCATTCAATTGAGGCGAATCAGAAAGCCAGACAAATTCATCGCCGAAAAATATGTTTTCGATCAGAGAAGCCATAATAATTGTTTTACCTGATCCAGTAGGCGCAGTGAAGGAAACCACCTGCGGAGCGTGCGTTCTGTGATAGCTGCCCATAGCCTCTGCTACCTTCATACGAATATCAGCGAGCGCCTTTTTCTGAAATGGAAATAATTCTACTTTCATTAGGGTTACCTCCCTGTATTGATCCGAAAATTATCTAAGTAATCTCTGTAAAGCTGATAGCAGTTCCTACCTTCATAAGTGCGAATCATCTCACGATAGGCACTTTCGGAATCTGTTACGATAAAAACTGTTTGAATTTCTGAGCACTTTTCAATCTGGGCATCAAATTCCGAATAATAAATCTCGTCTATCAAGACTGCCATCTTATTTTCCGGCAGGATCAACAGGTTCGGCAACTCATTGAAATTCACTGCAGGGCACTTACCTACAGCGCCACCCTTCATCCAAAATACTGAGAGTAGTTCTTTAAACTGCCTGCCAAGCGCAACCGATGTTTTATCAAGGAAACTCAACTTAAAGAAAGCTACATTTGCTTTGAATCCATCAGCCATTGACAACTCAATACCGAGATAGTTTCCTTTTAGCTGTTTACTGTTCACATCACGCCCTTCAATGGAGCAGACCGTCCGAGGCCATGTGACATAGTGGGCAATACCGAGCTTCTCCCATTCCTCATCGCCTGGCTGGTAGCCCAGATCCATCAGAGCCTTGGCTTCATCTGCGGAAACCTCGTTGTTGGTCACCATAATACACCGACGTTTGCCGCCATCCTCAGTGTTAAGCAGGTTGACCGCATGGAGAGTAGTGCCGGAGCCTGCGAAGAAGTCTACGATGAGAGCGTTAGGCTTGTTGGCGACGAAAAAACGCAGTGTATCTTTAACAGCATATATGGATTTGGGGAAAGAAAATCGTCGATCATGGAAGATATTGTTTAGGAGTGTAGTCCCATATTCACTTGCAGAGTGTGATTTTTGGTGCCAAATGGTCATAGGACGAACATCTCTATCTTCAGCGGATTTTAACTCAATAATATATGCGCCGTCTTGATCCTGACCTACAATGTTATACATTCCTTTTTTGAAGTTTTCCTCTTGCCCCTCAGACAAATAATATCCGGTTCTTTTTTTGCCGTCCCAACGCCCGAAACTTAAAAAATGCTGTCGGTGCTTATCCATCAATGTTGTAGGCTGCAAATTCCATGTCAGTTCTGTGCCATTTGCACCAATAGGCCACATTGCCACAACGCCATCAGGAGGTGTGTAGCTGTTTCGATCTTCCGTAAGAGCAAGAACCGGTCCATGACCAACAAATTTTCCTGTATTTATTTCAAAAAGAAGTGGATAAAATAGGTTTGGCCTATCTGTTCGCTTTCCATGATTGCTCGCTTGTCTGAGTAAAGCTCTCAATCGTACTGATTTATCTTTTTCATCTCCTGTTTCCTTTTTTTCTGTGTCACGGAGCATATCAGTACCGTTTGAAATAATTGCAGCATTTCCAATATAAACAAAAAATATGTATTCCTCACAGCGTGAAAACTCGTTATCCCGCCTGTTCCCTTTGGGATTAATTACAGATGAAATCATTTGCATCCTTGCCGCTGGAAATATTTCCTCCAACAAGCACCCTAAATGCAGATGTTCTTTCTCATCGATGGTGACAATCAGAACAGCGTCCGCAGGATTCAACAGTTTTTTTGCCAGATTTAATCGCTTTTCCATCATGGAAAGCCATTTGCTATGGCGATACATATCAGAGCTATCGACATAATCGTTGTTGTACTTCCAATCCTTAGCGCCGGTATTATAGGGCGGATCAATATAAATACAGTCCACTTTACCCGCATAAAGGTATTCCAGCAACTGCAGCGCATGATAATTGTCAGCCTCAATCAAGGTATGCCAAAGGTCACTCGCTGGCGCATTTTCCACATAATCCAACGGTTGAAGGGTAGGATAAATAGGCTCACCAAACGCTGCTATTACTACAAGCTCATCCATCCGGAAGGTTATTTCCTGATGAGTTTCCCTGCGGTCACACAGGACTTCCTCTCCGTCAATCTTCAGAATTGTGTAAATATCTCTAACATAGCCGGTTTTCAAAGCAACCTTTGCTCCAACACGAATCGGTACATCATAAAGTGGTGTACATTCCGGCATATGCTCTTCGAAAACCAGTCCAAATTTTTTCTGTTTTACTAATTTATTTGTTTCCTGCAATATTCTTTCACGAAGCGCCGGATCATCTATCTGTTGAATTAAATCTTGCAATAACGCCATCACCATCACCGTATCCTTCAGTTATTGTCTTTTCTTTTATGTGGTATTGAATACCATGTTCTTCGCAGAAAGCTATCACTTCGGCGGCTCGTTCATTATAAAAATGCTTATGTCCTTTAAAACTACTGGCTTCCTTGCTGTAATTTGTACGACCAAAAATAATCTTGTCGACAAATCTAACCGTTTGCAACAATATTTGTAAATCCTGATTGATTAGGTTGGGCGTAGGATAAGGTTCCATGCTTATCCACGTTTTGCAGCCTGCATCATGAAGGGCTTTCAAAGCGGTTAAACGCTCTTGATATGGTGCAGCACCAGGCTCCATTTTTTCTCGATATCTTTCATCCAAAGATATAAGTGTAATGCCATATTCATTTGTATCAGAAAGCTGTGCAAGCTTTATCGGCAATATCCCCTTAGTTAATATGGTACATTTGATTCCTGCTGCATTGAGTTTACGAATTGAAGCGATACTCATCTGCCCGACCTCATCATATCCGTACATAAATGGGTCTGTTGCAAAGCACAGCTGTACAGACTCAATTTTATCTTTTAATTTTGGTATCTCTTTATCCAATAATTCAAGCGTATTCGATACGAGCCATGGTCTGCACCAATCTTCGTAGGATTTCACCTGCCCGAATCGTTTTTTCATTGTATATGCGTAGCAAGGAAATTTGCACCCATGAGAGCATCCAAGTACATAATTTATTGTATAGTCGCCATACTCTACTCCGGTTTTATAGAGCATAGTCTTGCGCTGTATAAAATTTTCTATTTTGGGCATATTTACTCCCTTCTATCTGAAAAAGAAATGGTCTGTCTCGATATCTGTGCATCATGATCCTTCTTTAGTACTGATTTAATTTGTGATTTATATCCGTCAGAAGGGAATACCGGATGTTCATCGAGAAGTGACCATACATCATCAAATGAAACATCTTTTTTCCCTCGGAAATTATCTTGTACATAGGATGCAACATTATTAATATTATAGCAATATTCATCTATAACGTTTCTGCATAAATTTTCTTCCATAAAATCCATCACCAACTGTCTTTCTTCTCCATGCCGATTTTTCAAAGAAGATTGATCTCCAAATGTTTTCCAGGCAGTTTTTTTGAAAAGTTTAAAACCTGCTTCGTGACTAGTGCAATGAACAAGGTCATAAACAAGAGAATTCTTGGTGTTAAAAAAGGGAAATGTAGCAATATAATATTTTCGGTCAGAAGAACCTTGCAAAAATTCAATTACTTCCCTCAAACGTTGTTCATAAGCCGTCCTGTTGCTGCCAAAAGGAATCAACTTTTTAACATCGTCAACAAGATATGTCCCTTCGTATTTCTTCTTTGCGCTATCATTTTTCACCTGACTTATAGCGCGAATGGAATCGGAAATCATATGATTGATAAGCACTTCGCCCCAATTTCTAAAAAAAGGTAAAATAGCATCCCAGTCGATTGAAGCATCATACGGGTCGTAAAACAAAAAGAAGTGCAAGTGCTTGGCTTGTTTCAGTTGTGACCCAATTGTTTTGAGAAGTTCATTACCATCGCCAACTGAGGTAACAATTCTAAAATTTCTTTCTTCAGCAGGAAGATGTTTTTTGAGTTCTTCAATCTTATCTTCAGAGTTATCATTGAGATAAAGGAAAACTTGTTTTTGGGTATATGTTCGTGCAACATCCAATAACACCTCTGCTACGCGCATAGGTGTTCCCTTAACAAACTTGCCTTCAACGTCCGTATAGATACCGCTATTGCACATGCAATCAATGAAGATCAACCCGTTACATGCGTCAGTTAACATCAGCTTTTGTGCCCATGATTTTATATATTCTTCTATCAAATCAAACTTTTTTACTGTATGCGGGCAGGCTTTACTGATAACCTTTCCGTTATTACTACTCACATGTTCACACCTCGCTATTTATCAGCATCTTTATCCGACGGTATCAAATCCATAATATCTCCAAGAACTAATTATCCGAAAATTTGTCTCTACGTTTTGAAGGATATCTTGTAGCTTTGCCTCATGATCATCTGTAACTAATTGTATAGGCATAATTTATCCCCTCAACTTCTGGGTCCAAAGACAATCTTAAAACATAAAGAGTAAATGTATTAAATCATATACAATATCTTTTTTACAAATTTAAACAAAGAATAAGGAAACACCTGCCTAAAGAAAGTATTATTTCCAATAAATTTATTTATAATTCACATACAACCATCATTTGTCTATATATGGTAATTCGCGCGACTAGGTACTTGTTTTGTGATAACAGAACTGCACTACCCATTCTAATAATCAAGTATGTTTGCTGTCTTGCATCCGTTTTTCTCTGTTAAAAGGAAAACTTAATTATATAAATTATTGATAAAATGATAGTCTTGAACAAGGGATAGAAGGTGTGGCTGCAAAAATCAAAGTGTCGCCACAGATGGTGGCGACACCATGTGCTGGTGATACTGAAGAGTTTTGCAGCCAAAGGTTTTAGCCTTTGGTTCAAGACCATGGAGAAACAATGTTGGAGGCATACTTTCAAAAAGTATGCCTCCAAGAAATTATGTTTTAATTTATACGGTCTCTAATAATTGGCACTCGAAAAGGGTGTCTTTTTATTTATATAAAGCAAATGATTTTATAGACATTTCTTTACTTGCTTATTATTAAAAAGTATAATAAATTAAAAACATACGAAAAGAAGGTTATTAGATTGGATAATGTTGATTTAAAAGCAATTAAACAACTTATGAAACAAGCACGTACAACATGGGCAGAATTAGGGGCCTTATTAGGTCTATCTGCTCCAGCTGCAGCTGATAGAGTTCATAAATTGGAGGTTGCAGGGGTAATCAAGGGATATTCTGCTTTGGTTGATCCCGATGCGATTGGCTGTGGCTTAGCGGCATTAATCTCCATAATCATAGAAGACCCTGATCAAAGGGCAAATTTATTACGAAAAGTAGATGAGTTGCCTGAAATACAAGAGTGTCATCATGTAGCCGGAGATGTAGATTATATTCTTAAGGTGCGTTGTGCTGGAACTCGAGATTTAGAAAGATTGATCAGCAAAGAGATCAAATCGTTGTCGGGAATAAAAACAAGAACGATGGTTATTCTTTCGACTATAAAAGAAACTCCCATACTACCACTAAGTTTAGTAAAGGAGTAAAAACGTGTTATTTTTACTGAAAGGGATTATTTTGGGCCTATCAATTGCCGCTCCTGTAGGCCCCATAGGAGTCCTCTGTATTCGACGCACACTAGCCAATGGAATGGGAATTGGTTTTATATCTGGTTTAGGTGCTGCTACAGCCGATGCAATCTATGGATTTATTGCTGCACTCGGCATATCGGTTGTAGCGGTTTTTTTATTAGATCACCAAATTTACCTGCGTCTTATTGGCGGAATATTTCTCCTTTATTTGGGTTATACTACATTTCGGTCCATACCTGCTGAAATATCTGCAAATGCCCCGATAAGCACTGGAGGGCTTATCGGGGCTTATGTATCCACTGTTTTTTTAACTCTTACTAATCCAATGACGATACTTTCTTTTGCTGCTGTTTTTGCAGGATTGGGTAGCGGCGATAAAACAGGAGGCTATATGGCGTCATTTTTTTTAGTTATTGGCGTTTTTCTTGGTTCTGCGCTCTGGTGGTTCATTTTAAGCGGAATGGTAAGTGTTTTGCGTAACAAGTTTGATAAAAAACGTCTACATTGGGTTAATCGATTTTCAGGGATTACCATTGCTGGCTTTGGGATGTTCAGCCTGATTACCATAGTGGTAACCAGATAGCAAAATCGAACTCTTGTTTTTAATGACTATACATTGTATAATAAAAATCGAACACATGTTTTATTGGCGGTGAGAGTTATGCAACGGACTATTCTACACGCTGATATCAATAACTTCTATGCCTCGGTGGAATGTCTTTATCGTCCGGAATTGAGAGAAAAACCGGTTGCTGTCACTGGTGATGTTGAAGCTAGGCATGGAATTATTCTGGCAAAAAACAATCTGGCTAAAGCGACGGGTGTGAAAACGGGGGAAGCAATCTGGCAAGCCAAACAAAAATGTCCGGAGTTACTTTGTTTGCCGCCTGACTTTCGCAAATATCTGCGTTTTTCGAAGTTAGCGCGGGCGATCTATGAAGAATATACCGATCAAATTGAACCGTTTGGGATTGATGAGGCGTGGTTAGACGTTACTGGTTCAGTGCACTTATTCGGTGATGGCAGGGAAATTGCCGATACTATCCGTCAACGATTACGGGATGAATTGGGGATCACCGGTTCAGTCGGAGTATCCTTCAATAAGATTTTTGCCAAGCTGGGTAGTGATATGAAGAAACCAGATGCAACAACGATCATTACTAGAGATAATTTTCAACAGCTTGTATGGCCTCTTCCTGTTGGTGAACTGCTTTACGTTGGTCGGTCTACGCAGCAAAAATTGCGTAATCGAGCTATATTTACGATTGGTGATCTGGCGAAACGAGATATTCCTAGTTTGCGGTTGCTGCTTGGGGTATGGGGCGAAACTCTATGGCATTTCGCCAATGGCTTGGATGTTGCGCCCGTGCGACGTTCAGGCGAAGAAAGTATTATTATAAGTATTGGTAACAGTACCACAGCGCCACGAGATCTAATCAATAATGAGGATGTTAAACTCATTTTCTATGTATTGGCGGAAAGTGTAGCAGCACGATTGCGCCAACATGGGGTGAAATGCAAAACAGTTGCTATCTATGTTCGTAATACAGAACTATTTTCGTTTGAACGTCAAGGAGCACTGCGAAATCCTAGTTCTTTATCGAGCGAAATTGTCAGCAAGGCAATGGAATTATTTGTTTCCCATTATTCCTGGGACAAACCGATCCGTAGCATTGGTGTGCGCGGTGCAAATCTGGTGACTGCGGATCAGCATGTGCAGCTTGAGTTATTTGAGGAAGACAACACAAAGGTTGAAGCACTGGAAAAAATGATGGATGGTATCCGAAAACGATTTGGTCACTACAGCATTCAAAGGTGTGTGATGTTACAGGATCGGCACTTAACCGGCTTTAATCCCAAGGAAGACCATGTTATCCATCCGGTTTCGTTTTTTAAATAAGGGGTGATAATTGTCATGCGAAAAACATTTCTGACTATAACTGCGAAACACGATCCTAATGGCATGATCTACCCACTAACGATCAACTGGACGGATGGGCAAGTGTATGCTGTTGATAGAATTATCGATGTGCGGCAAGCTGTTTCTCTAAAATGCGGTGGTCAAGGTCTCCGGTATACTTGTCGTATTGAGGGTAAAGAGATGTATTTGTTCTATGATGAAGGTAAATGGTTTATCGAGGCATGAAGATGCAGGTTGTTAAAATATAAAGTCAGTTGGCCTAAAACCAACTGACTTTATATTTTTGATAAAAGAATAAAGAAACATTTAACTGGGCTTTAAAGAAGATTTTTTGATTACGTATTCAGTTACCGCTACACAAGGAATTTTCCAGACGCGGTTGTGTCGGAAACATTTTAATTCCCCGGATGCTAAAAGCGTATATGCTGCATTTTTGCCAATGTTTAGCATGGTGCATAACTCTTCTACGGTTACTAAATCTTCATATTGATCAAACATGATTATATTGCCCCCAATATCAATTTTTTAACTGTGCAATGATTATCTTATACCGATAAATTCACTGCTGTGGAAAGTTGAATAAACGCATTATAAAGCAGAAATAATCAAACGGAAGGCTTATTCTTCAGTCTAGTAGCTACATAATCTAAAACGGACTGATAATATATTTTCCATGTTCGCCCTGCTTTGTAGGCATCTATTTCCTCGTTTGCAATTAATTTATAGATGACTTGACTGCTGCAACTTAAGAGACTTGCAGCATCCGATACATGAATGACAAGTTTTTCGACATACATTGGTTTCACCACCCTTCCATCATTGTTTATCATTATGTTCGATGGAAAAAGCACAAAAGCGGTTTATTTTGCTACGGAAACAATTGTTGTTTGTTAATTTTATTCTTTTCAATTGTATATTATATCTGTGAATACATGCAGGTCTTATGGATAGTACCATAAAGCCCTTGCAAAGGAGCATAGTAACACAGAAAGTCGATGACCACTAATGGCATTACGCTGTTAGCGGTCATTTTTTCATATATCATCAACATTAATAAAGAAAGAAGGATTGTGTTATGAAACAAGGTAGAACGATGATCCAATTGGCGCAGGAATTAGAACGCCAACGCATAGCAAGAAAAGACTATCTTGCTGATACGCGGAACTTGGAAGTGAAAACAGACCGGGGAATGAGTAGATTGATGCTGGACATGGATAATCAGACAGAAATATTTGTCGTAAACGAATTGGCCCATAAACAGATTGCTGATCGTCTGCAAATCCCTCTAAAGTATTACAATCGGATGCGAGTGGAATATCCCAGCTTATTGGACAATAACATCAATTGCTGGTTCAACCAATCGCCGGAGCGCAGAATGTTGCGTACGCTGGACGGCAGTGTCAGAGCCTTTCTCAGTGATCGCTATCGCAGACTGGATAATTTAGAACTGGCTGATGCCGTATTACCTATTATTCAGGAAATGAAGGCAGCGGAAATCCTATCCAGCGAAATCACCGAAACCCATATGTATATTAAAGTCATCAATAAAAAACTGAAAGAAGAAGTAGCAGTCGGTGATGTGGTGCAAGCCGGGATTGTCATCTCTAATTCCGAAGTCGGTTTAGGCAGCTTGAAAGTGGAACCGCTGCTATACCGCCTCGTATGTCGAAATGGCTTGATCGTTAAAGACTATGCCCAAAAACGGTATCACGTAGGCAAACAAATTGAAAACGACGACAGCGCTTATGAAATCTTCTCTGATGCAACGTTAGTTCAAGATGATAAAGCCTTCTTCATGAAAGTACAGGATACAGTAAGAACCGCAATTGATGAAGTGAAATTTCACTTATCGGTGGAAAAGCTGCGAGCTACGATGGAAGAAAGTACTGGCCCTGATCCAGTCAAAACCGTGGAAATATTGGCTGACAGCTATATACTGAACCAAAACGAACGGGGCAGCATCCTCAGACACTTCATCATGGGAGCAGACAACAGCAAATATGGACTGATTAATGCAGTAACCAGAGCGTCGCAAGACCTAGCTGATTATGCAAGAGCCACGGACTTAGAACGTTTAGGCGGTGAACTGCTTGCGTTGCCGCCGATCAACAAGAAAATGCCTGTACCGGTTCTCGATTTTACGGCAAATCCCAATAGCAATATTATCCCCTTGGAAATAGCCCAATAATAAAAGGAGCGTGAAAAAACATGTTTATTACCTGTTGCTTTGCTTATAACGATATTACCGCAGAATGCCGACAACAGACAGGATCATTCGTCGTAACATTGAAGACGGACAATCATGTGGATCTCGGCATCATTTTGAATTACACCCAAGTCAAAGTGTTGGCCGAAGGACTTCTTTCCACACTAAACCAAGTACCTATCAGCGAGTTAATAGACACCAATACCAGTGACATATTAGGCGATATCCAGTTTCGTATGGATAAACCGCAAGCCAATCCAGTAGATCATCTGGAAGGAGATGAAGCTCAATGCCTGCAACCGCATTTATCTGTCCCGATGGCAGAAACGTCCTTATCCAAGATTGCTTAACATCCTGTGCAATGAAACAGCGCTGCATGTTCCTGCCCACCTTGCGAGCGGTAGCGAAATCCTTAGACAGAGGGTTGCGTGATCCGACCGTAACCGAATTGATTGCCGGTATCCGGGAAACCTATCTCAAGAAAACGGTCGATTATGCCGTTAATCCGCAAGATGTATTGTATGCGCTGCACGGCTCTGCCTTACATACCCTGCATGAAAATCACAGTGAAGGCAACATGCTGACCGAAATACGGCTAACGGATGAGATTACTTCCGGTAAATTTGACTTATATGGAGAAATAATGGACCAGGATACTGGCGTACTGGGTGATATTAAAGTCACCAGCAGCTATAAGATCATGAAAGCGCTTGGTAAATACAAAGTAGATGTGGCGACCGGAGAAACGTATAAAACGGGTTTAAAAAAAGGCGAACCGAAGTACAAGAAAGAATGGCGTGATGATGGCAACAAGGGAATATTGGATTGGGCCATCCAGTTGAATTACTATCGCATCCTTTTAGAACAGCAGGGATTAAGTGTTAACAAGATGGTGATCCAAGCGATGTGTAGGGATAACAGCCTGCGAATTGCCAATGAACGAGGGATCAGCCAGGCTATTTATTTAATTCCGGTCAATCGGATTGGTGATAGTTGGGTTCAGCGCTACATGCAATACAAAGCCAGAGTATTGAACACAGCCTTGGAAACCAAAACAATGCCAGCAATATGCTCCGTAAAGGAACGCTGGCATAACCGCAAATGTCTGGACTATTGTCAGGTGGCAGATCATTGTCCTTTTGGGCAGCAAGTCAAAAGTAATTCGGGTAAACCCCTGCAGGCGGTTAGTTAGCGTTCAAATCAGGCTGCCCTGCTTGTCCTGGGACTTTTACAGCATGCGATTATTCCAGTAAAATCAAGAATTGTGCTATGGGTGATAAATAGAGGGACAGACAGGACACGGTTAAATGGATGGGGTGAAACAAAAAAACAAACTTGCTTATCCGGCATTGTTTGCGGATGAGTAGGTTTGTTTTTGATTTTTAGGAGGAATAATCAATGAAAAATATAGCGGTAAAATTGGTCAAAGTAATGGAAGAATGCAGTGTGATCCGTAAAAACGGTACCAATGATTTTCATCATTATAAATATGCCACATCGGCTGATGTGCTGGAAAAAGTCAACGCGTCTTTGGTCAAGAACAAAATTGCTTCGGTAGTGGTGCCGGAAATTGTCAGCGGCTGTGATGTGGTGACCACCAAAGGCAATACCGAGCATTTAGTAGTCGTGCAAGTCAGTATTACCCTGATTGATACGGATAGTGGCGAACAGCTTGTTTTATCCGGGATCGGTAGTGGACAGGATAGCGGCGATAAAGCGGTTATGAAAGCGCAAACCGCTGCCTTGAAATATGCCTATATGATGAGCTTAACCATCAGCACGAGTGATGACCCGGAAGCGGATACACGGACTGACGAGAGTGCTTATGGGCAGATGCCGACAAAAATAGCGGACGAAAAAAGTGAACTTGTCTGCAAGGATTGTGGAAGCAAGATTACCGTCGGAATAAAAAATGTATCCGTTAATAAATTTGGAAGACCATTGTGCTTACCATGTCAGAAAAAGTCGCAAGGAGCAGCATAGATTGGCTAATAGGTAATGCTATTTAAAAGATAAATCCAAGCTGCAGGAAATAATTCTGTTTACGGATAGATTGTAATTGCGTTTTAGAAGGGCATTATTTGGACCCTGCACTCCGCTCGGGCTGCGTTGCGGTTGCCCAAATAATGTCCTTCTAAAACTTAGCAATATACATCTTATGTTTGTTGGGCAATGCAGATCGTATGATAGGTAGAAGTTACGATAGCAAAACGAATGCCATAGAATTCATTATAGTAACTGACAGTTAAAGTATTATAAGTATTCTCTAAAGCCGCAAAATTTGCCATATGAGATAATTTATGTGAGGCGAGGTGAAGCAATGGAAATTGTATATAAAGAAAAGATGCGCCAGGTTGGTTTGAATATTAGCTATTACCGCAAA
>JAGFZV010000045.1 GCA_017889545.1 Bacillota bacterium
AACAGGTTGCTCCCACACTTGAGTTTTATTCACTGCCGCAGATCCTGGGGCTGCTTGTTTTTCAAACACACCATTGACAAGCGTTATACGTTCTTTTCCCAGCAAGTAAGACGCGTTTAAGGCACCTGATGCTACTTCGGCTTTGGCATCACTTGTTGACTTCAAACACCCCGAGGTCAAGAATAATAAACCGATTATCACGGCAACAATTAACGTTATTCGAGATTTTTTCATCGCCATCAGCTCCCTTTAATCAGCATTAATTTGGGCAGACCATTGATTATATACTTCTTTGGGTTGCTATACTCTTACTATTTCGGAGTTTCGCTGGCTTTTCCTTTTTAACTTTTGCGAACTTATCTCACGCTATCTTCCGTAATTACGTTCTGCAATAAAGTTCTCTATCGCTTCTTCTAATGATTCAAATCCATTTTGAGTCAGATTTAACTTAAGCACATTCTCGCTCGCCAAAAAGTCTTTGCAGATGGCAGATAAGTTATTCTGTCCAATAATGGCGCTCAGCAAAGGAAAGGCTTTTCGAACGTTTTCGGCGAATCTATATTCATGATAAATTGTTGATCAAAGAAGAAACAGTTGGACCTGATGATATCGTACCTTATGCAGCGTAGTAGTAAAAGAAGGGTCGGAGATAACAATGCGTGGTAAAAGTATCAATCTTTTTCTAATGGATGGCACCCCTAATGGACGAATGAAATGCACTCTTGCCAACTGGACGGGAGTTGCTTATAAAATTCCCAGAACCGAACTGGATAAATGCAAAGGACGCGGAGACCTTTCACAAAGCGGTGTATACTTCCTATTCGGCACTTCAGATCAAACCGGTGAAAATATCGTTTACATTGGTCAGGCAGGCGCACGAAAAAATGGCGAAGGTATTCTATATCGCCTTCAAGAGCATAAACGCAACCCAAACAAAGACTATTGGACAGAAGCGGTTGTATTCACTACCTCCAACAATTCTTTCGGACCAACAGAAATAAGCTATCTTGAAAACCGTTTTTGTGCATTAGCAACAGAAGCAAAACGTTATCTTGTTAAAAATGGGAATGACCCTACCTCAGGTAATATAACCGAAGAAAAAGAAAGCGAATTGGAAGAATTTATCGATTATGCAAAAATAGTTATAGGAACGTTAGGTCATAAGATATTCGAAAAATTAGCGGAACTTAAAGTGCCATGTGAGCCTTTGGATATAGTTAGGGATGATTTAGTATTGCATTTAAAGCGAAAAAGTAAAAAAAGCGGATTACTGATTGAGGCAATGTGCAAACAAACAAGCGAGGGGTTTGTCGTTCTCAACGGCAGTCGCATCGAGACAATTGATTCCGAAAGTATTCCTGTTGGAATTAAAAACAGTCGCAAAAAAGCGTCGATAGATCAAAGTGGAATTCTCCAAGAAGATATCTTATTCCGCAGTCCATCATATGCCGCAGCATTTGTAATTGGCGGCCATGTAAACGGGCTAACTGAGTGGAAAACTGAAGATGGTAAAACATTAAAAGAGATAGAAACTTGTGGCTAGCAAAGATGCAAACGATAATTGCCTTAAAATGCACCAAAAACGCCGTCTTAAATTTAAACCATATAAATAGAGTAGCGCTTGAAAAGGCCTTAAATAAGCCATAACCATGAATAGTTCTCTCGGTAATTCACCTTCTTGAAATCTGGATATATCGATAATCTCATATCCTTCGGCTAAATGTTCTATCTTCTGTCGGTCAAAAAAATGAACAATAAAACCATTCACCTCATACATCCCCTGGCTGGTTATCTGGGTCAGCCTCAATATGATGTCAACATATATATTGTACGATTTTCTTCATTTCGTAAGTGATGGGGAAAGGGGATCATGCAGCGCCCAATTTTTTTCGCTGCTTTGTAAGGTGCCGGCATAGCAATATGCGCAGCCATGTCGACAAGTATCGTATTGACCAATATCCTTGCTTTTGATGCAACCGCACTCAATCCGTTGAGTATCGTCTTTTTTTGCGTGCATAGCAAGCCCAAAATGCTTCAAGATATATACATCGTCAATACATTTTCCATGTTGAACGCCATAGTTCAGCAAATCAAACGGCTCGGCACAACTGAAAATTTCCATGTTATTTGCCTTCGCTATAGTTGCCATGCTTTTGATCATTGAACCAACTGCCGCAGTATCAGTAATATTTTCAACAATTATTCCTTTTTCTTTTAGCTTTTTAAAATTTGAATTGGCCTTTCGATAGTTATCGACAAGACTAATGATACTTCGATCAGTATAACCCTCTAAAGTTGCGGCAATTTCCGAGTAACGGTCCAAATGATATGTTTCATCAGTTCTGTTGCTGATAATGATAGGGTCATAACGCCACACGACTAATCCGGGATCCAACGTTTCCGACAGTTTTTGAAACGTTTCACACGAATCTTGCCAAGTTGGCAACTTCGGTTCGAGCCAACCATCATAACCTGTTAGTGTATATTGAAAATAGAAATTATAACCCCTAGCCTTTAATTCATCCAAATGTGGCATCAGTGGTTTTGGATTTTTGGTCCAAAAGACAATGACCTCCACATCTTCTGGCCTCAACGATATATATGATATTTGTTTGCGATTAAACGGATTAACTGCAGTGCAATAGCCGGCGCGAATGCGGTTCATGAACCACTCGCTGAAAAACGCAGGGATATCCGTTCTGCGACTTGCACTAATAATCATAGCAAATTAACTCCTAGCACAGTATTTGGGTTGGTAATATTATGAAAGTTTCACTAAAGAAGATCAGGAGAGACATTGAATGTCAATTTCAATCGGCGATCCGGTCAAATTTATTCCGGCGTTGACAGGATTACAGCACAACTTTATTTTCGACACCGCAACCTAAAATTTCACCTTACCGGCTCAAGAAAAACAAAACCAAAGGAAATAACACCCCCACAAATATTGTTGTTGTCAGTACAAAAGAAGCCATCGCCAAATGGATATTCAAGCGATTAATCTTAACCACCACCACTGCAAGGATCGCAGTAGGTGCCATTGCCAGAACTAAAACCGTATTCAACACGACATGATCGTCGATCACCAAAGATGATAAAAAGTACAAAATCACCGGAGTAAGGAAAAATTTTATGGCAAACTGGTCTAGCGTTGCCCGATAATACTGGCGCATGCCGGTAAAATTGATCGAATGACCGATCGGCAGCAAGGCGGTCCAGGCCGACATGTGTACCAATGGATCGACTAATGCCCCCACAACCCCAGGCCTCACAACCCCGGACAAGTGCAGTGCGGCACCAATAATCATACCGACAACTGGCAGCTGGTTGCGATGCAGAATAATATCACGGAGAGACTGTTTTACCAATCTACCCTGGCGACTTTTTTGATAATAATACTGACCCAAGGGAAAACAAAACAGAAACCAAAAAACATTTTGTGACATGGTAACCATCTGCATGTAGGCATATCCCACTTCACCATAGACAATAAAAGCACACAAACCGCCTAACGTAGTTGTATTGGACATCATGGCGCAAAGAATATAGGTGCCCTGATCTATTTCTCTAGTAAATTTAGCAGGTACTCGCCAGTAAGCAGCTATTCCCGGAACAACGCTCATGAGTATCCCGGCAATCGGCAGCCATAAGAAAGAATAATTTAAAGAAAGAACCCAAAATGTCAGCACCGCTAAAACCGGGTAAACCAAAAACATATTGAATTCCATTAATCGCTGGAAAAACTGTTCCCCCGGTTTTTTCATCTTGCGGCAAGCATATCCAAGTATCAGGGGCAAAATCAAATCCATAAGTATGTACAACATTTTTGTCCCTAAATCCATTTTACCCTCCATTTTTCCTTACCTATGACGACACAAGCAACAATGAACAATCGACCTTCTCCCCTTGCTTAGGCCATTACCAAGATTAGTTTATCATCTTTTTACTAACATTCAAACTGGTATAAAAGATCGGGGTCATACTAGTCCGGATAATTCCGGTTTCGGCGTCAGGATGTTGCCGCAATACGCAACCTGCTATTTTACACAATTATACGGACTTAACTTTCTTATTCACCCTGCATTCTCTTTTATCCATATTTATCATAAATGCTACCACATAAATGTTTTTCAATTTAAAGTCCAATTGCATATTGAAATACAAAAACTACCAATATGCAATATACAACCGGAGTAATCCGATGCGGACTGGCAGTCCGATCCCAGTACCATGGGTCTACTGCCCCATGGTACTGCATCCTCTCCATTTGGTGAGGATGCAGTACTGTGTTTTTACCAACATCCGCCAATATTCTAATAAACTGCTTAGCCTTATACTGCACCAGCGAATTATCGTTTTCCTGCCTTTCTTCCATCTGTTCAAACTTCCGTTTATATCGCCACTTGATATTTTCACTGACGCTTTTACTTTCCTCTCGGGCAAAAAAAGAAAGGACGGTAAGCATCAACTCACCATCCCCATGCCCATAATGTCCCCCCTACCAGCCGGCACTAAGCCTCAAGGATAAAAATCGTCCCGATAAAAATAAACATTCCAACGAAGAAACCCATGATGATTTTTTTATGCATTATTGACTCTACTCCGTCGTTGCAGTGAGCGCTTGGACGACCCGGCCTGTGATTTTTTGCCAGAGTTCTCCGTCTTTATTGAGGATATCGGCCAGGTCGGCATACGGCACTTTATAGCCGCCAATCGGCCCCATGGCATTCGAAGGGATGGAGTATACCCTAACCGAGTCGGCGGTCAGCAAGAAGGTCTTGTCCATACCTGTCCAGGAAGCTGTGAATGTCTTGATCGTCCAATTATCCGCGAGTCCTTCGATGCTGAGCCGGTAGGCGCTTTCATTATAGGAGCACAGTTCCTTGATGCGCTTCTCAAAAACAGCGTCTTCTGCCATAATAATCGGTAATCGCATCCCACATAATTTATCACAGCAAGAGAAAAGATCCGGTTTAAAAACCGGTTCTTGCAGGAATCATATCATTCAGCTAGAAGTAAGCTATCATGGCAACGAAAATAATTACCATCAATTTAGAACTAGGCATGCCGACAGTTGAACAGGCGATCCGCCGGCTAACCGGAGAATTGATCAGGGCTCGCGCTCAAGGAGCAAAGGTAGTCAAATTAATTCATGGCTATGGCTCATCGGGTGTCGGCGGAAAGCTGAGAATCAGTATCCGGGCGGAACTGGCCGCTCGTATAAGGCGAGGCCAGATTAAGGAAGCGGTGCCGGGGGAAAATTGGAGCATCTTTGACGAAAAAGCGCGACGTTTTCTCGACGCATACCCTGACCTTAACCGCGACAAAGATTTCGAGCGAGGCAATGCCGGAATTACGATGGTTCTTTTGTAGATTAGAAAAGGGGCTGCCCAAAACAGGTTTTTAAAACTTGTTTTGGGCAGCCCCTTCATTAGTTTAGCGTCTGACGCTTTGGAAACAATCTCTGCAATATACAAAACGATCGCTACTTGGACGGAAAGGAACTGAGGAAACCCATGAGTCAAATTTTCGCATAAATTGCATCCTTTCTGCCTAACCGTCCAATCCGAAGTATAGACGTTTTAATTAGCTATCGCCCCCCAAAATAGATCATGAACATTTTTTTCATCAACAACGTCGCTTTGCGGCAGCTGCTATCATTTCAGCAGCCGAAACCTCTGGGTGATGATACCGTTTTTTGCCTGTTGTTTTTTTACCATATTGGATCGCTTCCTGCGGGCACCACTGCAAACAGGCCAAGCACTGCTCG
>JAGFZV010000014.1 GCA_017889545.1 Bacillota bacterium
TATAAAGAAAAGATGCGCCAGGTTGGTTTGAATATTAGCTATTACCGCAAATACAGGAAGATGACTCAACTGCAGTTGTCGGAAAAAGTGAATATCAGCACATGCTATGTTTCCCAGATCGAAAGAGGGTTAGTCAAAAACGCAGTTTCCTTGCCTGTACTTATGGGGATTGCAGATGCCTTGCAAATTGACATAAAGCAACTTTTTAGTTTTAGGGATTTGAAAAAATGAAGGAGGCATGATGTATGGTAAAGGGCATTATGATGCTTATTATTGCTGGTGGGAGCGGTTATTTTATTTACAAGTCTTTATCCGAAAAAGCAACCGGACCATTTACGAAACAGGTGCAACTGTTTTGGTCAGGCGAAGATTGTGGCATATTCGGAAAAGCAATAGTTATTGCAGTGCCTTTGGGTTTACTGGGATTGATTAATAAAATTCTGTAAAGGGGTTGATCAAATGGAATGGCTTTTCTATATTGGGTGGCTGATTGCGGGCACTGTATTGTACGCAGTAGTATGCAAAGCGTTTAATGTTGTGCATTTTGGGGTCTCCGCAATGTTTAGCTTTTGGTTTGGCTGCATGCTTGCGGTAGGGGTGATTGGTGCTTTGTTGGGTGGCCTTGTTTTGTCAATTATCTCAATGGTTGTAGGCTTTGTTACAGCGTATTATAAATGGATTATTGGAGCGATAGTAGCTCTTATTATTCTAGGGATATATATTAATAAAACGAATGAGAATACGGGACAAAGTACCGAACAGGAAAAATAGGCTTGCGTGCTATTGGATTTTGGCATTTTATTTAAATTAAATTTAATTGAGTAGAAAGAGCTTGAAAATGAAGGACGACACGGAAACAGCCACTGACCTCAAAAGTCAGTGGCTGTTGTCTTAGTGCTCTTTTGCTGTGGGACGTTAAAAGATGATAAGAAAAATGTCGGAAGCGATTTTTAGGTTTAGATTGTAGTTGCAAACAAAATTGACCACAAATGCAGGGCTAAAATTCTTACTATTGCTAAGACCATTACTCCGGAAAATGCATGCACGACTTTGCTAATACAACAGGATAGATAAAATTCCCCACCCACACAGGTGGGGAAAAAGTTTTTCAATAGAAATGCTTTTTTCTTGCAAAAAGAGTTGCTTTAATGCTACATTCTACGACGTCTCACTCTGGATATCTTGTAGTGCAGTGCATAAAACTTGGGAAACATCACAAAATTTAAAGGTAATGGATGCAAAATGTCGTATGAGTAGTTGTATGACATTTTAGCCTCCTTGTAGCTAAACAAATCCAACTGATGGGGACCTAACTCCTGATCGTTTTCTTTATCTCACAAAGAAAATTTCGGTATTTATGCTACATACGCTTATACCGCATTTAGTATTAAACCTGAATTATTCATGGCGATTTTAAAACGCCGCATCGGTATATAACTTGCCTTGTTAACAACTAAAAAACAGAAATCCACTTCATATCTACTTAAAAATAGGTATGCGAAGCCTGTCGATCCTAAAATTTGTTTTTTAATTATCAAAGAACAAGCGTTCGCTGTTCTGGCTTCGGGGTCAGTCGCCCAATATTTGCGAGTGTTTCATAAAACTCATGATATACGGGCAACTGCTGCAAAACTTAAACGTAATGGATCTAGCCGATTTTACTAGTTTTCCTGCAATCTTTAAGAGCTTCAGCCGAATGGTATCTGCACGGAACTTTTTCATTTTGCCTGGCAAACATAAAAAGGATGGAACCCTTTGGTTTCAGTTGTTGTGATGATGCAGAGAGAATTACAACCAATAAAGCCGGGAATGCTCGTTATCCGCCACAAAAGATACTATGGGGCGGGAAGTCAGTTAAATCTGGTTTAAGCATAATATTGATGCAGAGAGAGTCGTCACCCGTAAAATACCTAACAGCGAAACTTTTGCTACCCTATGTAAAAATATAGCAGGATATATTATTTCGGATAAAGAAGAATAGCCATAACGTACTGAAAAAGTAAATTATGGCTATTTTTACATAGGGCTTCTAAGCAATATTGAGGTCAGTTTGCTCCTTTCAAGTTAGAATGAACTTGAAAGGAGTTTTGGATCGGCTACACCAAAATGGACAGAACGATTAAGGTTACGAAGGGCGATGAGGGCAGCTTCATCAAAGTTTAATGAAGAGTGAGCGAGGGTTTTCTTGGAGTATTGAGGTATATCAAGAGGAGGATAATACCATGCAAATCGCACAAAAATCCATCAGGATAATCGACTATGAACAGCAGAGAATTTTGACAAGAGAGACACCTGCGGCATTTGATGCATACGTTGCTGAGTTGATAACCCATATCAGCAACAATGATTCTGTTCGCGAGTATAAAACTCGATCAAACGCAACAGAGGTCATCGGAAGTATTTTGAATTTGTGCGCGAATCAAGCCGATACATCGGGTATCTCTTCCAAAATGGATAATGTGGCCAACAGGCTATTACTGAAGGAAGTTGCAGCACAAGAACGCATTGCGCGTACAAGAACGAACGTGCAAAAAGGCAGCTTGATTCAGGCGCTACTTTCCGATACAGAAAACAACAACTACATTTACCTGTTGGCCAAGATTGAACACTCTGAGTGGGTTGATGATGCCGACTTCACATTTAAAACAGGGTTTTCAAAAGATAAAAAAACAATATGGAAGTCGTGTCTGTTTGATTTGCCTGACCTGACTGCCACTGAATTTTCTGTAAAAATATACTCCAATACTGTTGCCAAGTATTGGAGCGATGACTTCTTGGAATTAGATGAAATGACCAGCGACGAATCCAACACTACTCGAGCATTCAAAGCCATTGATGCCACGCTTAATCAAAACTTTCGGGGCATGTCCAGTCCGGACCATACAATCATCAGAAATGGTTTTATTTCATATCTTAAGAATAACGACCATATTGATTTTCCGACAATGGTTGATGCCGTCTTGGAAAGTTATGCTCCTGTCGATCCAGATATTAAGCCTGAAAAAATACAGGACATCAGAACAAAGCTATTGGAGCAACCGAGAAAGAGAGGTTTTGATAGTCAATTTAGACCCGTCAATAGTGCAATCAATGTTCGAATAAGAAAAGTCTACAATATCAGCGATGGAATTGATTTGAAGGTTACCAGAGATATAGAAAATTTGTCCGCAACGATACAGGCCATCGAAGACAATGGCATTAGATATATAAGGGTAAGAACCAGTAACGACGCTACATTTAACAAGTTTCATTATTAAGTATTCCCGATAATCGACTCAGGGAAAGGAGATGCAACATGAAACTGTTTTCTGAAATTAAGCGGATATTTCAATGTGAAGAACTTTGCATCTCTGAGCGAAGGAGTACGGTTGAGGCTTCATTGACAACAACAATTCAGAGACTTCCTGATATATCCAATATTGAGTTAATTTGCAGTCTTGTTCCTTTGCGAGATACTTTGACGATGTCCTTCAAAAATGATAGCAATGACATATTAAGTGTTTCGAATAAATTGATGATTATGCCTGATTTCGCAAGACTGACTGAAGGAATGACACAGAATGACAACATCGAAATAAGAATTCAAATTGACAAGACTGTTTCGGCAAATAAATTCTCTATATACAATTTTGATACATTTTCTGAAGATTTATTGCGTATTCCTATGGTCGATATTTTGAAATGGTTTTCTGAACTTTTCTCATCTTATGAATACTTGGTGTTTGAAGTGTTTGACTCAAATATCTCGTTTTCATCAGAAACGATGGCATTCGTGTCTAACGAAAGTTCGGTGTTTTCACCGAGCTTTACAAGAAGTCAACGGTTGCGCGTTTGTAAAGAAACAGCGTATTTTTATAACATGAATACCTTCGAGGTAATCCCGGAAGACTTCGTCATTGAGGGAATAGAGCAAAACGATAATTGTTTTAGACCGCTCTTTGAAAAATTGGCAACAATACTTTCATTAATTTATGTGGCATCGTCTGCTTCTATTGTGGAAACAGCTCTTAACATCCAAATTAATGGACAAAGAGCTATAACTCACTCATTTGACCTAGAAAGCATTCGCAAAAACCCAAAGTGGTTATCCATTTATTATTGGATTTATACGGATGGAAACCCAACCGACAAGGCGCTCATTGCTCACAATGTTATTAGCCTTCATTGCAAATATGCCGATTTGTTGGACATAGACGAAAAAGTTTATGATTCCATCAAGTCAAACTATAATCTATACTTAAGAAATAATGTTGTTCATTACCTCGAGTTAAAAAAAGACATCTCAAAGTTTATTCGAGATGTTGTAGCTCAGGTTGGGGATTATGTAGTATCAACCCTAAATAAATTCAAAACTAACTTGATTGCAATATTTGGTTTTCTTTTTACGGTCGTTTTAACAAAAGTCGGAGCGACTCAGAGGTGGGACAACATTTTTTCAAGAGATGCCATTTACATTATTGAGTTAGTAATTATAGGTTCATTGGTATATTTGGTGATTTGTTTTTTCGAGGTACGTTACAAACTGAAGAAAACGGAACAGGCATACAATGCGCTCAAGAACAACTACGAAGATATTCTTTCTGAGGCAGAAATTAAGGAAGCGTTTGGAAAAGACAAGCTCTTTGTAGATGCAGAAAAATCCACGAGAAAGGGGATTTTTTTGTGGTCAGCTATTTGGGGAGTATTATTAATTGCAACAATTATTATTATTGAGTTCATTACATCAAATAGAGGTGTATTTTCGTGGTTACTTCAAAAAATATTTGTCGTTAATTAGCGCAATCTGCAAAAACAATGCTTAAAAAGAAGGAACATTGTAAGACGAATGTCATATCGCGAATTGCTATCGGCGGTTTATGTGCATCTATTTTGTCGACATTAAACAAGTAAATCCGAAAAAGTCGAAATCTAGAAAGCGCATTGGGGGGACAGTTATTTTGATGCGTTTTTAAAGTGGTGCTTTGCAGTGGCACGGATCAGCGAAGCGGACCCCTGTCCGAAAAAATTATTAACTGATATTTGGGAAGACAAGGGGATGCTTAAAAAACTGCTTATCCACTGCTTGTTTTCTTAATACTGATAGAAAATGAAAGAAAATAAGAACAAATAATGTGAAATTTAGATAGTTCACTACAATTTGCTGGCAAAATAAAAATGGCTATAAACCCTTATGGAATAGGGGTTTAACAGATGGGACTTTAAAATAAAAATACCAGGAATTATGCTGGTTTCCGGCTTCCCAAGCCGCGGGCCGCTGGTTCGAATCCCTTTGCCCGCTCCAGCAAATTCAAGCCTTCCGACGATTTTTCGGAAGGCTTTTTTGATATTAGAGAAAGCATACGTTTTTTGAGGCTGTGAGATGAGAAAAGACTCGACTTTGTCGAAGATCAGGCAATGCAGAAAAATATTGTATGGCATATATATTTTGATCAGTCTGGAAATCTGGCATTGACGTTTTATGTCTTGAAATGTCGCACTTGACCTGACAATTCACATATACAAAAACTTACAGAGCAAATTCCTATATACATCTCAATCAATATGATTCTTAAGGCGCAAAATAAGGCGCAAAAGTTAAAATATACAATAAAAAAAACAAAAAAAAGGCTCCAAGATGCTTGGAAACCTTGATTTCACTGGAGCCGATAATAGGATTCGAACCTACGACCCTCTCATTACGAATGAGATGCTCTACCAGCTGAGCTATACCGGCGCTGACTCGCTATTTATTTTACCTGCTATATCAGAAAATGTCAAGGCGAGCTCACATTTCTTTACTTCTTCCTATAGTCCGCACCATTTCCAATACGGATAAGCGATAAGCACGAGGAATATTCCGGTAACGAACATACGGGGAAGCATCACTCTGATTATGGAGTTTAAAGACATATAGCCGAAGGAATACACGTACAGCAGTACGGCATATTCATAGGGGAATAAATACTGGTCTACGCCATATTTGAAAACATAGACGAGCAAATACGGATGAATACCTAATTGGAGGGCAATCTCAGCAATAGTCGTGGTAAACATCGCCACTGCCGCCAACGGTGTTAAGAAAAACTTCAAAACAACGCCGAAGAAATACACACACATATAGGTATACAGCGAACTTCCTTGAAGCATCGGAATTAACGTATTGGCCGCCAATTTAACAATGCCCGTCTGTCCGGCAATTGGTCCGATTGACATTGCGCCAGCCACGAAAAACACCATTGCAAAATTGGTCTTGTTTAAATCCTGCACCTTCAGCACGCCTACCCCAGGGATAAATGCAGCGGCGGCAACCATCATCAGCACCCAGCCGACATCAACTTTGTGAAGAAAATCGGTCACCATTAAAAGCAATGCAAGTCCAAGAAAAACAGCAGCTTTCTTTTCTTGCCCTGACATAGGACCCAATTCCTGATAACGCGTTTTAATCACGTCGATTGAATCAAATTCCTTGTCAGGCTTAATCGTCAAAAATAAAACGAACAAGGCAAGAAAGCTATAGATAACACCAATAATCGCATTATGAAGAGCAAATTCACCCCAGGTAATCATCGTGCCTGTTACTTTTGCTACTAGGCCCATTGCCAGTGGTCCATCGCCTGCTCCGGTAAGATAGCTGAGCTTTGGTCCGGCCACAGCCAGAAATGCGCCCAGCATGATCCCCGATGCGGTTTTCGATTGCGGTTCCAGATTTAAAGCCTGGCAAATTGAAACCCCAATAATGGCAAACAGGGCTGCCTTCCCAATAATGGAAGGGATCAAGGGAGCAACCACAAGACCGCCTAGCATCAAGCCAATTATGGTCCGTTTATACGATCCGCCGGTAATAAGAATGGCTTTGTATGCTACCCTTGACGCCAAGCCGGTCGTCATCATCATGGCGGTGAGAATTAAGCCGCCAAATGAGATCCACGGAACATTCGTCAGCCATGGCGAAAACGCATCCTTGGCCGTTGCTACGCCGACAACAATATACAGCACGGGCAAGATAAAACCGACGACAACTTCAGGGATAATTCCAAACACCCATGACGCCACTGCCCATGACGTTATCGCTAAAAATTTCAAGATAGGTTTCGTTAACACCGGAGTTGCGGGCATCAAAAAAAAGATCAGAGGAACACCAAATGCAATGATCCATTGTAAATATAATTTCGTTTTAGATTTGGGTTTTGCTTCGAGTTTGGGGGAACTTGGGGGTTTTTGTGTAGTACTCATGTTATCCTCCTTAATTCTAAATAGTTCCAGAAACATTCCTTTTTTACACAATACCGATTTGAAAAATCTTCATTGTTGTTTGTATGATCTTTCACTTATCCGGTCACAAGCTAATCCAGACGGGGACAAAATCCGCCTGGATTAGCTGTAATCTTTGTCTTAAAAAGTATTCGTTCCCCGGTTTTTACTTTTATTCCTCAACTTCTTCCGCTGCGGCTACGCACAGTGCGGTAGAACCATGATAGGCTCCCACACCGGCAACAACGGTCTCTTTTTTGCGGCCCAGCGGCGCAGCTCCCGGAACACGGAACGTTTTCGGATCGATTGGAACGATCGGAACCTGTTGCGGAGTCTCCAGTTGCGGAACCCATTCATATGGCGCCCGGTATGCCCGGTAAACCATATTGGTTTTCATATGCTGTCCCCAATAAGGGCTGATGTATTCCCAGACAATTTCGTGCTCGGCAGTTACTTCGATGACACGGCCGCCGGATCCTTCCGTGATCAAGGTGTTGCCGTTCGGCAAACGCTGTGCGCCGCTGATGAACGGGCTATAGAAACGGTTGCTGTCAACCGGATGAACCCAGCCAGCTTCCAGCGGAGTGTATTGCCAAACAATTTTCAGCGTAATCGGATCGAACTCCAATATACGGGAATAATCACGCAGTGCATTTTTTGCACCAATGGGAGCACCCGGGTTCGGCGCACCATAGCCAGCCCAGCCGCCATTGTCGAATACCAGAATATTTCCTTCGCCAGGCAGTCCGCGCGGAATCATGTGGACATGATGCTGTCCGATAATCCAGCCTAATTTTTTCAATTCCGGACTGCTATCGTAGTACGGTCCCACTTTCCAAACAACTTTACCGGTTTTCTTGTCAATAATCGCCAGAATATTCGTTTCCCTGCCATCCCAGATAATATTATCCGGGTGGAAGCGCTCATCGCCCGCATCATACCACTTGTTTGGTCCTAAAACCGACATGGAGTTGATATGCATCCAGTCGCCCATTCCACCGCCGGCGGTACGCATGTTAGGATCTCTGTACAAAACATTTTTAGCTGCTTCGTCAAAGCCATACTCATCAAAATGGTCGCTGCAAGTCCATTCCCAAACAATGTCGCCGTCCCAGGTTACTTCAATAATCGTATCATCCAGTAGATTTTTTTCGGATATCTTCGTGTTCTTCAGATTCTTGTGGCACAAAATCAAGGTATTCCCTTTATCCACAAGCGGATCCATTCCCGGAACATAGTAGCCGACTGGGTTCCCCTGACGTTGATAATCATGATGCTGCCGGGCCATCCACTGCGCCTTTTCGCCCGGATCTTCAATATATTCATATTGGTCAAATTTCCAAACAATATTTCCATCCCAGTCCACTTGAACCAGATCTGTCTGGTCCTGCATCCCGAATGCCGGGTTCCGCAAACCAAGATGTCCAACCACATGACCGCCCGGCAGCAGCTTATTGGGAAAGCCGTGCAATCCTTTCCAAAGGTTTAATTCGGTTCCGTTCATGTCCAGAAGCAGCGCGCCTACTTCTTTGGCCTGAAAAATTGTGTACCCGTTCCAGCATTTATCTGGATTATACACTGTTACTCCGGTTGGATATACGCTAGGATACGTCATAATAATCTCTCCTTTATTTTTATCCCCTTGATGCCGGTAGCAAGGCAGCATAGGATATAATAGCGTTAATCTCTTTGTTCTAATAGTAACAAGGTTAGCCCTATAAAATCAGTAATATTTTTTACATTTTTCTTATTATTTAATTTTCTTGTTTTTTCCAATAAAAAAAGAACCAGGCATGCACCCAGTTCTCTTCTATACGATCTGTTGTTTCGCCTTATTCGGATTTCCGAGCTAACTCCAGCAAAGCTGGATAATCGTTAATCACAAGTGATTTCTTGCTGATGGTCTCAAGCACACCGTCTTTTTTCAATTGCGCGATTACCGTGTTTAATGTCACTCGATGAATTCCCAGCAATGAAGCCAATTCCTGCTGGCAAATGCCTTTTTGACAAGCCACCTTAACGCTGCCCTTAACATTTTTTCCTTCCCGTTCTGATAAATAAACCAGCATTTTGCAAACCCGGCTTTGCAGGCAGTCCAAATCACTGGAATGCATGACGACCACTCGAAGCTTGTGCGCCAGGCTTTCTACCAAATTCATGACTAATTCAGGATTTTTAGGCAGTATTTCTTCATAAATACACTGACGGGAAAAGGAATAAACAATACAATCTTCAATGACTAGAAACATATTCCAACAAGGTCTGCGATCGATAAACGGCACTTCACCAATGATATTTCCTTTATCAAAATGCCATACTGTTTTTTCATCGCCATTCGGTCCGATATTTGTCAGTTTTATTTTCCCTTCATAGAGATACAGCAGTCGGTCAATCGTTTCCCCATTTCCAGTTACCAGACTGCCTTTCGGATAGCAAATTTTTTGTCCGAGATGAAGAACCTTTTCCCACGCAACATTCATCGGTCCAATCCAGGGAGAGCACAGCCTGGAAGCTTCAAGGTCTTTCATAGTACCATCCTCCTTGCAAAAAATGACAAAAATAAACTGGCATCGTCACATCCATCTAAAATAATTATGCTCCTCTTTGCTTATCTTTTCTTAGCCAAACAAACAGACCGGCAATCACAACAATTGCAACTGCCACCCCTATATCATGGCCGATGGCATTCATGACCTGCCACCGTTCCCCCAATATCATCCCTATATACACAATGGCAATCGTCCATGGAATTGACCCCAGCAACGTATAGAGAATAAATTTGTGAAAATCAACTTTGGCAAAACCAGCTGGAAGCGAAATAAAAGTTCGGATAAACGGCAGCAGCCGCCCGAAAAAAGTCGCCGCCAGTCCATACCGGTCAAACCAAAGCTGCGCCATAGCTAATTTCGCTTCCGATAAAAGTACATATTTCCCATACTTGGCAATAAAAGTGCGCCCCTTATAATAGCCAAGCAAATACGATAAAACGGATCCAAACAGACCCCCAAGAACACCGGCAACGACTACCCAAAAAAAGCCCAAATGTCCTAAATAGACAAGGTAGCCGGCAAACCCGAAAATCAGCTCACTGGGAATGGGGATGTTCGCACTCTCCAATGCCATCCCAATAAAAATAGCCGGGTAGCCCCAGCTTTCAATCGAACCGGTAACCCATTGCCACAGCTGGTTCATACTGTCACTCCCTACGAAGATATTGCGTAAACATCCTCATGCTTAAGCATACACACAGGCACTATACTTTGTCAATATGGGCAAAAAGCATCGGCATCTGCGCAATCTAAATGCGGATGCCGATGCTTTTTCATTTAATCCTTATGGTTTTACAGTTTCTTTATACACTTGCTTCCCATTTTTAATTTCGATAATAACCGCACTCTTCACGGCATCATGTGTAGTGTTCATCGTCAAATCACCGGTAACGCCTTTATAGTCTTTTGTTGCCGCGATCGCCTCGCGGATTTTATCCGGCTCCGCGCTATTGGCACGTTTAATCGCGTCAACCATTACATACATCGCATCATAGCCAAGCACTGCCATTGCATCAGGAACTTGGCCGTATTCTTTTTTATAGGCATCGACAAATGTTTTGGAAGCCGGGCTTGTATCTTCAACAGAATAGTGGTTGGTAAAGTATGTATTGTTCATTGCCTCGCCGCCAATCTCTATGAGTTTCGGCGAATCCCAACCATCACCGCCTAAGATCGGTACCGTAATCCCCAGTTCACGTGCTTGTTTGGCAATCTTGCCAACTTCTTCATAATATCCCGGTACATAGATCATTTCCGGGTTCAACGCTTTTATTTTTGTCAGAACGGTTTTGAAATCCTGGTCTTTCTGCAAATAGGCTTCTTCGGCCAGAATCTTGCCGCCGCCTTTGGTGAATGCATCAGTAAAAAACTTAGCCAATCCTTTACTGTAATCGCTGCTGTTATCAATCATGACCGCCACTTGTTTTACTTTCAAGCTGTTCAGCGCAAAGTTGGCGCCAACAGTCCCTTGGAATGGATCGATGAAGCAAACCCGGAAGGTATACTCTTTCACTTTTCCGCTCTTCTCATCAACGGTTACTTTCGGATTGGTCGCTGCTGCTGTGATGAAAGGAATTTTGCTGGCTTCCGATACCGACGATCCGGCAATCGCATTGGAACTCGTTGTAAATCCGGTAACTGCTACTACTTTGTCCTGCGTAATAACTTTTGTCATCGCATTGGCCGATTCCGACGGTTCACTTTTATTATCCGCGCTGACAAGCTGAATCTGCTTGCCAAGAACACCGCCTTTGGCATTGATTTCTTTCACTGCCAATTTTGCGCCATTAGAAGCTGCGGAGCCGAACGTTGCGGTTCCACCGGTCAATTCATACACCAAGCCGATTTTGATGTCTTTGCTTGCACTGCTGCCGCAGCCGGCTGCCATACTCGCAATCATGACCAGCATTAATAGGAAAATACCAAGCTTGCTAAATTTTTTATACCCCAAAACATGTCGCCCCCTTTGTTTTTTACGGTCAAATGAGAATGCCAACTGTGTAGATTTTCCACCTCCTGCTGGAAATGCAACTGGAAACCATGAAGCCAATCCCATTTCCATATAAGTGCTATAACGATAAATGAAAAAAATCGCTTTTGGACGACTTCAAGGAAATCATCCAAAAGCGACATTGCTTTCGCACACTATTGTTTTCTATGATTATACATCATAGTACAGGTTTCTAAAAAAATCAAGCACCTTGTACAAATTTTCTTAACTGTTATTCGCTGGCTTCCTCCCCCGCGGCAACGCACAAGGCGGTGTCTCCCTGATAACCTCTCACTCCAGCCACCGTCGTTTCACGTAAATGGCCGGCAGGCGCAGCGCCAGGCATGCGAAAAGTTTTTACGTTAACGCGTTTTACCGGCACTTCTGTCGGAGTCGGCAATTGCGGAACCCACTCATACGGCAGGCGGTAGGCGCGATATACCATGTTCAGGTTCAGTTTTTCACCCCAATATGGGCTGATGTATTCCCAAACCAATTCATGTTTGGCCGTAACTTCGATGACTCGTCCGCCTGAGCCTTCGGTAATTAAGGTATTGCCATTCGGCAGGCGTTGAGCGCCGCTGATAAACGGGCTGTAGAAACGGTTCGAATCGACCGGATGAAGATATCCGGCTTCATTAGGTGTATACTGCCACACAATCTTCAGTGTAGTCGGATCAAATTCAAGTACCCGCGAATAATCACGCAGGGCGTTTTTCGCACCGGTAGGCGAACCAGGGTTCGGCGCTCCATAACCGGCCCAACCACCATTATCAAAGACCAGAATATTTCCTTCACCGGGCAGTCCGCGCGGGATCATATGGGCATGATGCTGACCAATAATCCAGCCTAACGCCTTCAATTCCGGGCTGCTGTCATAATATGGTCCGACTTTCCAAGCAATTTTACCGGTTTTTTTATCGATAATCGCAATAATATTCGTTTCCCGGCCATCCCAAATAATATTATCCGGATGGAACCGTTCATCGCCGGCATCATACCATTTATTTGGCCCTAATACCGACATGGAGTTGATGTGCATCCAGTCGCCGCCGGTCGGCCTCATGTTGGGATCGCGGCTCATGATGTTTTTGGCTGCTTCATCAAAGCCGTATTCGTCAAAATGATCGCTGCAGGTCCATTCCCAAACAATGTCGCCATTCCAAGTCGTTTCAATGATGACATCATCAATCAGCACTTTGTCGGAAATTTTGGGGTTTTTAACATTTTTATGGCACAGGATCAATGTGTTTCCTTTGTCAACTTGCGGGTCCATCCCGGGAACATAATAGCCCACGGGGTTTCCTGCCCGCTGGTAATCATGGTGCTGTCTGGCCATCCACTGCGGTTCCTCGCCCGGATCTTCAATATACTCTAACTGATTGAATTTCCAGACGATATTTCCGTCAAAATCAACCTGGATCAAATCAGTTTGATCCTGCATACCAAAAGCATTGTTTCTTTCGCCGGAATGACCGAGCACATAACCGCCCGGCAGCATTTTGTTGGGAAATCCATGCAAGCCTTTCCATAGCTGAACTTCCGCTCCGTTCATGTCGATCAACAGGGCGCCTTTTTCCCGTGCCTGATAAATCGTGTAACCGCTCCAGCATTTTTCAGGGTTGTACACAGTGACTCCAGTTGGATACACGCTTGGATATGTCATGCAATCCCCTCCCTTTACTAGTGGCGTTCTTCCTTATGCTTTCTCAATGTCAACGAGTACCTGATGGTTCCGGGCTGCTGTCCGGTACCGGAATAACATGTCCGCTGTCATTGCCTCTGCCAATTTTAGCCGCTCATCCTGCAGTTCCGCCGGTTTGGCAAGAGCGATAAAATAAGGTAGTTTTTTGTTTCCGGTGACTTGATCCAGCCATTTTGCCGTTGCGGCAACTTCCTCCGGTTGGAGGTAACTGATGGAACCATCCTCACGAAACACCGGAACAATACTGGTCCGGAAACGATAGGCCGGCGCCGTGATGACAAGCGCCATACTTTTTTCAATGTCTGCCGCATCTACTGCTTCGCCCACGATTTGACCGTACAAAGCGCCTGGCCCTTTGATATTCATGATCACTACATCAGCCAGTTTCTCAAGTAAGATTTTCTCCAAAATCGCCGGGTTTCTGCCGTCCGTGTCCATTTGCAGTTTCATATTGTTTGTCTTTAAATATCTGAGCACATTTAAAAATTCTTCGGCATACTCTGGATTTCCGCCAGAAATATGAATCCCGTCCACCCATTCTTTATGCAAGGAACCCACCGAAAAAAATCCATTCAATTTTTCCTGATAGTTCAGGTGCGCCAATACCGGGCCAATTCCCTGCCGGATGACTATTCCATCGCTGAAGATCGGAAACTCCACACCATCGGCGCCGCGATAAATGGCTTTGCGATTTGCTGCGTAAAATTTTTGAAAAGCTTCTTTGCCTTCCGCTTTCATATCCTGTTCTTCATAGGCAATGCCAAGCTCGGACATGCACCGTTTGGCGATTTTACAGCGGGTACAGCCGGTTGCTGAATAAATTGTGTTGCTCATTCTTTTCTCTCCTTTAAAACGGGGTTTTCGTTTTTACAAATGTACGCCATGGCCGGCAAGAACATGAAGTCCTTCCACAACCGCTTCGCTTAAGGTAGGGTGCGGGTAAACCACCTGAGACAATTGAGCGGTAGTCGCTCCCAATGCGATCATGGTTGCCGGACCGGCAATCAATTCCGTAACATGCGGTCCAATCATGTGCGCCCCCAACAGTTTGTCGGTTTGCGCGTCAGCGATCAGTTTCACAAAGCCGGCATTTTCATTCATGGCCAATGCTTTTCCATTGGGCACAAAAGGGCTTTGAACCGTTTTAATTTCGTACCCGCGTTCTTTTGCTTGTTTTTCCGTGAGTCCGACAGAAGCAACTTCGACTGTTGAAAAAATGCAGCGGGGAATATTTTCATATACCAGGGTCTGGGTTTGTTTGTTTGCTATGGCCTCAGCGGCAATCATTCCTTGAGCGGAAGCGACATGCGCCAAACCCATTTTCCCATTGGTATCGCCAATCGCATAGATATTGGCCACGCTCGTACGCATCTGTTCATCAATTTCGATCCGTCCGCGGTTGGTCGCTACACCGATTGCTTCGAGACCGAGCTGCGCAATTTGCGGCGCAAAACCGGTAGCCACCAAGACTTTTTCCACGACGATCTTCTCTTGAACTTCTCCATCCAGAACCGTTACTTCTACTCCTGCCGGCGTTTTGACAACACTGGAAACTTTCACGCCGGTTTTTACCTGAATCCCGGCTTTGGCAAATTGCGCCGCCGCTTCCCGGCATACATCTTCATCCTCGGACGGAAGCACGTACGGCATCATTTCTACCGCCGTGACTTTGGCGCCGTAACGGTTCCAAAGGGTCGCAATTTCCATCCCGATCGGGCCAGCGCCGACAATCAGCACGGATGCCGGAACTTTGTCCAACGCTAGGGCTTCCCGCGCGGTAATAATGGTTTCGCCATCGAGGTCTATCCCCGGAACCGATCGCGGTTTGGCGCCGGTCGCAATAATAATATTTTTCGCCGATACGGTCTCGCCGGAAGGCTGCAATTCGATCGTCGTTTGGTCGATGAAGCGGGCTTCCCCTTTTAATACCGTTACGTTGCGGTTTTTGAGCAGAATTTCCACGCGTTTTCCTTGCCGTTTGGCAACTTGCCGGCTGCGCTGAAAGGCGGAAGCATAGTCTACGGAAACGGTTCCGCATTGGAAACCAAAGCTTCGTTCCTGAGAAAGCAAATGAACCACTTCCGAATTGCGAAGCAAGGACTTCGTCGGAATACAGCCCCAGTTTACACAGGTTCCACCCAATTGGTCTTTTTCGATCAGAGCTGTTTTGAAGCCCAGCTGACTGGCACGGACCGCTGCCACATAGCCGCCTGGCCCGCCGCCAATTACAACAACATCATATTGAACCATTCATCTACGTCTCCTTACTCTTACTTGTATCGTTTTACCGTTTACAATATAACACCGCTATGATTACAGCTGACCGCTGTATTGTTCGTTCGTTAACAACCCATCCAGTTCTTTCACGTCATCCGGTTGAATAACAATCATCCAGCCGGCGCCATATGGATCTTGATTGACTAATTCCGGTGAATCTTCAATCTCCGAGTTCACCGCTACAATTTTGCCGCCTACCGGCATAAAGAGCGCCGATACCGATTTGGCTGATTCCGCGCTGCCAAATTCCTTGCCCTGCAAAAAAGCATCCCCGACTTGCGGCAGTTCAATGTAGATAATATCGCCCAACTGATCCTGGGCAAAATCGCTGATTCCTACTTTGATCTGACCATCCTCCAGTTTCGCCCATGTATGTTCCTTGTGATAGCGAAGTTCTGCCGGAAAATTTAAATCCCCTACGTTTTTTTTGTCTTCTGCCATGCTATCCCTTCCCTTCTGATATTTACGTCTTGGAAATTTGTCAACTGACGCAATATTCTTGTGTTTAAGATAATCATATCACGCCGATGAAAAAGAGACTTGTAAACCAGACTACAAAACGATAAAAAAATCACGTAATAAATCATAATTTCAATAAATATTTTGCGTTGCGCAAATATTTTTATTTTTTCTTTACAATGTAATGCAGACTACCGACTGTTACATGTTTCACTTGCTATACTATAGAAAAGGTTGGCCTACAGGCCAAGAGGAGCGGACGTATTGGGAAAGGAGGCCGGAAGCTTTTAATCATTCGTTTTTTATTCCAGCGAAGCAATAAGGAGGCAAAAAAATGCAGACGGATTCTAAACCTTTGGGCAGAATTAACAATTATTTCGATGGGTTGCCGGTTTCTACCGTTCACAAAATTTTGTTCTTTATTATTATGATGTCTTATTTTTTCGAACAAATGGACAACTGGAATTTTGGTTTTATCGCGCCTGTCCTAATGAAAAACTGGGGACTTACTATGGCGGACATTGGCAAAGTGAACTTTTACTATTTTTTAGCCATGACTTTGGGCGGTCTGACTGGCGGCGTCATTTCCGACTTCATTGGCCGCCGGAAAACTTTCTTGGGCGCGATTGTGGTATTTTCGGTCGGATCGATTATCTCCGGATTTGCCACTGATTTGTTTACCATCATTTGGAGCCGGGCAATGACCGGCTTTGGTGTTTTTTGTCTAATGGTCTGTTCGCAAGCTTATCTGGCCGAAATTTCTCCAGCGGAAACCCGCGGCAAATGGCAGGGGTTGGTCGCTGCCGTTGGCTTTACAGCCGCCCCGCTGGTTGGCGGACTTTGCCGCTGGATCATTCCGATGTCACCGGAAGCCTGGCGATATATTTTCTTCTTCGGCGGGCTAGGATTAGTCGGTTTTCTCGTTGGCCTTAGGTATTTAAAAGAATCACCGCGTTGGCTGGTAGCGCAAAAACGCGTTACAGAAGCGGAGCAAGTGATTGAAGATCTTTCCGGCATCCGCGTGGACTTGAGCGAAGTTGCCGCCAAAGTGGAAGTCCGCCACAGTCCGGTTGAGGTTTTCACCGGCATGTTCTCTGCGAAATATCTGAAGCGGACACTGGTATTGCTCATCTGGGTGGCCTTTACCGTTCCAGCCACTTTTATTGTCACTGTTTGGACGCCAACTCTTCTGAACAAACACGGATTAAGCGTAGAAGATAGTTTAATGGCTTCCTTTATTTTGATGATCGGCGTACCGGTTGGCTGTTACATCGCCTCTCTCATTTCTGACAAGGGCGGCCGCAAAATACCGCTTTGCGCTACTGCCGTCGCCATAACGATCTTTGGTCTCATTTTCAGCCAGTTGACTTCCTTCTGGCCGCTGACCATCGCCGGTTTTTGTCTCATCTCCTCAGTCATGGCGAATGGGTTTATCACGTTCAGCTATATCGCCGAATCGTACCCTACTAAAATGCGCAACACGGCAACTGGCATTCAAATGTCGGCCGGCCGCCTGGCAACCTCTTTTATGCAGCCTGTCGTTCCCATCGTTTTTGCCGGGTATGGTTTTTTCGGTGTGTACGGGTTGGTCGCATCCCTCTGTGTTTTACCGCTTCTTGTCGTTTTAGTCTGGGGTATTCGAACAGGCGGCAAATCTTTGGAAGAGATCAGTTAAGCGAAATCGATCACATTATAAAACAGCGAGAACTTCTCCCTATACGGACGAAGTTCTCGCTGTTTTGGCATACAATGAATGACCATGATATACTAAGATTGCAATCGAATATTATGCGAGCATGATGCTTGAAAGAGGGATCAGTTATGGGCGAAAACAACAACAACGAACTATTGTCCACTTCTCCCTGGTTCACTGCCGGTCAGCAATATGGATCCAATCCGGCAATTACAGCAGAAGATCTTAGCTTTCTCCGTTCTCTTGGAACGACAAAGACGTTTCCAAAGGGATCCTTAATTGCAACAAACGGTACCTGCATCTGTAATCTGTTCTACATGCTCAGCGGTCTGGTCCAATATGTTACGACCAGCGCCGACGGCACAGAAAAAATCATCATGTATGCTACACCGGGCTGTTTTTTTGCTGAAGAAGCGTTTTTTCATCAGCAGCCGATCATTTTTAATCTTGAGGTCCTGATGCCGGCGGAAGTGATCGTGATTGATCCGCAAAAAGTGGATGAAATGATGTCCCGCCCCGCTATTGCACTTTTTTTACTGCGTTCCGTCAGTATGAAAACCAGAATTCTCGCCTACCAAATAGAAGATCTGGCCTTTCGCACGACAGAGCAGAAAATCTGCCGCATCTTATATTGCCTTTTCGCCCAGCAAGACAGTAAAGGGAAAATACACTTCACCCACCAGGATTTAGCAGATTTAACCGGCACCCACAGGGTCACCGTTACGAATGCTCTTGCCTTTTTGAGGAAAGCCGGAATTATTACCATAAAGCCAGGTGGCGTAATTGAGATTGCAGACCACGAGCGACTTAAACAAAAAGGTTTTTCCAATCACATGTGATTTCGCCCTCAGGATAACCGCTTACCATCCATAACGTTTGAAAAACCACCGTTTTGTATATTCGACCAAGATAAGATACACAATTACCAACGCTGTAATTGTGATGAAGTATACCCCCGAAAGCGGTGTGAACCCGAAAAAACTGCCTAAAGATGTATATGCGACCATGATACCAGCAACAACACTGAATATCGTAGTCATGATCAGCCATTTACTCGGCCGGCTTTGAAAAATGCTGCGCCGGGAACGGATAATATAAATAACCAGAACTTGCGTTGCCAGCGATTCAATAAACCAGGCTGTCTGAAACAGAGACTCTGTTGCCTGAAAAACATAAATTAACAGTAAAAACAGCAAAATATCAAATACAGAACTGACTGTCCCGAACACAATCATAAAGTGACGGATAAAAGTCATGTCCCACCGTTTCGGTCTCCTAACCGCTTCTTTATCGACCAAATCGGTCGGAATAGCGATTTGCGACATATCATAGAGGAAATTATTCAACAGAACTTGCACCGGCAGCATCGGCAAAAATGGCACTAAAAGCGCAGCCACCGACATGCTGAACATATTTCCGAAATTAGAGCTTGTTCCCATCATAATATATTTCATTGTATTGGCAAAGGTGCGGCGGCCCTCGATCACGCCATCTTTCAATGCGTCAAGGTTCTTATCCATTAAGATCAGAGAAGCGGACGCCTTGGCAACGTCTACTGCATTATTAACAGAGATCCCCACATCAGCCGCCCGCAACGAAGGCGCGTCATTAATGCCGTCACCGAGGTAGCCGACAACATGTCCGTTCCGCCGCAAAAGATGTATAATCCGGTCTTTTTGGCTAGGAGTCAAGCGGGCAAATACAGAGATTTCATCAACGTTTCGAGCCAACGCATCATTGCTGATCCGATCCATTTCAGACCCCAATAGGATACGGGCGACAGGCAAACCCACCTCCTCACACACCTTCTGGGTAATCAGTTCATTGTCCCCCGTTAAAATTTTGATCGTAACACCTAATTGTTTTATTTCCCGTATCGTTTCTGCAACGGAACTTTTCGGCGGATCAAAAAAGCTCAGCATACCGGCAAAAATCAAATCCTGTTCATCTTGCGTGTCGAAACTGGTTTGCTCTGGCGATACCGGTTTATAAGCGATGGCAATCACTTTATAGCCTTGGGCGCTTTGCGCTTCAAAATGGTTCCTCACTTTTTCCATGATTTCATCAACCAGGGGATAAACTGCCCCGTCTTGATCATATTGCGTGCACTGAACGAAAATGCTTTCCGGCGCGCCTTTAACAATAAGAAGCCGTTCTGACTCTCTGCCAACAATAACAGAGAGCATGCGACGCACAAAATCAAACGGGATCTCGTCAATTTTTTGATACGAATCAGCTTCGTCCGGTTTACCCCCGGCAACAATCGCCAAATCAAGCGGATTCTTCATTCCGCCCTGCAAGGCGCTATTCAGGTAAGCAAATAAAATGAGCTGCTCATTAGGCCTTCCTGCCGAATCTTGATGGCCGACCAATTCCAACTCTCCTTCAGTCAAAGTCCCTGTTTTATCTGAACAGAGAATATCCATGCTACCGAAATTTTGGATCGATGCCAGCCATTTCACAATGACACCCTTACGGGCCATGGCAACTGCGCCATTAGCCAAGTTTATCGTCATAATCATCGGCAGAAGCTCAGGGGTCAATCCGACCGAAATTGCCACCGCAAATAGAAACGACTCGAAAAAGCCTTTGTGCATCAACGCATTAATCAAAAAAATCACTGATACCAATATGAAAATGATCCGCACCAGCAGAATGCTGAAGTCTTTGATCCCATGCTCAAAATCCGTTAATGGCGGTTTAGCGATTAGAGCATGGGCAATTTTGCCGATTTCAGTATCTTTACCAGTGGAAACTACCAAAGCCTGTCCCATTCCGCTGGTAACACTGGATCCCATAAAGAGCGCATAATCCATTTCTGTGAGCAGCGCAGCCGTTTGAGGCCCGGATGCAGCCTTCTTATCCACTGGAAAAGACTCCCCTGTTAGGCTTGACTGATTTACGTAGAGACTGTTTGCCATAATGAGACGGGAATCACCGGGAATAATGTCGCCGGCCGAAAGGAACACTACGTCACCGGGAACGATTCGGCCAATTTCCACCTCCTGTTTAACGCCATCCCTAAGCACGGTGGCATGAACCGCTACCTGACGACTCAATTCGGCAGCCGCTTTCATTGAACGCCGTTCATGGTAAAATTGCAGGCTCACGCTCAGCAGCACCATAACCGCAATGATTACAGCGCCGCTGCTTTCTCCCAGAAAATAGGACAGGAAGGCAGAAATCAATAAAACAAGCACCAATGGATTTAAAAATTGGCGTAAAAAAGCCTCTACATCAGACATGGCGCGATTTTGTTCTAATGCATTGATCCCATAACGACGCAGGCGCTTCTCCGCTTCTTGTTCACTAAGACCGGCGGAGCTGGTTTCCAGCTCTTGAAACATGTCTTGAACATCTGCATTTAGCGACGGCAAGCGATCGCCCCCTCATCACTAGATATTCCCTGCAATTTGTCCTTACAACCATTGTTTCTGCGCTATGGAAATCTTCTTTATCTTATTTGCCCTGTACAATAGTGATCTTGTTAATAATCACCTTTTCTACTGGTTTATCTTGCGCGTCTACCTTGACTTTGCCAATCGCCTTCACTATATCCATCCCCTCAATCACCCTGCCAAATATCGCGTGCTTGTTGTCCAGGTGCGGTGTCGGAGCCAACGTGATGAAAAACTGCGATCCCCCAGTATTGGGCCCGGCATTCGCCATGGACAAGATTCCTTCTCCAGAATGGCGCAGGTCGCGATGAAACTCATCCGCAATCTTGTACCCGGGGCCGCCCGTACCGTTTCCTTTGGGGTCTCCGCCCTGGATCATAAAGCCATCAATTACCCGGTGAAAAATTAAGCCGTCATAAAACTGTTTGTTTACCAATGCAATAAAATTCTTTGCGGTATTCGGCGCTTTATCTTCGAAAAGCTCGATGCGAAATATTCCTTTTGAAGTTTCAAAAACCGCCGTGCTGTTGTGCGGATTCACAGCGATTGCTGTTTGCGGCTGGCTGGCAGGCTGACTCGGTGTTTTGCCGGTATTCGTAGCAGAACAGCCGGCAAACAATAACATGCTGCAGCATAAAAAAATCATACCCCACGTATTCTTCATTCACTAACTCCTCTCTAAATTTACGCTAAAATTTTACCCTTTTTTTGGAAAATTCGCTTTTATAGCGTGTTGATCAGCAAATACCCGGCTGTATATAAAAGGATCCCGTTAACAATAAGTTGAAACCATTTTTGATTCATTTTAGGAAACATCCAATAACCGCACACCACGCCGAGCGCCGCTGCGGGAAGTAAAGCCAGGGAGGAACGGACGACACTCCCGCTAATTTCCACAGTGACTGCCTGGGCAATAATACTAATGCTATACACCACGATAAAAAAAGCCAACGTGGTACTGCGGATCACTTCTTTCTTACTGTTCGAAACATTAAAATATAACGCCAGGGGAACTCCCGGCATCCCAACACTTGTCGTAAGAGCCCCGGCACACATTCCCACCAGCAATTGCTGCCGTTTAGCCGAATTTACATCTTCTTGCCGTAATGCAAAATTGTCTGCAACGGGAACAGGCACCTCGTTCGGGCTGTTCCGGGAGGCATACCATTTAACAAGCGAAACTAAAGAAATCACCAAAATCACTGTGCCGATACTAATTTTTAAGATGTCCAGACTGATATACGCAAAAAACGCTACACCGATCGGAACCCCAATTATACTGCCAACAATAAGTTTATGAAGAAGGTCATATTGGATGCCGCGCCATATTTTGGGTATTAAAACAATCGCAATGAAAAACGACAGCAGTATGCTCATTTGGATGCAATCCCGGGAATGAAACACCAAAAGGAGAAAAGGAGTCGCCATAATAGCAAAACCAAATCCCGTGGCTGCTTGTAAAACGGAAGCAAAGAAAACAATCCCATTAGCAAGAATCAATTCGTACATGATTTCTCCCAGTTTATCATTATTATTGCAAGACGGGACAATCGTGCTGATGCCTATCTCCTGCTTTTTACTGCATTCGCAATTCGTTCCAGGCCATCGCACAAGGTTTCCCGCGGGCAGCCGAAATTGAGCCGCATAAATCCTTCCCCCTGTTTGCCGAAAGCAAGCCCGTCATTCAGTCCAACCCTTGCTTTCTGAACGAAAAAATCCCGAAGTTCCGTTTGGCTTAGTCCCAACGCGCGGCAATCCAGCCAAGCCAGATAAGTTCCTTCCGGCTTGATCATGCGGATGTCTGGAATATTATTTTTAATGAACTGCGCCAAAAAATTCGAATTTTCTTCCAGATAAGTTTGCAAAGCGTCCAGCCAGTCTCCGCCGTGGCGGTAAGCGGCTTCCAAAGCGGCGATTCCGAATATGTTGCCATCCGAAATATGCACCGCCTCCAACGCATCACGGAAGAGTTCACGCAGTTTTCGATTGGAAATGATTGTTGCCGCAGTCTTTAACCCGGCAATATTAAAACTTTTGCTGGGCGCGATGCAAGTGATTGTTGACCGCGCAATTTCCGGACTCATAGAACGCATAGGAATATAACGATGGCCCTTGAAAACGAAATCGCCATGGATCTCGTCCGATAAAATTAACACATTATACCGCAAACACAAATTGGCCAAAGTTTGCAGTTCCTCTTTTGTCCAGATCCTGCCTACCGGGTTATGAGGACTTGCCAGGATGATCATTTTGATACCCAACTGCATCTTCTTTTCCAGATCACGAAAATCCATCACATACCGGCCATCCTCAACCACTAGAGGATTTTCGACCACTTGGCGCCGGTTTTTCACAATGGACGAATAAAACGGCGGATAGACGGGAGGCTGAATGACTATTTTATCGCAGGGACGTGTAAAAGCCTGGATCGCCAGATTGATTGCCGGAACAACTCCAGGAGTATCCAATATCCATTCGCGTTCAACCGGACAGCCATAGCGCTGCTCCATCCAATTCATAATGGCGCTATAATAGGCATCCGACTGCAGCGGATAACCGTAAACTCCGTGCGCTGCGCATTTTTTCAGTGCCTCAATCACAGCCGGCGGTGATTGAAAGTCCATATCTGCAATCCACATCGGCAGCACATCATCTGTACCAAAAACGTTCTTCCGGCCGTCCCATTTCCGGCAACCACTCTGTTCCCGGTTCACAATCGTATCGAATGACCAATTCTTCATGACCTATTTTCTCCTTCCCGTCAACCTCATTCCTGTAAATTATTCCTCTTCGCAGACCAAATACCCTTTTTCCTATCTCTTCCTGTCCGAATGCGGGAAAGCCCCCCGTATTTTTACGGAGGGCTTTCCCACAAGACTGACTAGAGGCATCGCTCTAATCTTGCCGCTTCCATTACTTACTCGGAATACCGGCAATGGCTTTGGCCAATTCCTTCTTTTGTTCCAAATTGCCCTGACGGGAAATCATGATGCGCTGCGCTTGCGGCGATCCTGCACCGTGCATGGATTCAGTGCGGTAACCAACAGCCGCCGTTCCCAGTGTGATATTCTCAATTAAACGCAGAATGCGCATCCGGTACTCGGTTGGCACCGAAGCGATGCCCTTGAAATATTTTTCCACCACTTTCCCAATCACAGGGTGGCGCAAATCTTTCTCCGACGGCATCGTTACCATCAACCCGCCGGCAATGTCTTCCGCCAAGCGAGCAATTTCATACGGGAACCGGGTAACATTTTGTTTACAGACGTTCGCCAGCAGCAAATCAATAAGATACGTTCCTGAAGCAGTCTTGTGTCCTTCTGCTGAGCAGGCAATACCACAGGAGTACAAAGTTTCATTCAGATGAATCATTTCGATCAGTTTATCTTTAAGATGAGATGCTTTCGCTGCGCCGTTGTAATCGGCCGCCAACGCCACCGCACCAATCAGCACATCACCGACGCCGACCTTGCAGCCGCCATAGCTTTGACGATGATAACCGGCAAACCGTTCTACCAGGGTACCGCTGAATTCATATTCTCCGCACATAAACACGTTTTCCCACGGAATAAACACATGATCAAAAACCATCAATGCTTCATGTCCGCCAAATTGTTTATTGCCGACATCAATGTCGCCGCCCTCCAGTTTGCGGGTATCGCAGGATTGACGCCCATAGATGTAAAAAATACCTTCCGCATCCGCCGGGGCGCAGAAAGAAACCGCATAGTCCGCGTCTTCTTTGCCCATGGAAATCGTCGGCATAACCAAAATCCAGTGGGAATTAATCGCGCCTGTTTGGTGAGCCTTCGCGCCACAGATCACAATTCCATCTTCCCGTTTTTCCACAACACGGACAAAGAGGTCTGGATCTTCTTGTTTGCTGGGAGCAAGACCCCGGTCACCTTTCGGGTCTGTCATCGCTCCGTCGACAGTCCAGTCTTCTTCTTGCATCCGAGTTAAAAACTGGATAAATCGCTTGTGATAATCGGTCCCCAGTTTTTGGTCCATTTCAAAGGTGGTGCTGTCAACCGCATTGATCGCATCCATACCCACACAACGTTGGAAGCAGGCGGCCGTTTTTTGTCCTAATAACCGCTGCATTTTTACTTTTTTCACTAAATCTTCAGCACTTTGATGCAGATGGCAAAAGCGGTTAATTTTTTCTCCGGAAAGATGGGAGGTTGCGGTCATCAAATCCGCATATTGCGGATCTTCCGCTAATTCATAAGTTGCCTTGACGGAATTCATTGATGGCCGAATAATCGGATGATCCACTGGGTTTTCCACCAATTCGCCCTGCAAATACACTTTAAAGTTGAGTTTACGCAGGCTTTCTTCATATTGTTGCGCTGTTTTCATTCCATTTGTCCCCCTCATACAATTTGGTTCATATAGCAATATTACTATGCAAGCTTTGTGCCAAAGATAAACGCCTTGAAACTATTCACTTGGAAGCATCAGGCAAACTAGAATATATCGCGATTTTGCGACAAAATGTCTAGAAATAAGCTACCCATCCAGCACCAGCAACCAGTCGCACTTTTGCGATATAGAAGCGATATTGCGATCATTTTTTACATAGTCCATATTTTCGCGCCTTTCGGTAAGCAGTGGCCCGATCGATTCCCAATTCCACTGCTACCCGGTCCCACGAAAGGTATTCCTGATAGGCATCGGCAAGCAAATTTGCTTCCGCTTGCGCCAACATCTCTTTCATTTTCATATTTTTCGTCGGACTATACGTTTTTTTTCGTATATACTCAGGCAAATGTTCCACTGAAAGTTCATCATCGCTCGACGTAACGACCATTCGTTCAATAATATTTTCCATTTCCCGCACATTGCCCTTCCACTCATACTCCGTCAATTTATCGATAGCGGCGGCAGAAAATAATTTATTGTAAGAAAACTTCTTATTGTACTTGTCCAGAAAATGCCAAATCAACATGGGGATATCTTCTCTGCGGCTCCGCAGCGGCGGCAAATGAATTGGCACAACCATGAGCCGGTAATACAGATCGTCCCGAAAGGCGCCGGCGTCCACCATCTTGGTAAGGTCACGATGCGTAGCGGCAATAATTCTGACTTTTACGCTGACCGGTTTGGTTCCGCCAACCCGCATAATTTCTCTTTCCTGCAGCGCTCTGAGTATCTTGACCTGCAAAGCCGGCGTCATATCACCTATTTCGTCAAGAAATAACGTTCCGTTGTGGGCCAGTTCAAACAGGCCGGGTTTTCCTTCTTTTCCAGCACCGGTAAACGCCCCCTTTTCATAGCCAAATAGTTCGGATTCCAATAATTGTTCCGGAAGAGCGGCGCAATTAATTTTGATAAACGGCTGTTTTACGCCCTTGCCGGCTCCGTGTATCAACTTGGCGATCAACTCTTTTCCGGTCCCCGATTCGCCGGTAATCAGCACAGTGGAATCCACATTGGCTACTTTTCGCGCCGTTGCCAACACCTTTTCCATTGACTGACTGCGAAAAATGATATCCTTCGTATCCATCTGCATCGAGCGCAAATGCGAAAGCTCTGTCTGATACTGCAACGTCCGCTCTTTGGTTTTTTTGATCTGCTCTTGAAGCCGGGCCAGTTCAGTAATATCGCGGACATTTGTGACAACCCGGAACAGTTGTCCTTTGCCATCAAAAATGGGGTTCCCGGTCACCAGATATTCGTGGCTCCCTCTAATATTTTGCGTAATCGTGATCCGTTCTTTTTTTTCCATGACCAGCAATGTCACCGACTGGTCATAATATCCAACATCGATTAAATCCTTCATGTTTTTACCGACCACTTCATCCGCCTTGATTCCCGTAAGCCGCTCATAAGCCGCATTCATGCGCAGGACCACTCCATTGCCGTCGGTGATAAACAGGCCGTCATAGGAAGAGGCAATAATCGCTTCCAATTCCCGCATAACAGTCTTCGCTTCATTGAGTTCCGAAATATGCTCTCCGGTTGCTTTCTTCATCCATTTCCTCCATGCACGACTTCTTCTATGGATGTATCTCTTTGCTTCAGAAATTCTGCTGTTGTTTCCAATAATATCTTAGCACATTCACTCTCTTCTACTGCAGAGGGTTTATTTCCTGTTATAATTATTCTTATTTTCTGTTATTTGCATTAAAGGAATTCCAGAAAGTTTTGTGGAAAGGTTTTCAATCAATAGCAGAAATACTACTGCAAATGAAGGTGATAAAGTGCGAGAAACTCATTTACGCCAATCCCGCCAAACAGTAAAGCTGGGCTTAATTAAAGTTGTAAATGACTTATTTCCGGGCGAGACATTAAAAACTGCTTATTCTATTCAGGAAGGGGTATTCTGCAATCTTGCCGGTTCGGTTCTTTCCGAAAGAGAAGTAAAACAAATCAACATCAAACTGCAAGAGTGGGTGGATAAAGTCAGTCCGATCGAATTCCTTTTTAAAAAAGCTGGTTATTACCACTACAAAGTGGAAAATACCATTGTTAAAAGCATTTACCCTGCAAACACGCAAACTGCCTTGGTAGAGCCTTTCCGGATGATCCCTTTTTCTTCCGGTTTCATTATCGACTTCTTCGATAGTGAAGAGGGAGAAGAAAAACCGTTTATTCTTCCTGAAAAGCTGTCCGCGACCTATGAAAAATCGCAGCGGTGGCTCAAAAACGTCAACCTTGAGCTAGTCTCTGATGTAAATGCCTACATTACTTCGGGCCAAAGCTCCGAATTGCTCAGCATCGCAGAAGCCTTGCAGGAAAAAGAAATCTCCGACATCGCGGATGCAATCCTTCAACAGCGCCGCGCCGTACGCGTGATCCTTATTTCCGGTCCTTCGTCTTCCGGTAAAACGACTTTTTCCGCAAGACTTTCCACACAGCTGCGAGTCAACGGATTAAAGCCAATCCCGCTTTCGCTGGACGATTATTTCCTAAATCGGGACCAGACACCGCTCGATAGTGAAGGAAACTATAACTTCGAAGCTTTCGAAGCTCTTGATATTCAACTTTTACAACAACATCTCAAACAATTGATCGATGGAGAAACCATTGAAACACCCCGCTTTGATTTTGTATCCGGCTCCCGCATGGACAAAACAAGAACGATGCATTTGGGGCCTGCCGAAATTCTTGTCATTGAAGGGATGCATGCGTTGAATCCCCTTCTGATATCGAACGTAAATCGGAGTACTTTTTTTAAAGTTTATATCGGCGCCCTATTCGAACTCAATATCGACTTAATGAACAGAGTCCCCACTACAGAGGTCCGACTCATTCGCAGAATGGTCAGGGATGACCGTTTCAGGGGAACAACACCTGAAGGAACCTTCAACCGCTGGGCCAGCGTGCGCAAGGGCGAGTATGACTACGTATTTAAATTCCACGAAGAAGCCGATGTCATGTTTAATTCCAGCTTGCTGTATGAAATGAACGCACTACGTCATTTTGCCGAAGCTTGTCTGCAAAAAGTCCAGGAGGACAGTCCGCATTACGCTACAAAGGAGCGTCTATTGAATCTGTTATCATTTTTTGAGCCCCTGGATATTGATAAAGTTCCTTTTAATTCGATCCTAAGAGAATTTATCGGTGAAAGCATTTATGCCCATTGCAAATTCTAGCCAGCGCCTTTAAACAATCGTGATCTACGAAAGACCTCAATCCATACACCGGCCAGCGGTATGGACTGAGGTCTTTCGTAGATTTTTGCGGATCATTCATCCAAACAGCACACTCGATTACGACCTGCCCGTTTCGCCGCATATAAAGCATCATCAGCGCGCTGCACTACTTGCTCAAAATTCTTGTCATTCGCCCGCAGCTGCGCAACGCCGATACTTAATGTAAACCGGACAACGCGTGCGTCTTCCAGCTCAATTTCTGCACTTCTGCACTGCTCCATAACCCGTTGTGCAACCATTTGAGCCCGTTTCGCGTCTTCTTCTGGCAAAATTACAGAAAACTCTTCACCTCCGATGCGCCCAACCACATCAGTCGATCGAAAAGAAGTGCGAAAAATCTCCGCTACAGACCGCAATACCTGATCTCCTCCGTGATGTCCAAAAGTATCGTTGATTTTCTTGAAATGGTCCAGGTCAAGAACAAAGACAGACATGGGCATTTCATAACGCCTGGATTGCTCGATGCACCGCTGCCCTTTATCAAAAAAAGAACGCCGGTTTTCCAACTTTGTTAAAGGATCGGTAGTGGCTAATTCTTCCAAATCAGCTTGAGTTTTTGCCAATGCCTCAACCATTGAATTAAAAGAATCCGAAAAATCACCCATAAAATCTACTCTCTGGATCAGATCTCCTTGAGCAATACGCTTTGTCTGCCAAGTTAAATGCCGCAAATTACTTTGCAGTGCTTTTAAATGGGCAACAACAAAGCCTTTACCATTCAATTTTGTGCTTAAATCGCCACGAGACAATGTTAACGCAAATTCTCTGATCACAGCAAGAGATTGATACAGCTCCCGGAAATCAGTCTTAGCCATCAATTCCGGAGAAATTTCTTTTATTCCTGCTGGATTATTCAACAAATCCGCCAGCGGCGTCAAGATCTCCCGCATCTGCGCTTCCGACAAAGCACTCCTGCTTTCATTTTGCTGGTTGTTCATAACGCCTGAGCTTCAAATCGGCAAGTCCGGTCGCCCGTACACCAGCAATCGATTTCCTTCACCCGAAACTCTTTTCCGGTAAAGCTTTCCATCAATGCGGAAATAAAACCCTCATCATAGGTGCAGATTTCAAATCCGGTTTCTGGCAAACCCGAACAATCCAGGTCTTCCGATATCGTAATGACAAACTTCCCTGTTTCCATATCCGCCTCTTCTACCCGCAAAATGCCAATCCCCAATTCTTTTAATATATCCTGCAGGCAAAGAACAAATTCATCCAGATTCTTTTGTTCACCAATCAGATTGCGGTAAAATTCCTGGCCGGACAACTTTCCGGCTTCATAGAAAATTTCATCCGCGGCTTCGGTCCCAAACCGCTTTTCCAGCACATCGCGAAATGTATATTGCATTAAACGATATACTTCCAAACGGGTATTTTGGCCTAAATTAGGCCGACCGAGTTCAATATTCCCCAGCAAGTCCCATGAAAATTTATATTGTCGTTCCTTTTTGTCCAAACCCACTCTCTTACTCTCCTTTAATGTATTATCCAACATCGCTGATTCAACAAAGCTATAATTCCCTTCATTTCCTATAATCCCTGCTGATATATTAAAATCATTAAACAGATATAAAAAAACTTGACATTTACTATAATGTATTCTAGAATTAGTTCTAGAATACATTATAGTTTTAACGATTTCTTTACCGCGAAATTTGGTACATCAATTACAATCCATTTAGAAAGGAGGCCTCTTCCATGGTAAAACTTACAGGTGACGTAGGCGTTCTCAAGTGCCAATATGGCAGTTCTCAAAACCACGTAGATGCGTTAACGCTTGTAGCTGCTGCAGATATTCTTGGGATGATAAGTATTTTTTACATAGTAAGTCGGTTTTGCGCCTAATAATATAAACACTGTTGTATGTATTAAAAAAGTGCATGCTTTCTCCTTTTTAAGGCGAAAAGCGTGCACTTTTTTAACTGCGAAAGTACAATCGATCTGCAATAAAAGTCTCAGCCCGAAAATTAAAGGAATTATTAGATAATTGCAGAAATTTCATTATAGAAAGTTATGTTATTATGAAGAATTTACAATATATTTTGGAAGGAGTGAGTTAAAATGCCTGCACTCAGAATCTCTCCGGAAGATTTAATGGAACGCCTGAAATCCGAAACTATACTGATTGTCGATGTCAGGCAAGACGAACCCTACGAAAACAGCAAACTGAAAATTTCCGGCAGTGTAAGATTGCTCCCCAATGACGATGAAGTGATCAATGGTTTCATGCAATCTACTGAGAAAACGCAACCGATCGTAACCTATTGTACTTGACACAAGGAATACACAAGCGCCCGTGTGGCGAACATACTTACAAAAAACGGGTTTTCTGATGTGCGTGCTTTGCTCGGCGGCTTTGATGCCTGGAAACAAGCCGGCTATCCAACAGAACCAAAAGTGGATTGATCATGCGCGTGATATAATGCTGAACGTTAAAAATTATGAAAATGGGGTGTGTTCATGAACAGTTTTTTGAAAAAATTTTTAATGGCTGCATTCGGCATCGCTTTCTTTGCCCTTTCATTCCTGCCCTGCGTATTTGCCCAACAAGCTGTAAATGTAAGTCTGCCTGCCTTTAAGATCACTATGAACGATGTTGTTATCAATAATAACGAAAGGCTCTATCCGATTATTGTTTACCGGGATATCACCTATGTGCCCATGACTTACAATGACAGCCGCTTCTTGGGACTGGAAACGAAGTGGAGTTCTGACAGCGGCTTACAAGTAAATAAAACGAGCGTACAACTTTCCTATAACCCTGAAAAAGGGTATGGTTATCCCTCCCTGGAAAGTGCTTTTCTTCCTGAATTCAGAATTCGTGTGAACGGGAAGGATATTGATAACAAAAATGAGCCTTACCCCTTATTGGTATTCCGCGATGTCACCTATTTTCCGTTAACTTGGCGGTATATGGTTAACGAATTCGGTTGGACTTCTAGTTTTGACCCCTATAACGGGTTAATCATTAATTCCAAAGCCAGCAGCACAACCACAACAACCAGCACCGTCGGCAGCAAAGTATTTTCCCAGGACTTCGGCAGCATCACAGTTATTTTTGACCGCTCTACAAACTCACAACCGGGCAATCTGTACATAAAAGAAAATAATGCGATCAAAAAAATCGGTAATCCGAATTATATCTACGGCGTAGGTTATCTCCAAGCAGGAACGTATGGGGAATATACTGCAGTAGACAAAGTAGAATATGCCAATCGCTGGGTCTATACTTTGGCGGTGGATCCTTCTGTTTCTCCGATAACGAGCAAAAACGTCAGAATCAATATTGATACGAATGAAGTGCAGGCAACCGATGGCAGCACGATAAGTGATACGAACAAAATTAGCACTCAAGTTTATTCTAAAGATTTTGGCAGTGTCACAGTTCTTCTTGACCGCGCTTCCGATAAACAACCCGGCAACTTGTATATAAAGGAAAATAATATAACGAGAAAAATCGGCAACCCCAATTACATTTACGGCGTATCGTATTTCAAGCTCGGGCCATTTGAGACCTACAATCCGGATAATAATATAAGTTTTGTAGATCGCTGGGTCTATACTTTAGCTATCAATCCTTCTGCCTCGCCATTAACCAGCAAGAAGGTACGAGTGAACATCGACACGAATGAAGTACAACTTGTTCGGTAGAAAACTCTTCTGTGACAGAGACATCGTAAGACCCCGCTGGTTCAGAGGGGTCTTACGATGCTTAACTTTAATTAAGTGCGACCCAATCCATCGGGGCACGGACAACTTCACCAGAAGCAAGTCGTACTTTAGCTTTTACTATGGATAGTTGCCGCCGCCTAAAATCGCCGGAATAAAAATCTGCGAGCCTCCTCTAGTGTTATTAGGATCACTGGGCAGCAGAATAAGTAAATCAAATCAGACAGCCCCAATGGCTGTGTCATGAAAATTGCGGCAAAAAACGGCAAATAGATTAATGCCACTGTTATTAGCAATTCTGAGATAATGCCAACCTGGATCAAAAAATTACTTTTTAAAGAAAACTGCCAAAATGGCAACAGTTCCGATCGGCAGACGAAAACATTACCCATCTGGCAAGCAATGATAGCGACCATTGCCATGGTCGTCGCTTGCCGATAGACTTCTCGCACGGAAACATCTGCTGTATCGGCATAAATTTGTGGCGCGAACTGTTGGATATCTGTCAATGAATATCCATAATTGCTCCAAACGATAAAGAAGCCCCCCATTGACATCGCAGCCTCAATTATGCCGAGAAACCCGTAGGAACGAAGCAAAAGAGACCTGTCGAGCAAATTACGAGAATATCTTGCTGGGCTGTGATGCAAAATACCCTTCTCTGGGTGTTCTGCGCCTAAGGCCAAGGCCGGTACCATATCCGTGCCAATATCAATAGCTAATATTTGCAATATGTTTAAGGCCGGAGGAATTTTTAAAAAAATCATCGCAATAAATGGAATAATTTCAGGAATATTCGATGCAAAAATATAAGTCATGAACTTGCGGATATTATCGTAAATGGCCCTTCCCTGCTCAATAGCTTTTACGATGGTGGCGAAGTTATCATCAAGCAACACTATATCAGCGACCTCACGGGCCACGTCGGTACCGCCCCGCCCCATGGCAATCCCGATGTCTGCGGCTTTTAGCGCCGGAGCATCATTAACCCCGTCACCAGTGACTGCTACAATATGGCCGCATGCTTTATACGCCTCAACTATTTTCAGCTTATGCGCAGGAGTTGCCCGAGCAAAAATAATTGGCTGATCTTGACGCAATAAGTTTTTTAATGACTCTCCATCCATACTCTCAAGTTCAGTCCCTGTAACAATGGTACCCTTATCTTTAACCAGCCCAATATGCCTTCCGACAGCCTCCGCGGTTAACCCATAGTCACCAGTAATCATCGTTACACGGATGCCTGCCTGTTGACATTGTTTAACCGCTTCGGCCACCTCTGGACGAGGAGGGTCAATCATGGCCGCCAAGCCTACGAATACCAAATCATATTCACTCGACTCCGAAGCCATAAGCCCTTCGCTGTAAGCTAAAGCCAAGACACGATGCCCTTCTCTGGCTAACCGGTCATTGACCCCAATGATTTTTTGCCTTTCTGCCTCCGAAATTTCAACAATTTCATTTTTATTCTTAATGTACCGGCAACTCCGCAACGTTTCGATTGGCGCCCCTTTAACAAATTTCACATTCACACCTTGTTTGAATAACCTATTGCGATTGTTGACCCCAAAAGTACTCATCATTTTATGTACAGAATTAAATTGCTTGGTTATTTGCCCAGAAAAATCAGCCCTAACGGCAGCAATGTCCTGGCCACCCTTTGCCGCCGCAACTAATAGAGCGCCTTCGGTCGGATCACCAATAATCTGCCAGAGTTTATCGTTTTTATAGTCGGTCTCAATGATTGCTTCGGAACAGACGACCCCTATCGTCAGTAATAATTCTATTTGATTTTCTATTGCACTGCTGGGAATAGCCAGCGCTCCCTCTTTTTCGTATCCGTCCCCGGAAACCTCCACCTCAAACTCTGGTACCCAGATTCGCTTGACGGTCACCTCGTTCATCGTGATCGTTCCCGTTTTATCAGTACAAATAACGCTCGTAGCGCATAGCGCTTCTACCGAGGATAACTTGCGAACCAAGGCGTTTTGCGAAGCCATTCGCCTAACTCCCACCGCCAAAGACAAGCTGACCGCCGGCAACAATCCCTCCGGAACATTGGCAACAATAATCCCTATACAAAAAATGAAACAGGCACGCAGGTCAATGCCCAGCCACCAATATGCAAGGGCAAAAACAATTGCCCCCATAGATAAGGCTAGTGTGGTTATCAGTCGTACGATCCGCTGCACTTGTAATTCTAATGAGCTCTTTTCACGAACCACTTCCGTTGTCATTTTGGTAACTTTGCCCAATTCAGTCTGCTTGCCTGCAGCGTATACTACCGCAATGCCCCGTCCAGATGTTGCCGTTGTCCCAGCGAACAAAAGATTAGGGGTTCGACTTGCAGGTTTTCCTGTATCAGCCATCGAAACAGCATTACACGCCACGGGCAGCGATTCGCCCGTCAATAACGACAAGTCTACCATTAAATTCTCAGCCTCAACCAGTCTGGCATCAGCCGAAATATGGTCGCCAGCCTCAATTACAAGGACGTCACCAATGACAATTTCTTCCGATAACACTTGTTCGATCCTGCCATTGCGATAAACTTTTACTTTGCGCGGAAGCATGGCGGATAATGCGAGCAATGCCTTATCCGCACGATATTCTTGCCAAAAACTAAAAAGCGCATTGATAAAGACAACTGACCAGGTCGCCCAACCCAGTTCCGGCATGTTTACCAAAAAGGCCAAAATACCGGCTGCCCACAACAGCAATGCCATAAAATGCGTAAATTGTTGATATAGCAGACGCCATAGAGACAGCGTTACCGCCTTTGGCAACTGGTTCATTCCATATAATAGCAGCCGTTTTTCCGCCTCTTGATTTGTAAGGCCTTCACGGCGTGTTCCAAGTAAAGAGAAAATGGCTTCGATCTCAGCAGTAGCCATTTTGGTAATTTCATTATTATCGCTCATAAGCCCAGCCTCCTCGATGCAGGCGAAACTTATTATGAATGATCCTCGCTTCTTACTACCAACCCGAATTAAAATCGGCCGTCAATTTTCTTAACGTTCACTTTTTTTTCCGTGTTCACGATCAATTGAAACACATCCGGACGGGCATAGTGACCGGTAACATCAAAATCAAATCTGCTTTGCGGAATTAAGTCCAGATCCAAATCCGCAATGAGGATTTCTTCTTTGCCATAAACAGGACCGGCGACATACTCGCCCATCGGGCTGATAATGGCACTCCCGCCCCGACACATAATTTCCGGTGCGCTCTCTAATTCGGCATAGCAAGCCAGATCTTTCGGATACATCTCTTTGGTAACGAATTGGTTGCAAGCTAAAACAAAGCATCTTCCTTCCAACGCGATATGCTTCATCGATGCTTGCCATACATCCCGGGAATCTGCCGTAGGAGCCAAATACAAGCTTACACCATTGTCATACATAGCAGCACGAGCTAATGGCATATAGTTTTCCCAGCAAATTAAACCACCCATTTTGCCATAAGGAGTATCAACAACGGTCAAGGTACTTCCATCGCCTTCGCCCCAAATCAATCGCTCCGACGCAGTGGGTTTCAGTTTGCGGTGCTTGCCTAATAATGCGCCGTCGGGACCAAAATAGATCACTGTGCAGTATAGCGTACTTTGGCTTCCTTCCGACTCTCTTTCAATGATCCCCACTGCTAAGTAAACCGCAGCTTGGCGAGCGGTTTCACTTAAAGCATCGGTCGTGGAGCTGGGAACCAATACAGAATTTTTCCAATATCTAGCCCAGTCTTGTCTTCCCTCTTGCGACCTGGAACCAACATTTGTTCCAAAAGTCATTCCGCGAGGATACGCTGGTATAAAAGCCTCCGGAAATACAACGATCTTGGCCCCTTTCTCGGCGGCTTCCAATGCCAATGATCGCGTTTTTTCCACAGTTAACTCGCGATCCATGATGACCGGAGCTGCTTGAATAACAGCAACACGAACCATTTTATTTTGCGGCATGCCATTTCACCCCTTAAATTAAATATGATATGCTATTTTTCCCAATTTTGTATTTCAATGATATTGCCTTCCGGATCGCGTGCATATACAGCCGTTAGTATGCCGATATCACCATAATCATTCATCACTACTTCGCCTAATTTTTCACCACCGTTCGCAAGTAAAGAATTCAATGTCGCTTCGACCGAATCGACGTGAAATGCTAAATGGCCTAAGCCTTGATGGTTAATTATTGGTTTGGTTTCATTTAAATTGCTGGGTTCATACTCAAAAATCTCCAACGTAGGCCCATTCTCATATCCCGGCAGGCTGAGATGAATTCCTCTAATTTTAACATGATCAATTGCAGTCATTTTTTCAAGCCATTCGCCGGAAAGATCGCGTTCGGGATAAATTGGCTTGCACGCAAAAACGTCGATATAAAACCGGGCCAGCATTTTCCAATCTTTGGCTATGATATTCGTGTGAACATAGCGTATCGTATTGCTCATTCAACCCTCTCCCTTTTATGCCCTAACTTCTCTAATTGTCCTTCTTTTCGATCATTTCAGCAATTGCGTCTTCAACAATGCCTTGAACGGCTTCCTCTGGTTCTTTTCCCGCTCCTTTTTGCACGTCTGTATAGTGATGAAGTTCCTCTATCAATCTGCGCCTGATTGGAAAACCTGAAGAATTCACAGCAGGTCTTTCTTTCCGTTTGAGAAAGTCTTGCAAGTCGCTATCTCTTATGCGGTATTCCCGGCCCAGCTTTAATGCAGTAAGTTCCCGCCTGCGTATCCACGCTTGGACGCTGCGTTTCGGTACTCCAAGAATTTCGGCTATATCTTCAGTTGAATAAAATTTTCTCTCCATATACATCCCCCCTATTTATAGTATGACTATTTTTTACCAATACGTCAAATAAAATACTAATAATTACATAAACTGTTCAAAATATACTAATAAATGTCATTTTTTCAAAGATATAAAACCTTTATTTTTGAAAAAAAAGGCGTGAACGCTCATTTGCTTCACACCTGATGTCTCTGGCGCAAACAAAGCTTTGACCGTCTCTCCAAAAAACATTGCTTTCTATCGATCCGCCAATGGGTCGTCTACCGGTTCGTGAATAGTAAACAGGATCGCCAAGCACAATAAGGAGCAGACGGCTAGGAAGATCCATACCGCATCCCAGCTGTAATTATCCAGCAGCATCCCCGTGATTAACGGTGCAGCGGCACCGCCGAACTGACCAGACATATTCACCAAAGAGCACCCTATTGGAAAAGTCTTTTTGGTGGTCAATCCCATGGGATACACCAAATAGGCTGAATATCCTATGTTTAGCATGACCCCGACCATGAACATCAGCGCAGCCAAGATATATGGATCATTCGGTGCATAAATCAAGGAATACATCATAAAGACCGTGGCGAAGGCCGTAAACATCATGTTCGGCTTGCGACGCTTGTTAAGAATATTATCCGAAAACCAGCCGCCAACCAAGTTCCCTACTACCGCACCCATCCATGGCGCTGCAGCCACGAACCCCATTTTGATGACAGCAAAATGTTTTACTGTCACGAGGTAAGTGGGGATCCATGTCACCAAGACTTGTACGATCGCTCCCATGAAAAAGTAACCTAGGGCTACACCCCAAAGGTCCCAAGAGCGAAAAATTTCCCCTTTGGTCGCCAACGGTGTCATTCTCTTGGCTCTGACGAATTTATCCAGCCACACCAGCTTGTATTCTCTTGTCTTTACACCTTTAGCAGCGGTGGTTTGGTCCACGCCAGATTCAATATACTGACGTTCCGCAACTGAACAATACTTGCTTTCAGCAGGCTGGTTTTTCACTAAGATATACCAGGCCAAGGACAATAGAACACCAGGAACGGAGAATATCAAAAAAATTTCTCGCCAGCCATAGGCAAGGACGATCCATGCGCACAAAGGCGGAACGATGACTGGCCCGAATTTTGCTGCAGCATAAAATATTCCTGTAACGGTGCCCTTCTCCTTTGAGGGAAACCAATGGTTGATGGTGGAAGTTACACCAATTGGCAAAGGCCCCTCAGCCAAGCCCAGGAGAAATCGGTACACCTTCAACATCAATACGGATCCTGCTGTCCCAATCAGTCCTGTCACCACTGATGTGGCTACCATAGCATAGGGAAATACGCTGCGCACGCCAAACTTGCTGTAAACAAAGCCTGCTGGAACTTGGGCAAGCCCATACGCGAGCAGGAACAGGCTCGCCAGGGCTCCAGCCTCCGTATTACTCATGACAAATTCTTTACGCATAAAAGGCAGTGCCATACCCAAGTTCGCCCGATCAGCTGCCGCCACCGTATAAACCAAGAAGATCATCAATGCGATTATCCAGCGGAACCTAGTCATTTTAACAGCCACGCCCGTTTCCGGCCCCACTTTATTATTCATCATGGTTCCTTCTTTTCTGCCCACGATAGAGCTTTTATTATCTCCACGCTGCATTGTCGTCTCCTGCAATACTCTTTATAAGTATTTTTCATCTTCCTGGCGGCTTCTTTTCACAGTTGCCGGCGTCCCAAAAGCTACAACATTCGATGGAATATCTGAAACAACAGTCGCTCCGGCTCCTATAATGGAATGCTGACCAATACTGACCTTATTAATTACATTTGCCCCCAAACTGATACATGAATATTCCCCGATCCGAACGTTGCCGGCAACAGTAGCTCCACCTAAAATAGAGGCATAGTCCCTCAATTCACTATGATGTCCTAAAATAGCCCCCATCGCGAGAAGTGAATGTTTCCCAATTATAGCATTGCTAGCAACAATGGCTCCTGCTAACAATATTGAACCATCTCCTATTTTTACATCACTTCCTATACATACGGTAGGATGAATGACACTGACAAAATTAAGATTTTTGGACAACCCGGTAATTTTCTGTACCATTTCACTACGTTGCCAATTATCGCCGACTGCAATTACTGCATGATGGATATCGTTTGATATATGACTTAAATCTGAAACAGTGCCTAATACCTCGTATCTGGATATCTTACTGCCCACGGGCAGCGTATCAACAATAAAGCCCGCTATTTCATATTTTCCATTTTTCTCAATAGCATCCATCACTCCCAGTCCCACTCCACCAGCGCCAATTATCAGGATCTCCATAATTGTCCTCCTCTCTATGGGTTGATGACATCTGCTCCTGATTCTGCGAACATCACTGCCGTAGGGCCCGCAGCAACTGTTTTCTCCATCATTTCTTTTCTTCCCCCAAAAATTAAAACCACCAGAACACAACCGGATCAATCCGGTGCGGCCTGGCAGTCATGAGCCTGGTAACCGAGGCTTTTAGACCCACGGCTTTGCGTCCCCGCCTTTCGGTTGGTTTGCCAATACTGCAATTTTTAAATTCAAATGGTGTTGTTAATTACTTATTCTTTCGCCATTTTTTAATCATGTCCTGCAGAAGTTTCACGCAATTGCGTGATTATTCGGACTACATCATCCAGAATTAACAAAAAAGCCCTCCGGCATAAATGCTGGAAGGCTTGAATTACCCGACCGGTCTAAGGATCTGAAACGATCAAACCAGACCTGGAGAATTAGGCCGACTGATGTCATATAGTAGCTTAGAAATTCATTTTTTCCGTCCCAATTGTCGACTAGGCAGTTTCTCGCCTGTACTCCAACGATTTTTTATGCTTCAACGCTTTTTCCTCAAAAGTTGCAAATGCCGCTATCACTTCATCTAGTTCTTCTTTACTATTAATACCAATATCACGCACCGCATATTCCATCGCAGCTTCTTTGGCGAAGCCCTCTGCCATCAAGGCAAAGATCGTAGCGCATGCTTTCATTATGCGTGCCCTTTTGGGAAGCTTTTCGTTCAACATTCTTATTCTGGCAAAAATCACCATTGCCAAACAGCATACTATTATGAGACATGCGACAATAAGGATTATCATGGTATTCATCCGTTCACCTCCTTTATTTTCTAATTTTCCACACGGCCCAATCTTTTCAAAACCCTAAACCTTCCTTCATGTACTGTGAGATTCTTGCCTTGTCCCTTTATTAAGCAAAAGAACGTTTGGAATAGAGTGGCATAAAAAAATAGCATAAATAAAATAGGCTTGGACAACCCTCATCAGCGAGTGTGTTCGCTGCAAGTAAACAGGGACTAAATGTCATGCATAAATTCCCATTATTGCAAAAAGCCTACATATGTTACGCTATATACTGCACATTTCTTTTATTATAACACAATATGTTGTGCTATTTAATGAATTAATCATTTTTTTGCAAAAATTCTTTTTTTAACATAAACTAGGTCTTTGACAGTTCCATACAGATCGATGCCTCCAAAGCCTTGATAGGGCTGAAAGAGCTTCACTATGAACTGGATGATTATGTGTTGGACAAGCACCTTCCCAACGGTCATTTTTGCCTCAATTTTGCTTCGAGAATCAAAAAAGGCGTGACCGCGAATCCGCGTCACACCTGAATTTACTGGAGCGGGCAAAGGGATTCGAACCCTCGACCCACGGCTTGGGAATTCAATTTCGCCAATATTTCACAGTCCATATAGTGTTTAAGAATGTTGATAAATCTAGCTTTATGGCCATTCTTGTTCTTTATGGCATCATTAAGTCCATACAGTTTCATTACGTATTGGTCACCTAATTGGTCACCTGAAAATTGCATGTAAAATAGTAAATTCCCGGTCGCAAACGAAAGGAGAACTGCGCTCTTTTTTAAAAAAATGCAATTGGCCTCTAGCTCTTTTCATACACAAAAAACACAATTACTGTAATTTTGCAAAATAATACGCGTTTTGTTATTGCCCAGCATAATGTCTTTAATGCCAAAATAAATCCTGTTTTTGTGTATTTTGTGCCGATTTTTTCAAGATAAAACAACTAACGCAATTTCTTATTTCGAGCAATCCTATAAAACAGCCTGTAGTAATAAATTTATATTGACCATAATACCAATGTCTTTGCTTACCTTCGCCTGCAAAGATTTATATTCTTCATTATTCAGTTTAGGGATTTTAACTTTGTGCCGTATTGCTGGCACTGCTTTTTCTTGGCTTGTACGGTTCTTCAACGGATTGAATAATTCGCTAATCTTTTGGGCCGCCTCAAGTTCGTGTTGCCAAACATCCAGTTCTCCATTTTCATTATAGTAAGCATATGTTAAATAAACTTTTGCAATATCGGCTACACTCGCAACTTTATCGTGATGTACAATAGAAAACCAGGGAACATGTTTGCCTGCAAGGGCGGGAAATTTTCTGGTCATATCCGCCCCTACTCTAACAGCTCGGCCATCAATCAGCAGATAATTTTTCAGCTTCATACTGCACATCCCAACCTGTCATATCATTTCATAACATACATGACAATCAATGCCAATGGTTTTATTTTAGCATAAACCATATAACCTTTGGTGTATATTTTAAATTTTAGCGCGGATGCGAAATGTCCATTATTTCCGCTATTAACAGCGGACCATTCACTTCGAACAATTAATTAACTGTAATTTATTCGGAAATGAGCAGTTATAACCACTGATCCAACATTGGCATCTGCTCATTTCCATATTTTGATCCAATTATTTTTCTGGCTCTTTGTGTGTCACAAATAACCCTTCCAAAGCTTTGCTTGCTGTTTCTTGCATATCCGGCAGCAAATGTGAATATGTATCCAGAGTCATAACCACGGTGCTATGACCAAGCCGTTCCTGAACAATCTTCGGATTTACTCCCTGCAAAAGCAGCATGGTGGCGTGGGTATGCCGTAGGTCATGAAATTTAAAACTGGTATCGATTTCAGCTTGCCGGAGCATCTTCTTAAATGTCCGAGTAGTGAAATTACTCGTATCACAAACCCCACCAAACGTATTTGGGAATACCAAATTATCATCATGATATTTATCCCCAAGTGTTTGTTTGTATTCCTCCTGCCACTCTTTATGCAACCGAAGTTCCGCTGCAACGTCATTAGGCAAGGGTATCTGCCGACGGCTTTTGGCAGTCTTTGGCTCTTGAAACGACTCTCCATTATATCCTTTGCGTCCGGTAATCAACGCCCGCCGTACATATACAATCCCTCTGTCAATATCAACGCTATCCCATTTCAACCCAAATACTTCACCTAACCGCATCCCTGTTGCCAGCGTCAACAATACGACCATATACGGAATTTTTCCAGTTTCTTTTGCTACTGCCGTCAGTTTTGTCGCTTGATCTTGTGTGAGCGGATGGATTTCCTCTTTGATAAGCTTCGGCGCTTCAGTTTGCTGAATTATGTTTTTGGTGAGCAAGCCGACTTTAACCGCCTGCCCCATCGCCATACTCAAATATCGCCGCACCGCCTTGACAGTGGATGTAGATATCCCTCGCTTTTCTTCTATTTCGGTACCATCTTCCAATTTCTTTTTAAGAGGCCGTCCACCCTCCATCAGCAATTTATTGAACAATCTTTGCACATCTGGTGACTTTATTTCACCAATCGGCACTTTCCCAAGATAAGGTATTACATAGCAGCGCAGCGTTCCGGCATACTTGTCAAACGATTTTGGCCTAACTTTTGCTTTTACATAATCAGCCAACCATCGCTCAATCCATTCCCCCAGGATCAATTTATCCGCATCAGGCAGCAAGCCATTTTTCAAATCTTTCAACCATATGCGACCCTTGCTCATTGCTTCCCTCTGGCTTTTCCCAGTAAACATACGGCGCTTTTTATCTCCAGACGCTTCATCCGCATAACTGAATCGTGCTTCCCAATATTTTTTTATTTTGTTATAACGCACGGAGCCTTCGCCGTGACCTCTTTTTGCCATGATAGCGTTCTCCTTTCTTAATAATTAGGAGAACGGCTGCACAATCCGCAACCCTTCTCCATTTCACCCGCTGGTTTACATGGTTTGCACCGATTGTGGACTAAGTAGGTTATCTATATACCATGATGGAATAAAAACCCTGCGCCCGACGTGGATCGACGGTATCTGCCCCTGCTTTAGCGCATGGTAAATACCCGATCGACTTAATGGCAGCGGCCCACCATTTTGTTTCAACAGTTCTAAGGGTTCGTAAAGTTTTTTATTTGCGAAATTCATGCACACATCATCCTTTCAATTTTTTAAGCATACTCTTGGCACTCTGCATCACTGATAACAAATAACATTGGAAATTTTCCTTTTATCCGGTTTATTTACACAGCAAGCAATTTTAAGCTTGCACAAGTAATTGTTCCGGATCTGGTAATGTTGAAAAAGCATTATGGTACATATCTTCAAAATTATCCGGCAAAGATGCTTCTCCAATAGAAATTGGAGATATCACTTGTTGGATAGTGGGGGGCCGGTATTCCAAATCCTGCTCATTTATCGGTTCCGAAGATAATCTGTTGGGATTTAATAGCTCCTGATTAACTTCATACTGTTCTGAAGGTCTTCCAGGGCCTTCAGTTTCTTCCGTCTCAATAACGCGAATACAGCCTCTTTCGACAAGTAGTTCCAGCGGTTGCACCAGTACCCTTGCCTCCTTAAATATCACTCGCCCACGTAGCGCAGCGTGAATATCGCGGCGAGAAAATCTTTCAAGCCTTTTTGTTTGGATATAATCCCAAATTTCTGTGGCCATATCAATCACTGGATTTGCCCCCATTAACTCATAGGCTGCCACAGCGTGCTGCGACAAATAATCGCCAATCGCAATAGCGTTGCCCATCGTATCCAAACTAATTTCAGGCATTTCCGCTATGCTTACGTTGCTGTGCCTCACCAGATGTAAATTGGCAGCAATGCGCAGGACGGCACCGCACAGTTTCCCAGCCCAATCGGAAATACAGCTGAAATCACCAAATGGGCGCATCTTCGTTTCTACATCCAAGCGATATCTATTGAACCGTCTTCCCGCATCATGAGATAATCTGACTTCTTTGCCATTTTCAGTTGTTCCGCCAGTAGTCATACTTGATGTCAACAAAGACCGAATGACAGTATCATAGTTTGCGCGTACATCGACAGGTACAGAAGGCGGGTTAATAGCTCTATAGCCAATGGATGATGCGGGCAAAGAATACAGGAACCGCGCCAATAAACCTCTGCCCCGCAATCCAGGCTTGGTAATCAATCCTTTCAGTACGTCCGGCTGAATCGCAAGACCAATTGTCAATGCAGGCTTATTGATATATTCACTGGGGCGTCCCTTACGGTCCACTCTGATCGCATCACCGCTGTGAGCTTTCAATAGCACGTCTATGTTCGGTGTCCCCTTACCATTGCTATACATTCCGCCAACAATGACATTAAACAATGTTCCCTCTGCCGATAACACGGCCATCTTACCCGCTTGTTCATGCAATAGGCTTGTAAGCATTTCGGGAGTCACATCATCTGCAATACATTTGGGTAAAACGGGCAAGTTAAATGCTGCCAACTCCTGCGTTACTGTATCCAATTCCATTTGAGTCGCAGCAGCGTCCGTTCCATTTTCACTGCGGCTAAGTTTTTTTATCAATTTCTCGATTTTTGCTTCCAATATTTTTTTTCGTATTTGCGCGGCCAAAACTATCTCTCTCATACTTGCCAATTGTTCTTGCTCGTGCCTCTGTAAAGGCTTTAAACACTCTTCAAACACACTGCTTTTTCGGTTCGCTGGCTCCATGGCAGCAGCAATATACAAATTAAGTGGTTCGGTCCAATCGTCAGAAAATCGAACAATCCAATTCTTTGCATTCACCGCCGCGGCAGTAGCAATAATAAGCAGCGCTGGAAGGTCTACCGGCGTCTGATAAGACAATGCAAGAGCATTTGCAAAAATCCGTAACGTTTCTGGCAATGATTCTATTGGAAAATCAGGCAATGTCTGCGACTGAAATGGCCTTGCACTGATGTTTTCTGATCCTTGAATTCCTTGTTGTTCCTGATTTTCTTCGATTTCTGATACATTATTATTCATCCTATTTATCCTCCTGCATATAACAATTATCTGTATTTTCAATAGCCCATGAAATAAGGGCTGCACCATAAGTTCGGCCATCCGCATACCGTATACTATCCCACTTTTCGCGATAAAGGCCGGAAGCACGAAATATTCTATCCGTCTGCTCTGCATTCCAGCCGGTCCAGAACGCCAGCATGCAACAGAATGCGGCATCGGCTTCACTCTGCGACGGGTAATTATCCCAATCCCCGGAATAAAGGTCTTCGAAGGATTCACCATTTGCTGCGTAAGATGCGATCTCAACTAATTCGGCGTCGTCCAATTCCATACTACGACGTCGTTTACTTTGCTGAACAAACTCGGCCTGGCCTATAGAATATTTCTTTGGCTTTATATATTCCCGATGAATTGCTGCAACTTGTTCGTGCCGGTCACATATTTGCAGCGGACTGCCTTCGAGATGGTTTCCAGTAATGGTCAAAAAGCGGCCGGAATCATACATCTCAACGCCATTTGCTGTATTCTTTCTTCCTGCTGGCGGAAGTTCCCCGAACAGCATGATCCGGATACCGTGCCCGGATGGAGAAATTTCAGTGTAACTTGAAGCAACGTGAATAATCCTCTGTGCCAATGTTGAAATCTGCCCGTCACTAATGCAATCGTCAATGTCGATGCCAACCAGATCGTCATCAGCAGATAACGCAATCATTATGCCCGCTATCTTTTTGTGCGAACGCATACATACAAGGGCTTGGTTGTATGTTGCCCAAGTTCTGGAATCGTTGGATTTTGCCCCGCACCCTGTAATAGGGCTGATGGGAATTTTGTTAAACTTTCTTCGACTTTCATCCCAAACTTTTTTGTAACAAACCCAGCGGGTCTCATCAATGAATTGGTTGAAAACCGACGATATTTTATTGAGATTTGAATTCATATTTACCTCCACTTAAATGTTTATTTAGTTTTCATAGGAGCCGCACAAAAAACACAAAATAGCATTACAACATTTTCCAAACACCCTTATGGTATTTGTTGCGCAAGGATCCCTTTGCAACAATTATCCGCCCACAACTCTCAGATTATTTCATTATTCACCCCTTTCTTGCCAAAAGACCTACTTCTCGGTTTATTCATGTTGATACAACCTTTGCGTTTCCAGTACAAATATATTGTAATATTTCCCTTGAAATCGCAGTGATGTCAGTTTATGATTACAAGAAGGAGGGATTGAAATGAACTTGAAAACTAATTATCAAATTGGCGGTTCCACCGTTACTTTTGCTGCTCTGGAGTGGTCTGTTTATGGAAATTATGAAATCATAAATGTTGTTAAATATATAGAAAGACAAAATAAACAAGCGCAACAGCGCTTATTAAATATTGAGCCGGATTTTTCTGAATTAGTGCACGAATATCTATCGGATGTGTTCGTAATTGTTCCAAATTATCAAGCTCCATCGTCCACATACAACCCGCTCAAATATAAAGCTACAATCATGTTGGCATTAATGAAATCATGTCAGACAGGCAGTTATTTATCAGCTGATGATTTTTCTGATGAACAAATCATTGCATGGGCCAGGGAATTTGGATTACCTTTTAATATTCCGTATTATCCCCACTACAATTTTGGCGGGATGGAAAACGAATTAAATGACACGGATACTTTGATTGGTGTAGCTTATCGCTTTGAAATGATTTTGTATCAAGCTTTCGAACATTATGTCATGTTTCGACAATCATTCCAGGCCTTGATGAGGGAGGCAATCAATTTAGTCAAAGGTTACACCGCTTTTTCCAGTAATAAATATGATGAAATGATTGAGGCTTTTTCTTTTTTAGCAAGTTCCAAAGATGCTGCTCCCATGTGGGATATATTGAATGGCGTTGCTGCCGATTTTCCTGCCGCAGAACTGAATAATTATATACGAGAAACTTTGGCCTCACTTTTATCACAGCATATTTCCGGTTATTTAAATTTTGTTTCCCCTGTTATGTTGCAAACTTCTTCCCGGACAAACTTATCAAATATAATATTTGCACCCACTTGGATGGTTCCAAATCTATGGACAGCCCTGATCGTTCAGCTTTACGAATCAATGATCAGAAACCAGCCCTTTAAAAAATGTGAATATTGCGGCACAGAATTCGAGGCTACTGATCCAAGAATGCGGTTTTGTCCTAGAACGCAAAGTGTAAACGGCAATGTAATTGTTGTAAAAAACGAACGAAGTTATTGCCAGAATATGGCCAAAGTAAAGTCATTTAGGGAAAAAAAGAGAATGGCTTCAGCTGCATCGACAACTAGCAACTGATCACCTTTCTCTTTTAATCATAAAACTTATTTGGTACCAACTTCCAACCACTTGCGCAAAGAATCCCGATATATTTTGTTGCTTTTCCCTATTTGGACTTTAGGAAAGCCCTCCTGATTAACCAACGCATAAGCGGTTGCCGTGCCTATCTCAAGAATTTCACATAAATCTTTAATCGACAATATTAAAGGGATGTCTTCCCACACCACCCTGCTTTTATGCCTCATCAACCTCGTCCTCCAAATCAGCATACCGAAATAATACTAATAAAGCCTTAATTGACGGAAGTTTTTCAGCATAATCAAAAGAATCTCTTCCCATAAAATCTTGTTTATTTGCATCGGCTTTATAATGGAGTAATAGCCTGATCATTGGAATATCATTATTTTTGACGGCGGCCATTAGGGGGGTAATTTTTTCAGTTGCATTGTTCACACTGTCAGGATTCAATTTCTCAAGCAACAGTTTTTTGACTTTTTGGGCATCACCGGATTCCACGGCGAGGAATAATTGTTTTTCTAACTTGCGCATTCAGCCAATACCTCTCTTATAATTTTATTGAAAATCATGCTTTTTTTTCGGTTATAACCATATGTCAGCCATGGATATCGTATGTCAAAATCAGCAAGCCGCTGATAATATCTTTCCGGCACTTTAATTTTCATTAGCTTTCCCCATTGATCCAAATCATATCGCTTTGCGATTGCTTTCAATACCACCTTTTTTATCGGGGCTCTCGGCAATTCATATCGATCATACGCGGCTAATAAATCATACTCTTTATTTATTACTATCAAATCACTAGCTGCAAACTTAGCCGCATTGGCTGCTGTACAATCAGGATTATAATGCGCCAAAAGTTCAATGGCTTCCGGGGTCACAGCACAGATCAAAGCTCGACCAACAATTTCAGGGTCATTGCCCATCCCCGATTGAAGTAATACTTCTGCGACTCCCAAATAGTTTCTCTCCACAGCAGCATACAAAGCGTTGTAATGATCGAATTCTATATATGGGTCTGCACCCAAATCAAGAAACTTTTTCACTTCAGCTACGTTTCCACCATCGCTTGCGCAATACAAATTATCATTAAGCTGTCTCTGTTTCGTTTTTAGCTTGTCACGATTGCTCATTTAACATCTACTCCCATTACTTATTGCCGATTTTTCTCGTGCGGTTACTCTGTCGCCTCATACGCCTCCTCTTCCGGAAAGGCCAGTTTATTATTCAATTTCTTGACTTGTTTATAGATCAAAGATGGTCTTACCCGAAGCCTGACATCCAACTCTTCCATCGGATCATCAAAAGGAATTTTTGCCAGCGAAGCATCCACCATTTTCGTCGCCTCCACCGTCAAAACTTCGTCAATGCTCTGGGGCAAGCCAGGATTGCCTATTTTGCCATTTAAACCGACAATTTTCAGCAATTCGATGGCTGCCTTGAGATCACCAGATTCGATAGCCTGTTCCAAGACATCCACAGATTTATCTACAAGACCGCGCAACCGTTGTTTACTATTGCCCCATAACTCGGCCCGATACTTACTGATAGCCGAAACAAAATACGGGTTTTTTTGCCAGACCCACAACTGATGTCTTGAAATTCCAGCGGTATCTGCCACTTCTTGCACTTTTTTTCCGAAAGCCAACAGCTCTGCAGCGTTCATTTGCTTTACCGTCAAGCCATTTTCCAATCGTGCATTTTGTGATTTTTGGGGATCTTTCGTTATCGTTGTATTTTCACAGTTTGTTGCCTTTTCTGCCATATCCTCTCATTTCCTTGCATAATTATTCTTTTCTAATTATTATTATACCTGAATTTATCTTCTTGTTTAAAAATACTGAAAATAATTTTATTTTCTAATTTAGTAATATTAAGGCTGCGCGAATCTACTCTTCCCAGTTAAATCAGCTTTTTCTCTTTGAGCAAAAACAGAGTCGGTCAGGAAGTATTGTTCTTCTAAACCGGCTCTGCTTTCGTCATACAGCAAGATTACGCTACATTTTTTCTTTGACACTGCATGCATAAAGGTCGCTTGTATTTACTGACCGATACTTTGAGCACTCCAGCACTAATCGGAGCGCCGCAATCGTTACAAATCTCATTTGCCTTCTCCGGTTGGGCTTGTTTTACTTTTTCTTCATGAGTTCCACTATTGCGCTCATCCACTCCTGCATCAGCTTCTGGATCATCGCCTGTGCTAATGTTTAGCGTCATCATCCAAGCATACTTTAATGAAGCAGTAGCCGCTTTCATCACTGCCTTATCACCAACATCCTGACCGCTGCCTATGCCGACAACAGAAACGCTTTCGCCAGATTCGCAGTCAATCAAGGTCAACGTCGTCCTGATCGTCGCTAGGTGTTCCGTATTTCCTTTAAGGTTCGTCACGTCCCGCAATTCTAGCAATTCCGGTACGGATATCACGGCTACACGGTTTTTTACAAGCGATGTGTTTACTTTTTCCAATACATCCGCCGCTGTCGCATACTTATAGCGGTGAAAATCATTATTCCCTGACTTCTGCACATAGGCGCATTCGGCCATAATGCATACCAACTTGGCAGCAATGTTCTTCATGTTCATTCCCTCCTTCTACGCCACTTCGGTGTTGTTCTTCGAACCCAAGGTCAATGCGTGGCTGCAGGCTCCCGCAACATCGCAATATCTCTGGCATTTCCGATCCTGCCAACGCTCTTTCGCAGAACAGATGGGCGGCAGTTTCTGCTCTGACAGTGCATCTCTTAATCGCTGGGCCTTCGTATTGAAGTATCTCTTTACCCACTGATCACTGATCCGGTTGATCGGCAACAGATAGACCGATTGGTCCACATTTCGGCGTGCAGCCACTTCCAATCCCGCGTCGCGGATCATCATCTGAATGATCATCCGTTCAACCGGATAACCTGCTTGTTCCAGCAATACGCGATAGCCGTTTAACTGCAGACGCCAATCCTGAATGCCTTTGCGCACGCCGTCTTCTTGCCATTCTTTGCGGGTTTTAGGCTGTCCCTTACGTATACCACTTTTAAAGATTTCTTTCGTTTCGACCTCGACAGCATATTTCCCCAAGGCCAGCATGCCTTTATAAGATGACGTAACTTTGTAATCACCCAATGTAAGCATGCCATCGCCCAGAACATCGCCATACAAATCAAACATACCGGAAATATCTTCTTCCCGCAGGCGAACTTCGGACAGCAGATCCTCCGCATTTTGTTCGAATTTCGCGTGAACTTCTGAACCGTTCAGAGCCAGCATTCGATCCTGCGGAGCAGCGGCATATTCCACAGTCTTCTTCAAATAGGTTTCTCTGGTTCCGGCAATCAGTTCAGTAATCGTAAATCCCTCTATTTGACGGTTTTCTGAATTTGCGATTGCTCGGAGAGTCGGCAGAAACAAGCACCGCGATCCCATACGGCAGTTCTCGATGCAAGCAGAGATTTCATGGATGCTACCATCCGGGCAAATAAACCACCTTGCTGGCATGGTTACGCCGCCTCCTTCGATTGCTGCGCTGGCTTCGGCTGTGATACGGTAATTGAAACTTCCGCATCTTTTTGCATATCGTCCTGCGGTTCACCAAGAATTTTCAACAGATCGAGCAAGCCGACCGTCAGCCTCGCTGCCTGTTTTACGCTGAGCGTACAATTGATGCACGTTCCATTTTGTTTGTTATTTAAGGAAATATTCACCGTATCTTGCAAATTAGACAGTCTAATTTCCAGTGGTTGATACGCCATGCAATCAGTTACAAGCACATTGATCCCTCCTTATGCTGCTGTGGCAATTTCCTGCCATTCTTTCTTCGGCAATGCCAATATTTGACCGCCGAACCGTTCAAAATCCGTAGCCCGATTATAATCCAAGATTTCTTGGCTGGTATGGGTTACAGCATTCAAAAGCCCGTAGGCTGACAGATCGCCACCTTGGATTAAATGTTTAATAACGCTGTCCCTTTCCAATTGATTGAACTGAAGCCGCTGACCAAGGACTTCCACTGCTCTTACCGGACTCCCTTGGATCATCTGCCCGGTTGCTTGTTTCATGCGATCGACAATTAAAGCAAATTTCGCCTGATCAACCGCTGCACGCACAATGTCCTGCACCTTTAGGAAGAAGGCTTTATCGTCCGCTTCCAAAGTTTCATCGCGGTATAGTTCATAAACAGGGTTTTCGTTTTCAACGGTTCGCCCCACATGATATTTGCGCTGGCCGAAATCTTGCGCAATCATGCCGTTCAAACACGCCAATCGGTAAATCAATGGTTCAACTTTTACGGAACCCAAGCCGACTTCACTGTTGCTGATGACAATGCCCGCCTGCACAATATCGCCCTTTTGCACTTCCAACTGCAACGTTTTGTTGATCACTTTGATGAACATATTGGTTTCTGTTAACTCACAGCTGATGACTTCCGCACCTTTCATTTTGGCCAAAACGGGAAAAACGGCTTCTGCTAAATCATAATTGTCCAATCTCCGGTACCGATCTGAAAGGAACGCTCTTGCCTTCCCGTCTAACGTTCGGATCAAACGACGTTCCGGTTTGGCCTGCAGCCAGGAATTCACGTTTTCATCTAATAATGCCGGATTCTCCGCTTTCATTTTGTCATAGTAGCGAAATGGAATTCCCAACCGGTCTGAAATTTGTCGATGCGTCAACTCGTTGACCACAAACCCGTTGTTCCCGTTTTCGATTGGCAAGGCCAGCCTGCTTAATCCGTCTGCAGTTTGAAAGCCAAGAGAGCGGGTATCCACCAGATAATCCCGTTTTGTCAAAGCCTGCACATTCAATTCTCTGGCTAATTCGCCTAATGTCCTACCTTGTTTCATCTGTTTTATTCCTCCTTTTATTTTTTGGATAACAAGAAATTGATGAATTCACTGAGCAGTCGCAATAACGATGCTGTCATGCATGCCGCCTCCTTTTTTTGTATGAAAGAAATGAAAAAGACACGCCATTGCTGACGTGCCCATATTGCTTATATCAATATTTTTGTGTATTTTGTGCATAAATTTGATCGGTCCAATATCTCACTTTATATTATGATTTTGTCCCTTTTTATTATGCACTAAACACGTCAAATAGAACCGTTGTAACCTGCGCTTCACCGTCTGCCTGCCGTTGGGTATCAAGAAAAGCATTGTATCCGCCTATCGTGTCTTTTCCCAACCCACCCATCAATCCGCTTCGATCCAGGATAAAGATGATTTCTGTTAGTTTTTTTTCATGCCTATTCCTCCCGCAAAAATGAAATCAAGCCCTCCTCGTTGATGTAGGGGGCTCGTTTTGCTTATACCAATGATATTGTTTTTTGACGCTTATCATTGTCTAAAGGATCGTTATCGATGCATTTACCATTTTTGTATATTAAATTTCCCAAACAAAGATTTTAAAAAGCCGCTCTCGCGTTTATGCACAAAAGTTTCTTCATAATTATTACCTGAAAATATTTTTAGGTGGCTACAAAAAACCGGATTAATAACAAACGCCATATTATTAGTTAACGCTTGGTCACGAACTCTTGCCGTAATCAAGAGTGATTTCTGAATTGAAACAGCATATTCGACATATTGGTCAGGAAATTTCACACCAAAAAAACCAACCGAAACCATATCTGCTATCATATTTCGAATATCTTTTTCATCTGTTTTGTTAGTATTTTCACCTATATGTTTTATAAGCTCCTGCAATGTCCAGTGATCCGCTTTGCCCGCAAAAGAATTAATAACGTTTTCCAACCATGGTTGTTCCGCCTTATATTCAGCTATTATTTGCTTCAATGCAAAACCTGAATAATATTCATGTGCTATTAGCATATCTGCCTCTTCAATTTCCGAGTGCCCACGATTTATAGCCCATTCGATAGCCTTTTGAACAAAATGAATTAAATCTCTTGGACGAGGAAGTACGTTATTATAAAGCCATTCTCGTGTCTGCACTCCTTTTACCTTATGGGCAAAAAATTCAGTCCAGATATCTTCTGGTGGAGTTGTCCCATTTTTAATAGTCACTTTGCGAAACCGTTCTTCAATCACCCGCATTAACATTTCTTGATCATTCCAAATAAGTTCAATTTGATCTGTTATTATTTTATCAGGCTCTCGCACAATCTCAAGATTAAGAATATATTCCAATATATTTCGTCGCAGAAAAATTATCACACTAATATCTAAATCCTCTCCAAAGTCGGTTCTTAAACGCCGGTGGATACCTAATAACGAAAATACTAATTGAGCCTGTAAAGTTAAATCACTTTCTGCATGCCATGATTTATCCAAATTATCAATGAGAATGACTATTTTATTAGTAGTTTGTATGATAGGGGTTATGTATTTTTTCCCATCTTTTAACATTTTGTCATGGATTTTTTTTGAAAAACTATCCGGATTCAAGGCCACGTCTTCTAACCAATTAGAAACAATTTCAAGTTTTTGCTCAAAGGGAGCTTCAACTAAGACTGCATGTAATGTAAAAAAGCTTAAAAAATCTTCTTCCGCTCTTGTTCTTCCCGTTTCAACTGGTCTTTTTTCTATATATTTTTTTAATACTACCATTATTTCACAATAAAGTATGAATTTCCATACATTTTCTAATACATGTTCTACAAAGCCTTCACGTTCAGCCAGTTTACTTAGCGACGTCAAAAAACGAGCCATCTTATAGTCTGCAGGCTTAATTTCACAGACTATATTCTTTACGTGCTTGCACGTGAAGGCATCTCGCAATTGATAAAATGTTGCCGTCTTTCCTGTCCCTTTGCACCCAATTATTAAAGCCTGTCTACATTTTAACGCTTGGTTAAACTGACCGGTTTTAATAAAATAATTTGAAAGCTCCTTTTCTTCATTTTCAGCAATAGAGTCACCTAGATTTACTTCTAGTAATATATATTCTTTCTCTTGAGATAAAAGTTTTCTTTTATCAGCATTACCTCCGAATATTGCAGGCCTCAATGTTTGTTCAGTTGTAATAGAACTTTCACTTAATTCAAAGGCTTCTCTGAGCATACATCCAATTTGATCCTCATTATTTGGTAATAAAATAATTTCCTTATAATCAAAAGGAATTTCATACTCAGGCAACCCAATAATCTTTACTTTTTTCCCCAATCCAATTGCCATTCCACAAATAAAAGAATAGCGTGCGTTCATTGCCCGACTATTATCCCAACTCGTAGGCAAAAAGAATGCAACTATTCCTGAGGCCTGATTAATTTCCCGGACATACCAAAGCAACGTTTGTGCACTATTTTCATTCCAATCATCAATATGAACTTCAGAATAAGTTTCCTTGAAGATTTTAAGCGAAATCAATGCAATATTATGAAGACATACACCTTGCAGAAAAAGTCCACGGTTTGGTATGAAATTTACATCCATTAATGAATATTTATCATATTCTGGAGATGCTTTATGGATAAAAGGATTTTTAGTTTCTATCAAAGTAGAAAGTTGTTTTGAGTTTTTATAACTCCCAATATCCCATCCTGCGATTATCTCAAAATTTTTCAGATCGTCGTTTCGATCTGTCGTTGAAAACCCCTGAGTAAATAATAACGAATGTTTTCGTTTGCCAAAAGCAATTCCTGCCTCAAATAGAACATTAGGATTTAACCCGGAAATATCAGCAATAAATAAGTCATTTCGCTCAATTGACTCCAAGATATTAGAAATTATTCTAGAACTTTTCCGTTGCATCCATTCCCAACTAGTAATCTCTAGATCATGCGATTGCAAATTTAATTCTTTAATTGCATTTACAATTATTTCTGCCAAATGACATGGGTTACTAGGATAGGCAAAAAAGCCTTGTTTCTTTGTAACCAGTTGCTTTTTTTTGTTCTTTTGATTAGTCTTTTTCTTTGGCATAATTGCTCCTCCAGTATCTATGCACATAAATCTGACTTGTGTCCGTATTGTACGATGAAACATTGGACAATACCAATTGATCAAGTTTTTATATCAACTATTTCACTGCCATTACAATAATTAACGTTTGGATTTATCTTGCCCCATTTATGAGCTTTTTTAAATTATCCCATGTCCACTTATACACCTTATCTTTTGCCAAAGCGGCTTTTGGTTTAGCGCATGTTTTCCCGGGCCGTCCATGCAATAAAAAATAAGAGACTTCTTCCTCTTGTGCAATTTTCAATTCGGCTGAGACCCCTGAAGCAGCATCAGTTTTTTCTCCGCACATAACAATCACAACGTCACAACTCTTAATTCTTGTGCGCGCTTTCGCTTTCCAGTTTGAATCAATTGTTTCTTTTATTGACATATCTGTTATCGCAAAAGGAGAATCCGGATTTTTTGCCTGCCCAACTAATAATATCTTAAGGTCAGAATCATTATCATAATCAAAGCTAATAAAAGTTCTTTTTTTAACCATAATTTTGTACCCTCCATTCATGTAATATTTTTCAACACAAAATAAACAATACAATACCCCCTGTTATGTAAAACAAACCGAATATAACTGGTATTAATTTTTCCACATGCGATATCGGCCAATAATTATTCCTATCTGTTCCATTTTCTAATAAACTCCACTCATATGCGTACAGAGAAGCTGGCAAAGATTTTTCCAACTCATGAATTACCGCAAATTTTCCTGAATTTAATTGCCTATAGCTATTTAAAATGTAAAACCATGCTAGCGAAGTTATTAAACCCACAGCAGCAATCAAAATAAACCATTTATTAATATTATTCTTAAATAAACCCAATATTGTTAATATTATTGAATTTAGAGTTATAAAAAACGTATTTACAGTCATTCTTCGTTGACTAATTCTATCAGCCATTTCAACATAAATTTTATATTGTTCTAAGAGATGTTGCTGATAAGAATCCCCGTATTCGATTTTTGACCCGCTAAGTAAGCTAATGTCGCTCATATTATCCTAACCACCTCTTATTTGATTAATATAACAACTTCTATGCGCGCTTATTCTGGCACATCAATCAGCCTGTGCTATGACAACTGTTACCGTATAATGATTATTTTTATTGTTAGTCGTGTTCTTGATCGCTACGGATCAAATCACGAGCAATCTTTTATTATTTGTCCTTCCTAATGAGATGTTTATCTGTGTAAAAAAGCCAATTTAATTTTTTATTAATTATCTGTTAATATCATTTTTAAATAATCTCCAAAAACAACATATGTTGCCACAGTAAATTTTGAAAATCTTCCTTTGCAGTTAATTCTTGAGCTAATATAGAACTTCCACGACCATCATTAACGATATACTGTCGGAAATCATATGTAAACCGGTTAAAGCGATTGATATATCCCTGTTGCAATATATCAATGCATTTATCCTCTGAGATCTTACTTTTTTCATTAATCAGATGAATTACTGTCGCTTTTCGCCGTTGATTATTACGGACCCATTCCAGAGCTTGTTGCAGATTGTCCATGGCCTGCGTTTGATGGCTCTTATGCTCAATTTCAATTGAAAGAATACGATCGTACTTATTTAATCTATTCTTCCGTCCAATCCAAATATCAGGGCGTCCACGCCATTCACTACCGGGATTTATATCAACATTAACGGTCAAATCATTTGCTTTAGGCCATTTCTGGAATAACTTTTCAATTTCATTAGCCAAAGAATGTTGAAATCTGTTAGTAAATTTTCCAGTCATAGTTATCCCCCAAAATAATTGTCCTCTGCAAAAAAATAAAACCACTCCAACACAATTGTGACGTGGTTTTTGTTTACTGTATATAGTCTGCATTTGCAAAAGCCATAGATCGTTAGATAATTTCCACTTAGTTAAAAATATACATTCTCCTATTATTTTGAAAATCCTGCACAATATTTATTAGCATATATAAAAGAAATCAAATGGTATGTCTATTCGCTCTAAAGGCACAGAATAGCAAGTATAATTGTTTGATATTCTCAAATTTATATTGAGATTTGCTTGTGCCATGTTATACTTTTATTTATAGGGTCTCATTAGAATTGGAGGTCTGATTATGGCGGTCAGTTACAATAGACTCTGGAAACTGTTGATTGACAGAGGCATGAACAAAACACAGCTGCTAAAAGAAGCAAAAATCAGTACAAACGCCTTAGCAAAACTCGGCAGAAATGAAAATGTCCGTGTTGATGTGCTTGTTAAAATCTGCTGCGTATTGGGTTGCACGATGGATGATATTATGGACGTTATTCACGATGCGGAGAAAAAGCAAGGATTGGCTCGAAATCAAGGCGAAGGAAAGCCGCCTACGGGTTCGAATAAGAACCAATAAAAGGGGGGAAATTATGGCTGCAATACATGACCTGATCAATCAAATAGAAAATCCAGAGTTGCGTGCCCGCATTCAGCAGAAGATAGACCAGATGAATAAGCAGAAGAAATTCGGGCTTGTGTTTGAAGAGCATCTGCCAGAATGTACGCCGCTTTATGATATTCCTGTTCGGAAAGACAGCACGGTTGCTCTCAAAGCCGGCAAGGTGAACGAAACATATGTCGTATTGAAGTTGAAAGATGACACTGCGGTATGTCTGCCAAAAGGAGGCGGGGAACTATCGGAGATCCCGGTGGCGGACTTGGTGTCCGTTGCAGAGTTCGGCGAGACAATTTATCCTTATCTGAAACCCATTGACAGCGTGTGCAACGCGCCCGATAGCGATTTGTGGCATACGCTGATCGAAGCAGACAACTACCATGCTCTGCAGCTATTGGAATATCTCTATGCCGGCAAAGTAGACTGCATCTATATTGATCCGCCCTATAACACCGGCGCACGGGACTGGAAGTATAATAATGATTATGTGGATGGTGCTGATACATATAGGCACAGCAAGTGGCTTTCCATGATACAGAAGCGGTTGAAAATTGCCAAGAAGCTGCTAAATTCGAATGATTCAGTAATGATCGTCACCATTGATGAAAAGGAGTATCTACATCTTGGATGCTTGCTGGAGGAGATGTTTCCGGAAGCCCGCATTCAAATGGTAAGCGTGGCTATCCATTCCGCAGGCGTTTCACGATCAGAGTTTTCGAGAACAGACGAATATTACTATTTTGTTTTTCTTGGCAAAGCGGCTCCAAAGGCAATTAGCCTTGACGAAGAGTGGAGTGCAGACGGAACTAAAAGGCAAAGTGATGTCCGCTGGGAAAGTATGCTTAGGTCAGGCAACAATGGAAGGCGCAAAGATAGACCAAACCTGTTTTTTCCGGTGCATTTTGATAAATATTCTGAGGATTTTGTTGGGTTTGGTACTCCAATTCCATTTGGTGTAGCCGGAAAAAACTATATCCCGCCTGAAGGATGCGTTGCTGTTTTGCCCTACGCTTCTGATGGTTCAGAAGCCTGCTGGAGGATTTCTGCGCAAAAAGCAATGGAACTTAAAGAACGAGGTGCATTTGACTGGGGTGCATATAAAGGTGATAAGACAACTCTCAAATATCTGAAACCTGGTGAACTCAACAAAATTGAGAATGGGGAGTACACAGTCACTGGATATAAAGAAAATGGTGCAATGATCATTTCCTCTAAAGACTATAAACCTAAATGGATTCCCGGTACTCAATGGCATGTTTCTACTCATCAAGCAGGTGGCGTTGGTGGAAGTGTCTTAATTAAAACTATTTTAGGCGAAAAAAGATTTGACTTCCCCAAATCTGTTTATGCAGTAAGAGATTCATTGCGTTTTATTATGGCCGATACACCTAATGCCCTCATTGTCGACTTTTTCGCGGGCTCTGGTACCACGCTCCATGCTGTTAACCTACTTAATGCCGAGGATGGCGGACACCGTCGTTGCATCATGGTTACCAATAACGAGGTCTCCGTTGATGAAGCAAAATCTCTTTCAAAGCAAGGCTATCAGCCCGGTGATCAAGAATGGGAAAAGCTCGGTATTGCCCGCTATGTTACCTGGCCCCGCACAGTATGCAGTATTGAGGGGCACGATGTCAACGTTAATCCGCTGAAGGGCAATTATCTTGGTTCTGATATTCCAATGGCTGACGGATTCAAGGCAAACGCAGTCTATTTCAAGCTTAGTTTTCTCAATAAGACCGATGTTGCTTTGGGCAGGCAGTTCAAAGAAATGCTGCCCACGCTGTGGATGAAAGCCGGAGCATACGGTCCTTGCCCCAAACTGGCAGGAGAAGAAACGCCCACCATGCTAGTGCTGCCGGAGAATCGGCTTGCCATACTAACAGAAGAAGCTACTTTCCCTGATTTTGAAGCAGCAGTAAATGCCCATCCGGAAATCGAAACGATATATATCGTCACCGACTACGAGGCTGGGTACTGTGCCATGGCAAAGAATCTGAGTGCACCCAATACATATCAGCTCTATCGAGATTATCTCGATAACTTCAGAATCAATACCGGGAGGAACTGACCATGAAAGTTGAATTATTCCCGTTTCAGAAAAAGGCAGTAACCAACCTGCGTATGAAGGCAGCTGAGGCACTGGGCAGTTACCGGCGCACCCATACCCCGCAGGTAGTTTCCCTGCAGGCGCCTACTGGTGCCGGAAAAACGCTCATCATGGCCGCCCTTGTTGAAGATATCTACTTTGGTACAGACCAATATGCCGAACAGCCGGAAGCTATCTTCATCTGGCTGTCAGACTCTCCTGCGCTCAACGAGCAATCCAAGCAAAAATTCGATTTGAAGGCGGACAAGATTCGCTTTGGTCAATGTGTCACCATTGATGATAAATCCTTTGATATGGAAATACTGGAGGACGGGTACATCTATTTCCTCAATACGCAAAAGTTAGGGAAAGCTGGTAACCTTGGCAGACGTTCTGATACCCGCCAGCACACCATATGGGAAACACTGGAGAACACAGCAAGGGAGAAAGCCGACCATCTGTACTTTATTATTGATGAAGCTCATCGCGGTATGCAAGGGAAAGAGGCCGGAAAAGCGACATCCATTATGCAGCGCTTTTTGAAAGGAAGTATGGAACATCATCTGTCCCCGATGCCGGTTGTCATCGGCATCAGCGCCACAGCTGCCCGGTTCCATAACTTGGTGGGCGATACTAATTCCACTCTGCAAAAGTGTATTGTAACAGCCAACGAAGTGCGTGCTTCCGGTCTGCTGAAAGATCGGATTGTCATCACCTATCCAGACGATCCGGAAAAGAACAACGAAATGGCTGTTCTACAGGCCGCCACGGATGAATGGAAGTTAAAATGCGACCATTGGTATCAATACTCATACGAACAACATTATGCACAGGTTAACCCGGTCTTTGTGATTCAAGTTCTCGCCGGAAGCGGTAAAAACGTTTCCGATACCAATCTGGACGATGTGATCGCCAAAATCGAGGAACGGATCGGCACCCAATTTAAAGAGAATGAGGTAGTACATACCTTTGGCTCTACTTCCACACTGTCGATTAACGGTCTGAAGGTGCATCATGTGGGGCCGTCTGAGATTACGGATGACAAACGCATCCGTGTGGTGCTGTTCAAAGAAAATCTCTCTACAGGCTGGGATTGTCCTCGCGCAGAAACCATGATGTCCTTCCGCCATGCAGAAGACGCCACATATATTGCACAGCTTCTTGGCAGAATGGTGCGCACACCGCTGCAGTGTCATATCCTCGTGGACGATTCCCTAAATGATGTGCGTTTGTTCCTTCCCCATTTCAACATGAACACTGTCAAGAATGTGATTGATGAGCTGCAAAACACCGAAGGCGGAGAGATTCCCACTGTGATCGACGGAGAATCCATGGATCAGCCGCTCTATGTTCCATGGACAGTTCATCCTTCTCGGCACAGAAACAACCAGCCGATAGAGGGACAGATAAATTTGTTTTCGCAATCGGGAAACGCTGCTACAGAAGCTCAGCCTTCTGATTCTCAGGAGCTTAATGCTGCAAATGGTTATGCCACAACTGAAACGACAGATATCCCCCACAAACAGATCCATCCGCAAAGTGATCCGACCCCTATGTTCCTGGTCAAAAATGACAAAGAGAAGACAGACGAGTTCGTTTCGGACACCGGCGTTCAGATGAAACTTCCGAACTGCTATCTTGATAGAGAAGAAATTACGAAATTTATCAATGATCAAGGATTGCTGACTTATTTGGTTCGTTCGGTGAGGATCAACAGCTATCTGAAGTCCCTTCTGAATCTTGCCAGCCTGCTTACACAGACTAATATTTATCGGGACGCAACCGATGAAGTTAAAGATGATGTTACAAGCATGATTCGGTCCTATATCGATGCACTGCACACCACAGGAAAATATGATGAGCTTGCTTCGCGTGTGCTTTCCTTCAAGCTGTCTGTCCGCATCTTTGATGTGTTCGGAGAGCCCCTTGACCGCGGCATTATTCACGATTTCTTTACTGCTTCCGAAAGCGACCTCGACCGGCAGTTGCGTGCGGCCGATGCAAAGATTGGCGGTTACGGATTCCCAAATGTATACGGAAATAGGTACTGCGACAACGATGACCCCAGCGTTTTCAAGGTCGATTGTATCTTGTTCGCGGCTGATGATGACTGTATAGCGAAGCTAAACAGGTACGCGAAAAAGAAATTCCATGGTTTGAACGACCAATATCGGAAATATGTTGTCAATAAATCCGAAAAGTACAAAAAACAGTATAGCGATATCATTGCGGACAGCGATGTCGTCAGTAAACATAATTTCACCCTGCCGGAAACGATCAATGTCCGAATTGAGAAAGTTGGCAAGGAGTATGATAACCACTTGTTTGCTGACGAAAAAGGCATTGCCGTCATCAAGCTCAACGGTTGGGAAGAAGGTGTTTTGGAAGAAGAAGCAAAACGACCGGATTTTGTTTGCTGGCTTCGAAACCCGCCGCGTGAGAAATGGTCTTTGTGCATTCCATATGAAATCAACGGAGAAATCAAATCGACCTATCCTGATTTTCTGATTGTAAGAAGCGACCCGATTCTTACCTATGTCATTGACATTCTGGAACCGCACAATCCGGATTTCAAAGACAATCTTGGCAAGGCTAAAGGCTTTGCAAAATATGCGGAATCAGAGCCTAAGATCGGGAGGATTCAACTGATTCGTACAGGTAAAGACCCGGCAGGAAAAATACGTTTCAAACGTCTTGACCTGTCACAGGGAGCAGTGCGTGACAAAGTGCTGAAGGCACAGAATACCGACGAGCTCGACCATATTTTCGAAACGGATGGTATTTTTTAATATCGCTATCATTTCTGTCGATAATTTGTCATAACAGCGTTCGTGCAGCATTGTGTGGCATCGTGAGAAATTGTTGCCTCATATTATCGGGCATTCTGCTGTATCGAAGTCTTTTTTCGAAGAAGACATTGACACTCAGTCAAACTTTTTTACTCATCTGAAAATCATACACAAAATACACAAAATGCCAACGAAGCAATCTTCCTAATGTTGCGTTGGCATTCTGTTTGTCCACAGGGATGACCGCAATGCATTTCCGATACATGGATTGTTTTCGTCCCATTTTTTTTGCAATCACATTGCATCCTTTAGAAATAAACTTCCAAATCCCCGTTGGTGGATCACAGAGTTGCGTGTAAGAATGAGCGCAATACCTGCATTGCCACACATATTCCACAGAATTTTCATCTACTTTATTAATTACTCGGTATGCGTCCCTTCGCTTGCAACATTTGCACTTCAACGAATCATTGAAATAATAGAGCACGAACAGGAAGGGAATCACACAGAACAGATAAAACAGCATATCATTACCACCCGCTTTTGATATCCCCCCCTGCTAATTAATTAATTTGTTCTTGCTTCCTGATTTGTCAATCTCCGATTGCAAATTATCCGTAATTTTACCACAATCACGGAACTGAACTATGCTTTGCGCCACGGTATTGTACAAGTCCTGTGTTCCCATTCCCGTCGCCGCATAATTTGCTGCTCGATTTGCATTGATCCCAAGGTTTTGCGCTTCCCTCACTGCATCAATATTGGCACCAAGAAATAGAAACTCCCAGCTATATTTCTCCTGCTGATGGGTAATCATCCGCTGAATCTTTTTGTAGGAAAACTCCTTGCTCGCGTTCTCCTTACCGTCGGTGATAATAACAACGATGACTTTTTCCGGTCTTTCGCTCTCGTCTAATCGGTTCAATCTCGCACCAACATCATTAATCGTCATTCCCACTGCATCTAATAATGCGGTTGAGCCACGGGCAAAATATTCCTTGCTGGTAATAGGCAATATTTGTTTGATATTCAGACCATCATGCAGAATCTCGTATCTGTCATCAAACAAAATGGTCGTCACCTTCGCTTCACCCGATGTCTTCTTCTGTGTTTCCAAAAATTCATTATACCCGCCAATGGTATCTGCTGTTAAGGCATCCATGGAACCGCTTCGATCCAAAATAAATACGATTTCCGTTAAATCTTTTTTCATGCTTTTCTCCTCCTAAATACTACCTCAAAATACGTACTAGCTGGCAACTTCTTCCCGTAACGATCGCATCGGTTCGGCTTTTTCGCCTTTTTTTAATCTGTATGACGAAACTATTAACAACAATATACGACATAGCTAAACCCTCCTCACTTTTGGTATTCAAGTTACTGTTACCAAAAATAAGAAGGGTTTTGTGCGTTTCCAATTAAACGGTATGATGCTGTTTAATTATTCTTCGTTACAACACACCCTATTAAGTCAACATAATTAGCGTCCACACGCGTAACCAAACCCTTTATTTCTACTGATTTTCCTGCATTTAGTTTAGTAATAGAATCTTTTTGTTTATCAGTAAAGAAAAACCGAACATATACATTAGATTTTATTCCCTTTAATTCCCATACCTCATAAGGAAATTCATCGTTAAGTGATTTTCCAATATATTCTGGTTTGGTTATTACTGTAATTACTTTATTATTATATTTCTCTTTTGCCATCAACGGATTTTTTTCCACCTCAGAGCTAACTACATAAGAAGTATGAGTTGCAACACTGGGTGTACTTTCAATTTTCGCATTATTCGCGGAATTTCCGCATCCGGTTAATAGAAAAACAAACATGAATACAAACAACAATTTTATGGCACGCAAACAAAACACCTCTCTCAATTTATTGAATATCTGACTTTTGCCCGATAAATTAATGATAAAACATTCTATATTTTTATTTTCTCTGATACCCCATTATTTAATAGGTACTCTCTCGGAAACCCGATAAATTATGATAAAGGCTATTTCCCTTGTTCTTTTTGAGTTTCTCGCAAACAATAGGAAGCAAATGATCCTAAATATGAAACTTTAAGAAAACACTGGACAAATTCATATTGTTTCAATAGTTCCGATAAATGCTCTTTTTAGCCAATCCTTCGCAAAAGTGGTGATTTTTCATCCGTTGCTCCCCATTTTATGTATCACAATGAAGTCTATGCCATGGACGCTTCAAAGTCACCTTCATCGCTTTCCGTTACAATATCATTTTCATAACACGATCCGATCGGATTATAAAAAGCTATCGCTTTTGAACCTACATATTTAGTTAGCAACTTATTTGCACCGGATGAAATAATCACACTAATCCCAAAGGGTGCGGCTTTCAGTGCTGCTTTTTGAGTAAATGTTATACCAACTTGTTTGAATATTTGTTTAACTCCTTGTAAGGTAGTACCCGATAAGTACTGCTTGATCATGTTACAAAATGCTTTATTTCCAATGTTTTTAAATCCGTTTTTCCCAAATTCATTAATAGCTCCCAATCCGGCAACCATGAAACATATCATTTTCTCTTCTTCATTTGTAATATCACGACCATAAATACTGGCAATTGCCATCACCATTTCAATTTGCCATTTCATACATAATGCTGCATCTGCAGTACCTCCACCCAAAGTAGAGACAAGAGTTCCTAATCCGGGAACAATTCCAGCTAAAGCCGTAACTCCGCCTGAAAACGCAGTAAAATACGAGTAATTTTTTATAATATGTTCGCACATTAATGCTTGGATTTGATCTTTACTTTTTTTCCCTCCATATTTTTCATAATACTGATTTTCCATTGCTATAACTTGTTTCTTGATATCGGCAGGATTTGATACAATCATTTCAACTGCCTTAAGTAATAAAGGCTTATCCTGAATAACCTCTTCCACTTTTACACCCCCCTTGATATTTTCAGTGTCAATATGACACTTTTAACTTTAATTTTCTATACATTAATCCACTTTCCTGCAAAAAAATGTCTAATCGCCACATATATTGAAGTTTTCTTTTCACGTATGTATCGTTACAGTCAGGGGAGTGTGGCGAAATATGAATGGCTTGGGCAGTCGAATTAAGCAGGCTAGAGGATGTCGTAGCCAAGAAGAATTGGCATCAATGGTCAATGTGGATCGGACAACTTTGGGGTCTTGGGAAATAGGGCGCAGAGAGCCTGACCTTGATCACTTAGTTCAAATTGCTGATATTACTGAGGTTAGCTTGGATTGGCTTGCAGGCCGCGACAAGACTTCACCGGCGCAAACAAAAATATATAACAGCCCCGAATGGCGATCTATCATAGATTATTCTATTGTTAATCAAGTTGCACCAGAAAAACTAATGACATTATTAAAAGCCGCTCTTTCCTTGAAATAAAAACTTGGAAAGAAAGCGGCTTTTTATTATTCAAATAACAACGATGACTTTTTCCGGCCTTTCACTCTCGTCTAATCGGTTCAATCTCACACCAACATCATTAATCCTTATTCCCACTGCATCCAATAACGCTGTTGATCCATGAGCAAAATATTCCTTTTTGGTAATTGGCCGTACCTGTCTGATATCCAGACCATTATGCAAAATCTCGTATTTGTCATCAAGGGTGAAATAGGTAAAAAGAAAGCAGATCATGGTTGACGCCATGTCTGCTACAAATGATTTTTTGTTTATAAAAACATGCACAAAATACACAATATTAATTACTCACCATGGGCTAAAATAAAAAGGCGCATCAGATGTTTCCTGTAACACAGATTCACCAGTATGAAATATTTTTGTGTATTTTGTGTATGGATTAGTCCATTAAAAATTTTCAATATGTGCTTTTACGAAAAGATCGTCGAATCGCCCATCCAAACAGAGAGCCTGCATCTTTATCACCCTTCCTTTGTTATGAATTCTAGCTTGAACACCCTGAATTATAACGGAAAGGTGATTTTTTTGTATAACTTTCGTTTCCGCACCCGCATAGCGGGCGGTTTATTGCGGAGCGCAAAGCAACACGCTCCACGGGCTAAAGCCAATAATGAAAAGAGTCGCCATTGCTAACGTATCAGTATTTACATAATGCTGACACGTCATTTTTTTGTATTTTGTGTTTCTTTTTATGGACGAATAACCAAAACTAAGCAGGGAAATGACATGATGGTAAGAATTGTATAAGGAAAGTTGCAATATTCTACTAATGTTAGGAAGTGATGCCAACGTGACAACAGCAATTGCCAACCAAAATGATCTTGTCAATAATTGCGATAAATTGATGAACGATATATCATTTCGGCTCGAAGTGGTTCGATCTTATCAGAAGTCAATTAACATGAAATTGGCCGGAGAATTTAACGTATTTAAACTGATGAACCCAAATGAAAATACATTATCGGATGTCCTTGCTGATATGCTGAGGCCCGATGGTACACATGGACAAGGCGATGTTTTCCTAAAGCTTTTCTTATCCCGCTTGGGCTTTGCAAACCATCCCTCTACAGTTAAAATTAATGTTCGGCGAGAAGTGCCAACTAATAATATACTTAACTCAGAAAGACGGATTGATATACTAACTGATTTCGGCGGCCAATACGGGATCGGCATAGAAAATAAACCATGGGCAGCCGACTTGTCCAATCAGGTTGGCGATTACTGTTCCCACCTGGACAAGCTTTATGGCGATAAGTACATGTTCGTATATTTGCCACCGTATGATCGCGATCCAGACAATGGGTCACTCCATAAACTAGACTTGCTGAAGCAACGTAATGGGTATTGTTGTTTATCATATAATTCTGGATTAAAAAATTGGATGGAAGACTGCCTGAAAGAATGTAAGGCAGATAAATACCGTTGGTTCTTGCAGAACTTTATCGAATATGTGGAAAATGAATTTTGAAGGAGTGACCTAAGATGAATTCAGATAAAGACGTGATCATAAATTATTTTTTTGAAAAAAATTCAGATGACAACATGTACATTGCATTGACGCTCGGCTATAACATTACAGACTTAAAGATTAAAATTATTAAGGATTTTTGGAATTCATTAGAACAACATCTACGTTTATCTCCAATGCTTAAAAATATTAGTGATTGGCAAATACAAAATGATTTTCAGTCAGATTTTTGGGGCAAACGCTACAATGGGTTTCGCATTTTAAAAACCGGTTGGGCTGATGGTTATGCAATCGAAATAAATGCAGATTTAGGTAATGTCAACGACCTTTGCGTCGGTGTAAAGAAACCAACAACTGCCCACCCGCTTGATAATCAAGTCCTTAGAAACAAATTAGACGAAAAAATGGGAATTGGCGGCCCTATTGCAGAAGACGGAGTATGGGAATGGTGGAAGGCACTCGATAATAAATGGCGCTACTGTGATAATGCGGATACCATGATGAGGTTATATCAAAAAATAGAAGGCGTTGAGTATATGGCAGAAAAAATGCTAGCCATTCTGAACGTCTCTGAAGACTATCTTGATAAAACCGGTATAACAAAACCATGATTGGCTGTCTATAATATCGTCATCTTGCTCAAAAATGACTTGTCATCAAACGATACTCCCCGGACTGGGCAATTTCGTTTAAGAAAGGCGCAGTGAAGCATATCTTCTTCATCGCCGAAACTAAAGGGACGATGGGCAGTCTTGAACTCCACCCGATTGAACAGGCGAAGATCTCCTGTGCCAAGAAGCTGTTCAACGAGATTTCCACCACCGAGTGAAGTACCACGACGTGGACAGCTACCAGAGCCTGCTCGCGGTGATAGAAATGCTGTAAGTAAAGTGATTCTGCTCTCAGGAGGGCCGAAAAATGGATTTTGACAAACAAAAAATTGGCAATAAGAACTTCATCGCATATGCCCCGAAGGGTTCGGTTTGGAGTAGCGTTAACGATGTTCTCTCCTCCTGGACAGCCAACCGTTTCTGTTTTCCTGAAAGTAAATCTGAAGGCGAAGTTGGATTCCGTTCTGCGCAATTGGGAGCCGTGTTCGCTATCAAGTCACATTGGACGGTAACCGATTCTGCAGCAACGATTGTTATGCCAACAGGGACAGGAAAAACCGAGGTTATAATAGCGACCGTAGTATCGGAATGTCGAGGAAAGACTTTCGTTGTCGTGCCAAGCGACCTACTGCGCAAACAAACAATACATCGCTTTTGCACTCTCGGGAAATTGCGTGAAATAGGAGCGATTTGTGGTTCTTTTTGCAACCCCATCGTTGGCTGTCTTGTGTCTTCTCCGAAAGATGTAGCCGAACTGGAAGATTTACTTAGCAAAAGTAATGTTGTTGTCACAACGATGTCGTTGCTGAATTCAGGTCACTTTAGTGATGAGTTCCTCAAGATATTATCAGCCAAGTGCGATACGCTGATTATTGATGAGGCCCATCACGTTCCTGCAATTTCATGGAAACGCGTGAAAAAGTCATTTGATAAGAATAGATGCCTTCAATTTACCGCCACACCTTTTCGTAACGACGGCAAAAAAATAGATGGAGACATTATTTATAACTTCCCGCTTCCCCTCGCCCAGGAGCGCGGTTACTTCAAGCCTATAAACTTTTATCCGATTTACGAATTTGACAGCGACAAGAAGGATTTCACTGTCGCTGCGAAAGCGGTCGAACTCCTTGAGGCGGATATTGCAAGGGGATTTTCTCATTTGTTATTAGTGCGAGCATCAACACAAAATCGCGCAAAAGAGTTGTATGAAAGCGTATATAAAGCAAATTATTCAAAGCACTGCCCTGTCCTAATTATCAGCGGCAATTCTGCCCAAGAGAACAGAATGGCTCTCCAAAAGATCAACGACGGCGTTGCTACGATTATTATTTGCGTCGATATGTTTAGCGAGGGTATAGACATTCCGCAATTGAAAATCTGCGCGATTCACGATAAGTACAAATCACTACCGATAACTATGCAGTTTATTGGGCGCTTTGCCCGGACGCAAACTAACCTCGGCGAGGCTTCCGTCGTTGCAAACATTGTTGATGATGATATACAGGATTCATTGGAGGATTTATACTCTCAGGATGCGGATTGGAATAAGCTTCTGAAAGATGCGTCCGAAGAAAAAATCGGACGTGAAATTGAATTGCAAAGACTGGCTCGTGGGTTTACGGGGACTGAAGTAATACCCCTTAATCAGATTAGACCCAAAGTCAGTATGTTTATGTACACAACGACCGAAACAAGCTGGCATTGGCAAAGGTGGAGCAAAGTTTTTAATGAAGAACATAGCCACCATTTTGTGAACGAGCAAGAAAAAATCTTGATAGTAACGGAACTTCGCACAAGTAATGTAGATTGGACGACTTGTCGAGAAATAACCGATGAGAACTGGAATTTGCATATCCTGTACTGGGATGAAAGAAAAAAGGTCTTTTTCATCAATACAACAGACAAAGGAATAGCTGACCGTTTAGCCGAAGCTGTTTTTTATAGTTACAAACGTATAGCAGGAGAAGATGTTTTTCGCTGCCTTTCAGGAATCAACCGTCTTATGCTCTCAACCGTAGGGCTTAAAACTGCCGTATCCAATCATCATATTAGGTATAGAATGTTTGCCGGCGTTGACGTAGCGGAGGGCATTACGCGAGCAACGACAAGCACCGCTACAAAGTCAAACTTGTTTGGCGTAGGCTTTGAAAACGGGAGCAGTATAAGTATTGGCTGCTCATATAAAGGAACGATTTGGGCAAAATGGGTTGAAACCATAAACTACTGGAAAAGTTGGTGCGATAAGCAAGCTGTAAAAATCTTGGATTCTACGATTGATACAAAGACAGTGCTTAGTGGAGCCCTCGTGCCAGAAGTAATACAAACTCGTCCGACTGTTGTCCCTTATCGTATTGACTTTCCACTTGAAATCGAAGCCGAATTGCGAGGTTCAATCCTTTTGAAAACAAGCCTCTATGAGGCGAGACCTTTCCTTGTTGATATTGGACTGACCGCCTTTGATGATACTTCGCCCCTGTCATTCTATGTTGGGAATGAAGATTTCAGAGCGGAATTCATCCTTGAAATCAACGCAACTGACTATACGATTTCACATAAGAGCGGTTCCATTATTAGGATAGTCGTAAGCCGCAGCAGAGAAATGTCCCTAACAGAGTTTTTTCGTGAAAACCCGCCAACGATATGGTTTGTCGACGGGTCTTCACTTGAAGGCAATTTGCTCGTTAAACTCAAGAATAGTCCACCTGCAACTTTTCCCAGCTCAAATATTACGCCTTGGGATTGGAACGGGATCGATATTCGTAAAGAATCTCAAGGACTAAGTAAAGAGAATGACAGCATTCAGTCTCGGCTGATATCTGCACTCAAAAGTAGTAATCGATATAACCTCATCTTTGACGATGATGGTTCAGGTGAAGTGGCTGATGTTATTGCAATACAGGAAGATGATACGAAAGCAAGATTGTTGTTTGAATTCTACCATTGCAAGTTCTCAGGTGCCGCCCAAGCTGGTTCTAGGGTAGACGATTTATATGCCGTTTGTGGGCAAGCCGAAAAGTGTATTAAATGGACAAGCGACGCAAAATCGTTAACCGACCGTTTAATGAAGCGCGAAAGCGATAGAACTGGTAAAAGCAAGCCATCTCGATTTGAGGTGGGAGATAATAAAGTTCTGTTTACCCTCAAAAACAAACTCAAGTTGTACTCGGTAGAGTACAGAGTATTCATAGTTCAACCAGGTGTCGATAGTAACGCCATTACATCGCCGATGCACCAAGTATTGTGTAGTGCATCGGCCTACCTAATGGACACATACGGTATTCCACTAAATCTGATATGTTCATAAAACAAAAAATTCATCGGAATGACGAAGTTCCTGACCTGCCGACCGTAATTGCCCTCGCATCCTGCGCCCTCGGCAAGCCGACCCTTTCAAGCCTCGCGGTGCTTGGTGAAATCAGTATCAGCGGCACAATCCTTAAGGTCGAGGAACCGGCGAGTGTCCTTCAAGTCGTCCGCCACCGACTCGGCAAAGTTCCGGCAGATCTTATCGGCGCGTTTAGCCTGATATTTTACTCAACCCCACAGGAAGCTGTGTTTAAGGCTTTGTGCGTGGAATAGACACATAATACCAAGAGGAGGTACAGTTTCTATGCTGAAATTCAATTCAATCGAAAATGCTGAAATTTTCACGAGAGATTTCAGGCCACTCACAAAAAATAACGAGATTAACTTCCCATCATGCGGGGAGGAAATCGTCGCTATCTACGGACCCAACGGGACTGGAAAAACCAGTCTTATTAAAGTGCTGTCCGGCACCAAAGGTGCAAAGGTAAAATTCGAATTTGAAGGAACCAAGTATACTTCTGGAGCCACGGTATTCCACGTCATTAACGACCAGAACAACAGAAATATCATCGTTGGTGAAACCAAGGACTTCTTTCTCGGTGATAATATCAAGCGAGAATTTGAGTTGCAGAAACTACTTTCCGATGCCCACGTGACAATTGTCAACGAAGTTATCTCCAAGTTGAAATCCAATCACAGCATATCGTCGGCCAGTAGTCCATTACTTGCGCTTATTACAGAAACCGAAATAGCCGAAATCGTAAAGGACATAGTGAACAACAAGTCCAAAGGCGCGAAATACGAAACTGCGGTCATATTCAAAAAATTTGCTGCGATACCCCTTGTCAATCAAGATGTAAGCGAAGAACAGCAGGCAAAACTGGTATTCTTGAAATCTGACTACACCAGCAAGGATCCCATAATACAACAGATTGAAAATATGGCGAAGAAAGCAGTTGTGGCTAACCCGCAAGTTCATGAAGTTGAGGAGAACTCTGAGGCTATTCGGATACTCGACCGTTTCCATAAAGACCAGTGCATTGTTTGTGACTCGGAAGACATCGACTGGAAGACACTACTGTCGGCAAAGACGGACAATCGGACAAAAGTTATCGAGGCACTGGATAAAGACGTTCAGGCACTCATACAGAAAATCATAGCGTTAATTCCAGACAATAACCCGTTCAACATTAAAATACTGTTGCTTGAAGCCATCAGCAACGGCGACAAGAGTAAAATTGATACTTTGGTAACTGATTTCACCACTATTAAGAAGATTTTCGAGCGGCAAGTCATGAATGAACTTGCGACCGTTTTTGTTGGTAGTGATTTGCCAGCCAAAATGGAGGAGTATCAAAAACTGCTTGATGAAAAGCCCGAAATCACAGATGAGGACATGCTCTACATCGACGAAATTATTAACAACAGTATGAACAAGAAACTTTCGTTAAAACGTGATGACAAGAAGAATCTCCGAATCACCCTGGCCAACAACGAATTTTTGGGCAAGGCAAGAGATGAGTTGCCATTAAGCACAGGCGAGCAAAATTTTTTGTCCTTAACTTTCGAGTTCTTAAAAGCAAAGAACTCACCCTGCCCAATCGTCATAATTGACGACCCGATTTCAAGTTTTGACTCGATCTACAAGAACAAAGTTGTCTACGCCATCGTCAAAATGCTTCATCACAAAAAGCGGATTGTTTTAACCCACAATACGGATTTACTTCGATTACTTGATGGGCAATATAAGCGTTGCTACAAACTGTATTTGTTGAATAACACCGAGGGCGAGGAAAACGGCTTCATCCCGCTGAATAACAAGGAACAAGAAATGCTGATCAGCCTTGAAAAGCTACTCACCGCCTTTCGTGGAGCAATCTTCGACCACATCAAAAATGTGAACATATTCTTGATTTCGATGATTCCTTTTATGCGCGGTTACGCCAATATCATAAACAACGAGACGCTCACTAACCTCCTAACACAGGTGATGCATGGATATAAGAACGACAAGATCGACATCGCAAAAGCCTATATAGAGTTGTTCGGAAACAAGAACGGCAAAATACCCGATTCCTATGAGGTTTCTGTCCCTGACATTCTGGCGAAGACAGTAGACGGCGTAAACATCCTTGACACTACTCAGTACCTGCTACTTGATAAGACACTGCGCCATTCATTCACATATCTGTTTCTGAGGTTGCTGGTGGAAAAGAAACTGGTCGAGAAGTTCGACATCGACACCAATCAACACAAGCAGTTAGGGCAGATTATTAGTGCTGCGTACCCAGATGAAAATGACATCACCCAGATTCGCAATCGAATCAGGCTTACCTCCAAGAAAACGCTGATAAATGAGTTTAATCACTTTGAGGGAAATCTGAGCATTTTCCAGCCCGCAATTGACATTACCGACCATGCTCTTGGCAAGGAGCGAACCGAGGTAGTGGCATTCGTGAGCAGCCTATAATGAAAAAAACCATAGCTGCTCTTGCTGTCAGTTATTGGGGCTTTGAAAAAGTATTACCATAAGACTAACACTCGTGGTTATCCCCCACATAATACTGTTCAAGCATTTCTCGCACAATTGGATATACTGGTCAGCGGTCACCAAATCATTGCCACAAATACCAATATTCCGCAAAGCCTATCCTATCAATACAATTATTTTATCCTTTTTTTAAAAAACCTCCGCAAAATACACAAAATCCATTGCATAGTATTTTGTTTGATATTTGTATTCCGCTGATTATTGTGGATTTTGTGAACGTTTTAAGCAGGTCAAATTAATTGCATATGGGACTTGTTGTTGCTTCAGATATCACACAATCCATCTGGTGTTAATACGTTTTGGTCACCAGATTGGTCACCTAAACAAAAAAGTCTTCCGACAAAAACGCCGGAAGGCTTGAATTTACTGGAGCGGGCAAAGGGATTCGAACCCTCGACCCACGGCTTGGGAAGCCGGTACTCTACCACTGAGCTACGCCCGCACCTATTGAGCTTAGGACAACTACATGGCTATACTTCTGTTTATTTTAGCTAAAAATCAGGTATTCACCTGTGTCCCAACGGTAGTTATTGTACCATGAACATATAGAAAAATCAAGAAACGACGGCAATTTCTTACCCGTATCACAAAGCAATATTTTTATCCCATTTTCATAAGCAAGTGAGAATGATAGAACACGTTCACCTGGCATTTTTCTGAATTTGATACGCTAATTTATAGACATCTTCACCAAATGAAATTTTATGCCCATCTATATAAATTAAATTATCCGGAAAAATAACTCTTCGTATTCTCTTTTATTTTTCATAATGATCATAATTTTTACCTGCTGTTCCAGTTTGTCAGCAAAATAAACAGATGATAGAAACAGAAAGTAAGTGCAGATATGATGAGCAATCTTTTCATTACTAGCCTCCCGTTTTTTATAATAACCTATTCTTTTGAATTTCGAAAAATCCTGCACAATTCGTTTTTTTCAACATCGTACGGCAAGAATTCCACCACCTCTCAGCCTTCCTTGCTCGAAAAAGAGAGCGTAGACGGTGGGTGATTTGCCGTTCTCCCTGTGATATAATAATTCCAAGAGATAAAATCTTGGAGATGATTGTGCGGCAAATAATCTAACTGCAACGACATACGCCGAAACGCGGTTAATGAGCATTAAGCGTATTAGCAGATCATCATTGGGTGAGACGATCTCACCTCTTAGGTGATAAGTAATTCACGAAGATTACAATCCATCAGAGCATAAAGTTGCGAAGGAGATAATTAATGTGTTAAGTTTCAAAGAGCAATTTGCAAAAGCCTCAGACAAGCAAAAAAGGTATTATTTGAGTATGATAAATCATTTTGATATAAGCAAGTTAACCGAACATGACAAATTATTTTTCCTTTGGTTAGCTTCGCAAAATCAAATGAGTCCTGAAAAAATTATATCCTTGTTTAAGAAAGTGAATGAAGAAGAAAAGAGCTTTATCTTGTGGGCAATGAGCCAAGATAAAGAAAAGCGAGAACAAGTATTATCAATGTTAAGTATGACAATCGTTGAACCATAAATTCTCTAAACCACTGACAATTATTGTTGGTGGTTTTTTACAATTATATTAACAATGATCTTCTGTGGATATGCTACCCCCGGATTCCTTCGAATGTAAAATTTTTCCGTATTGCTATCGGTAAATAAGATGTCTGAAATTTTAAATGCCTATTTCACAAATCAGTTTTTTGCAGTGTATATTGGAAATAAGAAATTGGGCAAAGGAGATGTCGCTATGAACTTGTTGGCAAATGCAACTTTTGAGTATGATAGTACACTTGATTCAAATTTCTTTGATGAAGAAGTCCCCCCATATAGTCTATGCGGCGGATGCTATTTAACCGAAAAAATACAGGACCTGTCATTCAATAAACAAGGCGAAGAACTTTTAACTACTATTATTTGCTATGGTTGTCCACACGCATCTCATAAAAATCTGTGCGATTAAGATCGCTTCTCAAAGGGCATTGTCCAAACGTGAAAAGATGGTATTAAATCAAACCAAAAGCGCCAAATAGGTTGCTTTCGTTTTTTCTCTCCAAATCATACTTAATAATTTTTATCAAGTTCGTTTCTTTGGGACTATCAGGAACGACATTCTCCCAAGAAACGTTTTCGAACTTCGTGTAATAATTTTCTTTGTCATCCCAATCATATCCGTAAAACTCCAGAATGCGATACTCGCCAGAAATACCCATATTATTGTTGACAAACTTAAATCTAATTTCAACATTCTCCAGTGACATTTTAAACGGGACTGCCGGGTCTCGTTTTTTTACTATATATTTAATCCAGACCTTGGCCGTATAAAGCCGATACGTTGCTGCATCCTCTAATTCGCTTATGAATGTGATGGTATCAACAGCAATCGTTTCATTTTTACTATCATGGAAAGTATACCAACGAGGCTGAGCATACGAAGGAAAAGATAAAACCTCTCTCAATGTGATATCCCCCTCTTTGTGAAAAATTAGATCGCCTTGGGCAAGCGAATTGCTTCTGTATTGTTTGCAATGGCTTTACAGAGAATTCTTTTTTATCATCGCTGAGCGTTTCTTATGTAACATTATATTAATTAATGTTCCATAAATCCCATGCGTTCCCTTCTGTTCGCAAAGAAATTTCAAAGAAAATTTGCAAAATCTCATCAATTGCCGTCTATTTCAATATCTGCCAATACAAATAGAAGTGTTAGAAAAATAGCATCTATAAAGTATTGACTTTTATAGACGACTGGTCTATTATGAAGATAAGTCATTTTCATTATGTCTTAGATATCTAGAGCAAAGATCGTCACTCCAGATATCTTTTTCTTTGATAGGTTGTAGACGACCAGTCTGTTATTTTTTTGAAGCAATGACACTTTTATTCTATCATTACCGGTTGAGTTATCCAGTCCGCTTTTCTAGGCTTAGTTGCCCAGGATGCATTGACTGTTAACGAAGATAAAAAAGGAGGCTTTTTCAATGAATTTCAATTTTACAGAAGAACAACAACTGATCCAACAAAATGCACGGGAATTTGCTCTGGAGCACCTGGAACCGATCGCTGCTGAGATTGACAAAACAGAAAGGATCCCCAAAGAAATATATCAAAAGATGGCTGAACTAGATTTTATGGGTATCTGCTATCCGGCTGAATATGGTGGCGCCGGTGCCGATTTTCTCAGCTATACCTTAGTTTTGGAACAAATTTGCCGTTCCTGCGCTTCTACCGGAATTAGTTTAGAAGTACATGCGTCCCTAGCCTGTGCTGCAATTTACAACTTTGGTTCCGAAGAACTAAAACAAAAATACTTAGTTCCTCTATGCAAGGGAGAAAAACTTGGCGCTTTTGCTTTAACAGAACCTGGTGCAGGTACTGATGCCGGTGCCGCACAAACTACAGCTGTTCTTGATGGCGATGAATACGTGCTGAACGGAACAAAATGTTTCATCAGCAACGGCGGCGTGGCCGATGTATACGTTATCTTTGGTTTGACCGACCCGACTGCCGGCACCAAAGGCATCAGCGCATTTGTTGTAGAAGCTGGCTTGCCTGGTTTTGAAATTGGCAAGCATGAAGATAAAATGGGCATTCGCGGCTCGCAGACCGCCGAATTGATATTTAAAAATTGCCGTATTCCGAAAGCGAATTTAATTGGCAAAGAAGGCAAAGGCTTCGGTATTGCCATGGCAACATTAGATGTCGGCCGTATCGGTGTCGCTACCCAAGCTTTGGGGATTGCGCAGGCTGCTTTGGATGAAGCAGTAAAATTCGCCAAAGAACGGGTCCAATTCGGCAAACCGATCGCTACGAAACAAGCAATTCAATGGATGTTGGCCGATATGGCTACCCAGTTGGAAGCCGCCCGTCTATTGGTTTATTCTGCTTCCATGGCGCGAGAAGAAGGAAAACCAATCAGCAAAGAAGCCGCAATGGCTAAGTTGTTCGCTTCTGAAGCGTCTGACTACATTTGCAACAAAGCGATTCAAATTCATGGCGGTTATGGCTTTATCAAAGACTTCAAAGTAGAACGACTGTATAGAGATTCCAAAATCACTACGATTTACGAAGGTACCAATGAAGTGCAGCGTATGGTTATTTCCGGAGCTGTTCTGCGTTAAAACTAACTCCCCCTATCTTTTTAAAAAAGGAGCGGTCATATGCCTACAATCATAGCATGCTACAAATGGGTCCTGGATGAACAGGATATTAAAATCAATCCTGGGAG
>JAGFZV010000015.1 GCA_017889545.1 Bacillota bacterium
TTTAATTTTACACCGAGAGGCAGGTTCTTCGGAACCCGCCTCTTGTATTTTTTTACAAAAAAAAGAAACTGTCCCAATTTTTCTTATTGAGACAGCCCCCTTCTTGTCATGCCAAAATGTTAAGATATTTCACTCTTCTTTTCGTCTTTAAACCCTTTTCGACTATTTTTTTGATATACTTTCATTAAGAAGTTCTTTACCAGAAACGTCTATCAACTTTGATTAACTTTATCACGCAAAAAAAGATCCGCAATAGGATTGTTTCTCCGCTAAGGAATACGAAATGGGGGGATGTACTTTGATGGCCTGGCTGACAAACCGAAAACAATCGATCGGAATCATTTGTATCTTGGCAATAGTTGCTGGCGCTGGTTGGTTCCTCTTTACCAAAGGACCACTTGGACCAACAAAAGTGACAGTGACCAAAGCCCATAACGAAAACCTAAAACCCAGTGTTTTCGGCATTGGCACGGTAGAAGCGCGTCTGTCTTATGCTATCGGTCCTACACAGGCCGGGCGAGTATTAACCGTTTTGGCTGATCAGGGGGATACAGTACAAGCTGGTCAAATTCTCGGCGAAATTGATCCGGTCGATCTTGACCAACGTCTGCTAAGCGCGTCTGCCGCAGTCGCAAAGGCCCAAAGTGCGATGGCAGCCAGCGAGGCGCAAGTACGGGATGCATATAGCCGTAACAATCTGGCCCAGACGAATGCCAAACGGTACAGCGATTTGTTATCCGCACAAGCAATCAGCCAAGAACTGGCCGACACGAAACAAAATGAAGCGAGTGCCTCGCAGGCTGCACTGGATGCCGCACAAGCATCACTAGCCACAGCCCGGGAGGAAATTTCGCGATCCATATCAGACCGCGATGCGATTATGATCCTGCGAACCAATTTTCAGCTTATCAGTCCGGCGCAGGGAATTATTGTATCGCGCGATGCTGAACCAGGGACTACCGTAGTTGCCGGCCAATCTGTCTTTCATTTAATTGATCCGCAAACGCTTTGGGTGCGAACACGAATTGACCAATCCCGTTTTTACGGCATTGCTGTCGGACAATCTGCTGCCATCGTCTTGCGTTCCCGCCCGGACGCGCCGATTTCCGGCCGGGTTACTCGGCTGGAAGTCCAGGGAGACAACGTGACCGAAGAACGCTTTGTCAACGTAAGCTTTAATGAACTGCCGAGCATTATCCCTCTTGGTGAATTGGCAGAAGTCACCATTGATCTGCCGCCTGTTAATAATGCTTTAGTGGTGCCCACTGCTGCCGTCAAGCGCCTAAATAAACAAGACGGCGTCTGGATAGCAGACAATGGAAGGCTCAAGTTCCAGCCAATAACCATCGGCGCACAGTCTTTGGATGGAAAAACCCAGATTATCGCTGGCTTGAGCACTGATGACGCCGTGGTAGTATATAACCCCAAACCACTTACTGACGGGATGAAAGTTCGGGTGGAAAAACAGCCATGATTAACCTTGCTGTCAAAGAAATTGCCTACAGTTGGTTTCGCTACGTGCTGACCGCCTTCGGATTAGGACTATTAATCGGAGTTACACTGACCATGACCGGTTTGGTGCGAGGTATGATGGATGATGCGATTTCTCTCATCCAAGGTACCCACGCCGATTTATGGGTGGTACAGGATGATACCATGGGTCCGTATGCCGAATCTTCCACTCTGTATGATGACCTGTATCGCAGCATTGCCGGCCTGCCTGGCGTAGCTGAAGTCAGCAATGTCGCTTACCTCACAGTGCAGGCGCGGTATGGCGGTACGGACATACGCGTCTTAGTTGCCGGATTTAATCATGATCGGCCTGGTGAACCACCCTACCTAGTGGCCGGTCGACCTATCACCAAGTCTCATTATGAAGCCATTGCCGATACCAAGACCGGTTTAAAAGTTGGCGACAAAATCGGCATCCGGCGGGATGAATATACTATTGTCGGTTTGACTAATCGCATGGTTTCATCGGGTGGCGATCCAGTCGTGTTTATTACCATGCAAGATGCTCAGATCGTGCAATTCCAAAAAGATAATACTTCCATCTACAATGACCGTAATCGTCTGGCTTCCAATCCTCAGCTTAACCGGCCGGGTATACCAGGGCTCTTGCAGGCAGTCACCGTTTCGCAACTGTCCAATAATAAAATTAATGCAGTACTGGTCCGCGTTTCTCCCGGCTACGACCCATCTGGAGTAGCCGATAATATTCGGCGTTGGAAGCATTTTAAAGTATATACCTATGAGCAAATGACAAAAATTCTGCAAGAAAAAGTCATCGTAAATGCCCTCCGGCAGTTGGGGATGTTTATGGGCATATTGGCCATTGTCAGCACAGCTATCATTGCCCTGATTATCTATACTATGACCCTCGGAAAAATCAAGGAAATCGCGGTTTTGAAGCTGGTAGGGGCAAAAAACAGCACGATTGCCGGGATGATCCTTCAAGAAGCATGGGGCCTCGGCCTGCTCGGATTTATTGTGGGTAAAGTTGCTTCTACACTATGGGCGCCGTTCTTTCCCAAACACATTGAGTTTATTTTTACCGATACAATCGTCGCCTTTCTGCTTACTATGCTTATTTGCACTCTGTCCAGTATTATTGGCATCCGGGCCGCGCTAAAAGTCCAGCCGTCTTCGGCTCTGGGAGGTTGATCGCATACATGCAATTGCTTCAAACATCACTAGATGCCCCGTTCGCCATCCAGATGGAGAATTTGGTTAAAACCTACGGTTCTGGTCCCACCGCTGTTCATGCCATCAGAGGAGTCAACCTTTCTGTCCGTCCTGGCGAAGTAGTCGGTCTGCTCGGCCCCAGTGGTTCGGGGAAAACAACTCTTTTGCAATGTCTGGGAGCAATCATTGATCCCACGAGTGGACGCATCATCCTTGACGGTGAGCTGATTTATGACAATGGCTGGCTTATAAAAGACCTCAGAGCACTCCGTCGGGATAAAATTGGCTTTGTTTTTCAGGCACCCTACCTTATCCCTTTTATATCGGTATTGGATAATGTTGCTCTTTTACCGATGCTGGCCGGCCAATCAAACAGCAACGCCCGCCAGCGCGCATTGGAATTATTAACAGTTCTGGAAGTAAGCCACCGAGCCCACGCTAAACCATTTGAGTTATCCGGCGGCGAACAACAGCGAGTAGCCATCGCACGCGCCTTGGCGAATAAACCGCCCTTCATCTTGGCAGACGAACCGACTGCGCCTCTTGATAGCGACCGCTCACTCATTGTCATGAATCTGCTAGCCCGTCTAGCTGCACAATATAATACTGCCATCATCGTCATCACCCATGATGATGTCATTATACCCCGGTTTAAAAGGTTATATCGACTGCGGGACGGAATTGCCACTGAAGAACAAGGAGAAGGACTTCCTTTCCCGGATCAGCCTGCTTAACAAATACATGAAAAAACATCCCATAAAAATAAAGGAATAGCCACTTTGGCTATTCCTTTATTTTACCCGTTTTCAAAACTTCTGCAGCATTCGCAACGGCTTTTGTAATGCCATAGGAAGAATTAGTAGCGCCCGATATCGCATCAATGCCTTTGCCAAGAACAAAACCGGCATCGATATTTTTACCGATAAATTGAGACAAAAAATTGTTTTTATAAATTTTTTCAAACACGTTTGGTGTGTCGTGCTGTTCAACAATACTAATATTAGTAATTTTGTGCTCTATATTGATAATAACCAATACGGATATTTCCGATTGATGCCCCATGGCTTTTCCTACCGTTGCATATTCACTTGAACCGTCTTTATTGGTTATTTTAATAATCAAAGGATCTTGTTGTAATTGCTCTAACTTGGTTTCCGCCGGAAGTAATTTTTCAACTGCCGGATTAGAATACAAAACCAGAGAAGGCTTAACTTCCTGGACCATTACAGGAACGGAAGGCGAAATTTGAGGCGGCTCAGAAATAGCTTTATGGATAAAGAATGATACCATAAAAAATATGGCTGCCAACATGATATAAGATAAAATATCTAAAAATGATCTCTTATTCATAATTTAACCGCCTTATTGTTCAATATGATTTATCCCATTCTTATTATACACTCAACCTCTAATTTAACGCCATTCGAGTAATAAATTAATGGGGGTGCAGCGAATGATAAACTCACTAATACCGGCACGCCTTGCCTTCATTAACAAAAATAAGGTATTTACAAAGCATCGCGTGCTGAAAAAAACGACACGGCTCTAATCCCACTACCTCTTTTAATTTCGCCAGTCGGAATTTCAGCGTGTTTCGGTGTATAAATAAAGCGTTCGCCGTATCAGAAATACTAAGATTGTTATCCAACAAGGTTCTTAACGTTTTTTGCATGTCATACTTTACTTGAATTTTGTCTAAAATCTGTCCAAGTTCCATTAACGCCAAGCATGAGTTATACTGAACGTCTCTCTTAATAAATAAGTAATTCAATAATATCTCAAATTCGCTGATCGAGCGAACCATCGATGGGTCGGCATAATCCAAGGCAAAAACCGCTTCATGATAAGAGTGCCGTAATTGGGACTCTGTCAATGCACGGCTGCCAACTCCAATTCGAATTTCCAATCGAGGCTCAACAGATCTAAGGATACTCGCAATGCCTGCTACAAAAACACGGATCAGCTTTGCATCGGTTTTTTTCGGCAATGCCTTCAGGATGACTAAATTCTTTTTATAAAAAAGGCTCATATCGTCAGAAGTAACGTGATCACTTTCCTTTAACAAATTGGAAACACTTTCCCGCATGCGGTCGGAAAACAAATTTTGGAGGCCATCGTAAGCATAATTCGCATCGATCTGAGACTCCAGTTTGGCTACTAAGACCAACCGCGGGATATTTAATGTATAATGCAGCATTCCGGCCAAAGTGTGGATATCATCCAGAACTGTATTTTGATTATCTTCGAACAATAAATTCACTAATTGTTCTTTCATCCGATTTTCCGATCCATAATCTGCCAAAAACATCTCCCGTTCAAGAATCAGCTCGGTAACAGTCTTCACCAATTTAGCAGTATTCCGAACCTCATTAGGTTCTCCTGTCACCCCAACTACGCCTACAGTCTTGTTTTTCAAGTCAATTGGCCACATCACTCCGGATACAGCGCCAGGATAAAGGTGTTCCTCTTCCGGGAAGATTTCCACAACATGATGTTCCGCGGCAGCCAGCATGCCGCCTTGATGAAAAGTGTCTATCCTTCCGGATTGTCCGGAAGCAATAATGATCCCGCTGCAATCCATTATGTTGACATTACGCTGTACGATTACCATAAGATGGTCAACAATTTTTTGCGCCAACTCTCTTGAAATAATCACAAGTTGCAATCCCTCCCATTCATATTGGCAAACGATGTTATTAACAAAAACCGAATTTTCGAAGTCGCAAGGTCCATTGTATAATTCTGCCAAACTTAAGCAAATTCCTACTTAATGCGGCAAAACGTTCTTATATACAACAACTCAGCAATACCGGCTTACAAAAAATCATGGTCTGCAGCCCTATAAGCTGCAGACCATGCAAACTGTGAAAAAGCACTTCCCAAGTTCTTTTCGTTTACCTAAATAACAGGCCCCCACATGTAGATATCCATTGCATTTGAATAGCCGGATATTTCAGCCTTTGTCATACCGCCTGAAGCAATCCGAACCAGTTCTTCGAGAATTCGCTGCCCAGCGTCAGGAATTGTATCAGTTCCCTCAATTACTCCGCTCAAATTCATATCGATATGATCACTCATTTTTTCGGCCGCAGTACGGCTGCCGGTAATTTTAAGAACCGGCACAAAGGGAAATCCTTGAGGCGCCCCCCGTCCAGTGGCAAAGGCGATGACATTTGCTCCGGCAGCAGCCAATCCGGTAAGAATTTCCGGTTCGCGCCCAGGCGAATCCATAACAACCAACCCTCTTACCGTCGGTCGCACGCCATATTCGTAAACTGCCTGAATAGGCGCGGTACCCGCCTTGGCAATGGCGCCAAGCGATTTTTCTTCAATAGTGGTTAGTCCACCCTTGATGTTGCCTCCGGTAGGCTGTCCACCCCGAATATCTTCCCCAACTGCCATCGCCCTCTTCTCCATGCGATCCACCAAGCTGATAATCCCTTGGGCTACCGTTTCATTCACGGCATGGCGAGCCAAAATATGCTCAGCACCGATGAATTCGGTTACTTCACCCAATATGGAAACTCCGCCGGCTGCCACAAGGAGATCGGAAGCCACACCGATGGCCGGGTTCGGTACCAAGCCCGAGGTCGTATCCGAACTGCCGCATTTCATACCCATCACCAACTCACTGATCGGAAACGGTTCACGTTGCTGCAAGGAAGCTTCCCGTACCATTTCCTGCGCCAACAATATTCCTTCTGCCGCAGTGCGTGTCGCTCCGCCTATTTCCTGCACAACAAGATGTTCCACTCTTTTGCCGCTGGCCTGAATACCGGCGATTACACCTGCAAGATCAGTGCTTTCACACCCTAAACTTACGACAATCACCGAATGAAGATTCGGATTGCGACCTAAGCCAATTAACGCATGGTTCACTTTGCCAATATCAAGAGGCGTTTGGCAACAGCCTTGATGATGAGTAAACCGCGCCGTTCCCTGTACTTGACGGACAATATTCTCCACTACTTCGTTAACACACACAACAGCCGATAAAATGCCCACATAATTTCTTGTTCCTACCGTACCATCTGCGCGCCGATATCCCATAAATTCCATATTAACCCTCCTTTTGCAGATCACCGCGTCCGCGCAGACTCTCAATATTTTGCACATGCGCGTGACAACCGGATTGAATATCCACCGTAGCCCGTCCAATCACTTCGCCGTATTTAAGGATTTCTTCGCCTTTTGGAATGAACCGTACAGCAAACTTGTGACCATAGGGAATCTCCTCATTGATAACAAGCTGATGCAAGTCCCGGTCAAGACGAACCATCGCCACCTGACCTGGCACAAGATCTTGAACTGCAGTCGCGACATTATCAGATGGTCGAAGGGAAATTGCGTCAACAATCAAAATACTCATCTCCTTATTTCTTTTTCAAAGTCCGGTTCTTAATCTTTTATGCAACCTCCTTCCCATTGCACTATTTCAAATCATCAACGTACAATTACTGCAACACCGTCAGGAATAATGGTTACTTTCGCCTTGGATCCAACAATTTCCTCCGCTTTTTGCATGGCTTCCTCCAGAGTTAAAGCAACTTGAAATCCCATATCTTTAATTATTTGATGGTCTCGATCGGTAACAAAAATAATTGAATGTTTTAATTGAATTCGAGCCATAATTTGCGTTGCCCATTGATCCGGGATGGTCGATTCCCGATCGATTTTCATGATTTTATCCATAGCTTCCTGTGCCCCGCCCCGCAGCCATTCATACATATCCGCACTTCCATGTCCATCTCCCAGGGCAGCGGGAACAATAATGACTCCGCCAGCCTTACAGGTAGCTTCCGCTGACGACAATGCTTTCACATGCTGATAAATATTCTGATCAAGAGGGTAACCGCCATTAGTGGTAATGACAATATCTGCCGGCTTGGCTTCTACAGCAGCAAGATCGTTGGCAAAACTACATCCTGCCAGATGAGCCTCTTCCAAATCACCGGCAAAAGCTTGAATAATTTTTTTATTGGCATCAATCACAACATTAAGAATAAACGCTAATTTGGCTTGTTTCGCTGCATACAACATATCCGTATGAAGCGGGTTGCCATCCAAAATCCCCGCCCTTGCGTTTTCATGCGCAATAAATTCAGAACAATGATTGGCCAGTACAGTAACATCACTGACAATGCCAGGCAGTACGCTTTTTCGGCCGCCGGAAAAGCCGGCAAATAAATGTGGTTCGATAAATCCTTCTGCAATTAATAGATCGGCTTCCATGGCAAGTTTATTAATGATTAAATTGCCTCCGGACGGCAATTTACCCGCATTGACCATTGTTTCTTTGTCCCAGCAATTATGTACGACAATCTTTTCGTTTTGCGCCATTTCTTCGCCAAATTTATTTACAATTTCTTCTTCCGTAGTAGCACGATGAAATCCGGTAGCAATCAGGAAGGTGATTTCCGCCTCCGGATTGACGCTGCGTATTTCCGCCAACATCAACGGAGCAATAATCTTCGTAGGTACCGGCCGGGTATGATCGCTGGTGACAATTACAATTTTTTTGTGATCTTTGGCCAATTCGCTCAATCGCAAAGATCCAACCGGATTGATCAAGGCAGACTTAACGAGGTCTTCTTCCCCCGCTTCCGGCCGATATTGGTGAGCACGGGATTCCAAAACACCCTCCACTCGTTCCTCAGGCAGTTGAAGTTCCAGGTAAGTCTTTCCAAAAGGAATTTCCACTATGATCATAGTATTCTTCGCTCCTCTACCAGTATTTATCCTTCACACAGCCTGTAAGACCCCGCCCTTTTAGGTCGGGAGCCTGTACCCGGAGGGTGAAACAGGCTGTAGATCGAAGTAAATTCGACTAAACTTCAGGTGGAATTGCCTGTACCATACGAGTTCCTGTGCCCTTTGGGTACCTGTGCCCGGAGGGTGAAACTCCACCTGAAGTAAGTCTACATTCATGATTTTAACTTCTCTTTCTTTCACGAGCATGGCTGCTTCAAATATTCGCTTCTATTTATCTAAATATTCCATTAACTAAAATTTATTTCCTTTGTATGTCACAGACAATAATTACAGCTGTCCATGGCTCGCCATTGTCCATCATGCACATGTCCAAACTGTGTAGAAGGTAAATTAGTTAAGATCGGGACTGTTGAAAAACTAATAAACGAGAGCCAAATAAAAAACGCAATCCAGTTTAAAGTAGATAATGACATCTCTTTCTTAAAAGAAACACTAGAAAAACAGCTTGCCGTAGATGTCGATGTGATTGACAGCAATACTGTGCGAATTTATTTTGTGTAAAATAACTTTGTCCTCCCCCTCATTTTGAAAAATAGAAACCAGGAAGCTTCCCCTTCACGAGGAAAAAGCCTTCCTGGCATCATTCACGATATACGATTGTCTGTCATTCCAATATAACCTTCAGGTTATGTTAGCGAGCAGCTTATGCCCATTGTCGAGAAGTAATATATATTCTCCTTTTTTTTAAAAATTTCTGCCTATGTCATTTCATTTCTTTACCCACTCTTTAGGCAAAATATATTCTCCACCAACTGGGCGATCTTCGCCAATATAGCTCATTGCTTCGGCAGGAGTCATAAAATATTGATACTTTTTAAAGATGTTTTTCCCTTCTTCCGATTGCAAAAAATCAATAAACTGCTGTGCCAATTGCCGGTTTCCCGTGTATTTGGAAATCGCAATAGGAATATAGCCAATCCGCATTGTTTCGGATGGTTTCAGTTTAATGGTTTCAATTTTTCCCGGATCCCAATACTGGAATACGCTCCATCCAATGACGGCATCCACCGTATTAAAAGATACGGCGGTTGCCGTCTTTTCACAACTTTCTGCATAATTGAGCGTATTATTTCGAAAAGCTTGTTTTTCCTCTGGGGTAAAGGTTTTTTCAATAATCTCAACGGTATACAACCCGACACAAACACATTCAGGGTTTGCAATGACCACCTTTATTCCCGGTTTCGTCAAATCTTGCAGTGTTTGAATATTCTTAGGATTTCCTTTTTTTACATTAATGGAATTCACCAGGTAGACGATTTTTTGTTCGGTTTCCGGATAGACCACACCATCCCGTTTAGCAATTTCCATAAAGTCAGATGACCCAGGAAAATACAAATCACCTTTTTTGTCCAATTTCATTTGCGACAATACATATCCAGAGCCGCCGAATACAGTGTCTACTTTAACGCCGGTTTTTTGTTCAAATGCTTTCGCGGCTAATTCCATCGGCGGTTGGCTAGCCGAACCAGCGAACACCATCAGATGTTTTCCGGTAAGCGTTCCACTACCAGGCATGGCGCTATACGATTTTTGTCCACTAGAACATCCACACACTAATAAAAGCGCCGTACTCATCACTACTACAACGATCATCATCCAACATTTTTTTAGCCTGAACACATTTCTCATCTCCCTTCAGTATTATTATGGATAAAATTCATCATCGCTTTACTGAATAAACCGCTTGCCCGTTCTTAAGGGATAAGTTGTATACAAAATCCTAGACATACGGTTTAATATCAAATAAAGGAGTGCTTATCCACAATATCCATACCCTTAAAATGAAACCATTTGGAGATAAGGCTAATAATTTCTTCGTTTATTATAATTAAATTTGAAGGGGGGTAGATCCCCCATAAATACACTAAAATAATTTTTTGCATATCTAGCAGCCATTGCTATTCTGTTGTTTCAGCCAACTGCGTATATAAATGGATTGTTTCATATTCCGCAGCAATCATAATTCTAATCGCTCTAATCAATTCCTGTTCAGTAATCTTGCGGTCTTTTACAAGGCCAGAAATGGGATTGCCAAAACTCGACATAATATCTCCCTCCTTAGTTTTACAAATAATATGCGGTTATTTTTTTTCCCTTTTAAAACACATAAACCAGTCTAGACAATATGTATCATCACTTGTGCTTTCCATTCTCTCTTTTGCAGTACCACAAGAGCCTGCAGTGGGCACTATGCAGTCATCTCCTGGCTTCCAGTTGGCCGGCGTTGCAACTCCGTCTTTATCGGCTTTTTGCAATGCAAGGATGATACGCTTAATTTCATCAAAATTTCTACCGGTTGAAAGGGGATAATAGAGAATAGTACGTATCTTTCCAGCAGGATCAATAATAAAAACAGCCCTTACTGCCTGGGTATTAGATTGTCCCGGCTGGATCATTCCGTACTTATTAGCCACTTCCATGCGAATATCCTCAATAAGCGGAAATTTTACCTCAACTTGCTTCATACCTTTCCATTCCAGCTCTTGGATTTTCCTAAGCCATGCAATATGAGCATAAAGAGAATCAACAGATAATCCAACCAACTCTGTGTTCATGGCTTTGAATTCTTCTGCCATTGTAGCAAAAGTCATAAATTCAGTAGTGCATACAGGTGTAAAATCTGCCGGATGTGAAAAAAGAATAACCCATTTTCCATTGTAGTCTTCCGGGAAGTTAATTTCTCCTTGTGTGGTTATGGCCTTAAAAGATGGAGCTTTGTCACCAATCAAAGGCATTCTGCTTACGTTCATTTCTTCCATTCTTCATCCCTCCTCCATTTTTCTCTTATCTCTTTATTTTCAGCTTTCAGTAACTTTTTTAGCAAATAATCTTCCAATTTCTCTCCAACAACCATAATTTAATCTTAATCATTCATCTTTAATATCATCATATAATTTCAGACATATGTCATTTATAATTTAATTATATACCGTTTCAGACATATGTCAAAAATAATTTTTATACGAATTCAGCAAAACGAGCAATTTATTTGCCTTGTTTTTCCATAGTACACATAGTTTAAACTAATTGTAAAAATTAATTTGATCGGCTCTCAGGAGAGTCATGTAAAGGGAAAAATATAAGGCGTTACAATATTAGCGAATATTTAGATATTTCTTGCTATAAATTGTAACCGCATAGTATAATGAAATCAAAAAGGAGGGAGAAAAATGAAGATCGCAGTATCTTGCAAGGGAACCACACCAGAGGCTACAGTAGATCAACATTTCGGAAGATCTGTTCACTTTCTATTGTATGATACAGACAGTGGTATTTGGGAATACCGTTCCAAAGATCGAGAAAACAGCTCCCTTAAAACAGCAGTAATTAAAGAGGCGCGGTTTGTCCAGCAATTAGGCGCATCCATTATAATTTCCGGCCATGTAGGTTTAAAAGGATGCAGAGAACTCCATAAAGAAAACATTCGCTACTATACAACCCCTGACCAAAGCGCGCTAAATGCCGTTGAAGCCTTTTCAAGAGGCGAACTAGCGGAGATACCTCCTTTTGACTTGGAGGAAAAATGGAAGTAATTAATAATACTATAACGGTTAAAGAAAAATCGCTCGCTTAAAATTTTTCGTTTTAGGCGGGCGATTTCTATTGTGTTTTTATAAGGCCTTTTCTATCTTAATGGCTGCCGCACGCATGTCCTTCATGATCGTGATCGCAAGAATTTCCTACATTAACCATTTCTCCACGCACATAAAGTGCAACAAGATTTTCCGGAGTGTCTATGGGAGCGCCACAAGTTACTTTTATACCGCGTGTCATGAAAATCGACTGCGCAGCCTCGCCCATACCTCCAACAACGATATCCGTGCAACCCTGATCCGCTACCCAATTAGGGATTACGCCAGGCGCATGCGGGGGAGGAGTCAACATTTCCTGGTTTGTAATTTTACCATCCTTTACAGTCATTATCGCGAACTGTTCGCAATGGCCAAAATGAGCACAAAGTTTTCCTGATACCAACGGAATAGCAATTTTCATAATCGAACCATCCTTTATCTGTTTTTTGGGCAATTCCTGAACTAATCGATCAACAATCTCCTGCATAGTTTCTTTTGTACGACTTGTTAAACTGTCAATCCCTTGACCGGCATCACCAGCAATAACCACTGCAGGATCGATCGGCAACCGGCCCAAGAAAGGAATATTAGCATCAGCAGCGGTTTTTTCTCCACCACCACTTTTGAAGATCTCATGCGTGACGCCACAAGACGGACAAACAAAGCCACTCATATTTTCTATAATACCCAAAACCGGCATATTCACTGCCTGGCAAAATTGAATGGATTTACGCACATCTGCCAAAGCAATTTCTTGAGGCGTAGTAACAATGACCGCACGACAACCTGTCACGGTCTGAGCCACTGTCAGCGGTTCATCTCCAGTTCCAGGCGGACTATCAATAATCAGAAAATCCAAAGGTCCCCAATTCACATCTGCTAAAAACTGTCTTATAATGCCAATTTTTACCGGGCCTCGCCAAATAAGCGGCGAATCTGGGTGGTCAAGTAATCCTTGAATAGATAAGACCTTTAAATTTTCCGTGTAAAAATAAGGCTGAATCTGGTCCCCGGTGGTAATAAGTTTGAGACCGGTAAGACCGAAGAGACCGGAAATACTCGGACCATGAACATCCACATCAAGCAGGCCGACTTTGTATCCTTGATTACTTAAAAACACAGCTAAATTTGCAGCTACTGTACTTTTCCCAACGCCGCCCTTACCGCTCATTACAACAATCTTATGGTCAACTTTTTGCAAAAGCTGATTAATTTTTTGGCTTTGTTCATCAAACTGCGGATCATTTACTTTCTCACTACAAGACATTCAGAAATCCATCTCCTTTATTTCTAAAAAAATTTACATCATTTCCCAACACCAATACCACTGGGAATATCAATGCTTTTGAGTTCACCAGCCAACATGGCTTTCAGTACTTCTTCCACAGTTCCATTGCTATCACCAAATGAAAACATGGAAATTTTTTCTGCAGCTAAAACTTTAAACGCCTTTGGTCCGACATGACCGGTAACAAGAATACCGGCACCAGATTTCGCTAATGTTTGTCCTGCCTGGATACCTGCCCCGTGTGCCGCTTCTACGTTTTGCGTGTTAGGGATAGCTTTCCAACTTTCTTTTTCTGTGTCATACAGCATGAAATAATCAGCCCGCCCAAACCGGGAATCAACTTCTGCATGGCAATCATCACCATGCGCCGTAATGGCAATTTTCATCGTTTTCTCCTCATTTCCCTCAGTTTTTACTAAAAAATTTAAATTTTTGAAAAAAACTAATCTCATTACGCTCCAAAGGAACACCTAACATTTTTGCAATATTGTGCCAAAGTTCTGCTATTTGTTCCTTAACATCTTGGTTATCCGGGATTTCCATCACCGTTGTTCCGGCTTTGATTGCACTTCGGAACACTTCACTATAAGGGATCTGGCCTACAACCGGAATATTTTTGCTATTGCACCAAGTGATAATCTGTCTGGTATTTTCCGGATGCAGCGTACTTTTATTAATACATACTGCGGTTGATAAATTGAAACATGATGTCAATTCCACCAACCGCTTCAAATCATGGATACTCGACAACGACGGTTCGACAACAGCAAGCGCCAAACTTGTTCCCGATAAGGCTGCAATGGCCGGACAGCCAATTCCAGGCGGACCATCGATAAGAACGAGCGGCAAATGATCGGCCTGCGCTATTTTTTTCGCCGTTTGTCGCACCTGGCTGACCAATTTGCCGGAGTTCTCAATCGCCAGCCCAAGTTCAGCATGGATTAAGCGGCCAAATCGGGTATCTGACACGAACCAGTTTCCGGCATGCTTATCTTTCATGGAGATCGCATGTTCTGGGCAATGAAAAGCACATACGCCACAACCTTCACAATCCAACGGGGAAGTAATCACACCTGCACTTATTGCGGAAAACCGGCATAATTCGCTGCATTTTCCACAACGAGTGCAGACCTGTTCATCAATCGACGGTTCAAAGCCGGCTTGGAAATCATGACATTCCCGAACCACAGCACCGCTGATCAAATGGAAGTTTGCAGCATCAACGTCACAATCTACCAGGACTTTCTGAGGCGCTAAAAAAGCGAGTGCAGCACTGATACTTGTTTTACCTGTTCCGCCTTTGCCACTGACAATAACAAGTTCCTTCATCCTTTCCCGCCCCTTTCCGAATCAATTTGGCGCCAAATATCGGCAGCAACAGACCGAAATTCATCAGGAATTATTCCGGAAGCATATTGCCGGGCAAAGGAAATGCTATGAGGAATTTTCGCCAATACAGGAACGTTGCGACTGTCACATAAAGACTGAATACTTTCATCAGAAAGGTCACCATCGCTTTTATTGATTACAACGCCTGTAGATATTTTCAGCAGGCTGGTGATATTCATCGCCAATTCCAAATCATGACGGCCAAAAGAATTTGGTTCTGTCACTAACAAACAATAATCACTGTTTTTAATTGCTGTTACCATGGAGCAGGAAGTCCCCGGCGGACAATCAAGTAAAGCTTCTCCGGAAAGTCCGGCAACTTCTTTTTTCATTATTTTAATCAACGGTACCGCACTGGGGGTACCGATATTCAGCGTTCCATTAAGTAAGCGAACATCACTAAGCGTTGAAGCCATTCCTGTATTAACAACGCCAATCGGTTTTTCCACTTCGCTGATCGCACCCTGCTGGCAGGCGAGAAGGCAACCGCCACAACTATGACACAGCTCATCAAAGAACAATGCGGATTTGCCGGCAATCGCAATGGCATTAAAAAGGCACACCGCAGAGCAAGCGCCGCATCCATTGCACAAATCCTGATGAACGTGGGGAATCATAACTGAGATCTCCCTGCCGGAATCTTGCCATTTTGGTTGCAAGAACAAGTGGCAATTCGGCTCTTCCACATCGCAATCAACCAAAGTAATATTCTGTCGTGTCGCAGCGAGCAGCAAAGCTAGAGTAGTTTTACCCGTTCCCCCTTTGCCGCTGGCAATACTGATAATCACAGAATTTCCTCCTTTTAGATAGACAAATTGACTGGTTCTTTGTTATAGAAGCAAACGGAAACGGCAAATTGGCAACCTCTAACTTCTACAACAAAGAACCATTTTCATGGTGGCTATTCGGTTACACGGTTTTTTTTCGCTAAGTTGCGCAGATTAGCAGCCTGTTCTTCTAAACGTTTGGCTTGTATTTCCAATGTCTCTGCCGTTGGAACGGTGTTATCGGCAAAACCGAAACCGCCCCGCATTCCGCGACCGCCTCCAGCACCAAATCCCATCCCTTGACAACCGCCACGGCCGCGGCCAATCGCCCCAGTACCCCAAGGTCCTGTTCCATCTCCTCTTGGCATAGAAAACACTTCCCTTCATTGTTTCGCAATATATTTCATAATTTAGCAAAAAAATTTTGTTCCCATAAAATCACTTCATTTATTTGTATCACAAAAAACATTTAATTACGAAATATATTTCATAATTAAAAAATACACCTTTTCTGCTTCCTTGTCAACAAGTTTTTTTATTGTGATTACTATGAATGGCATATTTTTACTATTTTTCGTCTGTTAACCCAAGACGCTTATTGCGCCAATAACCTGCATACACTGCTCCTAACGGATTATGAGCAAGCAAGCGATCCTTGGCCACAAGTGTTGAAACCGGGGCAACAGAATGACGATTAAAAATCATATCGTGACCTACACACAGGCCAACGGCAAAATTCAATTCGGTTTTGGCATCGTTCAGGACTTTCGCCTGCACGGCCGGGTTGCACATCGCTTCAAACTGATCGGCTTCAATTTGTTCCAAATTAAAATGGTGTTTATCGAGACCACAAACTTTGCAGCATACGGAATGTACTGTGAAAAATTTTTGGAAATACTGCACGATATACTGTGCTTCCTGGGCCAATCCAAGGCAAAAGGCAACACCAACCGTCGTACAGCCCATTTCCTGGGCAAATTTTGCACTTTCTTCCAAACGCGAAAGCTGCATATAATAGCGGCCCTCAATTTTGGCCGCCACTGTCATTAACTGTCGGTCAATTTCATCATACTCAGCTTCAATTTGATCATTCTGCAGCCCAGGACAATTCTGCCCCTTATAACATTTCTTGTTTTTACATAATGCACATTGCATCATATCATCTCCCCCGAAATAATTTATCCCTGTTTTTCTTACCGGGTCTCCTGTTTGGCAAAATAATTTTCAATCGCCTTACGTAAAGCAGCTACACCCAAATTGGAACAATGCTGTTTTGCCTCCGGAAGGCCTTCCAAGGCATCAACAACATCCTGCTCCATAATCCGCAACGCGTCTTCAATACTTTTCTCCTTTGCCAAAACCGTAGTCATACTGCCGCATGCAACAGCAGCCGCACAGCCAAAAATCAAAAAACTAATTTCTTCAATACAATCTTTATGAACTTTAATAAACATCTGGCAATAATCTCCGCAGTCAGGGTCTCCAATTTCTCCTATGCCATTTGCCTGGGGCATAGTACCGACGTTGTACGGTGACATAAAATGCTCTATCACTTTATCGGAATACATATTTCCCTCCCGTCCATTCCTTCCATCTCTTTTCGCCGCAGCTATATGGAATATATTTCGTAATTAAAATACACTTTTTTTATTTTTCTGTCAATAGATATTTCGATAATTCAAAATTTCTATTCCTCCTAATCGACCATTCAAGTGCCTTTTTTCAAACGTTTGTACCAAATACTATGACGATGTTTTACATATTCTTCGTCTACTTTTCCATGAAACATGGATGGCAGCAGCTTTCGGTTAGCAGCAGGAATAAATGCCGCCAAATGGGCTATAATACCGAATAAAAGCAGGACGGATCCCAAATTGTGCATTTGAGTCGACCAAAACAACAGGCTGTCGTTCAAATTGAAGCCCAAATTTTTGATGACTTTGACAACTCCCGTAACAATTAGCAGACCTACCGTAAAGGCAATATAAGCATAAGCGAGTCGCTGTTCGGCCAAATATTTATCGGAAGGCGGTTCTTTCCCGCCCGTAATCATCGCTTTGATAATTTGAACTGATTCCTGGAGATCGCCTGAACGGGGAAGAAGCCCCGTTTCCTTGCGAATTCCATGGAATACCGCATGCCAGCCGACAGCAGTCATTAGTACAACGGCTCCCAAATAATGAAGATAGAGAGTCAGCCAATAGTCTCCCGTCCAAGGCACAATATCAGTCAGCATATACCGTTTATAAAGCGGCATCTGACCAAATCCGCTGAAGAATAATAAAAAGATCGACAACGCAATACTCCAATGAATCATTCTGACAGCCTTGGTATGCCGAAGTATCATACATTTTCCCCCTATTCCTTGCCTTCCTTCTTCATCGTCCTCCATGCAGACCATCCTGCGGCAAACATTCCTGCTATCGGTGCTACCAGCATGGCCGCTGACAAGTTTCTGAATTCGTCCATTTTGCTCGCCACCGGAGGCATACCGGCACGGCCTGGTTTGCCATCAACTTCTCCTGTTGCCTGGAGAGCCGAATGAATATCCGCAAAAGGTACCGGCGAAATATAGTATGTGGCTGTACCGCCATTTTCTGTCAGACCATACAGATAGCCATTCACAGATTGCGTGCGCTCGTTAGCCAGCCTTTTCATGGCTGCTTTCAATCCAAAAGTCATTGCTTGCCGTGGGCAAACATTCACACAAACCGGCTGCTGTCCATTTTCCACCAAGTCATGACACATATCGCACTTGTACATGACTCCGCCGCCGCCATAAGTAGGCGCCAGTTTCATGTACACTCCCACTCCAGCCTGTCTGGCCGGGATGCCCCATGGGCACACATCACGACACTTCGCTCCACCAAAGCAAACATCCGGATCAATGGTGACAGAACTATCTTTGTAAACCGTGAAAGCGCTGAAAGGACACAACTTGGCGCATGGCGGATTTTCGCAGTGCATGCATCGTCGCGGAATGTATACTGTTTTGCCATTTACGGTTACCTTCTGAACATAAAGCCAATTATAAGGAGTCAGTCTATTGGTCAGCTGCTGTTTATCCGACCAGTCTTCATAACCCTTGCGCGGCCAATAGTCCAAAATAGGTTTCTTCGGTTGGGGATAACGGCTTTGATTTTTATTTTTACATTCTAAAACACAGCTTGGAACCGGTTCTCCTTTACATCCATCGCATTTGGTCAAGTCGATGACTGTCGCCATGGGTTCGACTGCCGCCTGAGCCGTTTCATTCACTCCGGTCAAAGTTGCCACACCAACCATGGAAGCCAATGCAGTCCGCTTGAGAAATTGCCGTCGCGAAATCGTTTTCACCGCTAAATCCTCCCTTATACCGTTCCATCAGAAACAGCATAAATAAATTGCTGGCGCACCAAAACGGTGCGCCGTCCATCGTACGATGATTCTTTATAATCCTTTTTTTTCAAACCATCGAAACAGAAGCAGCGTCAGTATAATAAACGGAATAATCACGAACCAATGATTGATTCCCAACACCTGCGGAATAGTAATCTTGCCGTAGTTTCCCCATGTTAAAACCGTTTTTTGCAGATAAGGATATGCTTCCGCATACAAACCTGCTCCGACCAGCATTCCCATGATCCCCCAGATAGAATCCCAGCGACCTTCGCCTAATGCCCCCAATGAAGTTCCCGGGCAATAACCCAAAAGTCCCCATCCCAGTCCAAACAATAATCCGCCAAGAACAACCCCGCCTAAAATTGTCGGTTTCAACGATAATTTAACCAGACCCATATCATACAGAAAATACACACCAATCATCGCGACCGCAATGTGAGACAGCATGAACTTCAAAATTGTCATGTCTTGCAGCCGAAGGGCGGCGATTTGTTTATCATAACGGATGACCCTGCCTTTTTGCAGCAAAAAGCCAAACAATATTCCAGTGATCAAACCATACATTAATTGCATCACTTGCCACCGCCTTTATAAAGCCAATTGGCCGTAATCAGACCGCCAATAAAGAAACAAGCCAAAGCGATAAAACCGCTGGCTGCCAATTGCAAGGAACCGCTTAATCCGTGGCCACTCGGGCAGCCATCAGCCAATCTGGCGCCGAACATCGCAAGAATCCCGCCAACAAAAGCAATCCTGGCCCGATAACCAACCGATGGGCCAAAAGCATTACGCCACATGTCCGGTACACCCTGCCACCGGAAACTGCCGGAAGAAACCGCGGCAACAAACGCTCCGATTGCAATCCCGAGAACAAACATCGACTGCCAATCAATGATCGGCGCTTCTTTCAGAAAATAAGGCATTTTGGCAACCCGTTCCGGCGAAAATATGCTTTCCAGCATACCTGTTGTACGGACAAACGTTGTTGACGCGCCAAGATACTTGCCCACAAACCAGACCGAACCGATCGACACCAGGCCGCTGAGGGCTCCAGCCAGATAAGGACTCCAGCCACGATCATTGTTCATTTTACATCCCTCCATTCACCTGCATTAAGTAAACTTGCGAGAAATCCAGCTTATACTATATTTTATCATGGGAATAAGATGCATATCCAGCATAATATAGAAAAACATCATTTATGCTTAAAAGCCAACGCCTTTTTGGCGCGTCGCCTAGTATAATAATGAACCCAACACTGAATTGCAAATAAAAACTCCCACGCGCTTCACAGCTTGGGAGTTTTTATTTGCAATTCAGTGTTTGCGCGGATCGCTGGGATCTGCGACATCTTTAAAATGCTCCGGATGCTTTAGACAATCCGCAAGACTTTGCTGCAACCCGGGAAGCTCATGGTCGATTTCTGCTATCCGGGCAAGAATTGACGCCTTTTCTTCATCCCCGACAGTTTTAAGTTGCTCCTCAAGATCTTTTCGTTCCGCCTGCAGGCCGGCAATTTCGTTGCTATACGGTTCGCACACATACCTCATGATCTAAACCTCCTTTTCGACATCAAAAACAACCGCTCCCTATATCTCCATGCTAAAGCATTTTCCGTAAGATAGCAACGACTGTTGCACATAGAAATACGGCGATAAATGACTAAAAAGAAAGTAAACCATGCTTTTTATCGCAAAATTACTTATTTGAATTTTCAGAATATAGTATAACTATTTTACCGTTTCGTTTCTCTATTATTGTTTCAGTTGGTACCCATGTGGTTTGTGCAGGAAAATCATTGACAAGAGGCGAACGATGGGCAATAGCATTCATCTTTGGGAGGAGCGGAACTTATCATGTCAAATAAAAGTCCGGATTGGACGTTCTCGCTGGGTCTTATCTGGAGTTTTCTCCGTAGACACCCCATACGCTTAAGCATCGGTCTTGCCGCGTTGCTGATTGCATCAGGAAGTCTGCTCTCCATACCAAAGGTTCTGGGATATTTCATTGATCAGAATTTTGCGGAAGGAAACTCGGGTTCCTTACATCTTGCAGCAGGAATTATGGTGGCGGTCATCACCCTCTATGCTGTAACTGCGGCCCTTCGGATTTACATGCTGTCTTGGGTCGGCGAACGGTTGGTGGCGGATATCCGCTCCCACGTCTACAACCGGCTTTTGGGTCTGCCGGTTGAATTCTTTGAAACTCATCCAATCGGCGATTTATTATCCAGGCTTTCTTCCGATGTTGCTTTATTGGAAACCATGGTCAGCATCGTCATCCCCATCGGTCTGCGCTCAACCATCCAACTAATCGGCGCTTTCTTGTTAATGGCTTCTATCGATTGGCAGCTGACGGGAATCATTCTTTTCGTCGGACCATTCTTGGCATGGGTAGCCTTGATTTTGGGTCGAAAAGTGCGCACAACAGCCCGTTTTTCCCGCGAAGGCGAAGCGAAGGTGGTCACGCAGATTGAAGCGACACTGAACGCGATAACCACAGTCAAATCCTTCTCAGCGGAAAAAAATGAAGCGGATCGTTTTACAACAGTAAGCGAAGCGAATTTTAACGCCGGCGAAAAACTGATGCGGGCCAGAGCTCTCTTCACATTCATCGTCTTTTTTTTCGCCCTGAACGTCGCCGTATTGGTTCTTTATTTCGGCGGTCGCAAGGTTCTGGACAATACAATAAGTTGGAGTATGGTGACCCAGTTTATCATCTATGTATCGGTCGCGGCATTCAGTTTCGCCGGACTCTCGGAAATCTTCAGCGAAATAAAAAAGACACTCGGCGCCACCGAACGTCTTTTCCAAATTCTTGGCCAGCCGCTGGAAAGCGGAAGAACTGTCCCGCCGCTACCAATTCCCCCGGGGAAAGGATCCGTTGTTTTTGATACGGTTAATTTTTCCTATCCTGCCCGGCCACTGCAGCCGGCGTTACGCGATTTTCACCTGTCAATACAACCGGGAGAAATGATCGCATTGGTCGGTCCTTCCGGCGCGGGTAAAACCACCGTGCTTCGATTGCTGCTTCGGCTATATGACCCGCAAACAGGCTGTATCACTTTGGACGGTGTAGATTTACGCGATTTGGAGCCTAGCGATCTCCGCCGCCAGATTGCGATCGTCAGCCAGGAACCAGCAATCTTTTCCGGAACAATTCGGGATAATATTCTCTACGGCAACCCTGAAGCGACCGAAAAACAGCTTCTTGAGGCTTCCCGACTGGCTCAAGCCCATGAATTTATTATCAGACTGCCTTTGGGGTATGATACCCCTCTCGGCGAAAAAGGGCAGCTGCTTTCCACCGGACAGCGTCAACGGCTGGCAATCGCCCGTGCTTTGGTTCGTCAGCCCCGGATGCTGCTCTTGGACGAGGCCACTTCCGCCATGGATTCAGAAAACGAAATGCTGCTGCGAAAGACCTTCACTCAGCATCTCCGCGGACGAACCATGATCATCGTTGCTCATCGACTGGCAACGGTGCAATCCGCTGATCGGGTAGTGGTAATCGATGACGGCCATATCGAAGGACAGGGATCTCATTTTAACCTTCTTGAAACCTGCCCGCTTTATGCTCGGCTCGTCGCCATGGAATTTGACCAAATCAGTTCCGCCGCTCATTCAATTAACGCCATTTAGGACGCGGACAGCTCATTACCGGAGTTCGCGGGTCGATTTCATAAAGAATTTTGGCCATCAGCCCATTTTTGTTGTCCGGATCAAGCCAGCCCCACTCGCCGGAAAAGTTTGCCTCAAGGAATGTATAGTGAGAATCTTTCTTCAGAAAATCCAGCCGCGCATAATGCACCCCTACCTCAGCGGCGAAAGAAAAAATCGCCTTTTCCATTTCTGCTGGCAACTTTACAGGCTTCCAGCCCCGGTGGGCATGCGCAGAGGGAGCTTTGCGCCAATCAATCGTTTCATTAATGAATGCTTGGCGATCAAGTGAAAAAGCAAAGAGCTCATCCCTTACCAGAGCTACAGTGACATCTTCATCAGCGTCAATATAATCAGTAAGGAACCACGGATGGGAAGGATCCAAACTGCCCTCATCCACTTTGCGCGCGTAAAAGCCAATCCCGTCTGCGTACTTGAAGGTAAAACTTTTGGCAACGGACTGAATTCCAGGTCGAAAAAACCTCTCACTCCCTACCGCGAAGCGGAAAGGGGTAACGTCGAAAAATTTAGCAGCGAGTCTCATCTGCTGCATCTTGCACGAACGAGTGGTTGCAAAAGGCTGACTGAGCACGACTTTGCCCTGTTCCCAATAAATATTCAAAATATCATTCAACGCCATCCAGACCTCTTCTTCAGCGTATCGGTCGGCATTATCCAACTGCATAGAAGGAAAGATATTGGAAGCGCGCATGGAGGAACGCCGGAATACCTTGACGAGGTCGTTCTCAGTTACACGCCTGCCGATGGGATCTTCGATCTCGATCGTCTGATCTGAAACCAAAAGTTTGTAATCCTTCCACAAATCCGTATTATAACGGAAGATATTCTCCGACCCCAAATTTTTAACCAGCAAATCAGCAACATAGTCGATTGAATTCGTTAACAATAGTGTAACGCCTTGCTTACTCAATTTTAGAAGCCTCCCCTGTCTCTCTTTACAAACTTGACCAGTCGATAAAAAACCCATCTTGTGGCATATTTATGCCTTAAGATGGGTTTTGCAACCGTTATTGGCTATTCGTCTTTTTCACCATCAAATTGTGTGCTGCTAGTCGGTGCACCTGTGCTCATGAGCATATCATAGATTGTTTCACTCTCATCCCAATGCCGCACTTGGTTCACATAATCATACCGGCAGTTGCCCATCTCCTGTCGCCACAAACAAGCCTCATCCGGTTTTGAAGCGACTAGATCGGCCGGAGTGATTTTGGGTCCTGGAGATTGTGTAATGCTTTCAGTCAACATACGCTCTCTGCCGCCCTTCTTAAAATTTTTGCGCATCAATAAATTGACTCTTATTTGAATATACTCTACCACTATTTTCGTTAAGATTAGCATACAAAAATTTCTATGTCAAGGTGATCACTTCAGTTTTTGCAGAAAATTACAAACATTAACCCTGCAATTGCCAATACCAAACAAAGCGCTGTTATTCCCCACCGGATCATCCAATTCGGTTTTTTCGCCAAAATCTTGGCAAGTTCTGCTCTCGTTGCATCTTCACTCATCATTCGCTCCCTAATTCCAATTGGTTTTTCACCAAATTGAAATACACGCCTTTTTTTGTGATTAATCCGGCGTGCGTTCCGGTTTCAACGACAACCCCTTCATCCAGGACAACAATTTGGTCAGCATTTCTCACCGTACTTAAGCGGTGAGCGACAATAACAACGGTTCGATTCTTAAAAAACAAATCTAAATTTTTCATAATCATCGCTTCGTTGCATGCATCTAATGAATTGGTGGCTTCATCAAAAAACAAATATTCCGGATTTTTATACACTGCTCTTGCAATCAGGATCCGTTGCTTTTGCCCTTGACTTAATCCCTGTCCGTCTGAACCAATCAGTGTTTGATAACCCAAGGGCAAAGAATTAATAAATTCAGCAATGTTGGCAACTTGGGCTGCCTGCTTCAACCGGTTCTCATCAATCATTTCATCTTTTAATGCAATGTTTCCGGCAATCGTATCCGAAAAAATATACCCGTCCTGCATGACTAACCCGCATTTGTTTCGCCATGAACTGCGCAAAATGTCTGTCATAGGGATGTTGCCGATCCATAAATCACCGCCAGTAGGCCGGTAAACTCCCAGCAAGAGCTTAAGAAGCGTTGTTTTCCCACTCCCGCTAGTGCCTACAATTGCTGTTATTTTTTTATTGGGCAACACAATAGACACGTTTTTTATAACCTCTGGGGAATACGGACCGCCATATTGAAACGATACATTAGAAATAACAATGTCCGCTTCTTTCGGTATATCCGTCTTCTTTATTTCACCGGCATGTTCTTCCTCTTGCATAGCATGAATTTCTTCAATCCGTTCGAAACTAATCTTAGCATCCTGCGCACCAGCGACAAAATGCACCAATTGTTCAATCGGGCCGTTTAGTTGCCCGAGAATAAACAAGATGGCAAGCATCATTCCCAAAGTAATATCGCCTTCAATAACAGAACGGGCTGCAAAATACGTAATCACAATATTTTGCGTTTCCTGTAATAAGAAACATCCTGCCTGTTGGTTTTGTGTCAGCGACAAGTATTTTTTGCTGATCGAGAACAAATCATCCTGTATTTTTACCCAATCGGTGATTTTTTTCTTTTCACAGTTGTGGAGCCGAATTTCCTGCATTCCCATAATTAACTGGATAATCATGTTTTGATTTTTGCCAAGTTGTCTAAATTTGGCAAAATCGATTTCTCTTCGTTTGGCAAGAAACAATTGGATCCAGCACAAATACAAAATCGTCCCGGCGCAAAAAATCAAAAATATTGGAAAACTATAAGCAACAAGTACAATGCCAAAAATAATGAAGTTAATCAACGTGAGAAGAATACTCAAAACCGTATCGGTGATAAAAGTTTCTACCCGTCGATGATCATTGATGCGCTGCAAGGTATCACCAATCATTTTTACATCAAAAAAGCCCAGGGGGAGCTTCATTAATTTGAGTAAAAAATCATAGACAAGAGTAATATTTACCGGCGTGCTGATGTAAAACAAGATCCAGCCTCTGATAAAGCTGACAAACGTCCGGCTGGCAATCAACAAAAACTGTCCGAGTAAGACCATTTGCAAAAGTCCGATATCTTTCCCATTGATCCCTTTGTCCACAATGATCTGGGTAAGAAATGGCAAAATCAGTTGAAGCAACCCGCCAAGCAGCATGGCCAATACAAGCTGAATAAATAATTGTTTGTATGACTTTAAATAGGAGAATAAAATAAAGAAACTTTTCGGAGAAGTTCCGTCTTCTTGTTGTGTATCAAATTCATCGGCAGGCTCCAGCAAAAGAGCATACCCCTCATCGCCTGAAACTGCCCAATGCGATAAAAAGGTTTCTCTTTGATACCTTCTTTTGCCGCAAGCAGGATCAGCTAGATAAATCTGATCGTTTTTAATCTTATAAACAACGACAAAATGGCTATTGTCCCAATGAACGATACAAGGTAATTTCGCCCCGGCTTCCAGGTAGTTCATCGACACCAAGGCACACTTGGCCCGCATGCCGGCTGAAACAGCAGCATCACGCAAGCCAAGCAATGAGGCGCCTTCTCTTGAAACATAACTTCTTTCACGAAAATATTGCAGCGAATACGATTTCCCATAGTGTTTTGTTATCATGCGCAAGCAGGCCGGACCGCAATCCATCGCATCGTGTTGTTTATAAATAGGGAAATCGCTTTTAAAAATCATTGATATCAATTATTCCAATATATTTTTCCGGATCATTCCGATGGGCAAAAATCTTCTTCAGCAGGTCCGGATGTTCTAAAGAAAAATGAATAAAACATAAGAAATCATAAGTTGTGCGTAAGCGGAATAAATCGCATTCCTGTTTTGCCGGATTGAAAAAATGATGATCCGCCATCCTACTGGCGGCACAAACGCTGCAAAAATTTACATTCCAGCAGTTCTTGCATTCATCATTATTAATGGATTGATTATATTGCTGATTCAAATCAATTAACTTTTCATAATCCAAGCCTGAATCGCAGTCACCGATCGGCATCGAACCATCAACTTTATGACAAATCAAAAAATCGCCATTGGCGGCAAGCATCAAATTATCGAATCCCATAGGACAAGTAAGCAAAATCTGTAATGCATCCTTCCCTGCCGGATGATCGTAATTGAGTTTGGCAAACGAAAATAGATTGGCAAAATCTTCTATTTTGATGCTCTGATCCTGAGCTGCTTCGAAAGCCTTTTTTTTGAAATTCGCCAGCCTTTTGTTCATCGAATTACGATAATCATAAACTGTTTCTTGTGAATTAGCGACAAACGTCCCTGTGTATTCCGCAGGAAAATGCTGACACAGGAGAGCGCCGATATTGCGGGTAAAATCCGTACATTTGTCATAATCATGTTGATTTGTGTATACACCAAAAATAGAAACCTGTTCTTTGAAATACGTTTCATTGAACTCTTTGATTTTTAACAAATTATGATATGCAGTGTGAAAGGTGCCTTCGCCATTTGCAAAAACCCTGCATTTATCATGTTCTTCTGCCGGTCCGTCCAGGCTGGCAAATAAAAATACCCGGTTATCTACCAAAAAATTCAGTATCTCATCGTTCATGATCGACAAATTTGTGTTGGAAGTAAACTTCAGATTACTTTCGTTTATGGAATATCGATCCCAAGGCAGGTTTTTAAAATAGTTTGTACTTTTTTTGATCAGCTCAAAATTCAAAAATGGTTCGCCGCCATACCACGAAAGGCTTGGAGGAACGATTTTCAACAATAACTTCTTTTTTTCTGCGGATAATTTTTCAAAAAACGCAATATATTTATTGAAATAATAATGAATTCCTTTATATGCATTTTCTTCGCTTAATTTGTGCTTCGCGTGGCTATTTGCAATGGTCCTTTTGCAATATGTACACCTGTAATTGCAATCTTCGGTAACTTCCATGCAAAATTTTCGCAATAAAATATTTTCATCATAGTACATTAACTGGTTCTTTATTACGTTTCTGTCTATAGGTGATATCTCCTTAACCGGTCCCTTAATAAACACCCCTGAAGATTTTAACGCTTCGAATTTGTCTAGCAAGAGCGTAATGGTCTTTTCAGCAAACGAAACAGCATGTATTTCTAAAATTTCCTCTTTGGGTTTTCCGCTTAAAAAATCAACGAGCACTTCCATCTCTTCATTCGATAAAATAAAAACAAAATGCGGTTTTGCATCATAAACAAGAAGCTCATTTCCGTATGGAAATAGCTTAATCAACGGGTATTCTTTCTCGAAGAAAGCGACAACATTCTTTTTTATCCTATGACCATTCGCAGAATCCATTGGAAAAACTCCTTGCTTGCTTATGAATTAGTGAAGAAAAACATTCTCATACCTATATCCATCCCATGTAAAATATAGGTATGAGAAAAAAATCAATGGCCAACAAACGTATTCAAAGTTGTTGAATCTTTTTCACTGGTCGAAGTGGCCGACGACGTGTTTGATTGGGCGCAGGAACAGGAACAAGAACAGCTGCAAGATTTTCCTCCTTTGATTGAATTTGCATTTTCCGTGCTAATCTCAATAACCCGCTTTAGTTTATCCATTATTTTCACCTCCTCTATCTATCGCAATCACATATTATTTTCTAAATTATTAACTAACTTTCATTCGAGTTTCAACAAGGAAAATCCTGCAAATCAAAACGAGGATAAAGAAAACACACGGCAATCAATGCCGTGTGCCAAAACAGAAGCGTGAAGCTCACCGTCAAATGGTCATTGCCCCGTCGATACTAAGTACTGCGCCATTGATGAACTGAGCATCGTCGGAAGCCAAAAAAGCATACGCAGCCGCAATTTCTTCCGGCTTGCCCAAACGTCCGGCCGGCACTTTAATCAACAATTTTTCTTTAAGCACTTGTTCTGGTATTTTCATGACCATTTCAGTAGCAATAACACCAGGAGCCACACAATTAAAACGCAGCCCATCCTTGGCCATTTCCTTGGCCCAGGTTTTCGTCATGCCAATGACGGCCCACTTCGTAGCTGCATAGTTTGTCTGACCCATGTTTCCATATATTCCGGCAATAGAAGATGCGGTCAATACTACGCCGGCTTTGCGGCCCAACATGTGCGGCAGCACGGCGGATGTACAATTAAATACCCCGTTCATATTAACATTGATAACAGCATCGAAAACTTCTTTAGTCATTTTTTTCATCATCGCGTCTTTGGTAATACCGGCGTTATTGATCAGGACATCGATCTGGCCGAATTTTTCAAGCGTTTTTGCGATCATTGCCTGTACACTTTCCGGCTGAGTAACATCGACCGGTAAATAAACAGCTTCGGCGCCAATGCTCGCAAGTTCGCTTACTGTAGTTGATCCATCAACAAAATCAGCCACAACAACTTTCGCGCCTTCCTCAGCAAAACGGATAGCCGTCGCCCGGCCAATTCCATTAGCGCCGCCAGTAACAATAACGACTTTGTCTTTTAATCCACGCATCAAAATTCCCCCTTTAATCGTATTAGGAAGCAGAGCTAATCATCTTGCTTAAGCCGCCCCATATTTCTCTAAAAATACCCGGATCCATCAGTTTTACATTCGTTGTAATCGGTTTAAATTCCATGTGCTGCAAAATATCTTTTTCAATATCAATCCCTGGCGCAATTTCAGTCAGTTCAATACCCTCCTTGGTTAATTTGAAAACAGCGCGCTCAGTGACATATAAAACTGGTTGCCCAATCTGTGCAGCATATTTACCGCTAAACGTGATTTGTTCTACATCTTGCAGGAACTTTTTGTTCCTGCCTTCTTGTTCGATGATCAACTTTTCCTCAGCAACCTTGATCTTAAGCCCGCCGGCTGTAAATGTCCCGCAATACACAACTTTTTTGGCATTCTGTGTAATATTAATGAAACCACCACAGCCAGCCGTCTTAGGCCCAAACTTACTGACATTAATATTCCCAAAACGATCCATTTGAGCAAGTCCTAAAAACGCAACATCAATTCCACCGCCATCATAAAAGTCAAATTGATATGGTTGATCAATGACTGCTTCCGCATTTACAGCGTGGCCGAAATCAAGACCTCCAGCCGGTATTCCGCCAATAACTCCTGCCTCCGTAGTTAATGTCATAAGATGCGCAATGTTTTCTTCTGCCGCTATATTGGCAACCCCTTCAGGCATGCCAATGCCAAGATTAACCGCGGCGTTTGGCACAAGTTCCATTGCCGCCCTGCGGGCAATAATTTTTCGTTCATCCATTTCTAATGGTTTAATTGAAGCAGTAGGAATTTTTATATCGCCGGCAAATGCAGGGTTGAAATATGTGCCCATGGTCTGATAGTGATTTTCCGGCTTCGCTACCATCAAATAATCAATTACCAATCCAGGTACCTTTACGTTTTTGGGATGTAAGGTATCCGCTTTTACAATCTGCTCAACCTGCGCAATCACAATCCCGCCGCATGCTTTTGCCGCCTGGGCGACAGAGATTGTTTCCAGTAATACACCCTCTCGATGAAGAGTCATATTGCCCTTTTCATCCGCAACAGAGCCGCGAATAATGGCCACATCGATCTTGGGAGCCTTAAAATACAACCATTCTTCTCCGTCAAACTCCACAACTTTTACAAGATCTTCCGTCGTTTTCGTTGTAATCTTCCCACCCTCTATTCGCGGATCAACGAATGTTCCAATTCCTACCTTTGTTATTAATGCCGGCCGATTTCCAGCGATATTTCTTGGCATGAGCGCCAATACACCCTGCGGGAAATTATAGGCTTCAATTTTATTTTCCATGATTAAGCGATTGATATCCGGCCCGCCAACCCCAAAGTGACCTCCAACAACGCGCTTAAGCAACCCTTCTTGAGCAAAGTGATGTATTCCCCGATCTTTCGTATTGCCAATGCCAGCAGCATAGTACACGGAAAGATTGCTGGGATGACCTGTTGTAAGAAAGCTTTCTTTAATGGCCATGGCTACTTCATCCGGGTACCCGGCAAGTCCGAAACCGCATGTGTAAATGGTGGCTCCATCTTGAATTAGATTTCCAACTTCATGAGACTTTATTTCCTTAATCATCCTTTTACCTCCCCCAAATCATCTCCATAAAGGTCTCATTTATTCCCAATTAATTTTGCCAGTTCTGCCCATGTTTTTTGGAAGATAGCCGCAGACATCATTTTTACGTCCTTCATAATCGGTTTGAATTCCATATGGCTCAAAATATCTCTTTCAATATCGATACCGGGGGCAACTTCGATCAGCTCCAGACCTTCCCCTGTCAGCTCAAAAACAGCCCGTTCTGTTACATACAATACCGGCTGACCGATTTGGGCGGCATATTTGCCGCTAAAGGTGATTTGCTCCACTTGTTGAATAAACTTGTTGTTCTTGCCTTCCTGGATAATTTGTATTTTTCCATCGGCTACCGCTACTTTCAATCCCCCGGCAGTAAAGGTTCCGCAGAAAACTACTTTCTTAGCACTATTGGTAATATTGATAAAGCCGCCACAACCGACCGGCTTGCCGCCGAACTTACTGACGTTAACGTTTCCTAATGGATCTGTTTGAGCGAGTCCCAAAAAAGTCACGTCTATTCCGCCGCCATCGTAAAAATCAAACTGATATGGCTGTTCAATCACTGCCTCAGCATTAACCGAGTGTCCAAAATCAAGTCCCCCAGCGGGAACACCACCGATAACGCCGCCTTCAGTGGTCAAATTCAAGAGTTGGTCAACTTTCTCTTCCGCTGCAACCGCTGCCACGCCTTCCGGCATGCCGATACCGAGGTTGATGACTGCACTTGGCACCAATTCCATCGCTGCCCTGCGGCAAATCACCTTTCTCTCATCGAGTTCCAACGGTTCAAGAGAATGCACAGGAATTTTAATATCGCCGGCAAAGGCTGGGTTAAAGTAAGTGCCCATCGTCTGGTAATGATTTTCCGGCTTAGCAACCATAATATAATCAATCGTGATACCCGGAACTTTTACATCCTTGGGATGCAAAGTACCCGCTTTGACAATATGCTCTACCTGTGCAATCACAATGCCGCCGCAAGCCTTGGCAGCCTGGGCAACCGATGTGGTTTCAACGATAATTCCTTCCCTATGCAGCGTTATATTTCCATGTTCATCAGCCACCGAACCACGAATAATTGATACATCCACTTTAGGAGCCTTATAATACAGCCATTCTTCACCACTCAACTGAATCACTTCAACAAGGTCTTCCTTTGTTATAGAATTAAGTTTTCCGCCCTCAATACGCGGATCAACGAACGTTCCCAGACCCACTTTACTGATAAACCCAGGCCGATGTCCGGCAATATTCCGCGGAAGCAGAGCTAATGCTCCCTGTGGAAGATTATAGGCCTCTATACGATTCTCTACGGCCAGCTTAGTCATGGCGGGCCCCGCTACAGCATAATGCCCGCCAACATATCTTTTCAGTAAACCTTCATGGGCATAGTGATGCAGGCCTTTATCCTTAAAATTCCCAACTCCGGTGGAACAATATACCGTTAAATCTCTCGGATGACCGGTATCAAGAAAGCTCTGCTCGATCGCCATAGTTACTTCTTCAGCAAAGCCTGCCAAACCAAAACCACAGGTGTAAATCGTAGCCCCATCCTTGATAAGACTGCCGACCTCTTCAGGCTTAATTATTTTGACCATATTATCCTCTCCTAGTAAATTCTCAATAATTGAGCCGTTTCACTCAGTTTCCGGAGGCAACGTCCCGTCAACCGCCGGTTCGTTACCTCCCATTGTTATTCAAATGCTTTTCATGTCCTATTAAACTTCTCTCTCAATCAATACGGCAATACCTTGCCCTCCCCCAATACAGGCACTGGCAATACCATAACGAGCCTGTCGATGCTGCAATTCATAAGCAATCGTTTCCACCAGCCTCGCACCGCTCATACCCAATGGGTGTCCCATCGACACAGCGCCGCCGTTTACATTCAATCTTTCATACATAGGAGTACCGATGTACATGCCCAGTTCCTTGAGGCAACCAAGCGTCTGGCCTGCAAATGCCTCATTGATTTCTATAAGGTCTATATCCTCTAATTTTAACCCGGTTTTCTTAAGCACCTTTTGAATAGCGCTTACCGGCCCTAGACCCATGACCATAGGATCAAGCGCGGTAATAGCGTAATCCACTACGGCGGCCATCGGTTTCAATCCCAAAGCTTTGCACTTTTCTTCCGACATAATGACGATAGCAGCCGCGGCGTCATTCATGCCCGAAGCATTGCCCGCAGTTACCGAACCGTCTTTCTTAAATGCCGGTTTCAGCTTCGCCAAGCCTTCCAGCGTGGTATCCGGCCGGGGATGCTCATCCGTATCAAACATTATTGTCCCTTTTTTCGTTTCGATAGGCACAGGAACAATTTCTTCGGCAAACCTGCCGCTCTCCATCGCGGCCTTCGCTTTCATCTGGCTATGAAAGGCGAACAGGTCTTGATCTTCACGAGAAATCTTGTAACGCTCAACCACATTTTCGGCAGTAATTCCCATATGTACTGGCGGATATAGGGAATTGGGCTGTGCGGCAAGATGAGCCATTTCATTGGCGCAAAAAATTGTTTTGCTTCCATTGCGGAACGGTTGATAACGCACGGACAGCGGCAGATAATAAGGAACGCGGGACAAGCTCTCTGCGCCACCGGCTACGACAATTTCAGCGCCACCGGTATGGATTTCCTGCGCAGCTGATATCACTGCTTGGATACCTGAGCCGCACAAACGGTTCAGCGTAAGACCCGGAGTCGCTTCAAGGCCCGCAAGAAGAGCAACCGTCCTAGCCAGATTGGGTGCGTCAGCCGAAGATATCACGTGGCCCAAAATAACCTCATCCACTTCTGTTCCAGATAAATTTGATCGTTTCAGCGCCTCTTTCAACGCAGTAACAGCCAAAACTTCTACAGGTATTTCTTTTAAGCCGCCCAGATAAGCACCTACAGGTGTCCTGGCTGCGCTCGTAATTACACACTTTTTCATTCTACAAGCCTCCTAATATAATTATTTACTATAATCGTACCATCCTTGACCGCTTTTCTTACCTAACCTACCCGCTTGAACCATCTGTTTCAGGAGCAGCGGCGGCAAATACGCATCTCCCATTTCCCGTCGGTAATAATCAAGAACATGATAATGGATATCGATCCCGGTAAAATCCATCAGAGTGAACGGTCCCATCGGATGGTTAAGGCCCAGCTTCATTGCCGTATCAATATCTTCAATGGAAGCGATCCCTTCCTCTAAAATTTTTACCGCTTCTCTCATTTGCGGCAAAAAGAGCCGGTTTACAATAAACCCAGGAGTATCCCGTTTCACTTCAACAGGTACTTTTCCCATCTTTACAGATAAATCTTTAAGAGTGTTTATTGTTTCATCAGAACTATTGAGCCCACGGATTACTTCGACAAGTTTCATGACTTGTGCGGGATTAAAGAAATGCATACCGGCAAACTTATCTGGTCTCTTAGTCGCCGCTGCTATAGCGGTAATAGACATAGACGAAGTATTTGTGGCAATAATTGCATTCGCCGGCAATATTACATCCAATTGTTTATGCAATGCGATTTTAGCATCAAATATTTCAATGATCGCTTCAATGATTAAATCCCGGTCCGACATTTCTTGCAAAGAATCTACGTACTGCAGACGACTCAGCATCTGTTGGCGTTCCTCATTAGTTTGCTTGCCTTTTTCCACCGCCGAAGAACTAAGTTTTTGAATTGTGGCCAAGCTTTTCTCTTTGGCCGGTGCAAATTCATCAAACACCTTAACGTCAAACCCGCTCTGCGCGGCGACGTGGGCAATCCCGGTTCCCATAGCGCCTGCTCCTACAATACCTATCTTTTGAATAGACATACAAATCCTCTCCTCTCATCTGTGAAAATTTATTTGGCTTTTAATATAAAAGCATACCAAGGGCAATTACGATAAACATACTCAGGAAAGCCGCTATACAATGGCCCCACCAAACATGCCGGTATGCCTGTTTGTGGGTCAGCCCTGCAACTGCCAATGTGGTGATAATAACGCCATTATGCGGCAATGCGTCAAATGCACCGGCGGCAATCGCCACGGCTCTATGGATAAATTCCGGATTAACTCCCATGGCTACATATTGTTTGACCAATGTTTCCAGAACGATCCCTAATCCGCCTGAAGCCGAACCGGTTATCCCTGTCATTAAAAAGGTTGCCAGTGATAACGAAACGACCGGATGACCAGGAATGGACATCAGAAAATCGGTAATAACCTTAAACCCGGCGCTGGCCGCAACGGCCATGCCATAACCTACGTCTGCGCATGTATTAATAACCGGAATAGCGGTGTTGAAAGCTCCTGCATTAAGAGTGGTCAAGTGATTTTTGACATATTTGAAGAACAAGAGTGCTGCTGTCGCACAGCCGATTACGAGCGAATAAACAATGTCTATTTTGAACGCATTAAGAGCAACGATGACAACGATGGAAGGAATGATACTGATTATAAAACTAGGTAATTCTTTTTCCTCGTCAACCCCAGCCGAAGAAGCGCTTAGTTTCGTTTCGTCCACATCATACCCTTCGCCGCGTGCCGCACATTTTTTCAATTGACTGTTCATGTACCAAACGTTAAAACATGCAACAAAAATGGAAGCGACAATACCAAGTAAAGGAGCTGCAGCTGCGGTTGTTCCCAAATATTTCATCGGCATGATATTCAGGATAGAAGGCGTTCCAGGCATCATGGTCATAGAAATAGAGCCAATACCGAAAATAAACGCTGCGATAAATAAATGCCACGGGATGTTCAACTGCTTGAATAACGGCCGTGCAATCGGCATGACCGCAAAGATTACCACAAACAGACTTACGCCACCCAAAGTCAAGCACAGTGTAATTACTGCAACAGCCAATAAAACATACAGCGGCTTTTCGTGGCCAATGACTCCAAGGATGCTTCTAGCGATTGATTTAGCAGCACCGCTATCGTCCATATACTTGCCAAAAACAGAAGCAAACAAGAAGACTAAATAAAATTTACCAGCATAATTAATGAATCCTTTCATATACGGGCCCATCAATGTATCCAGTACACCCATCCCAGAAAACAACGATACGATAACCACAGCCAACGGGGCTATCAGCATAATCCCCACGCCACGCAGCGCAAGAATCACGATAGCAGCCAGAGACACTAAAATACCGATAACACTTAAAGTCATACCCGCTCCCCCTTTTTTGAATTTTCAGGCTCCGCTATTATTTAATGCAATTGCTGTGCCAAAACCATGGCTATAGCTATTTAATCTTTCTCCAACAACAAAAAACCGCTAGTTGGTTCAATTCTTTGAACCAACTAGCGGTTTTGCATCTAAAATAAAATTTTAGAAAAAACAAAATATTTTGATATCGTAGCATTTTATCTACATTTTTTGTAGTATTTTGTCTACATTTTAACTATTTTGCGATCCACGTTTTACAACTTGCCTGATAAATCTTTCTATAAAGCAAAGTTCGATGAATCCCTAATCGTTGCGCTGCTTCTCCCACGCGCCCATGGCATTCATCAAGGACCTTGTTAATGTATTCTCTTTCTACCGTCTTTAAAACATCTTTAAGACATCCACTATAATTGTTAATGACCGGGGAGCTTACCTCTTTACTTTCACTATTTCTATTTCCAGTGAAAGGATCCAATTCAAATACAAGTTCATCATCAACCGAAGTGATTGTCAGTCTTTCGACCACATTACGTAATTCCCGTACGTTACCAGGCCATGAATAATTCAAAAACGTCTGCAAAGTCGTTGCCGAAAATGTTTTTTTCAAGGCGTATTTCCTATTATATTCATCGAGAAATTTCTGTGCAAGTGCAATAATGTCTTCTGGTCTTTCTCGCAACGGGGGCAAATGGATAGGGATAACATTCAACCGATAATATAAATCTTCTCGAAACAATTTATCGCTAACCATCTTTTTTAGATCTTTATTTGTTGCAGCAATTAATCTTACATTCGTTTTATGAATCGCCGTATCTCCTAGTCTTTGCACTTCACCCGTTTCTAGCACTCGTAATAACTTGGACTGGATTGAAAGGGGCAATTCACCCAGCTCATCCAAAAACAATGTTCCATTGCTTGCTATTTCAAAAATTCCTGGTTTGCCGCGTGGGTTCGCTCCGGTAAATGCACCGCGCACATAGCCAAAAAACTCAGCTTCCAATAATTCACGCGGAATAGCTGCGCAGTTTATTGGGATAAATAGTTCTTGATTTCTCGGACTCTTCCGATGAATAAACCGTGCGACTACTTCCTTGCCCGATCCTGTTTCGCCGGAAAGCAAAACTGTACTGTCCACTTTTGCAATAATAGCAACAGTGGACATGGTTTTACACATCACCGGACTTTCAAAAGTTGGCAGTTTACTATCTGCGTCTATATCACTCAAATACTCTACCGCAGTTTTATACCGATCGGATTTGGCTCGTTCCTCTTCTAAAGCGGCTATGTACTTTTCGACCAAATCTTTTTCGCGCGTGTTGGTGATGACCATGGCGACCTCGCCATCTTCACCGATCAACGGCATACTGGTAGACATCAATATTAAGCCTTGCGCCGTTTTAACCAAGCCGGTTACCACAGAACGCTTTGTAGCCGCTTCCAGGGCAGTTGATCTATGATATATTCCCTCGTGCACTAGATCTTTGACATTCGACCCAATCAGTTTGTCTAACTTGACGTTCAATAATCGTGCCGTAGTTGCATTAGCTAAAAGTACATTACCCAATTTATCCGTAACAAAAATGGAATCGTATGAATTTTCAATAATTTGATCAAATTTTATGTTCTTACAAGTTTTATCCAGATCACAAGCAGTTGGTGACAGATTACCTATCTGGTCTGCATCAGACGACATAGTTACACCACCTTCAATGGACTTCAATTCAATAATACCTTTTTGGATAGTTGATTTCAATGCAATTTTTTTACTGATATAACAAAATAATTTTCCGTTTCGCAAAGAATCCCACTAAACCACCTTTGTTGAATGAAAAAAACCGCCTAAATAGACGGTCTTCATTCTGCCAGTAAATCAACAATGATATGCGACAGATAATACAGCGCAATCATGCAGACTACAACCACGAAATATAATATATATTCCAAAATTACTGCATCCTTTACGTTTATTTCTCACTATTCCGCCGTTCCTCGCCGCCCTGCCAATCTTTCCATATTGCCTGCCAACTCTCGTCATCCAAAATGATCTGCCAATCTTCGTTGGACTTGTCGTTATAGCTGTCATGCCGTTTGCGCGAACCCTCTGCTATTTTCACAACTACCACTCCTCAGTTCGATTTATTAATTCAACTATATCGTAAAAGATGTAGTTTTGTGAAATAGGTATTTAAATTGTCAGACATCTTTCACGGCGATAATGAATTCGGTAAGACAATCAAATAACCCGGCAGCCTAAGCTGCCGGGCATAAAACAATGATTCACTTCATCAAATCTCCATATACCAATTCAGCAAACACCACAATGGCTAGCCACAAGATAAAAAACACAATGGGTTTTATCATCTTTGATTTTGTCATCTTTGATTTTGTCATACAGATTAATGCCTCCTAATATTCCTACAACGTATTAATTATAAACTAAATATAGTATTTTTGCCAGGATAAAAATAACTCCTGCCTCATTCAATAAACTTTACCCGCCCAGCGCCGCCAAACGTTCTTTGGCGAATATGACATCTTTTTCAGAACTGACGGGAGCAATTTCAATAAATTTACGATATGCGTCAGCAGCTTCCCGATTACGGCCAATTTTTTCGCAAGCATGAGCTTTGTTGAAGTAAACGTATGCATGATTAGGGTTTAAAGCAATGGCTTGGTTGTAATCGTCAATCGCCCGGTCGAATTGCCATTTGATGGCATAAATATTGCCGCGGTTAATATATGCGTCTGCAAAAAGAGGATCTATCTCCAGGGCTTTCGTGTAGTCAGCAATCGCCTGGTCGTATTTGCCCCTGAACACGTAAGCATTGCCGCGGTTGTTATACGCCCCCGCATTCCGGGGATCGATATTCAATGCTTTTGTGCAGTCAGCGATCGCTTGATCATACTTTTCTTTCGCGTTATAGGCGGCCCCACGGTTACTGTACGCCGCAGCAAACCTGGGGTCGATTTTCAACGCCTTCGTATAATCAGCGATTGCCAGGTCATACTGCCCATTGGCATGATACGCTAAAGCGCGGTTATTGTACACTCCGGCATTTTGGGGATTAATTTCCAACGCCTTCGCATATGATGCAATAGCAGCATCATACTCATTTTTTTGGAAATAACTATCGCCCTGTACTATCCACTGTTCTTCTGTCATCCCTTCCTCTGCGTAAGCAACATCCGCAAAAAAGCCAACTATCATCATTATAGCCAGACATATTGCCATTATCCATCGATGTGAAGCCATATCCAACACCCCTTTCGTACCTATTTGGGTTTACGGATCACTGCATACTTCCATCTAATTATATTTTATCAGAAAATTCCATTAATATTTATATTTATTTTTCGCACGTCATAGGCTGCTGATGGACCAAAAAAGCTCCCGATTGCTCGGAAGCCCTGAATTGATTACCAAAGCAGGTATAAGGAAATACACTTTTTCACAGATACCATTATTCATCCTTACTTTTATCCCGTTTCACCAATGTAACCTCATACCACTTCGCCCCACGTTCAGTGGGACCCAGTATGTGTTTGATCTCAATTTCATAGTCAGGCCACCGGTGCATCATCATGCGGGCGACGTCTTGTTCATCTCTGGCCGTTACTTGTAGCTTCCTTATCTCCACGCTCCACCTCCTGGCTTTGACGTCCCTAGGCTCCGCGTTGCTGGTCTTATTGGATGAGCTACTTCTTGATGAATGATAGTATAATTTTAACATTATTCCTTTCTTGTTGCTATCAATAATTCAAATTTATATAATTAGTAATCGCATTATGCTGTTCGGCGATAGAAACGATTAAATATACCGTTCGTCGAAGTGGAGGTGCTAATATCTGCGAACAACAATCCAGCCTTCACCATCGCACCGATCACACGCTTTGCCCATAACGCTTCCCGTTCCATCACAGGCAAAACACCTTTCCCAATCATCTTCGCGGAGAGCACTTCTAAATAAACCTTCGCATTTTTCCCCATTTTTCGTTCGAGTATGGCGTTGATTAATCACAGCGGAATCATGCGAATATTCATTGCAAGCATTACAAAACGCGACAGGTCTATCTTTTAGCATCTTACACACTCCCCCTCTTTCCAATATTATTTTCCATTTTAAACATGCTTTTCCTGCATGCAAATTAGAAAACTCTGCTTGCACTAAAAAGATATTATAGGCTGTGTGGCTGTGTGACCGATAAATATAGTGATCCATCAAAAAGACCGCCCCGACGGACGGCCTTTGACTTTTTCCGGCTGCAAAGTTCGGGAGCTTTAAAATGGAGCAAAGCCCATATCGCTCCACAAGCTTTGTTTCGTTTCGTCATAGTGAGATTCTATGATCTTGCGATGATTCAATTCCCATTCCGCCAGCATTTCAAAAATCTTCTCTCCTTCCGGATCAGACGTATTTTTGGCAGCATTTTTATAAAAAGTGTATAGATCAATTTCAATGAATAGCGCTAGTCTTAATGCCGTCAAATCACTAGTGTCCGCGTCGATAGTGCCGGTCGGTTCAAGGCCTTGGCCACTACTACGCCGATAAAAAGCAGACCACTTCAAGTTTTCTTGGCTATATTTACTGATATCGATATTATTCGCCCACTTTCCATTCGCCAAGAGAGAATCATAGTGTTGTTGCAAAAATTCCTGGTGTGTTTTTTCCCACTGTGAAAGTTCTAAAAACATTTGTCTGGCCTCTTCATTTTTTACTTGTTCAGCAGCTCCTGCAAAAAAATCTTCTCCTTCTTTTTCCATACTAAGAGCAAACTTGATCACTGCCAAAGAATTTTCCATAATATACCCTCCTTATTATATTGAGATTTCATGAAAAAGTAAGTTTACTACAAATCATTCTATTTGCTCTGACCCGCCATTTATCCATCCTAACCATAAAAAATATTTAAAAAATTAAAGAATCATCATCAGAAAAATAAAAACTGCCGGATCCAACCAGATAAATCCGGTGCGGCCTGGGATACTCACTGCTCTACTCTTATTTTAGCAGATAATTATGAATTTTTCGATATTTTTTATTCCGATAAAGTATTTTCACTCACTCCAAGCTTTAATAAATAATTGCAAGTCAAGTTTTTCCTGGCAAACGCTTGACTTTTTTTCAGCATCAATATATCATTATATCGTAATATATAAATATATTGATGTTAGAAGGTGTAAATAAGTATGGACATGGATTTAAAAATACATACGGAATTGGCCGAACTTCTCAAGGCCCTGGCACATCCGGTACGACTCTGTATTGTCCGCGGCCTGGTTGAAAACGGCGGATGCAACGTTAGCCATATGCAATCCTGCTTGGATGCGCCCCAGTCTACAATCTCCCAGCACTTGCAAAAGCTGCGGGCCGCCGGCATCGTCAGCGGTATCCGCAATGGGCTGGAAATCAACTACCATGTCTGCGATCCGAGAGTAATTCAATTGGTTCGCTCTTTATTTGCAGAACATTAGAAAAACTAGGAGGAACTACATCATGGGAAAAAAAGTATTAATTGTTGGCGGTGTCGCCGGTGGAGCTTCCGCTGCCGCAAGGTTGCGTCGCTTGGATGAGCATGCTGAAATCATTCTGTTAGAGCGGGATGAATATATTTCCTTCGCCAATTGCGGCCTTCCCTATTATATTGGTGAAACCATAAAGGATCGGGATAAGCTGGTGGTACAAACGCCGCAAGCTATGAACGCCCGCTTTGCCATTGATGTTCGGATCAACAATGAAGTCACGGCTGTTCATCCTGAAAGAAAAACGGTCACGATCCAGAGCAAAGACCGAGGTATTTATGAAGAAAGTTACGATTCCCTCCTCCTTTCTCCGGGAGCTAAGCCTCTTCGTCCAAATATTCCTGGCATCGACAGCGACCGCATCTTCACTCTCCGCAACATTCCGGATACCGACCGGATCAAAAGTTTTGTCGATAGGAAAAATAGCCAACGAGCTGTAATCATTGGCGGTGGTTTCATCGGGATCGAGATGGCGGAAAACCTGCGAGAACGCGGCCTTGAAGTCAGCATAGCAGAAGCCGCCCCTCATATTCTGGCGCCATTTGACAGCGACATGGTTATTCTGGCAGAAAAAGAATTGCAGGAAAACGGTGTCCGTTTGTATCTTGGAGATGGAGTGACCAGCTTTCAGGATAACGGGGACAACATTACTGTCAACCTGCAGAGCGGCGCTGCTATTACCGCGGATCTTGTCATCCTCGCTATCGGCGTAGCACCGGATACCACTTTTCTGAAAGACAGTGGCATTTCCTTAGGTAGGCGCGGCCACATCCTGGTCGATGAACATTTAGCCACCAGTCAACCAGACATTTATGCTGTTGGCGATGCAATTGAAGTCAAAGATTTTATTAGCGGTCAGCAAACTGCCATTCCTTTGGCGGGTCCGGCCAACAAACAAGGGCGGATTGCCGCTGATAACATTGCCGGCATTCCCAGTCGCTACAAGGGCAGTCAAGGTACTTCCATTTTGAAGATATTTTCGCTCGCCGCCGCTGCTACCGGCAACAATGAACGAATGTTAAAGCGAATGGAGCTCCCTTATCATAGTATTTATGTACATCCCAACTCTCACGCTTCCTATTATCCTGATGCTCTGCCCATAACCATAAAGCTATTATTTGACGACAGCGGGCGTGTATTGGGATCTCAAGCGATAGGGCCTGTCGGCATCGACAAAGAAATAGACATTATTGCCACCGTCATCCGCTTGAAAGGTACAGTGACAGATCTGACAGAGTTGGAGCTTTCTTATGCCCCTCCATTCTCTTCAGCCAAAGCCCCACTGAACATGGCTGGCTTTGCAGCCGAAAATGTCCTTACAGGTCGTGCCGATGTCTTTACCTATGAACAACTATCCTCTTACGATCCAAAAGAAATAATTTTGTTGGACGTGCGTACTGAACTGGAATTTTCCACCGGTGCTCTGCCGGGCGCCATCAATATTCCTACCGACAGCTTACGCAACCGACTTGGCGAATTAGATAAGAATAAGTTAATTCTAATCTATTGCAAAATTGGTTTGCAGAGCTACATTGCGTCAAGGATCCTTAACCAAAATGGCTTCCGGGCAAAAAGCATGACCGGCGGTTACAAGTCGGCATATGCCCAAATTCAGTCCACACAAAAATATGTTGTTGACAATCCTATCAACAATGCTGCCAATACTGCCCCTGGCAAAGACCAGCAAGTGGCCGCGACCGCCGTTACTGCTCATCATTTCTTGGATGCTTGTGGCTTAAGTTGTCCCGGACCATTAATGAAGGTTAAGGCAAGTTTGGATGAAATGGCCCAAGGTGAAGCGATACAAATAACCGCATCCGACCCCGGTTTTTTCGAAGACATTAAATCTTGGTCGCTGCAGACGGGAAATCGGTTAATCAATGTAAAAAAAGAAAATAATCGCATCATTGCTCTTGTCCAAAAAGGTGGCATTGTTCAAGAAACAAACGCAAACCCGAAAGACAATAAAACCATCGTAGTTTTCAGTGGCGATTTGGACAAGGCTCTGGCTTCCTTTGTTATAGCCAACGGTGCTGCATCCATGGGGAAAAAGGTAACCATGTTCTTCACTTTCTGGGGACTTAACGTTCTTCGCAAAGCGGAAGCGGTTCCGGTTAAAAAAGGGTTGATTGATCGCATGTTTGGGTGGATGATGCCACGGGGCAGCACGGCCCTAAAACTATCGAACATGAATATGTTGGGTATGGGTACCAAAATGATGCGTATGGTCATGAAAAATAAAAATATTGCTTCTCTTGAAGATCTGATCCGTGAAGCGCAGAAAGCCGGCATTGAAATCATAGCCTGCCAAATGTCCATGGATGTAATGGGCTTGCAAAAAGAAGAATTACTCGACGGAGTCAAAATCGGCGGTGTCGGCTATTATCTCGGCGAAGCGGAAAATGCCAATGTAAACCTATTCATTTAAATTAAAAGGAGTTGCTTATACTATGGAACGTTATATCCCTCAGGGCGTCTGCCCCAGTGAAATTCAATTTGATATCGATAATGGAATTATAAAAAATGTAAATTTCGTTGGCGGCTGCCCTGGTAATCTTAAGGCTATCAGCCGTCTCATCGATGGAATGGCTGTAGATAAAGTTATCGAGACCTTTAAAGGCAATATTTGCCAAAATCAAACTTCTTGTGTTGATCAACTGGCGCGCGCATTGGAAAACACAAAGTGATATAAAATCAGTAAATACAAGCCTTCCGATGTCTCGGAAGGCTTGTATTTACTGATAGGGTTAGGCCGACTCGAACTCCGGATTTCTTCGATGCCGTCAAGGATGACTCCATCACATCCGTGTTAGGAGTTCCATCGTACGATGGTGCTTATAATTTGTCATTATCATTTTCTTATCTTGTTCCCAAACGCTGATATAAGCCTATGTATTGTATGGCAGAGTGCTGCCAGCCGTAATCACTGGTCATCGCATTTCTCACGACCTTCTGCCACAATAGTTTGTCGTGGTAGATCCCCAAGGCCCGCTTAATAGTATAAAGCATGTCATGGGCATTATAATGACTGAAAGTAAATCCATTGCCTTCGCCAGTGTATTGATTAAAGGGCCGGACGGTATCTTTCAGGCCACCTACTTCCCTAACGATGGGAACTGTCCCGTAGCGCAAAGCGATCAATTGTCCGATCCCACAGGGTTCATATAAGGATGGCATCAAGAACATATCCGTTCCAGCGTAAATCTGATGAGCTAGCTTGTCGTCGAAAAAAATATTCGTCGACAACTTAGCAGGGTATTTCCAGGCAGCATACTGAAATAAGCTTTCATATTTTTCCTCCCCTGTTCCTAACACCACAAACTGCGCATCTTCATAGGTAAGCAGTTCATCCAGTACATGGGCGATAAGATCAAGGCCTTTCGGCCCAACTAAGCGAGATACTATGGCAACCATCGGCGTGGTATGCTTGACGGGCAGGCCCAACAATTCTTGGAGCTGCAGTTTGTTCTCTCTCTTACGGTCAAGGGTATCCAAATCATAGTTGACGAATATCTGCTGATCTGTTGCAGGATCATAGACTTCATAGTCTATGCCGTTGATGATCCCTTCCAAATCGAATTGCCGTTCTCGCAGAAGTCCGTCCAAATGTTCGCCAAAGAACGGATATTGTATTTCCCGGGCATAAGTCTCACTGACTGTAGACACCAGGTCAGCAGCCACAATGCCTCCCTTCATATAATTAACCTGGTCGTAAAATTCCAGAAAATCGGCCCGAAAATACTGCCAGCCCAGTCCCAAAACATCCGTCAAAACAGTTTTGGGGAAGATCCCTTGATAGCGCAGATTGTGAATGGTAAAGAGAGTCCGGATAGTCCTGTACTCGGGCAACCGCTTGTAAAAAGCGCGCAGAAACACATTAACCAATGCAGCGTGCCAATCATGACAATGCAGCACTTGAGGAAAAAATTCGATAACCGGCAGCATTTCCAGTACTGCCCGGCAGAAAAAGGCGAAACGTTCGCCATCATCCCAATAGCCGTACAATCTGTCACGTCCAAAGTACTCTTCATTATCGATGAAGTAGTAAGTGATATTCTCATGCCGCAAGCGGTAAATGCCGCAATACTTCTTCCTCCAGCTTACGTATACAGTAATGGAAGCGACAAATTCCATGGCCGCAGTGTACCGCGCAGGAATGCTCTTATACTTCGGCAAAACTACCCGGACATCCAGTCCATGGCCATTAAGAGTTTTTGGCAAGGAACCAACCACATCAGCCAAACCACCGGTTTTTACGAAGGGTACCGCTTCCGCTGCCACAAATAAAACGTTAGTCATCTAAATCACCTATCCTTTTATGTGCTTACTTAAGTAAACTCCATAAATTTTTACTTAACTTTTTTCAACACCATCGCAGTACGACTCGGTACGTATATCAAGATACCGGAAAAGTCAGAAAAACCTGAAAGATGACCTGCTTCATAGATTGTATTATGCGAGATACGGTTATGTCCTCCAAATCTTTCTTCGTCCGTATCCAATACAACCTGAAAACTGGCAGTTTCGTGGACAGGAAGTTCAAAGCCATCGTAAGAGTTCGTTGGATGGAAATTGAAGATAAATACGTAATCTTTCTTTCTGAAAGCAATGATCTTCCGGTTCTGATCAATCCAGAGCACCTGCGGCACTCCGCCCCCCATCAAACCCTCTTCCGACATTAAATGGATCATGGCTCCGTCGAAGCAATTCAAATATCCGTATCGCAATAACGGACTATCGGCCAAGCTCCATTGCCTTCTGCAATGCTTAAAACTCCACCCATTGCCTTCACGCGGAAAATCAATCCATTCAGGATGCCCAAACTCATTGCCCATAAAGTTCAGATACCCCTCACCGCCAAGTGAAATGGTGATAAAACGAATCATCTTGTGCAATGCAATCGCACGATCAATGATCATGTTTTCACTTTTTTTATCCATGCACCAGTACATTTCCTTATCTGCCATCCGAAAAATAAGGGTTTTATCGCCCACCAAAGCCTGATCGTGGGATTCTGCATAACCTATGCGTTTTTCGCCCGGACGGCTGGTGCTTAGTTCGTGCCAAAGCTTGTTCATATCCCAGTCCTCGTCCCGTATCTTCATTGTCTTGACCCATAAGTCCGGCATCCCCATTGCCAGTCGGTAATCAAATCCGATCCCGCCATCCGCCACAGGAAGACACATGCCGGGCATGCCGCTCATATCCTCTGCGATGGAAATTGCATCCGGTCTGATCTCCTTTATTAGATCATTTGCAAACTGAAGATAATTAACGGCTTCGATGTCCGTATTTAAACTGAAGTATTTGCCATAATCGTCGAAAGCGGTTCCAAGACCATGATCATGGTAAATCATGGAGGTCACACCGTCGAAGCGGAATCCATCAAAATGATACTCCTCCATCCAGAATTTTATATTCGATAGCAAAAAATGAATGACTTTATGCTTCCCATAGTTAAATAACTTCGAATCCCAAGCACTGTGTTCGCCACGGCTATTTGCGTGGAAAAATTGATCTACCGTGCCGTCAAACTCATTGATGCCTTCGGCAAGATTTTTGACTGCATGGGATTGCACAATATCCATCAGCACAGCGAGACCCATGCTGTGTGCTTTATCAATAAGCGACTTAAGGTCATCTGGTGTTCCGAACCAGGAAGAAGCCGCGAAATAATTGGAAACATGATAACCGAAAGACGCATAGTACGGGTGCTCCATAATCGCCATAATCTGTACCGTATTATAGCCTAATGCTTTCACTCTTGGCAGAATATTCGTCTCAAATTCCTTGTAGGTTCCGATTGCCTCTTTTTCTTGTGCCATACCAACATGGGTTTCGTAGATGAAAGGAGGCCGTTTCTTGTCTACACAAAATTTCTCATCGGTCCATTTGTAGGGGTCTTCAGGGTTCCAGATTTGGCCGCTGAAATCATGGGTAACAGGATCTTGGATAACTCGTCGAATATAAAGGGGGATGCGGTCGCGTTCCATTCCCATCGACTTGACCCGGACCTTAACATGAGCTTTGTGAACAAGAGTATCTTTACCAGGCAAGAAGATTTCCCAAATTCCATCTTCTTTCCTTGCAAGCGGATGGGAAGACGGATCCCAATGATTAAAATCTCCTATCAAGAATAGTGCTTCTGCAGCAGGAGCCCACTCACGATAGTACCAACCATTTTCAACCTGATGAAACCCAAAAAAATTATGACCGTTGGCAAAATCCCGAAAGTTCCCCTCTTCACCAAGGAGTGATTTTTTTACATCTTTATAACGGTTCATACGCAACATCAAGTCTTTCCTGTAAGGCTGCAGCCACGGGTCGATTGTCAATATTCTAAGCTCTGCTTTATCCATCATAATACACATCCCCTAAACAACTATCATTTCTTTTCAATTAAACATTTCATGAATAGTCTTTATTATTCCGTTTCTTTTGCAGATGATCCTTCTTTATCCGCCTTCATTAAAAACAAAAGCTAATAAACTCGCGTTACTAATTAGTAATTTATATTGTTCAGTTGCGTTTTGCCGTCCTTTTCTGTATGATATAAGCATTATGATACCTCGTTGCGAAGCATGTTAGAGTGCAGAATACACCAATATCGGAGTAAGGGGATTTGCTAAATGGCGGATAAAATGAAACATGTTTGGCACAAACGGGAAATTCGGGATGCAATCGGTCAAAAGTTGCTGGGGTTATTCGGTGTAAGCATTGGCCATGCAAATAAAAAACAGATGTACAAAGCGATCTCGTTGGTTGTACGTGACCGGATCATGGAAAAGTGGGCCGAGTCGGAAGGGAAAGTTCACCATGCCAACGGGAAAAAACTTTATTATATGTCGATGGAGTTTTTGGTTGGCAGAGCTTTAAGCAACAATTTAGCCAGTATGGCAATGGATAAAACACTAGAAGCTGTATGCAAGGAATTGAATGTTGATTTACAAGAAATTAAGGAAGCGGAACCTGATCCCGGCCTGGGAAATGGTGGTCTCGGACGACTTGCGGCCTGTTTTCTTGATTCCTTGGCAACGTTAAGGCTGGAAGGCCACGGTTGCGGCATCCGCTATGAATATGGTTTGTTTGAACAAAAGATTGTGGATGGCTATCAGGTGGAAGTATGTGATGCCTGGTTGGAAGATGGGCATGTATGGGAAGTCGAAATACCGGAAGACGCCGAAACAGTCCGCTTTGGAGGCACCGTAAAACGCTGGGACAATAACGGAACACCCCGTTTCATACACGAAGGGTATCAGACGGTCAAAGCAGTCCCTTATGATGTGCCGATAGTCGGCAACGAATCACCGGTAATTAATTCACTACGGCTTTGGGGTGCACGTTCAACCCGGCACCTTGATATGCATCTGTTTAATCGGGGCGAGTATACCCGGGCCTTGGCAGAGAACAATCTAGTTGAAGTCATTTCGCAGGTATTATATCCGGAAGACTCGCATGAACAAGGAAAAATTCTACGACTCAAACAACAATACTTTTTTGTTTCAGCTGGAATTCAGTCCATAATCAGGGAACTCAGACGAACCGGTAATCCCTTGTCAGCTTTTGCTGATAAGATCGTGATTCATATCAACGACACCCATCCATCCATGGCAATTCCGGAATTAATGCGGATCTTCCTGGAGGAAGGGATGACCTGGGATGAGGCTTGGAGTATTGTAACGCGAACTTTTGCCTACACGAACCATACCATTATGCACGAAGCGCTGGAAAAATGGCCGGTCGCATTATTCAAAAAGGTTTTGCCGCAAATCTATTGTATTATAGAAGAGATCAACGAACGTTTTTGCCGTTCATTGTGGAAACTTTATCCGGAAGATTGGCACCGGATATCCGAGATGGCAATCATCGCTTATGGTGAAGTTCGGATGGCACACTTGGCAATCGTTGGTTCGTTCAGCGTGAATGGAGTTTCAACTCTGCATACGGAAATTTTGCAGAACCAGGTTTTTGATAAATTCCATACCGTTTTTCCGGGACGTTTCCGGGCCATTACGAATGGCATTTCCCATCGACGGTTTCTCTGTATCGCAAATCCAGAGCTAAGTGAACTGATCACGGCCCATATTGGACCCCAGTGGATAACACACCCCCTGGTGTTAAAGGAATTCTCCAAGTTTTCCGCCAACAAGGAAGTGCAGAAAGCGCTGCAAGATATCCGTCGCAAAAAGAAGGAACAGCTGGCCGCCTATATTCAAAAACATAACAATATCACCGTCGATGTCAACTCGATTTTTGATGTGCAGGTAAAACGATTGCATGAATACAAGCGACAACTGCTTAACGTGCTGCATATTATGTATTTATATAACCAATTACGCGACAATCCGGATCAAGAGATGCATCCCAGAACCTTTATCTTTTCCGCCAAAGCAGCGGCAGCTTATCACATGGCCAAACTGATTATAAAACTGATTCATGCCGTTGGCAACAAGGTTAATAACGACCCCATTGTTGCCAAAAAACTAAAGGTGGTATTTCTTGCCAACTACCGGGTGTCATTGGCCGAACTGATTGTGCCGGCAACAGATGTCAGCGAACAGATCTCAACAGCCGGCAAGGAAGCCTCAGGCACCGGAAATATGAAGTTTATGTTTAACGGAGCATTGACCATTGGCACGCTGGATGGGGCCAATGTCGAGATGAGCCAGGCCGTTGGCCGTGATAATATCTATATATTTGGCCTGACAGCAGAGGAAGTTAATGAGATTTACCAACGATGCGACTATCGTCCCTGGACTGTGGCAGAGGCAGATCCCTTGCTAAAGCGTGTGCTGGACCAATTGGTCGACGGAACCTATTCGAAAGACCGTAATCTGTTTCGTCCCATATATGACAGCTTGTTATACGGCCATGGTTCGATGGCAGACCCCTACATGCTGCTCAAAGATTTTGACGCATACCGCCGCATGCATCAGCAAGTGGAGAAGGATTACCAGAACCCTGAACTTTGGTGGTCCAAGGCAATTAACAACATCTCCTCTGCCGGCGTGTTTTCCAGCGATCGCACCATCGACGAGTATAATAAACAGATCTGGAATTTACCCAAGCATGAAGATGAACGATGGCGGGAGCTCGGTTCAAATCCAACTGATATCAAAACCGCTGACAGAATGTAGCATCAAGAAACGACCGGGTTGACTCTGCCTGCACTTATTTATAAGCGCCAAAAATATATTTTAACCTATCCCAAAAGGCACCGTTTACACAAGGTGCCTTTTTTGGTACACCAGAAAGTATAAATTTTCCCCTTCGCACAGACTGTAAGCTCCCTTATTCAGGGATCAACAGTCTGTAGCTCGAAATAAGTGCGACTAATCTTCCGATGAATATTTCATCAGAAGAAAGTCTTCTATATCTGGTGTACATAAGTGCAACCAACGGCTTCCGCCATCGCTATACAAGTGAGCCTTGGTTTCAAAGGGCGTTGTACCCTTTTGAAACCTTAGAGCGAACTTATTTCGAGCTTTACAGCCTGTTGACCCCAACACGGAAGGGTGGGGGTTTATAGGCTGTTAGCGAGATCAAGCTCGGCGCAAGCCGGGTTTTCTAATTGTTTTAGATTGCCTACATCCGGCAAGAATTGGTTACAACTACGATCCCTGACTCAGTGACGGTGCATCCTCTACGCCTGTCCTCTTGATGATCGTACCCGATTTCCACTCCTTCTTTAACCTTAATATTTTCGCTTATAATCGCTTTTTTGATTTTAGCGTACCTGCCAATCTCAACATTTTCAAAAAGAATCGAGTCTTCTACCGAACTGAAACTATTGATTTTGCAGCGCGGCCCGATAATAGACCGGCTCACTGTACCGCCACTGGTAATGCAGCCCCCGCAAACATAAGAGTTAATATTGACTCCGCGGCGGCCATCTTCGTCAAACAATGTTTTCGCCGGCGGCAAATTCCCTTGTTTGGTCAAAATCGGCCACTTGTAATTGTAGAGGTTTAATTGAGGAACGATATTTACTAAATCCATGTTCGCATCGTAATAGGAATCGATCGTTCCGACATCCTTCCAATACCCTCTTTCCTCCGCTCTCATACCGACAACGAGGTTGTCAGAAAAATTGTAGGCAAAAACCCGTTCTCCGCTGTCGATCATCAAAGGGACAATATGCTTGCCAAAATCAAGATCCTCATGATATTTTTTACCCTCCTTGAGTATTTCGATCAGCTTTTTAGTTGAAAAAATATAATTCCCCATGGAGGCAAGACAGACATCACGATCCGGTATCGTCACGGGATTAGCCGGCTTTTCCATAAAATCAGTCACTCTGTAGTCTTCGTCAACTGAAAAAATCCCGAATCTACTGGCCTCCGTTACCGGCACTTGCAGGCCGGCTAACGTCATATCCGCCTTATTGAGCACATGATACAACAACATCTGGCTGATATCCATTTTATAAATATGATCTCCGCCGAATATTGCTACATAGTCAGCGTCGGAGTTTTCAATAAACTTTATAAACTGCGAAATAGCGTCCGCCGTGCCTTTGAACCATTCTTCCCTTTCACTGGTAGTCTCCGGCGAGATGGTATCGAAAAAATCACCAAGGCCAGCCCAGCCGGACCACGACTCCTTGATATGCTTATTCAGCGAATAAGCGTGGAACTGAGTTAAGATATATACCTTCTTTATACCCGAATTGAACAAGTTGCTGAGCACAAAGTCAATTATTTTATATTTGCCGCCAAATGGAAGATAGGGTTTCGGAGTATACTCTGTAAGCGGACTAAGCCGTTCCCCCTTCCCTCCGGCTAAAACCATTGCGATCGTGTTTCGCGCTGCATTACCAATAAGAAGCATTGCATTCACCCTTTCGTCAAATTGTCGTCAAACTCCATTTGTACTCTGCTTAATACGACAGCATTGTCAACATGATCACGAAAGCCGCAGTAAGCGAATATAATCCTTTTGCGCCTCTAAAACCTGTTCGGCAATGTACTCAGTAAACACTTGGGGACGCTCATGACTTTGTTCCAATGCGCTAATATATTCGTTCTTGAACGCTGGCGAAATAATTACCGGCGGATAGCCGCGCGAGATCAATGCGTGATTTAACAGCAGTCGTGCTACGCGCCCATTTCCGTCCGCAAAAGGATGAATGATGATAAACGCTCTATGAAGCCATGCCGCATATTCTACGGGATGTAATTGATCCTGACGTAATTTGCTTTCTTTAATGAGGTCACTCATATCACTTGCAACCGTCTCGTGCGCCGACAGCCGATCATTATACTGTGAGCCCGTAATAATGACATTCACACTCCGATACTGGCCGGCAACTTCACCTTCGCTAGGCCGGAAACAAAGCAAATGGAGCTTTACAATATCCGCTTCGGTAACTTCTTGTCGTTTTGCTAACTCCCACATAAAATCGAATGCGCGGGCATGGCCTATTGCTTCTAAATGATCACGCAATGACTTGCCACCGATCGTAACTCCATCTTCAATAACAACCTTTGTTTCTGATTCGGTAAGAGTGCTGCCTTCCAAGGCATTGGAAGCGTATGTTAAACCAATCTTAAAATATTCTTTCAAATTTCGGACCTGCTGCTGGTCAAGCGGACGATTCCGATTGATCAATTGCTGTTTGTCATCTATTTGATGCAATAGCTGGCTGAGATTGTTCAAACCGCATCATCCTTCCTTAGTACACTTTATATGAAAATTATATCATGCAGCCAACAAATACTAAAATAATCCTATAGAGCTTACTTATTTTACGGGATCGAACCGCTGACCTCTTGAATGCCATTCTTGAAACTCCCGTTTGCGACTGTTTGTGAGAACAACAAAATGGTTGTCTTTATTGCATTCTAAAGTTTTTCCTTTCGTATCTGTTGGCAAACAATAAGGGACATTTGCCAACCATAAGGGACTAAATAAGGGACAATAAAGCCCATCACAAAAACGCATCCCATTCAGCATAGCTGGTGATTCTATACAACAACCAAAATACTTTCGCCATGCCAATATTCATTCTCTAATTATTTATCCACACAACTTTCACATCATAAATGCTGCCGTCTTTTTCATATTTACCATTCAGTCGGCCTTCTTGAATGGCTTCTTCAATGACCTGTTTTACGCTCTCTCCCCAAGTATTCAGGGTTTCTCTTCGATAATGACTGGATGAAGCAAGCGCTGGAATTCGCGCTATAAGTTCGTGCCAATTACCGTTGTCAAAATGGTGTTTATATTTGTAATATGCGTTAGGCCCTTGCAATTCAAAAGGAAATATATCGATTTGCTTCTTTTTACGGCAAAACGAAAAAACATTATTCTCATATTTCCCTGAAGTAATCTCGTCAACTTCTATAATCCGATTTGTATGTGCTTTATCCATACTAACCTTCCTTTATGTTGCAATTAATTTTCCCAGCCACACTATGCCGTGCGAAAGAGCTGCTGCCCATATCTCTTCAATGTCACTCTTCAAAAGCTTTCTTAACTTCGTTCAAACTCATTTTATTCGCTCCAACCGTTATGTCCGGTTTTTCTTTTGGCCAATGATCGCTTTCCTTAATACTTAAAAATCCATCTTCTGCTTTGTTCACAAGATCTTCTACAGTATCCTGAATATAAATAATGGCAGTTCTATTATAATCATTTCTATTAATTTAATCATATCAATTCAATAACTATCTATCAAATCAAAACTGAAATTCCATCGTCAATTCATAAGAATATTGTTCATCAAGTATGCGAGAATAATCCGCCTGAAGATTAACAAATGCGGGAACCTTAAGACGTCCGGCAACATTCATATTGCTTTTTGCATCATTCGAAAGATTAATGATTAATGTGTCCACCCCATCATAAGCACCGCAAAATTGTTTTGCTCTGCATTCCGCTGCTAACACATAGGTATAAGCAGCAAAATAAAATCTTTTCCTAGATGTAATTTTTAAGACTTGCCTTCTCTTCAAACTTGCTCTGCAAGAATTCATCATTACAGAACTTTAATATGCACTGCATTCATTACAGGTATATTTTTCTTTCTGTCAAATCCTGGTTCAAGATAAAAACTGACCTTTACCCCTTCTTTTATCTTGTTTCGATCGCTCACTATCGAACTTACGTTAAAATAGAAGCTTTCGCCATTATCTTGGCAAATAAAACCCTTTCTCCCTTCCGCAATCAATTTGATAACTTTTCCATATTTACAATTTTCCTTGGGATAAATATAATCCGACCATAACGGCTTAAGTTCTCGTATCATAGATGCCAAAGAAGAAGCTTCGTCAAGAGAATCACCTGCTGTTTCTATAAGACTAATCAACTCCGGTTTGATCACTCGACCACTATCGCGATAAATTATGCAAACTAATTTAGCATGCCGAATAGCGGCTTCCTTTTCTTCTATTTTAAGCAAAATTTTTATCATCAATTCATACATATGAATTTTTTTGTCTGGTTCACCAAAAGCCAATGCACCCGAAGCACAATACAAAAGTGACTGTTCAAATTGTTGCTGTTGAAACAAAATTTCAGCAATTTCTTTATAAATAAACCAGTCTTTTTTTATTAATAACAATTGATTGAGTATTTCTATTGCTTCGTCAAATCGATTCAATCCATGGAGAGTTTTTGCCCGATACCAACGCAGCCAAAAATCCCTATCATTATGAAAATCTGTAATTACAGAAAAAGCTTCACTAATTTGATTGCAGCATGATTGATACTGTTCCAATTCATAAAGACATTTGACAATCATACTATAATATCTTTCCAATTCAGATCCTACTGTTTTTGACGTTCCATCCTCAGCCTTCCAAAAATATGCTTCTTTATTTAAAAGATCAATATTTAGCCGATCAGCCCACTCTAATGCTTGCTTAAAATTTCCGCTCGGTTGAGTGATTAATAATTTCATTATCTGTAAAACAGCCTTGCTGTAAGGCGAATATTTTCCTTGTTCACATATATTAATTATTTTGGTCGCGGCGCTTAAAATAGAATTTGAAACTTTTTCACTTGATTTTATATGGACATCATATAAACTCCACGCAAACTCGTTGCGAACATACTGATCCATATCTTTATTTTTTTCAAATGACTCAAAAAATGCGACAGCCTCAGATGCTTGTCCTGTTTTACGTAAAACCTTTCCATAACTTCTTGCCTGGAACGAACTAAACATTTGTTCGATTTCTTTGTTTTCACTCAAATACTCATGGTATTTTTTCATTGCCTCTTCATACTTTTGCGTTTTCTCTAGTTCTACCGCTTCTTGCAATACTCTGGTTATATCTTGATCACCCATCATCAAGCCTCCTCAAAAATCTTCATCATATCTGACAAAATATGCTCTGAAGTGCTCATTCCAAGTTGACCAATCCTTCTAGTTGGTCGGCCAAGTCCGTTAAAATATTGATCAACAACACCTGTATTATGTTTTGAGTCGCGAATTATATATCGTTGCATGTATGGAAACCTTCTAATTTCTTCAATAGTAAAATTCATTCGTTTTGCTCTCTCTTGAAATTCCGGATCAATTAATGGAGCATTTACTGGTGCTGATTCGTGAATACATTTACCAATTAAATTCTCCCTCAACCCATTAATATCCGAGAATATATTACCTTGATCCAACGTTTTCACATTAGATACTAAACCATTTTTTTTATAAAAAACATCGATACGTTCAATATGATTATTACTGAAAACTGTGTATCGATTACAATATTGTAATGACTCTAACGATCTTATTACTATTGGCCAATTCGTACTTTGCTGCCTCATGAATTTTGTCACCCAATCTTCTCGTTGACAAATGATAAACTTACTTTTGGTTTTATTTTTTTGCATCAAATGATCACTGCCATCGAAAATAGAGTTTAATATTGTGGGATATACAAAGTTTGGTCTATATTCAAAGCGTTCTTCTATGCTTTTCAATAATACAGTCCCAAGCTCAGTTCCTTCGACAATAGATACACACTCACGCAACGCTTCATTTGTCTTTGAATAATCCAAGTCGCAAAGAAGAAACAATGCTCCAAATCGCAAAGATTTAAAAATTTCGGCAAAAGAAAATGATGCTTTACTACCTCGTCGGTCACGCTCGCCGATGATATCCGAAATACAATTTTGCATAACTACTAAATCAGCTTCACCCAAAACTTGTTTACATACTTTCTCTTGACATATTTCACAAGAAAGAAAGTCACAATGATGTTCTGATAACATCATTTTTATGTTTCCGTATTTTTCCAATAATTTTACTGTGCAACCGTGACGATATTTTTTCCAAACGTTGTCATTAATATCAAAAACGCTCACCTTTAATTTTTCTACTCTTGGATAACGCTTTTTGACATGGCTTGCAATACCTAATAATTCAGGCATTGGCCCGCCACCAAGTATGACTATGTTCATTATGTTGTCTTCCCGCAGAATCGGCAGTGACTTTAATTCTGCTAATTCTTCAAGCAAATGATAAAGAGTTTCAACATAATACGGAAAATAAGCTAACATATAAGCTTTAGCATTATCATTCTCATAATCCGTTCGAGGTACGTTCTGGGAATAATCCTGTCGTAAAGATCTCACTAATTCTCGATCTTGCGTTAAATACTTTTGATAATCGTTGTCTGTCACATCAGGATACAGAAATGGAATAATAATGCGATAAGGATCGTGTATTGAAAAATCCGACAAATTGTCCAGCCCCCTTGCCATATTAGAAAAGTGTTCCTTGGTTTATTTGTTTCGAAAGTTTTTTCTTTTTTTTCGTTTCAGTTGACGGGACTGCATCGAAATATCCTAACAATGACGGTGATTCGGGATTATGCAGTTGCATATTTTTAATTCCGCATGGCAAAGTACCTGCATAGCAGTATGCACAGCCATGCTGACAGGTATCATAATGTCCAATATCCTTACTTTTGATACAACCACACTCAATTCGTTGCGTATTATCCTTTTTTTCATTAATGACTATACCGAAATGCTTCTGAATATAGTCATCATCAATACATTTTCCATGTTGCACACCACAGTCCATCAAATCAAACGGTTCAGCACAACTGAAAATTTCCATACTATTTTCCCGTGCTATTTCTGCTATATTTTTGATCAAAAAACCAATTGCCGCAGCATCAACAATATTTTCAACGTATATTCCTTGTTCTTTTAACCTTTTAAAATGTGCACTTGCTTTTCGATAATCGTCAACGAGACTGATAATATTTCGTTCGGTATACCCCTTAAGTGTTGCAGCAATTTCTGCATAACGTTTCAAATGATATGCTTCATCGGTTCTATTGCTGATGATTATTGGATCATATCGCCATACAACCAAACCAGATGGCAACGCCTCTGACAATTTTTGAAAGGTTTCACATGAACGCTCCCAATTTGGCAGATTTGGTTCAAACCATCTGTCATAACCTGTAAGAGTATACTGAAAATAGAATTTAAAGCCTCTATCATTCAATTCATTCAAATGCGGCATCAACGGCTTTGGGTTTTTTGTCCAAAATACAATAATATCTACATCTTCTGGCTTCAAGGATATATAGGAAACTTGTTTGCGGTTAAATGGATTAACTGCAGTACAATATCCGGCACGAATGCGATTCATGAACCATTCGCTAAAAAATGCAGGTATATCTGTTCTACGGCTTGCACTAATAATCAATATTCACACCTCGCTTTCAGCCACTATATTAACTAATTGCAAATATAATTCATACGCGATTTATTAATTTACCGCTTCAATATACGTTATAGTAGCAATCGTGCTTTGGCTTGATATTCCTTAATAAATTTAGCATATATAAAATAATCAATCGTTTGATAATGCGCCAACTTATTGCGGATTGATCTCGCCTGCATGATTAAAGAAAGCAACGAATTTTGTTTCCGGAATGCGTGGACAGTCTTGAATATGTATTCCAAATACCCCCATTCACAAGCTAAGGGACTTTCTTGCAATTCTGTCGTTTGTATGTTAGATGGAGTGCAATATCGTGTATGCCAATTATCACCATATTCAGAAGTCATTTTTTCACATATGTGAATCCGCAATGAGTCAATTACCGGCAGGAGTAATTTTGCTTGCTCGCGCCAAAATCTATGGCGAATTTCATTTTTCCATCCCAATACAGCAATTGCTGCCAAATGAATCTCTGCACCGTTTTCTGGCGTCCATGATACAATCCCTTTACTCCAAAGTTCCCGCAATTTAGGAGGAGGCATAAGTGGCGAAATCGAATCGGTCGCTATCGTTTTTATACTTCGACAAAACGTTTCATCTATGCCCCACTTTTTCAATATTTCTTCTTTCCATGACCTTTTATGAGCATATTCAATCAAACGAGTTTCAATCGCCTCCATAGGCTCATACAGAGCTTCCAAAATAAAGCTTCCAAAATCGACATCATTACCAATAATACCCGGTACAATACTCTCAACCCATTGAGCTTGTAATTTTCCTTCAGTTGCACCATTTTCAATACATGCTCTGCATAAACATTGCGTCTCGAGTGTTGAAGGGATCCCCCACCACCAGCGCAATGAAAGTGATGGTCCTGGATTGGGAATGTTCTGAAAAAAACGCATCGCCGGAATAGCGGTAAAAAACAGCGTTGATCGAGCTCCCGCATCATGTGACGTTTTAATCTGCTGCACCCACTGATCAAGCATCTTTATCCAGTTTCGAGCAATGCCGTCTTCTAATGTCTCCAACCCTTCCAAAATAATTACTTCAGGCAAGCCGTCACTATTCAGCAAATTGCCTATTGTTCGTTCTTTTCCTTGCTCCCATGTAATTTGCAATCTTTGTCCAAGAGCATCTGCTAAAGACAGTGATTCTTCAATTTCTGACACATCTACCTTTTCAACAATAAACTCCTTACGATACAACGCATTAAAAACATGAGAAGAAATATGCATGCGATCTATTTCTTCTGTTAACAACAAAAAAACGTTACGACCGTCACAAATATCTTCAATAACGGAATCAATAATTTTATGTACCGATGCCGATCCGTAGAACAAAGAGAGAATACTTACTGTATTCATGGCACCCATAACCTGCCTAATATAGGATCAAGACAAATAGTTCCATCAAGATTATCTTCTACTATGTTCATGATCCGTAAATATTGCATCGCATTGTCTACTTCTACTGCTGTTAATGCCGGTTGTCCGAGAAATTCACTAAAGTCTTCCTCCGTTAACAAATCCGCAGGCACGAAATGTTCCTCATTAAAAAATTTAATTAATCTTTCTATTCTCTGATCCTCGCACGCATGCATTTGACAAAACTTCAACTTATCTTCTGCATTGGCAAAAAGTTGCGTTGCCAATGGACGCAAATCATCCTGCTTCCTGCCTTGATTAAATAAATGCTCTAATAGAATTGTCCAACCGTTTGTAGCGTCCAATATTTTCTTACACACATCTTCCGAATGTAGTTTGTTTTGTTGATTGAGCCGCTCTTGTACGGCAAATTTACTCCACCGTCTGAGTGATACAATTGCTGAAACTCTATTCTCTAATCCTTCGCGGCGATATTTGGGTATTTGCAACCATTTCCATACAGCCAATGGTTGCAAAGTGAAAATAATCCTTGTTGACTGCCGTTTTCTACGATATGCCTGTAAAAGATCACAAGCAGCCTCAACTAGTTTCGTTGGAGAATCTTCAATTCCATCCAATTCTTTGTAAATAATGACTCTCTCATACTGGTCATGTTTTTTCAAATAATCTTCAAGCCAGCGTGAAAATTTAGAAGCTGAAATAATTGTCTTGGGAACACTTTTAAATACGCCGAGTCTTTCTTTAAGCAATGTATCTGGCAGCATTCGTTTTACGGCATCTTCAACCATTGAGACTCCCAGCGCAGGTGACCCAAATATTAATTGAACACCAAAAGGATTTTGATTAATCAATCGTTCTTGCGCTTGGGTAAAAGGACTATACTGTTTCCCAACGCAATCAACAGGAGCATGAAGTCCATCGGCACTCAGGTAATCATTTTGCAACTTTAATGAATCGAGTTCCAATAAGCGCAGTTCGATATCGTCCTTTTTGCCCATCATACGAACAACATTGGGACTTCTCAAACGATAATAGCCATCACTGTTTTTCAGCAAGACTCCCAGTCCGCACATCTCGTCCATAAGGCCTCGGAATTCATCAATCGGTACACTTTCAAAAGCAGACCGCCACCAGTACCGGACTAACCCCAAAACTTGAGCTGTTGAATACGTGTTGGCAAAATTGGCACCCGATTCAAATTGATCATGGATCATGCTCCAAGCAATAGCCTGGTACCTTTTGTCCAATGCTAATGTCCAATCAAACCGTTCCTTAAATCGTTCTCTTAACTCCGGCACCCTGTACACTGCTTCGACTTCTAAACGATCAATTACATAAGGTGGCTCATCTTTGCCCAACCGTGAGCTATTCATCCGTTTCAACAATTGCTGGCAAAATAATTGGATTAATCCCGGATGATAATTCGTATACGAAAGGATATTTAAAATAACAGAAGGATCCTTAAAGCAAAACCCTAAACTTTCAAAGGGTTTTTTGATCAATTGCTGTGCCGCATCTGGTTCTAATGGTCCAACACAAATCGGCGCTCCAAAATGGGCTAAAGGCTGATTGCCATCGCTTTGGAAACGTTGAACACTATGCAACCCAGCAAAAACAACTTTGAAACGATGTCCCATTTCTTGCGTCAAAATACGTAATTGATCTACCACTTTGTAATTAGATCGACGATCAGCATCAAGAAAATTATCTGCCTCATCAAACAACAATAGAATTCTGGCATTGCGGGCGTTATCCATTCTAGCACGAATCGTATTGATCAATTCTTCGATGTTGCTCGGACGCATATTCGTAGTTTCCAGCAATTCAAAACGCACAAAAGAATCCCATATTTTGACCCAAAGCAACTCTGTGTCCAAGTTGGTTTTGGGGTCTCCAAGCAACTTTATATCCTCCACATAGGCATACTGCTCCATGCCGGGACTATGAAATTCACGTTGAACATGTCTAAGCAGCGCCGATTTTCCTAATTGGCGTCCACCATACAATAGGCAACTTCCTTCAGGCCGTTGTAAGCTTTTGGCCATTTCTCTACGCCCAAAAAACATCTCTGGCGGGACATCTCCAGCTTGAAAAGGAGTATACGGGTTTAACGTCGCAAAAGGCAGAGTACAACGGAAGAATTGAGACAATCGATTTCTTTTATCCAATAGAAACGCTAACAAACTTTCGTCTAATACCGCAATTGCCAAGCTTCTTTCCCGACTCGCGTGGCGTAATTGACCACGAGCTCTAATTTTGAGTCGTCCCAGATAAAAGACTATTACATTATGATTGTCAAGGCGCAGATCTCTCAACCATCCCGTAATAGTATCGGCACTCGGTCTTTCCCATAAACAAATAACATCAACATATTCCTTTTGATAAGTACCGAATTGGGGAACAGGCGAATGGCCTCCTGCTGACATTTTGACTTGTGTGTGCAGCCAATGATCGCCTTTTTGAACGGTACTGACTATTTCCTTATCCTCTCCTGGCAAAACATTAAATCCCAAATAACTTACAATATCCCGGATCAACCGGTTCGTATTTCGACCTCCAACACCATCGCCCTTGAGAATTCGCCATGATTCTATGCCCCGCAACGCTCCATCCCTAAGGGGTTTTGGTATTTGAGAAAAATTCATGCCTAGCCAACTGCGTTCTTGGCGAATTGCGCTGATTAATTTAGAAAAGCCACTAGTACTCAGTTCCTCAGTAATCAGACCTAATTGGTCAAGAAAATCTTTCAAGGTAACGTCATCGGGTTCATGCAAAAAAGAGAAACTCGTTTCATCTATTTCTTTGCCCGTTTCAATCAATTCTGTTAATCGATCAAAACATTCCTGCACAGTCCTTGTATCTCGACGCTTTAAAGAGTTTTCTACAAAATCCACAATTCGCTTTTGTAAGTTAATTCCCATTTGCAAATTGTCAATTTGTAACTTTAAACTGATCCATTCCCCATTTAATTCGTTAATTCGTCGATTTCTGTCTGCTTCTAAACAATCCTTTACCTTTCGCAACTCAGACATAGCTTTCGCAAAATTAAGGTTGCTGGATTCCCGGTGCGCTTCCACAATCGCAAAATAGTCATTACGTTCTTCACTAATGATCCCATCAACCGTGGCTTGTTCAATATCTTGTTCAGTCGATGTAACTTCAGCCAATAAGAGCGCATTACATCCGGCTTTACGAGCTTCAACCTGTGTCACTATCTCAGCATCTTCCGGAATAAGTCGTAATAAGGAATCAATAAAACGAAAATCTTTGCTATCCATCCACCCAATTATAGCTTCTTGTACATTTCTGTTTGAGTTGGCTAAAATGATGGAAGCAATTTTCTTATTTTGCTCTAACGATGCCTCTCCTTGATCATTCAGGTCTAATTCATATAAATAATATAGCCGCTGACGCAATTCGCTGAACAAATCCTCTGTTGTGTTGCTGGCATCCACTGAAAAAAAAGCATCTGAGTTGACATTTTTCATTCCAAGCATCCTGCAGCATGAAGCAATAGACATTTGCAAGCACTCGGTTGCTTGTGTTAACCCTTGCTCCCCACCGTCAACAACTTCTTTCAATGAATTTAATATATCTGGCGCCTTTGCTTCAAAATCTTTTCGCAATTCACTGATCTGTTCAACCACCCAATCACGGCCTGTTTCAAGCCTTTTTTGTTCTCTCTCCACCAAATCGCACCAGTGTTCAATTCGCATGATTGCTTCACGAATCGTCCTCAGCAACTGTTCTCTCGGTTTCCCCATTATAAGCGACCGCTTTTTAAAACTTTTCTTTGCATCAATTGCATCCACAATTGCATCCACATGATGGGCTTCTTTCCATAGCGAAATTTCTCGACGCACATCTGGAATAGATGACCTATCATCCATAATAGCTTTGTTTAATAATACCTGTAATTTGCCTTGATGACCAAGCAATTCACTCCACACGTCACTACAACGTTTTATGGCCAATTTTTTTGAATGTGACTGTTCCAGCCAAGCCTGTATATCCTTCACAATATCTTTTATGACCATATCTTGTTCACCAATGCCAGCAGCGCCAAGAAAATCTTCTTCACGCAAACCTCGGACTCTTGAAGCAAAATTTTTAATGGTTTGGACCAAATCATGTGTAAACGGTAACAAGCTGGGTGTTTGAATCCACGCCAACATTCCAGACTCAGGCGCAATTAATGAGCAACGGATGGCAACTGCTAACATCAGGATTTCTTGATATTCATTTGCATCGGTTGTTGAAGTGCGGTGTGTAATGTCTAATAGATCATGAACTAATCCTTGGTTTTGTTGCGTTAAAATGCCAGATCCATATAGAGCGGCGACTACCAACGGGTCAACTGAACGATCGATATAATTTGTTTTCAAAGAAAGAGATAACCAATAGGCCACGGCAAAATCTTGCTTTTGTATTAATTGCCAAAACAGATCTTCCATTTTTTCTAAATTTAAGTTTTCTTCTTGCTTTGCAATTTCCTGTGTATTAATTGGGTTAGTCCCCGAAACTTCTGTTTCATCGAACGCGATTTTATTTTCTTCCTCTTGCATCTTTTTAGGGGTGAGCACAATTTCGCCTAACAATTCTTCTTCAAGCGGCTGATCTAAATCATTAGATTCGCTTTGGTCAATGATATTTTCTGGCAACTCAATAGTTATATTATTTAATGCATCCTGAAATGTAATATCCTCTTCCAATGCTGAAGTAACAGGAATACTTTCATCTGGTTCGTGAACATTCGAAACAAAGCTTTCATTACCGGTTTGCGCAAATTCTTCACAATTTTCGGTGGCTATCGGTATAAATACAGCAAGACTAGATTTGATACTGTCAATTTGAGCTTCAATCTCACTAAGTCGCTGCCGTTTTTCTTTTTCCTCGCTCATTTTTTTTGCAACAATATTTTGAACTTCGCGGTGGTGCTTAAGAATTTCATGCAACGAAAGCAATTTCTTGCTAATATCGTTGTAATCATCGTTTGATAATGTCGAAAGCATATCGGCAGTTGGCAATGTGATCTCGTGAAATTCAATTTCTTCAATTACATCAAAAACAACGGATTCTAATAATTGCTCGACTTCATTTCTTCGTTGCAGACGCTGCTGCAAAATATATAGCTGTTTTTGCTTGCGAACCTTGGCAGCAGCAGAAAAGAAAGCATCAAGATCATCCCAATCTAAAGCCTCAGGAGGTATCTTTTCAATTTCCTGCAATAATTGTTGAAATACAAGACTAGCCATTTCAGGGGGTGAGCCTCCCGTTTCATCCCCATGTGACAATTCTTTTTCTTGCAACGCTTGCTCTATCGTTTCATCCAGGTCATCCAGGCCATCCAGGTCATCCATGTCTTCTACCGATAACGCCTCGCTTTGTTGAGCTATGTGAAAGCAGACCATCAAACGAATATCCTCTAGATCAAAATTCAAATTAGGTTCAAACTTGCTTTCAAATTTTTGTATGATATTTTCTAATATGGAATTGCTTTCTTCTTCAATAGCTTGTTCTATATCTTGCCAGTCAATTTCTTCAGTTAGTATCTGATTAACATAATTAGAAAGCTCTTCATTTTGCTCAGCCCAAGTTTTTACCACTTCATCGCATAACAATGCTTTCGCTTCAATCAACTGCGTGATCTTGATCGGCAATGTTGGCGCATCCATTGGTTCTCGAAAGCCATCGATTTTGATTTTATTTGAAATCAAATAATATAAATCGGTTTTAGTAGAATTTTGTTTTGTTGCTTGTATTGCAATTTTAACCACTTTGCCACGATACCTTTTGTCTTCCAGCGCTTGAATCCGTTTAACCAAGTCGTAACAACTAACCTCTAGCATCTCTCTTCACTCCCCTTTTGAGTCAACTGTGATGAAAAGCTTTATCCCTCTAATCTAGACAATAACCGAATTCGTCTTAGGGTTATTATAATCTGCTGTAATTTTATCGCTTCTTCATTTTCACATATGCCTTGGGATTGGCCTGCAACACTTTTAATGCAATTGGATCCAACACTTCATGATTTATTTCTGCCGCATGCATTTCGCTTTTCTGTTTCGACGCGGGTCGCTTGATTTTATCAGCCCCACTGGCAAATGCTGATCCAGCATTTGCGTCAGGGTTCTTTTCCTCCGGCACCACCGTAACATCTATCACTTGCCCCTTTTGCCAATAATCTTCTATTAGTTTTGGTAGTCCCATCACTTCCGCTACAGCCATACGAACAGTGATTTCCTTGGCCTGTTCCAAACTATAACGGTACCAATTTGTGCTGCCCAAATATACGATTTCTTCATCTACTACAATTACCTTGGCATGAAGACCTTCTAATGAACGAGCTTCCATATCAGGAAAAACCAATACTAACTCTTGCAATGCTTGATAGGTTACATCACTCGCTAACTCATTTTGCTCCACAACACGAACTAAGCAGCGCAATCGGACTGACTTGCGCAAGCATGCTGTTAGCTCACGAGCAACAAAACCATCCAACCATGGACCAATAATGTCGATTGATTTTACCGTTTTTTGCAAATCACCCCGCAAATATGCCAACAACTTACCCGTTCCAATAGCTCTGCAGCTTATGGATGATTTTGATAATTTCTCCTGCATCATGTGTCGCCTCCTCTTGGCAGAGATTGATCACATAACTTCTGTATCTCTCTTGGTTCTTATCTCTGGTGAATTGTGTAAGAACATCTATGCAATTTTGCAATGCTAACGGGATACCGCCAACCCTGAGCAGCCCCTCAGACAATCCATTGCCGCCTGGAGTAGCATCCACGATTTGAATTTTCCCATTGACTAATGAAACATCTACTTGCAAATCCTTTGAACTCGATTGAATAGAATCAGCGATAAACGGTTCTAAAATGCCTCCAACCAAGTTGTTTATATCTTCTAGAAATTTTTGACCGCACTCGCTAGCCATCGCAATTCCAAAATCCCATGACCACCCATAGGTACGATAAGTAAGTGGAAACAAGAACGGAAAATTTTCTCCCATGTTCACAGCTTCTTTAAAACGGGCACTCACATCAGATAAAGAGACTTTTTTGGTTTTCTTTCCCGAGAAAGAAATCTGCCTATAACCATTAAACTTTCGAGAATATTCCCATATACCATATTCGAGTTCACCTTCTTTGGGAAAAACAACCCCTTTGGGCGGATCAGCAAACAACTGATAGGGATTGATGCTTTCTTCCCAAATTCCTCGGGTAGCAACCTGTTCGGGTTCTTCTCGCACATAAACTACATCGATGCTTTTTAAATACTTAGCCAAAACAAATTCGCTGTCAGGATGCTCCCAAATTGCTTCTTTCCATTTCCCATCATATTCCACCACACGCCATCGACGTCCTCTGTCATCTAAGTACACTGCTTCGGGATGGGCATCACGAAATACATTGATATCTTCGATCCAGGCAACATCATCATTGTCGGTATTTTGGATCCGTAAAGGAATCTTCCCTTGGGATGCACTAGCACGAAAACCATTATGGGTCCATTTGTGATCGGATAAATCAATTAATGAGCCATACTGTTGCTGCAGTTTTTCTTTCACTTCAGACTTATTTAGCGCCTCGCCAAAGTAAACTTGAAGTTGTTGCTGATACATATTCCATTTTTCACAATAAGGGCTATGCAGGTGTCGCCCTGTTTTCCAAAGTTCATCTTGGACAGCGGCGATATTTCTGAGCCTGATAATTTCCAAGTCCATCGGTATGGGAATGCTCCGCGCATGATCAAAGTGAAAAGCATCCGCTGGATTAGCAGCAATATAACGATCCAACGGCGAAGATCCCAGACTAATCAAAACCAATCCTGGCTTATTCCATCTCCTGCCTACTCGTCCGATACGCTGCAGTAAATCTGCCCGTTTGGCAGGAACCGATTGCAATAAACAAATATCCAAATTTTCAATGTCCACGCCCATTTCTAGTGCACTGGTTGCAATCAAGGTTGCTCCTTTAATCAAGCCCTTGTTAAAACGATTTTCTACTTCCCGCCGTTTTTGCGGCGGCAGGTCGGCATCATATACATATGCACATCTGCTATTTTTGCACCGGTCCAAATCCTTTTTGGTAATTCGACTGCCAAATTTGGCATCGGCAAAGTAAAGCAGATTCAGATTGTTTCCTAACAATTTTTCCTCTTCGACGATTTCGGCAAAATGAGATTCATTGATCAAACTATCCACAAACATTGCCACCCGCAGTAAACCGTCTTTAGGCGGCTGGGCAAGAACTGTTTCTACCTCAGCTGCTTTTATCGGAGTGATCTCAGCCTGAGCAGCATCTTGTTCATGATGTATCTGCCCCTCCGGCAGTGAAATGAGTTTTGCAGCAAAAGAAGGGGCATCCGCCAAAGTCGCTGAAGCAAGAAAAATTCCGGGCCGTTTTCTACTTGCGCTGGCCTTTGCCACGTAAATACGCTTTAAAAAGTAAGCCACATTGGCTCCAAAAATACCATCATATTGGTGTGCTTCGTCTAAAACTAGACATTCTAGATTTTTGGTAAAATCAGGGTGGCCTTTAATCAAGCTCCAATGTGCCTTATCCAGTGTGGCCAGACGGATGCGTGCCCGCTGAAACTCCGATGATTTTTCATGGTCAATCATACAATAATCCTGAGTATAACCAGAGCCAACACCCTTCCATATTGTCCAGGCAATCTCGTTCTTTCCTGCCGCAACTGCACCGGCATAAGCAATATCGGTCTTTTTATCCCGCAATATCAAACTATCTTGTCGTGACACTCTAGCTAATCGTTCCGCTTGACTCCACATCAAGGCTTGGGTAGGAAAACAAAGCAATGCCGTGGCAACCGGCTTTTTCAACAAAGTATCCATAATCCAGGTCCAAAAGCAAAGACTTTTTCCCGAACCTGTGGAACTTGTCAAAATAAAATTGTCTGCTCCTTGGCAATAAGCGTCCAACAACCGATATTGATGCAGAAATAATCCATCAGACATTGCTTTTGGTTCATATTGTTCGATAAACTTCTTGGTCTCAGCCGCCATCGGCAACTTAGCAACAGGCTGTTTCTGTGAAAAGGGCGTATAAATACGAACCGCTTCCGGAAGTAAAGAATCCTTGAATTTTTTTTGCAGTGGATTTACAACCTCAGCAACGGTATTCATAATCTCATCCCTGCCTTATTTAAAATTGTCATTATTGAAAAAGCATCATCCAATGATCTTTTATCGAGTATTCGGTAACCATCCCCGATTTATCGATGTAATAGATATATGTATAGTCCAGAATATTACGCAAGTCCTCATAATATTCCCGAGAATATAATAAATCCTTTTTCTCTTGGACAATAATAAACCTTGGCTCACCATTGTATCGTTCGCTATAATAATCGACCAGAGCAAATGCAGCAAATACTTTAAAGTTCGAACGTCCATGCTGACGTTCATAGTGCTCCACAAAACCCTTATGATCTTCTGGAAAAACTCTGCTTGCCAAGCCATTTGGCAACAATTCCAATTGCGCAATTCGTTTTGGCGGCTTCATAACAACATTTCGCTGTCTTTCCACTTCAGACAACCGTTCTTCTTTTCGAATTTCAATATCGATCAATTTAGCGTTCATCTGATTGATCAAAATGCTATTCCGGTTCCCCTGATTGTCCTGTTGATAAGCGAAAAGTTTATCGATCACATCATTATATTGCAGCTGAAAAGTTTTTGTCAGATACCCACTCACCTTTTCCAATTGTTTCTCGCGTTTCGTTTTAAGCTTAGTGCGCAATTCAGCAGCTACTTTGTAGACGTAAGGCAGAACCACCGTATCAGCCTTTTCACTCACTAATGCTATTTCGTCTGCAAAATCAAACTGAAACAGCCAATAATTGTCCAACACAACCAGCTCACCGTTGCCGCGTTGTGCCACATAGATCAATTCATTGCTCAGTTCTTTGCCGGTTCCATCAATGACAATTAGCTTGTAAATCGATACATCTAAAATTTCCTTGCATGGATATTTAACCATATACCGTTGAAAAGCAAATTTTTCCGTTTCTACTCTAGCCAATTCCAGACCTAATTTATACAACGCGTGATCCTGGTCAACAAGGTCAACGTTTTCAGACTCCTGTTCCGCATATCCAGTAAATTTATACGATTCCGCGCTATCCTTGAGAATAATTTTATTCTTCCGGGCAAAATCGCGAATAAACTTTGGCATGCGTTCAATACGTACAATCCGTTCCTCCTTGGCTTCATAAAACCGTATGCGCTTGTGTTCAAAAATTGTTTTGCAAAATTCTGCATAACAGCGTGTCGGGATATGCTTAACCATCAATTCATGCTGTTCTTTCCGCAGACCAGTCAATTCCAAAGCGTCATTGGCCAGATTTTCCGTATGATAGATCTGCAATAGTCGTTTGTGTTCCTCAGACAATGTTTTTTCCATGCCAGCAATAATATCGTCCAGTGTCTCCCGATTTAAGATTGCTTGCTGCATAAACGACGGCAAATCGTAATAGCGATCCTCCAGGACCTCCCCGATGAAATCATACACTGAGTCTGCCCCCAAGTCTTCGCGCATTTGCTCTAACTTGGTTAATAACCGCAACATGACATCGCCTTCCCGCGTATTAGCCGCAACAAGGTTAAAAACAAACACCTCATTCCGCTGCCCGATGCGATGAATCCGTCCCATTCGCTACTCCAATTTATTTGGATTCCAAGGAATATCATAATTAATCATTTGATTACAAAACTGCAGATTAATCGATTCACCCCCAGCATCTGTAGCCAGCATAATGGAATATTGGTTTTGAAACAACTCTACCTGTCTGCGACGTTCATCAATTGAATATATTCCCGTTATTTTAGCAATGCCGGATATCCTGACTCGGAGCTTTTCTTCCAGATATAGTAAAGTATCGACTGATTCCGTAAAGATTAAAAATTTTTCCCCTCTATGCAGCAATCCATCCGGGCTGAAAATCGTTTTTTCCAGTTCTTCATATTTTCTCTCAACAGTTGAATACTTAAGCATTTCAGCCTGTAGAATAAGCGCCTCCAACACTTGAATTTCCGTCCTCAATTCATCGATATCCAAGCTACCCGTAGCAGACTCAGCCAGGTCCTCTGCATTTTCCTGCTCTTGATACGACATATCTTCATAATCGTCAAAATTCCCATTTTCCATTGCGGCAATCATTCTTTTCCGTTCTTCCATTGTCTTATCCAGCAATACTTGCAATCGTTCTCGGCGGCGCTTCAGAGACAAATAAATCGCCTCAATCGAGGAGCTTAGACGCCGTTGCAGCAATAATAAGACGATGCCGTCGTTCCATAACAGCTTTAATTGCTTGTTGCAATTTATGGTTGAATTCATCCAATACACTGTCACCTGCTCTTATTGACTTTGCATTTACCCAAAAGAAAATATAGGTTTTCATAATTCTAGGAAAAGTAAATTTTCCTTTTCTAGCATAGATATACAAAAAAAATCCTATATCGCCGTACAAACATCATAACAGAATACTCATGTTCACAAAAAAACGGTCTTTTTTATCGTATTCTATTTTTGGAAGAAGATTCCCTTTATATTGTTCTTTTTCATAAACATTTGTAAGGGTTCCTTCGCCATGATCATTTTAATATTTTTGGCAAAAGTGATACTGTCATCTTTCCGAAATTCGCCTATCTACCGGGTTACCCTTATTTTTTAAATTTCGCATTGCCCTACAACCATAAAGAAGTAAGAAACAGAATTGACAATAGGTTTTTTTAACTCCCGGTGCCGGTCTCAACCAACAGGAAATCTATTCTCCAAATAATTGCAAGCTTCTTGCGCTGATAAGCCATGAGTTTCAATTAGGCCAGCAACTATTGTATCTATATACTGCTGTGACGGTTTATTCAACGGCATTTCTTCCATCTTTCTCTTCGCTGTTACAGTAACGATGGGAAGATTGTCTTTACGTCCAAGGTAAAGAACTCGCCCATACCACCCGGTTTCAATTTCAAATGATTTTGTTGTGTTCAGAATATCCCAATCAATATCCATAGTAGCTTTGCCATTCTCCTGCCCCGCGACATCACAAAACTGTTCCTCTGTAATCTTGTAAAGACGACCTAATGTAGTCTCTGACTGAACTGGCGTGTGATCGATAAAAGCGACACCACCACCTTGCCAACTTGATGAATGATGAGCAAAATATAGCGGATGCGAAAAAATGAATGGTTGATCATCAACTGGATAGGCATGATTGCGACAGCCTTTGTATTTCTTACCATTGCCAGCAAATTGCTTGCCAATTATGTAACATAAAAATCTCTCTCGACACAAATTTGATCCATAACAGGCATACCAAACGTATTGCACAACAATCACCTCATCACCTTTTTAAGGTGCAAGTTTCACGATTATAAGTCGCGCTCTCTCAAAGTTACTCGTGAATTTGCACATCGACTGCGTTATCTTCGCTTCTGACTTCGTACCGCTTTTCAGGTTTCCCATACACGTTTACCAACTGGTGGCTTGTTGAGAACGAGTTATCTTCAAGATAGCTCTTGCTCCCGAAAATCAACTCTTCAATTGAAGGAGACTGCTGTTCAGTCCAGTCAGGCTGTTCTTTGCACAGCTTTTCAACCTTTTTAATCAACGTCAGTTTGCCCACGTTTTCGGTAGCGTCGTCAGGCATAATCACAAACAAGTAATCTCGAGCACGGCTGATGGAAACGTTTATGATATTAAGTTTATTGAGGAACATTTCCTTTGAAGCCGAGATAAACGGAGGCGGGTTAAATAATGCGATGATGATGTCACACTCGTCACCTTGAAAGCCATGTATTGTGCCAACCTGAATGTCAATATTTGGGGGGAAGGTAGATGCTGTCATCAACTTATCAATCAAGTCTGACTGCGCCCGATAAGGTGCTATGAGCCCGATACGGAACAACTCATCTCCTTTCGCCAGGTCGATAATCGAAGATAAATACTTCACAAATTCAAAGGCAAATAGGGCGGAATATACCTGGTAGTTGCTTTTGCTCTGTAATCGCTTAGGCCGGTAAATACTCTCATATTTACTAACAGGGAACTTGATGATGTTTAAAGGTTCAACATCAATAAAATCACCGATTGATAGCTGGCGTTGACTTTCAGGAGTACGATCGTGCTTCAATACCCCGCCGTAAGCAAACCGGCTAAATACCTCTCCAATTTCCGGTATGCTCCTGTATTGAGTTGTCAGAAGTTCGACCTTATATGGATGAGGCACCGTTGTGGGCGCGCTAAACGACTTGAGTTCCACCATAGTATAGATGTTTTCATTTTTCCAAATGTCTACAGTAGTGATTGGTTCTATTTGGAAAGGATCTCCTGCAATGATAAACTTCTCAGGTGTCTTTTTGTAAAGTGGGAAAACGATGTTGACCAACGGAATCATAGAAGCTTCGTCAATGATGATATAGTCCCACTTTAGCGCACTCAGATGAAGTCTCGTGCTTTCGTCGGGCAGGAAATAATCATAGGGAAAGCGAGCAATTGTCGTAACAGTTACATTTTTTGATAAAGTACGAATATCGAAAGTCTTATCACGAAAAACTCCGCTCTGTTCAATGATTCTGTCGTTTGTTGCCCCGAAACGCACAAGCCATTCTGTATAATTACAATCTGCCCCCACGCTTTCCATAAGACGGCGCACAAGAACATCCGCCGCTTTGTTTGTCGGCGTCAAGACAAGAACCTTGAATTTGTCGGTTTTTTGCATAATAGGAAGAATGACATCTTTCGACAAGTGCGTTGTTTTTCCAGTACCAGGGGGACCGAAAACAAACTCGATATTTTCGCATAGGTTGCTCTTCATATCGTAGTCATTATCAAAATCAAGCTCATTAAATGCTTTTCGCAGCTCTTCCATTAAGAAAACGGGATTTTTCGCATTGATTCTCGCTTCGGTGACAAGCGATAAATCAACTCCGTCAATCTGCGCATTTGTTCGCAGCTTCGCTCTTAATGTGTACGATTTCACATTAACTACCTCAACTGCAACCTTTAGCATCGGCTGACTGGCAAAATGCAGTTCAAGCGGAATATCTGCTAAATCTTCCATCGATTGCGGAATGTAACGGCTTGGATGTTTCAATATAAGGGTTCGTGAGGTACCTTCTTCGCGCTCCACGCTTGAGAATGATATGGAAATCTCCCTGCTGCCAGCGTTGTTTTCGCCACTGTTCAACGTTTCCAGTTCAAGTAAAGCCTTAAACCATCCGTAAGAATACTTATCTGCATTGAGAGCCTGTTGAGTTAAATCTTCAAGTCGGGCAATTTCTCTAATTTCCCGTTCACTTCGTTCTTTAGCTTGTTCAATTTTCTTATTGAAATCAACTGATGGCTTCGAATAATCATCTTCGTCGGCAACAGATGTATTTTCTTTGTCAACAGTTGAATTATCTTTCTTCTGCTTGCCTGCAGAAACTGCTCTTTTGGAGATTTCCTTTGCTACGCGAGAAACAGATGGGTTGACGGTGGTAGCTTCATCGTCCAGCATATCATAACTATCGTCATCATCAATACGAGAGTTGCCCGCACATTTTTGGGCCCGATATTCTTCGGCAGCCCTAGCCAGCACTTCCGGCGGCACATCCGCATAGGTATCAGCAAATTCAATCTTTGCCCGTTGCTCGTCGGTTAAATTGTCATCATCCTCACCTTCTTCGGTTTCGTCCTCAATACCCAAAAATTTGAGTAATTTTTTAGCTTCGTCACTCGTAGTCTCATATTGCTGGGAAAGCGTTTGCAAAGTCAAATTGTCTGCGGAAATAAATTCATCATGAATGTTCAATAGCCACGGTTTTGTTCGTAATCGCCGTGCCTCAAACGATTCAAACGATTCACTCTGATCAGTACGGTAGAAATATTTGTAAGTTCCGCATATTATCCACTCGAAGGGTATCCAGTGCAAACAATTAGAAGCTATTATCTTCAACAATTGATTCCAAAGGGCAACAGATGTTTCGAATGTCACATGCTTAATTACTTGCTCACATCCATCAATATAGTGGTCTGTCCATTGCCGTGTATCCATATTGTAAGACGCTGGCTGATTCCATTCATATCGCGGTTTAAGAATATATGCTTGTTCCTCAGTTAAATTACGTTCGATGATGATCGGTTCTTTGTTTACGCCCAATTTGGTCAGAAAACTCTCCAAATAGGTAATGTCTTTCTTATCAATAAGGGAAATATACTGATCTAAATCAACAAATCGGGTATCTCTCTTCAAATCAAAGTATTTTTTCAAGTCTTCCGTAGGCCAATAGAGTTCACTCGCTTTCCCACGATAAACCGTATCATCTTCAGCAGAATGATAGCTAACAAATTCGCAATCTTTAATTAAATCTATGTAGTCTTCGACTTCTGACTGCGGACATTCTTTGTAATATTTAAAAAACTTCCGAAAATGCGGATCCGTATCAATTTCTATACCATCTTCATATTGCGGCAGAATAATATTGTAAATCTCATCCCGAAGCGAAGGCTCCTTAATACCGAGACCACGAATGAACTCAACCGTATCTTCATTATCTAATAGAGATGTATTAAAAGTTTCATAGCCGCTGACATCTTCAGAAGGAAAAAACAGTATGGTTTGTCCATTATCATCAAAGGCAGCAACAGCTTTTCTGTCTTGATTAAGAAAAATCGGTTTAGTCTTTATTAATTTTGTCCGGGCATTCGTATCAGAAACCCATTTGTAAAAGCTGTGCAACCATTCGATAGTCTGCTCTTCAATAAACGCCGATGAAACACCACTTTTAGAAGTTCCGTCTTGATAAGACCAACCTTTTAGAATATCGTCCTCATCCAACCAAGTATTGGAAATCGTATCAATATAGTCAGTAAGGGCTTTGTTCTTACGTAAAGTTTCCTGGCGGCCAAAAGATGTAAACACCCACTTGGCATCCTTATTTCCGCACAATGTGGCTAACTGCTTATTCGAAAACACCTCTGCAATTTGAGGAACGAACGCCCAATATGCATTTTGCATTGATATAAATCCATGCGATGCTGGTAACAACTCCTCGTCAGTCATCTTTTCCAGAATAGCTGTATAAAATGGCTTGAATGAAATTTTCCTTTTGTCATTCACATCACCAAACGTTTTTTCGTCGTAAGGAATAATGTCAAATATCTCATCTGTAATAAATGGATGCCTCTTATCTTGACCAATATCTCTAAGATAAACAATACTGTCCGCTGCCAAAGACGCCAACAACTCAATCATATCTTTATTATACGGAACACCCGCTCGAATGCCCTCACGACTGTCAGTAAGTAGGAACGGTGCGTGAATAATGAAGTTTAGACCAGTTACCTCTTTTGTTGGGAAAAAGCAAAAGGCAGAATGTTGTTTGGCAGTTAGATTTTCTTTTTCATCAAGAAAAAAACCAACTGAATATTTACGTCCATTCCCGTCTTTGCGTGAAAACAACCACAACTTATTGTCATAGAATTCATTGCCGTCATTTTGCGTAAGACAAATACACTCCGCATCTGTGTTGCCGAATTGCTGCTTTTGCATTACGGATTTACCGTATAATCCTAATGCACCTAATATTTCGAGTGAAATATTTTCAAGGGATGACAGAAACAAAAGCGGATAATCCAATGAACGAAGTTTCTCTGAAATATCCTCGTATGCCTCCGCCGCATCCCTATCTGTGTGGTCAAACGGGAAAACAAATAGAGTTTCGTCTGCTTTTCTACCAGAAAAATCTTCATTAATCTTTCGGGGAACGATAAACCGCTCTATTTTAAAATAGATATTTGGGTCATAAATGTGTGGTGTTGAAGTGTATTGAAAAACCGACTTAAATCCGACACCAAATTTACCTATTGCTGCTTCACGTTTGTTTGAGTTGGCAATTGAAGTTATTGCATTGATGTCGCCTAACTCGTCGTTTACAGAATCTTCTGCTTCATTTGCCGGATTGGATACAGAAAATCGCCGTGTTCCATCATGCGCAAAGATTAATTTATCTTTGTACAAAACAAATCGAGCCGATGTTGCTTTTGCATCATCAGCGTTTTGAAGCAACTCATAAATAAAATGTGCTTGGTCAGAGTACTTCTCGACAACACTGTTCTTCACACCACGCAAAGCGGGGTCGTCAAGAGCGTTAGCAAGTACCGCTCTGCGCTTTGATAATTCGTTAAAGTAAATCTCATCCTGAGTATTCATTGATATCCCCCCTAAATCACTTAGCGAACACTATTCAATTGCTGAACCATATTGTTTTTTCAGGCATTGATTGAATGTATAAAGGTTTATAAATTGCTTTTATAGTTTGCTCGTACTTTGCAAATTAAATCTTCCAGCATCCATTATCACGGCGCATGAGCAATTGTTTTCTCTATCCCGCAACAATGAAAGATTGCCGATAAATATTTTCTGCTAAACTTTCAATTACCGACTGGTCATAAAGTTTTTTTACCCACTTTCCAGGAAGTGCGCTTTCGCCATAAAACGCCCCCGCTAATTGCCCATATACTGCTCCGGTTGTATCAGCATCATCGCCGAGATTCACGGCTAACAACAAACCTTCTTCAAATGAGATAGAAGAATAAAATGCCCAAAGCGCCGCTTCCAGAGAATCAACTACGTAACCGGTTCCTTTAATTGCCGGCGGATTTTTCCTTTTAAATGAGCCTTTTGCAATTGCCAAAATTTTGTCGCATAAAACATCCTTCTCCCAATAACCGTCAATCGGATGGAACAGTGGGTTTAATATTGTTTCTTTATCCCTGCCCTGTATCGCGCCAATAATTAGACTCCCTAAGTATTTACAGGCATCCATACACTCTAAAGCTCCGTGTGTTGTCAGAGAACTTTCACAACAATATTTCATGGCTAAAGCCGGATCCTTTGCATAGTATAATGGCACAGGCGCCAACCGCATAATGGAACCATTGCCTGCTGAATTTGCATTGACCGTACCACTAAACGGTTCTTTAGCCACAATGTATCTTTCCAGTGCAGAACGAGTTGCGTTGCCAATATCAAAACACGTTCCTGTGCTACTCAGGTATCCTTCGCGATACCACTTCACATAGCGATCCATTTGGTCACTTGGATTAAACCCGTGACATTCCAACAAACTTTCCGCTAAACAAAGAGCCATCGAGGTATCGTCGGTCCATTGCCCTGCTTTTAAGCGAAAAGGGCCGCCGCCAACGATATCAGTAATGGGTTCAAAAGAACCAGGGCCTTTAAATTCAATCGTGGTTCCCAACGCATCGCCGATGGCCAAACCAACTAAGCACCCTCTATATCTGTCAAGCACCGTTTTCAATCATCTCACCCCTAGTCAAAATTATTTCACGTGCGAACTGTTCAATGAAATTAAAATGAATAGGCATTCCGCCCATTGAAAGGGCTTCAATATCCCGATAGATGGTTCGTTCACAAACTTCACATTCATCAATGAGCGCCTGCAATGTGGCTCCGTTTCGCTGTTCAATTACAGAAATAATTTTTAACAAACGAACCATTTTATCCGAATTCACCATCAAATTCACCTCATGGCATTATTTTCCGTACTATTTGCCAAATTCCTCCTATTACTTCTGATTTCTTCGCCATCGCACCTCCGTTTTTTTCTAAGTCCACTATAGCAAAGAAGACTGACAGCCGTATGTCAGTCTTCTTTGCTATAGTCAAATTTTGCTCATTCCCATCACCATTAATAAAACAGTAAATTTGCCATGTCTTAATAGTTAGGCACACCACGGATGTTTTTTAAAAAAAAGGCTATTTCATCAAGTAAAATATTATCAATAGTGCTAACAGCACTACATAAATAATAATTCAAGGGCTGCAGAAGTTACGCAATGTTTTCCATAACCTCATTTTACTCA
>JAGFZV010000016.1 GCA_017889545.1 Bacillota bacterium
ACTCGCTAAAATCCAGGGCAATTCCCCCTGCTTTTGCCTTGCGGTACAAGGATACCGGCGTTTTCTTTGCCTGGGCCTCCCGAAATACTTCCTGGAGCTCAATACTATCGGTCACCGTCCTAATTTTAATGTCATTTGCCACAACATAACCTTCTTCCAAAATTTATAATTTTTCAATTATGGTAGCGATTGTTCCTTAGATAGTCGCTATTCGGCGTATGCATCACTCCGAATATGACCGCTTTTCTCTTCTCATCATCTCATTGTCAATATAATTTTTACTATTTTTTCATCGTCTCTAACAAGAAGTGCAGTTGAATCTATTTCTCCCCATATTTAGTCAAATGGTGCAAGTCTTATAGACTGCACCATTTGACCTCTTCCTTGAACGGAAGTGTCGCTATTCATCTTAATCTAGCCTTGCACAAATCAATCAATGTTTTAAATCAATTTGGCAACATCTTTAGTTGAAAATCAACGATTTGCATTCTAACTCACCTTTGATGATTTTGAACTTATTTTCGAACGTGTCGGAAGCGTATAAGTAACTATAGATGCTGTTACGAAAAAAAACGCAAGGACGTAAATTCCCATATCCATACTTCCCCAAGTAGTAACAATCCAACCAACTGCGAAAGGCCCTACAAAACCACCCATATTACCCAGCGCATTAATAATACCACGAGCCCCGCCGGCTACTTCGGGCGGAAACAACATAGGGGGAAGTGTCCAAAATGGGCCATTATACGCTTGCCAGAAGAAACCAAGCGCACAAAGGAAGGCATAAGATATCCATAGTTGCTCTTTGAACACTACCGAGAACACGAGACAAACAGCCATGCCTATTGCCGGAAAAGCTACATATGGCTTGCGGTTCCCGCTGCGGTCCGACCAAGCTGCAAATACGTACATCCCAGGAATCGCGATGAGGTAAGGCAATGCCGATAGATAGCCCACCTGAGCTATTCCTGCTTTTGTCAAAGTTTTAAGTATGGTTGGCAGCCACATGATAAAACCATAAATACCCACTTGATAACCAAAATAGATATAACTTAGTTTCCATAAGTTGATATCACCTAAAATTTCCTTATAAGAGACAGGGCCGCGCTCCCCTTTAAACGCATCGCGTTCTTCCTTCATTCGTTTAATCAAATAATCACGCTCAGCGGCAGATATCCACTTTGCATTCTCCGGTCGATCCGCAATCATTGGCCACCATACAAAAATCAATGCAATGGATAATGCACCCTCAACAAAGAAAACGTAGTTCCATCCCCACTGGCTAATAATCCAACCCGATAACGGACCAGTAATAACACAGGCAATGGCTAAATTCATAATGAAAAAGGCATTCGCTCTGGCTCGTTCCTCCGGCGGGAACCAATGGGCGAGCATGACAAGCATTGCTGGCCAAACTCCACCCTCGGACACTCCAAGGAGAAAGCGCAAGACCATTAGTTGCCATGTTTCAGTTACAAAGCCAGTCGCAACCGACAAGCCACCCCATATTGCAATAGTAATAGCGATAAACTTCTTGGCACTCCCACGCTCAGCTAAATGGCCGGCAGGGATCTGTAAGAGCAGGTATCCAAAGAAGAAGACTCCTGACGCCAGTCCAGCCATCGAAGCGGTCATGCCAATTGACTCAGCCATTCCACCGGCTACAGCGATGCCAAGATTTGTCCGATCCATAAAAGAAAAAATATACACAAGAATAGCTGGAGGTATTATTCTTAGCCAACGCTGTTGCGGGATTTTTTCAGACACTTGTTGAATACTCATTTTTTATCCCCCTCAAACTTTCTTTCTCCGGTGTTGTTTTTCAAGTTAATTCCAGACATTTTTTTACTTTCGTTGCACCTTAATACTAATTTCGGTTTCGTATGTTCCCATTATATTTTCATGCACTTTTTGGGGAACAAGATAGTTTACTCATTATCCTTGACACTAATCACCACCAGTCACACAAAATGTCCGTCCATATTATCGGATTCGACTGAAGCGATATACACTATCTCTACCTGCAGCATCCTCAAATGTTAGGAAGTTATTTTTTCTCAATCCCAACAATCGCTTTAGCCAGTTGTTTTTTATTTTCCAGATTTCCTTGACGGGCGATCATGACACGCTGGGCCTGCGGCGAACCGGCTCCATGCATTGACTCCGTGCGATAACCTACCGCAGCGGTTCCCAGAGTAAGGTTCTCAATTAACCGTAGGATCCTCAATCGATCTATCGTCGGCACGTCGCAGACGCCCTTGAAATATTTTTCTACCACTTTTCCGATTTCTGAATGTTTCAAATCATGCTCTGAAGGCATGGTCACCATGAGACCACCGGCGATATCTTCCGCTAGGCGGGCTATCTCATAAGGGAAACGGGTTACGTTTTGCTTGCAAACATTTGCCAACAGCAAATCAATGAGATAAGTACCTGAAGCGGTTTTATGTCCTTCGGCCGAACAAGCGATTCCGCAGGAATAGAGTGTCTCATTGAGATGGATCATTTCGATAAGCTTGTCTTTAACGTGAGATGCCTTGGCAACGCCACTGTAGTCAGCCGCCAATGCCGTTGCGCCAATGAGCACATCACCGACTCCGACTTTACAGCCGCCGTAGCTTTGCCGGTGGTAGCCAGCAAACCGTTCCACTAACATACCGGCAAATTCCGTCTCTCCGCACATAAAAACATTTTCCCATGGAATAAATACATTATCGAAGACAATGAGGGCTTCATGACCGCCAAATTGTTTGTTGCCTACATCCAAGTCGTTGTTTTCCAGTTTTCGAGTATCACAGGACTGGCGGCCATAGATATAGAAGACACCTTCAGCATCCGCCGGCAAAGCGAAAGAAAGAGCGTAGTCGGAATCATCCGGCCCCATAGCGATGGTCGGCATAACTAAAATCATGTGGGAATTTAGAGCGCCGGTTTGATGAGCCTTGGCCCCCCGTACTACAATTCCTTCCGGCCGTTTTTCCACTACATGAACAAACATGTCAGGATCAATCTGTTTGCTTGGCGCTAAACTGCGGTCCCCCTTTGGATCTGTCATCGCGCCATCAACGGTCCAGTCTAGTTCCTGCATCTTCAATAGAAACTTACTAAAACGCTCATGGTAATTAGTCCCAAGCTTTTTATCCATTTCAAAAGTAGTGCTATCCACGGCATTAATAGCGTCCATACCTACACAGCGCTGGAAGCAGGCTGCCGTTTTCTGTCCTAAAAGTCGTTGCATTTTGATCTTTTTCACCAAGTCTTCACTGCTCTGGTGCAGATGGCAAAACCGATTTACTTTTTTGCCTGTCATATGAGACTTAGCGGTCATCAGATCTTCATATTGCGAATCCTCTGCCAGTTCATAGGTCATTTTGACCGAGTTCATGGATGGGCGAATGATCGGGTGATCCACTGGATTTTCTACTAATTCCCCTTGTACATAGACTTTAAATTTCAACTTACGCAAACTTTCTTCGTATTGTTCACCTGTCATCATAGTTAATAGTCCTCCCTGTTAATTATTGAACTAAAGGCCGTGCATGGTCTTTACCAAAGCAGTTTCTTACTAAAACTGCCTTGGTAATCCAATTTATTCCCCCTATTATTTAGCTAATTTCTTATATACATCCAATCTCTCACGAGCATCACGCTCAGCCTTAACAAAGAACTCTTCAGCAGTTTCAGGGAATTGTCGCGCCAAAGAAGAATATCGCACTTCACTTTTGATAAATTCCTGGAAACTCGCAGTCGGTTCCTTGGAGTCCAGTTCGAAGGGGTTTTTCCCCATTTCCTTTCGTTGTGGATTATAGCGATACAAGGCCCAGTAACCTGCCTCTACCGCCCGTTTTGCCTGGGTCTGACTTTGCCGCATCCCACCCTTAATGCCGTGATTAACACAAGGGGCATAAGCAATGATCAACGACGGCCCCGGATAGGCTTCGGCTTCAGCAATGGCCTTAATCGTCTGATTGCGGTCAGCCCCCATAGCAATTTGCGCAACATACACATAGCCATAGGACATGGCCATAACACCAAGATCTTTTTTACGTGTCTTTTTGCCACTGCTGGCAAACTTGGCAATTGCCGCAGTAGGAGTGGATTTAGATGACTGTCCGCCAGTGTTAGAATATACTTCCGTATCAAAAACCAACACATTTACATCTTCACCAGACGCTAATACATGGTCAAGACCACCATAGCCGATATCGTAAGCCCAACCATCCCCTCCGAAGATCCACTGGGAGCGTTTGATAAAGAAATCGCGCAGATCATAAATGCCGTTCAACAAAGCATCGCTGCCTTGAGCGGCTTCCAGGGCCGCGGTCAACCGATCAGCCCGCTGCCGAGTACCTTCCGCTTTTTCCTTCTTTGCCAGCCATTCCTCGATGGCGTTTCGAAGTTCTGAAGCGATTTCTTTGGTCAATGCTTCCTCCATCTTAATCGCCAGAGTATCGCGCAACTGTGTCACACCCATATGCATGCCGTAGCCATATTCAGCATTATCTTCAAAAAGCGAAAATCCCCAAGCTGGTCCCTGACCACTGACATTTGTGGTGTAGGAAATGGCAGGCGCGCTGGCACCCCATACAGTGGAGCAGCCTGCAGCATTAGAAATCATCATTCTGTCACCGAATAGTTGAGTAATCAACTTGGCATAAGGGGTCTCGCCGCATCCTGCACAAGCACCGGAGAACTCTTGCAATGGTTGCGCGAATTGACTGCCTTTTACAGTGAATTTCTGTTTATCTTCAAGCGATTTGATTGAAATGGTGCTGGCAAAAGCCCACCAGTCGTCGTTATTGCGGCTAGACAATGGTTTCATTTCCAATGCCTTGCCTTTGACCGGACAGATTTCAACACAGTTGCCACAGCCAGTGCAATCCAAAGAAGAAATCGCCAAATGGAATTGTTTCTGCGGATAACCGGTTGCTGCTTTTACGATCAAATCAGCGGGAGCATTAGCCATCTCACTCTCATCGATCAGTAATGGCCGAATAACGGCATGAGGACAGACAAAGGCGCACTGGTTACATTGAATGCATTTATCTGCCTGCCATTCTGGTATCTCGATGGCAATACCACGTTTTTCATATGCTGACACACCAAGCGGAAAGGCTCCGTCTTCACGCCCATTGAAGGTGCTTACCGGCAGTTTGTCTCCTTCCTGGCGGTTCATGGGAATTACTACATTCTTGATGAATTCCGGAAGTTCAACTGTGGTGCTGGCAGGCTCATCCGCAACCTCCTTCCATGCCGTCGGAACATTGATCTTAACTAGACCCTGAATTCCTTGCTCTATAGCAGAAAAGTTCATATCGATGACAGTTTGTCCCTGTCTACCATAAGAATCGACCACCGCATCCTGTAAATAACGTACAGCCTCTTCCAACGGAATAATACTTGCCACCTTGAAGAAGGCTGCTTGCATCACCATATTAATCCGACCGCCCAGACCTAGTTTACGGGCAATACCTACAGCATTTATGGTGTAAAATTCGATATCGTTAGCCGCAATATACCGTTTCATTTGCGAAGGAAGATTTATCTCTAGTTCTTCTGGTGTCCATTGGCAGTTCAAAAGGAATTTCCCGCCCCGCTTTAAGCCAGCCAGTAAGTCATATTGTCTGACATAAGCCTGATTATGACAGGCAATAAAATCAGCTTGAGTGATAAGGTACGAAGACTGTATTGGCCGCTTGCCGAAACGCAGATGAGAAACAGTAAGTCCGCCGGATTTTTTAGAATCATAGGCAAAATAAGCCTGGGAGTACATTTCAGTATGGTCACCAATGATTTTGATAGCGCTCTTATTGGCACTTACCGTTCCATCAGCCCCCAATCCCCAAAACTTGCAGTTAGTCGTCCCTGCAGGGATCGTATCAAGTTCTTGCACATATTCCGGCAGGGAGGTAAAGGTTATATCATCCACAATACCTACCGTAAACCCATGACGGGGATTGTCCTGTTTAAGGTGTTCATAAACCGCGGCAACGTGAGCCGGAGTGAAATCTTTGGAGCCAAGGCCATAACGCCCGCCAACAATGATTGGAGCTTCCGGTTGACCATAGAACGCATTGCGGATATCAAGATACAGCGGTTCTCCTGATGCTCCTGATTCTTTGGTCCTGTCCAGAACAGCAATCTTTTTAGCGCTTGCAGGTATGGCTTTCAAAAAACGGTCCATAGCGAAGGGGCGATATAAATGAACCTCTACTAAGCCAATCTTTTCTCCCTTTGCATTTAAATAATCGATCGTTTCCCGGATAACGTCGCAAGCCGATCCCATGGCAATAATGACCCGTTCGGCATCCTCCGCTCCATAATAGTTGAATAGCTGATAGTTTCGTCCAGTGAGCTTATTGATTTCAACCATATAATTCTCGACAATATCAGGAACCAATTGATAAAACTTATTCACCGCTTCCCGCGTCTGAAAATAAATGTCCGGGTTTTGAGTTGTCCCGCGAACGACTGGATGATTAGGACTCAACGCCCGGTCGCGGAATTCCTTGACTGCAACGGGATCGAGCAGTCCCGCCAATTCTTCATATTCCAACACTTCAATTTTCTGGATTTCATGGCTGGTCCTGAACCCATCGAAAAAATGCAGAAAGGGTATCCGACTCTTGATAGCCGATAGATGTGACACTGCCGCCAAGTCCATCGCTGCCTGAACATTGCCTGAAGCCAAAAGAGCAAATCCGGTTTGCCGGGTAGCCATAACATCTTGATGATCGCCAAAAATACTGAGAGCATTCGCCGCCAGTGCCCGAGCGCTGACATGAAAAACCGCAGGTAACAGCTCTCCGGCAATTTTGTACATATTGGGAATCATTAATAGGAGTCCTTGTGATGCCGTATAAGTTGTCGATAAAGCGCCTGCCTGCAGCGAGCCGTGCAATGTTCCAGCCGCACCGCCTTCTGATTGCATTTCGATTACACGGACCGGCTTGCCAAATAGATTTTTACGCCCTAATGCCGACCACTCATCTACATGTTCCGCCATATCCGACGACGGAGTGATAGGATAAATTGCTGCTACATCGGTAAAAGCATATGATACATACGCAGCTGCTGTATTACCATCCATTGTTTTCATTTTTCGTTTTGCCATAATAATATTCTTGTCCTCCTCTTAGTTACTATTTATTGCAATTATTAACTCCATTAACATTGTTTTTCTGTGGGTATAAGATTTGGTAGTATCGATGCTAAAAACATAATTCAACCGCATTTCGTCACGATCGATATTACTATGACTTAAATCGATTTAGACGTTTTTCCATCCTGCAATCAATCCCCCCTCGTATCCGGCTTTGCATTCTAGTTCAAGTTCATAATAAATATCCAAAAGACAATTTTTATCACAATCACGTTTAGTTCTCCATTATGAACTAAGTTCATGAATGCGATTAAAAAAATATAACTCTTGTCCCAATTGTATTTTGTTCACATGTATGAACTAAGTTCATGAAAATACTGAAAAAATAAAGCGATTTACTTAGTCGCGTTTTGTTCGGCATTACGAACTGTGTTCACAATACCGCTGGCACTTATTACTTTACTATTTCCATCATTTAATGTCAATAGTGAATTTTTCAAATAATTCTATTTATACTTTACCCAGTCTTGTAGAAACATCTTTTGCAGCAGATTTTACTCGCTGGATCAATAATTGCAAGTATTCATCAGTAATTTTAGCAACTAATACACTTGCACTAATAGTAGCAATCATTTTACCTGTTTTATCATAAACCGGAGCAGCAACACAGAACCCACCTGGAACATTAGCTTGATTATCCGTTGCATAACCATTTTTTCTGATTTCAACTAGCTCTTTTTTCAAATCCGTATAGCATGTATTCGTAAACTCAGTATATCTCTCTAATTCAATTCCGGCAAAGCGCTTATCCAATTCTTCTTCATCCAAAGAGGAGAGCAACATTTTGCCACTTGCGGTAGCATGAGCTGCTAGTTTAAATCCGATATTGCTTATAGAACTGACTTCAGTCGTCCCTCTATATTTCGCTATGAAAATAACAAAGCGATCTTCTAATATTACTGCATGGGTAGTTTCACCCAATTCTTCGCCGAGTTTCTTAATTCCACGCCAAAGTTCGTCAGAAAGATTAGAATTACTCAGACAAGAAGCTCCGATTTTAATTAGCTGTAATCCAGGATAATATACCTTCCTGTCATTATCAAATTGGAGATAATTTTGTTGAACCAGTTCTTGTAATAGATATGACAATGAACTTTTGGGTATATCTAAAGCTTCCTGAATGACCGTAAAGGATGGCGACTTAGAAGACTTGACTACATAATTGACAATCTCAAGCGCCCGAGCGACTGACTTCACGAACAAAGGTTGCTCTTTCTTTCTATTCGCACCTGAAATATGTTCTTCTTTTTGTCTATGATTAGTTGTAATAGTATTCAAATTTGTCGCCTCCACAGAAGATGTTAATTTTTATTTTATATTATCATCATAAAATGAGTTCGTCTACCTAAAGTTGGATACTTACTTGATTATTGTAAATGCCGAAAAAAATCATCCCCCTCTCTATAGAATAAAGACTGTATTAGAATTAGCAGTCCTAATTGCAACGCCATTCTTTAAAGCCAGTTCTTTGTGACCCATAAAATCGTTACGCAGAAAAGAGCCGTAATTTCCTAAGTAAGGATAATTATGGCTCTCACTTCTTCTGAAAGACTCTTGTTCAGACCGTTATCGGCCTTTTACTGATGTTTTACTATTTTTTTGTTTTTCCTCCATTTAAGTTCTTTTGCAGCATTTCGGTGGCTGCCAGAACAGTCTTCTTCGTTTTTCCGCCGACGATGATATGATATTCTGGTTTCCACCAGGACCCGCCGACCTTAGCAAAAATAATATTCGTTTGAGGGTGGGCTTCTGCTGTTTTTTTCACGCTCTTAGAAATATGGGCTTTAAATAAAAAAATTATAGATAACGATAGTTCGTTACGGATAGGGTTTTGGATACGGTATATTTTTGTATCCTCTTTCATTACTGGTTTGTCATTCATTTGCATTTGCTTTTCTTGTTTATATTGGTTTTGCACGCTTGTCCCCCCTCATTCATTATATTTTGATTTTATCAGGTATTATCATGAAAACATATACCCAAATTTCTCAGTTCATCTCTGCCAACCAAAAACATATGGCAAAAAACACGCAAGTATGCGGGTTTCAATTCGGATCTTTTAAAATTATTTTGAAGTTTCTTCCCATAATCGGAACAGGTCGGCAACATATTCCGCAACACACTGATCGTCTGCAGGAGCCAATCCACTCACGCCCACCGCCCCTAGAATATTGCCGTCCGTATCCTTTAGTAATGTTCCGCCTGGCAAAGCTGTCAGCAAAGGATCACAAAAATTGCTAATCTCCAACTCTTCTTTACGCAACCGGGCGAGAAAGGCCTCCGTCGACGATTCCATGCGGCTGGCAGTGTAAGCCTTGCTTATGGAAATCTGCACAGTCCTAATCGGCGCTTCTTCCATTCTGGCAAATGCCTTCAGCAATCCATAAGGATCGCAGATAGCGATACTGATAGGTCGACCATATTCGTGTTGTGCTTTCTTACCAGCGCGTTCGAGCAGTACCTTGGCACAGTCAAGCGTTAAAAAACTCATATTTTCCTCCCCCTTTAGCTACCAGCAATAAATTCTTTCACTATTTTCGACACATCACTTTTTCTTTCTATAGGCAACATGTGTGTTTCATTCTCAAAAAGCCACAGTTTAGCCCTGGGTATCTTCTCTGCAGTGATTTTAAATTCATCAACCCCAAAAAACTGATCCCGTGTCCCTCCTATTATGAGCGTTTTTGCCCGTATCTCACGTAAATAATTAATATTTTTATACACATCTTCAGAAAAAATTTCTGCCAAGCTGCATTGAATTGCCGGACTAGGTTTTAGTTTTTTTAGGATATTCGCTTTATCTTTCCATATCATGAACTTTGCCAGCCAGTTGAATGAAGGCCGCCGAAATAAAAGGCGGTACTCTTTGATTAAATCATAAAAATGTTCATTATTTGCTAAATCCAGCATGTGATCGACTTTCATTTTGCCATTAACAGAAAATTGGCAAGCAGAAATCAATAGCACTAGCCTCTCTGTCATTTCAGGATATCTGGCGGCAAACCTTATCGCCACGAATCCGCCAAAGGAAATACCAACTACTGCAGCCGCTCCCCCCATCTCCTTTACGATCTGTGCAAAATCATCCGCTATCTGATCTAAATTGTATTGCCTGACAGGAGATTCTTCGTAACCAAGTATATAATATGTATATCCTTCAGGAACGTATTCCTGGAAAACATCCAGATAATTCTTTAAACCGCTTTCGGCCAAACCCATTAAAAAAGCGCTTCCTCCATAAAAAAAAACGATATTTTGGGAACCAGCGCCACTTTTGATATATGGGATTTTCCCCAAGAACAAGCCGGTTTCAAAAATCATTACTAACCCTCCACCGTGTATACCATAATGAGAGTTTACTGAATGATAACATTCTATTTAGTTTTTAATATAGTTTCTTAGAGCCGTTTTAGCTTGGAAATTCATTGAATAACTCTTTTTTCACACATTATAGATTCATTATCAAGCTTCGCCATTCCTGCAAGGATTTTTGCAGCATCTCAATTTACCATAAAAAGGTTCTCCCATTTGTCTTTCATTTGTGTCCGCACATTTGTGATGGGCAAGAATTTCTTGCCCATCACAAATTACAATGATATTTCCAAAATTGTTAACTAACACTAGCCTTTTGCTTTTCTTCAACATTAACTTCCTTCTTATTTCTAAAAGAAGTCCCATCCGTCCGCCAAATTGCAAACCCGGTATATCCATAAGCAATGGAAAACAATGGGATGATCCAATTCAGGATTGCGTATGGAGCATATTCGTAGGCGCTCACGCCAAGAACGCCCAAAATATAAAACGCATGGACACTCCACGGGATGAGCGGACAACCGATCGTCCCGGCATCTTCACACGTCCGGGATAGAACGCGCAAGTTGATTCCCCGGTCTTTAAACGTCTGGGCAAATGCTCTGGCAGGAATAATTACCGCTACCATCTGGCTGCCGGTACCTAATAGGATGATATAACATGAAACGACAACAGACACAATCAGCCGTCCGGTATTATGAGCCCAGCGCAATGCCGCTTCGATCAACACTTCCAGCGCCCGCATCTTTTCCAATACACCACCAAAAGCTACGCCGGTTATGAGCAGGACGAGCGTTCCCATGATGCTGCTGATCCCGCCCCGGGACAGCAAGACGTCCACCTGCTTCAAGCCGGTCGTCGATTTATAACCAGCCATCATGGATCCAAGAATTTCTTTTAAAGCCGCGCCCTGCAGCAGCCAAGCCGCGATCGCTCCCGCCGCTACGCAAACCATCAGCAGCGGAATCGCCGGATACCGCCGGTAAGCCAATACCATCAGCAAAACCGGCGGAAGCAGCGTCAGCAAAGACGTGTTGAACTTGCCGCTGATCGCCTGTAAAATCAAGGGTATATTGCCGCTTGCTGACGCCTCAGGCGTATTGGACATTCCCAAAAACAAGTAAATCAGCGCCGAGACAACCGCTGCCGGAATGGTCGTCCACATCATCGAGGCAATATGAGGAAACAGCGGCACTTCACAGACAGATGCCGTAATGTTTGTCGAATCCGAAACCGGCGACATTTTATCGCCAAAATAAGCTCCCGACACGATCGCACCCACTACCATCGGCAATGGATATCCGAGTGCCTGCCCCACTCCCAGCAGAGCAACCCCAACCGTTCCCATTGTCCCAAATGACGTCCCCGTTGCGGTAGATGCAACAACACACAACAAAAATGCCGTCATCAAAAACGTCGTTGGCGATATCAGCGTCAAACCCCAGTAAACAATGGTGGGAATTGTTCCCGCTAATATCCACACACCGATCAACATGCCAACCGCAATCAAAATCAGAATGGCAACCATGACGCGGGAGATGGAATCGATCATTCCTTTCTCAAGTTCTTCCCAGGAATAGCCCGATCCCGCCGCAAATAAGCAGGCAATGATCGTCGCAAGGACCAGCGGCAAGATGGCGCCGATCTTCAAAATAGCCGTCCCGTAGAGGATAATGCCAACCGGTATCAAAAAAGCCAATAACGCGACAAGGGTAGATGGTTTTCTTTCGACGTTGCTCATGAATCACTTTCCTCCCCTTCTCCTGCAGCAGCAACACATAACGCAGTATCGCCCTGAAATGGTATAACTCCCGGGACCGCAATTTCTCTTTTCCAACCCCCGGGTGATGCTCCCGGCATGCGGAATGTTTTTACATCAAGCGGTTTCACAGGTGTTTCCAGCGGTTGACTAAGCTGAGGTATCCAGTCATACGGCACGCGATAGGCCCGATAAATCATATTAATCTTAAATTGTTTGCCCCAGTACGGACTGATATATTCCCATACAATTTCATGATCAGCCGTAACCTCAATGAGTCTCCCCCCGGAACCTTCCGTAATCAATGTATTTCCATTCGGCAATCGCTGCGCTCCGCTGATAAACGGGCTATAAAAACGGCTGGCGTCAACCGGAACAATATAACCTGCTTCCGCCGGCGTATACTGCCAAACAATTTTTAGCGAAACGGGATCAAATTCGAGCACCCTGGAGTAGTCTCTGAGCGCATTCATCCTGCCGGTAGGAGAACCAGGATTTGGCGCCCCGTAGCCGCCCCATCCGCCGTTATCAAAGACGATAATATTGCCTTCTCCCGGCAAACCGCGTGGAATCATATGAGCATGATGCTGTCCGATGATCCAGCCAAGCTTTTTCAATTCCTCGCTTGTATCGTATTCAGGCCCGACTTTCCAAACAATTTTGCCGGTTTTTTTGCTGATAATGGCGATAATATTGGCTTCCCGTCCGTCCCAGATAATATTGTCGGGGTGAAACCGTTCGTCACCGGCATCATACCATTTATTCGGTCCAAGCACAGACATAGAGTTTATATGCATCCAGTCACCCATCCCGCCGCCGGCGGAACGCATGTTAGGATCACGGAACAAAATGTTTTTGGCTGCTTCACTGAAGCCAAATTCATCAAAATGCTCGTTGCAATTCCATTCCCAAACAATATCTCCGTCCCAATTCACTTCGATGATGCTGTCATCCAGAAGCACTTTATCGCTGATTTTGGGATTCTTAACATTCTTATGCACAAGTATCAACGTGTTGCCGCTGTCGACTTTCGGGTCCATCCCCGGCACATAGTAGCCTACCGGATTGCCTTCTCTTTGATAATCATGATGCTGTCTTGCCATCCAGCGCGGTTTTTCGCCTGGATCTTCAATAAATTCGTGTTTGTCAAACTTCCACACGATATTTCCATCCCAGTCAATTTGAACTAAATCGACTAAATCCTGCATTCCAAAGGCGTTGTTTCTTTCACCGCTTTGCCCCATGACATAACCGCCGGGCAAAATTTTGTTAGGAAAACCATGCAATCCTTTCCAGAGTTGAAGTTCTGTCCCGTTCATGTCCATTAACATAGCGCCGAGTTCCCTGGCAGGAAAGATCGTGTACCCGTTCCAACATTTCTGTGGATTGTAAACTGTAACTCCGGTTGGATAAACACTGGGGTAAGACATAAATTTTTCTCCTCCTTTATAAAATTTACTTGGCAACAAATTTTCCTTGCAGGTGCAAAATTTTATCCAGTTTTTCCTCCGCAATATGATCGGCGACTCTGTATGTCGGAACATTTGTTTTCTGAGAAATTTCAAAAATGCGGCTGACTGTCTCATAAATTAAGCTGGCATTTTTAAACGCACGATCTTTATTAAACCCTTCAAATTCATCGGCTACCGCAATCAGTCCGCCGGCATTGACCACATAATCCGGCGCATAGAAAATCCCTTTTTCATGCAGGATATCACCATAACATGGGTCCGCCAATTGATTATTCGCCGCTCCGCAAATTGCTTTGCATTGAAACTGCGAAATGGTTTCGCCATTAATAATTGCTCCCATGGCATTAGGAGAAAGAATGTCGCATTCTACGCCTAATATCTCGTCTGGCTGAACCATCTTAATTGCCGGATATGCTGCACTGACAGCATGAACATTATCCTCAAAGATGTCAGTAGCAATCACCAAAGCCTTTTCGCTTAACAAATGTTTCACCAATTCCTGCCCCACTTTGCCAAGCCCCTGAACAGCAACCGTTAATCCTTCCAGAGAATCACTTCCAAATGCTTTTTTGGCTGTCGCTTTCATTCCTCTATATACCCCAAAAGCAGTAATGATGCCAGAGTTCCCGCTTCCGCCATACTCTTCCGGCAATCCATTCACAAAGTCGGTTTGCTTATGAGCCGAAACGAAATCCATACTTACGGTACCCACATCGGTTCCAGTCCAAAAACGTCCTTTCAAAGTTTCAACAAACGAGCCTAACGCTTGAAAAAGTTCATCGGATTTTTCGTCCTTCGGATCACCGATGATCACTGTTTTTCCGCCGCCGCACATGACATTGGAAATAGCACATTTATAGGTCATGCCGCGCGAAAGACGCAATGCATCAATGATAGCATCTTTTTCTGACCGGTAATTCCACATCCGGCATCCGCCCAGCGCCGGTCCCAGGGTAGTGTCATGGATCCCAATAATTGCCTTTAATCCTGTCGCTTTGTCATAATTAAAAATCAGTTGTTCATGTCCATGTTTTTCCATTTGTTCAAAAATACTGAATTCTTGTTCTCTGTTTGCAGTCAATTCTACCATTCCTCTCTTTTCAAAAGATCCGTGCAGATAACTCAAACCAAACCCACTCTTGTCAGTCAACCCGGTTCCATTCATGGTTTCACCTTGTCCTATTTTCATCATAGTCCAACTTTTCACATAAATCTGTTGTCAACTTTACTTTTTATAAAATATTACAACGTGTTAAAGCCTGATCATTCGCATAAATAATCTCACTTATGGCGAAAAGCATTAATGACTTTATAGTCTATTCAGAATATAATATATTTACTTAGGTAATAATGGAGAAGGGAGTGCTTGGGCTGAATAAACAAAATACCGATTTACTGGCTTCACCTTGGATCCGCATCAACCCCAACATAGACTGGGATCATATCTTAGCAACCAGCAATGTCCGTGTGTGTAAAAAAGGCGATGTGATTATTAATGCCGGCGACTCAATTGAATCTCTATATTTTCTAAAAACAGGACGAATAAAAACAATTGCAATCAGTTCTGCCGGAAACCAAAAAATCATCTGGTATATCGATCATGACTGTTTTTTTGGCGAAACTCCTTTTTTCAACCACAAAACATGCGATTATATTTTTGTTGCAGACACGGAATGCGAAATTTATCTTTTCCCGCGCGAAATCGTCCAAAAAGAGATCATTCCTAATCATTCCGATATCACCTTATCCATTATTGAAACATTAGCCCGTAAAGTACATATATTATCGACCCAAGTGGAAGATTTTACGTTTAGCAAGGCGATCATTCGTATTGCCAAAGTGATCTACTTTTTTTATGAAGGATATGCGCTTACTGAAAAGAAAGTACCTCTGAAAATACCCCTGACTCAGGAAATCATAGCAGAAATGGTCGGCATACATCGAGTAACGGTAAATCAAGTTCTTAAACAATTTAAAAGTCAGCAAATTTTAGAAGAGCATTCGCATTTAATCATCATCAAAAATTTAGAAAAACTAAAAGAAATTATTTATTCGAGTTAAACATCCAAATATGTTGTAAAATAACCCCATTTTTAATCGTACCACTATATAATATGCCTTTGTGGCCTTCAGATAAAAACGCATAAACAAAGAAACCGTTAAGGCTGGTCTTCCAGCTTTAACGGTTTCTTTTACGCCATGATTCAGAGAACCTTGCCGAAGTCTATGAACAACTTCCATCAAATAGTATTTTAAGAAATCCTTTACAAAAAATTGCTCATTCCTGTATTTAACACTTGTTGAAGTTAAAAAAAGGTCCGAACAAATTGCATATGTTCCGCCATTGCATCGCGAGCTTGCTTAGCGTTCCCAGTAGTAATACTTTCATAAATCAGTATATGCTGTTTTAATAAAACTTTAGAGTTTTCAGGGTTAGCAATAATTAAACGATGCATAGTGCCAATGTAAGATCTGACAACCTCATGAATAGAAGAATATAAATAATACAGCAACTTATTGTGACTTGCCATGACAATTAAAGTGTGAAAATCTTTATCAATCTCTGCCAATTTAGACTCTTCCTGCGAATTTATCAATTGTTCTATGTATTCCTTCAAAGTTGCTTTTTCTTCCGGACTAATCCTTTCCGCAGCCAAACCGGCACACTGAATTTCCAGGATAGATCTCACTTCACTCAATTCAGTTAGATTGTCTTCTAGCGCATAAATCAGAGAAAGAGGTTCAAACAATTTTTCTTGAGGAAAAGAATCTGCAACAAAAGTGCCGCGGCCATGAGAACTAACAAGAAGGCCCATCATTTCCAATGAACGCAATGCCTCTCGCACTGCAGAACGGCTTACCCCTAATCGGCTGGCTAGTTCTCGTTCTGATGGCAATTTATCTCCTTTGCGCAATTTCTTATGATAGACCATCTGCTTGATTTGATCGGTCACCAATTTATATATTTTAGATGTCACAATTTGCTGAAATTCCATATTGTGGTCTCCTTTTCACCAAGCAGGTGATGCGCATTGCCCAATAGCCTGTCAAATCTTGACTATGCTATTGGGCAATACTGGTAGATTATTGTATATGATCAATTCGTTACGCTTCGGTCTGATTCCTGTTGGAACTACAATATAACTATTGAATTGCTTCAGGGTATTTCACCAAAAGTAATTCTAGGAACAACCAAAATCCTGCGACAGAGTTGTTAACCAAATACCCCAAGATACTTTTATAACGGTTTACTTTATTATTTTGCCGCATTTACTCTTTCACAATAACAGATACGCCGTCAGGAATAACTGTTATCTTAGCTTCTTTCCCTACTAGCTCTTCCGCCATAATCATGGCTTCCTCAAGAGAGCTGGCAGCACGCATATGCATACTTTCGATCAGGCGATGATCACATTGATCGGTAACAATGATGATTTTGTGCCTGATCTGTATACGAGCCAAAATTTGGGCTTCCCACTGATCTGCAATTGTTGAGAAGGCATCAATAGCCATAATCTTGTCCAATATTTCTTGTGGACTGCTTGCTTTTGCAAACCAATTATAAAAAGCGTCACCACCATGTCCATCGTTACAGGCAGAACAAATAATAATAACTCCGCCTTTTTTGCATGTTGCTTCTGCCGCTGACATGCCTTTTACGCTTTGGTAGATATTTTGATCCAACGGATATCCACCGTTCGAAGTAATGACAATATCGGCTGGCTTCGCATCTACCGCAGCCAATCTGCCAACAAAAATACAGCCTTCTTCATGTGCCTTTTCAAAGTCGCCGGCAAACGCTTTTATTACTTTTTTATCCGCATCAATGACAACATTTACGATAAAGGCCAATTTAGCCTGACGGGCAGCGCTGATCATATCGCGGTGAAGCGGATTGCCTTCTAAAATACCCGTTCTGGCATTTTCTGAGGCAATAAAATTAGAACAGTGATTTGCCAGAACAGTAACTTGGCTTACAACTCCTGGCAAAACGCTTTTGCGTCCACCGGAAAATCCAGCGAAAAAGTGAGGTTCAATAAAGCCTTCAGAAACTAAAAGATCTGCCTCAGCTGCTACTTTATTCAGCAAAATATCTCCGCCAGATGGCAATTTCCCGATATTGACCATATCCTCTTGTTTGCGTGAATCATGTATTACGATATTTTCCTCATTAACAATTTTTTCGCCGAACTTATTCAACAGCTCTTCTTGTGTGCTAGCCCGATGAAACCCAGTGGCAATCAACAGCGTAATACTGGCGTCAGGATTATCTGACCTGATTTCCTCTAATATCAGCGGCATAACAATTCTACTTGGTACAGGCCTTGTGTGGTCACTGCTGATAATGACAATATTTTTTTTGTCCTTGGCTAAATCTCTCAGCCTGGCAGAATCAATTGGATGCTTCAATGCGCTCTGCACTAAATCTGTCTCACTGGCTTCCGGAGTATAATCATTCGCTTTGGAAGTCAATATTCCTAACAAACGCTCATCCGGCAGTTCGAAATCCATCGTTCGCTTGGCGTAGGGTATTTTTACAATTGCCACTTATCATTCCCTCCATACACAAAATTATTACATCATTTTTTTAAAAGCAATATTGAAATTATTCTTTGTAAAAAGAAATGGACTGAATTTTTTACTGTATTTATGAAACTTTACTCTTTTTCACAGTAGTTTCAGCGCCGACCTGATAAGATTTGTCCAGCAATTGGATGACATGGACAACGTCTTGGGGCAGCTTATAACGTTCGAGACCGTCAATAATATGCATCCGGCACATGCCGCAACTTGTGGCGACAATATCCGCCTTTGTGTCCGCAATGTTTTCGATCTTGCGATTATTAATTTTTAAAGCTACATCGTAATGCGCCACGCTGAACGATCCACCCGCGCCGCAACAACGGTCGGCGTCTTTCATTTCAACAAATTTGAGTCCGGGAATAGATTGTAAAATTTCGCGAGGCTGTGAAGTCACTTTGATTCCCCTGGCCATATGGCAGGGATCATGCATGGTTACTGTAATATTCACTTCGCCCAGCTTGGATTGATCAAACTTCACAACGTCAACCAAAAATTCGCTGATTTCGTAGGTTTTCTTTGCAATGGCTTCCGCCCGTTCTTTCATTTCCGGATCATCATGGAACATTTCCGGGTATTCTTTTTTGAAAGCCATTGTGCAGGAGCCGCAACTGGCGACGATGTAATCCAACTTGTAACGCTCAAAGGTTTCAATATTGTGTTTGGCAAATACTTTCGCCAATTCAATATCGCCGGATGTGAAAACCGGAATACCGCAGCAGTGCTGCATGGGCGGCATCACCACTTCCACATTGTTCTTTTTCAACACATTGATGACGGCTTTGCCAACATCCGTATAAATATAATTGATTGTGCAGCCGGTGAAGAAGCCAACCCGCATTTTGGGGTTATCGACTTTGATCACTTCGGGATACTGACTGCGCAGCGGCGTGGCGGCAAAAGGCGCCAAAACCCGGCGTCGATCCAGACCAGGCATGGGGAAACGTAGGAGTCTCGCCATTGGCCGCGGTAATTTTTTAAAGCTTAATGGTCCGAACAAGCCGGCCATGCGAAGAGAAAAATCAAACAGCCGCCGATTTTTCAATAACTTAAACACCATATTTTTGACTGGATGCAAACCACGCGAACTTACAGCGGCTTGACGGGCGCGGATAATCAGTTCGTCCGCTTTGACTCCGCACGGACATTTGGCAGTGCAGGCCTTGCAAGATACGCACATCGACATCCGTTTGTCGAAACCGGCGGTGATCTCGCTGTTGCCGTTGAGTACAGCTTCCATTAACGAAAGTTTACCGCGGGCGACAGCAGATTCTGTCTTCAGTTCTTTATAAATCGGGCAGACCTCCATACAGTTGCCGCATTTCATGCAATTGGAAATGGCGTCGTTGATATCCCTCAGAAGTTCTTTATCTTTGATCATTATCAACCCTCCTTGACGCGATTGACGGGATTTAAAATGTTGTTAGGATCTAAAGAAAATTTAATCGCTTGTTTGGCGTACGTTTCCGGCTGTCCTGACCGATCCTCTTGGAACCGGCTGCAAAAAATTCCGCCTAATTCAAGAGCAGCGGCTGATATCTCCTTCATTGCATTCGAGGCATGAGAAATCAAGCTTTTATCGGATGCATTAAAAAGAATTGTCGGATGCAGTACGCCATCACCAATGTGGCCAAAGGCAGCAATTGTAAGCTTGTTTTTCGAAGCAATCGAGGTAATTTTGTCGACCATATCTGCCGCCTTGCTTCGGGGGATGATCGCATCGGTCATCCACATAATGTCATTCGATTTGGCGAGCGACGTGATGGCTGCTCTACGGGCATTCCAAAATGCATCTTGTTCTATTTCGGTTTCGGCTACCGTAACCTGTTGTACATTGTGGGCTTGCAAAATGGCGCTTATTTTTGCCATATCATTTTCGACAACCTTTGTAATCCCGTCAATTTCGATGATCAGCGCCGCTTTGATATCAGGCGGCAAGCTGGACGGAGCTTTGCTGCCCAAAGCTTGAATTGTCACGGAATCCATAAATTCGAGGGTCGCAGGTACTATTTTATCGTCAAGGATAGCTTTGACCGCTTTACCGGCATCGACAAAGTTTTTAAAGCCTGCCAGCAGGCATTTTTGGGTTTCTGGGGCCGGCATCAATTTTACAATCACTTTGGTAATAATGCCTAACGTTCCTTGGGATCCGGTCATTAGTTTCGTTAGGTCATATCCGGCTACGTCCTTTACATTTTTGCCGCCGGTTTTTAATATTTTTCCGTCAGCTAAGACAACTTCCAATCCCATAATGTAATGTTTGGTACTCCCATACTTCAGACTCCGTATATTCGTTGCGTTTTGTGCCACCATGCCGCCGATTGTAGCGGTAAAAATAGTTCCCGGATCAGGGGGAAATATCAGACCGAATTTTTTTACTTCCTTGTTCAAGTCGGCGACAAAAATGCCTGGTTCTACAGTTGCCGCCAGGTTTGCCGTATCAATTTCCAGAAGAGAATTCATTCGCCTGAGAAGCAAGATAATTCCACCTTCAACAGGAGTTATGGCATTGTATAAGTTAGATCCATAGCCTCGAGGATATACCGGGATTTTTTCTGCATTGGCCAATGCCAGAACCCGGGACACTTCCGCAGTATCGGCTGGCTCTATGATTGCATCCGGAAGTCTTGAAAAACCCGGATCCTTATCATATGCATATTCCAGCAACGTGTCGTTAGCAGTAAGCACATGATTCGCTCCGACAATTCGGGAGAAAGCATCAATGAGGTCTTGTCGCATCATTACAAGCTCCTTTACAAAAAATAGTTATATCACCAAATCCAACTTCAAGGTACCTGCATTTCACCAAGCATTTTTCCTGGATTTAAAATGTTGTTCGGGTCTATTGCTTGTTTAATCGATCGCATTACACTCATACCCGCTTCACCAAACTGATTGGGCATATATTTTAACTTACCTAGCCCAATGCCATGCTCACCGGAAAGTGTTCCTCCCAACGCCAAGGCAGTCATGAAAATTTCTTCCATCGCCTGGTAAACACGTTTCATCTCTTCTTTATCACGAAGATCGGTAACAATTGTGGGATGTAAATTTCCATCTCCGGCATGGCCGAACGTACCGATCTGCACATTGTATTTTTGGGCAATATCAATAACGGCCCGCAACATATCCGGAACCTTGCTTCTCGGAACAGTCGCATCTTCGCAAAATGTTGACGGCCGCAACTTAGCTAATGAAGGAAGTGCCGCCCGGCGTGCCGCCCACACCTGATCCCGTTCCTGCGAACTTTTCGCAACCTTTACTTCACCATGATTTTCACGCAATACCTTCTCCATCTTCAAAGCATCTTGTTCAACCGTATCATAATCGCCGTCAACCTCGGCAAGAATAATTGCTTCCGCCTCTACCGGAAGACCTAATTTCACAAAACTTTCCACCGTACGAATCGTATAGTTATCCATTATTTCCAGCGTAGCAGGAATAATATTATGACTGATAATATCAGCAATCGCCTTGCCAGCATCATTCAAATCGCCAAAAACCGCCATCATACTCTTACGGTGGGCCGGTGCCGGCATAAGGCGTACGACAATTTTGGTAATAATGCCCAACGTTCCTTCAGATCCGGTTAACAACATGACCATATCATAGCCCGGAGCATGGGCTGTCCGGCCGCCGAATTCCACAATTTGACCATCCGCTAGAACCGCCTGCAAGCCAATCACATAATGTTTGGTTACGCCATACTTCAATCCCCTCAGACCGCCTGAATTTTCCGCAACCGTTCCGCCAATCGACGCGGTTGCCACGGTTCCCGGATCAGGTGGGTATATCAATCCGAATTTTTCTACAGCCACATTTAATTCCTGAACAATCACCGCCGGTTCTACAACGGCAATCCGGTCAATCGGATCGATCTCGACGATTTTATTCATTCGAATTGTAAACAGCACAATCCCACCCGACATCGGGACTGCACCTGCACTGAGATTGGTCCCTGATCCGCGGGTATACACCGGAATTTTTTCTCGATTGGCTAATTTTACTATTTGCGATATTTCCTCTGCATTCGCAGGTTGTACAATGGCGTCCGGCAAATTAAAGAACCCCGGGGTAGCATCATAACCAAAGCAGATTAAATCTTCTTTTTCAGTCTGGACCCATTCATTGCCGACAATAGCCTCTAATTCTTTGATCAACTGCTCTTTCATCGATCATTCCCCATCTTTCAATTTAATTAACTACCCGGTTTCTTCATGCAAAACAAGTTTGCGTCACCACTATGATCATAGTGGTTAATTGTATCTTGCGAAGTATTTGACTATCGTCAAGATCATTTAACCACTATGATCAATTTGTTTTTGGCTGATTTTATGCAATTAGATTAAATTATCGTTACTATTTGTGGTAAAATCGTCCTCTAAATATTTTCTCCATACCCTTTCAAAAATTTCATTATGGAAGCATCCAGCCGAGAACGTAGGCTTGCAAATAAGTCAATACCCCCATAAAGATAACCATCGCAATGCTGTGCGGCAACGCAAACCGGAAGATGGTTGACTCCTGCCCAACCAAACCGGTAGCAGCGCACGCAACGGAGATACTTTGCGGCGAAATCATTTTACCGCAAACACCGCCGGACGAGTTGGCCGCCACAGTAAGTGTCGGGTCAATACCAAGCTGCTCCGCAGCTGTTTTTTGCATCGAACCAAACAAAGCGTTGGATGAAGTATCTGACCCTGTCAAGAAAACCCCCATCCAGCCCAACAGTGGCGAGAAGAAGGGGAATAATGCCCCAGTGGCAGTAAAAGCAAGACCCAGCGTAGAGCTCATGCCCGAATAGTTCATGATGTAAGCCAAACCAAGGATCATCGCGATCGTGGCAATCGGGAACATCAGTTGCTTGATCGTTCGGAAAAAGCAAGTGAACGCTCTCCCAAAACTATAATTTGGCATAATAAAAATGGAAAGCAGACCCGATAAAAAGATCGCTGTACCGGCTGCAGACAAGAAATTGATCGCATAACCGGCCGCATATGGAGTATTTTTAATCACAACAGGAGCCGTTTTAATCACGAGGTTATGCAATCCAGGCCAGACCAAAGGAGTCAATCCAAGGGCTTTCTCCCAGCCAACCAGTGTGTTTTTAAAACCAAGGAATTTATCATCCGCCCATAAGAATACGAGGACGGCCAGAATCAAGTACGGTGCCCATGCACGCAAAATCTCTCCCATTGAATAGTCACTTTTGGTTATGCCCACAGACGGTTTTTCATCCGGAAAATGCCACACCTGGCTCGGCTTCCAGAATTTAAGAAAAACCAGCAAACCAACCATAGTAACAAAAGCTGACGTAATATCCGGCAAATACACGCTAATGTAGTTGGAAGTATAAAATTGCGTAGCGGCAAAGCAAACACCGGCAACAATAACCGCCGGCAAGACTTCCATTGACCGTTTCCAGCCGCACATTAAAACAACCAGCCACAAAGGTACGATAACCGAAAGAAACGGCAGTTGACGGCCAACAACCTTGCTGATCGCCATTGGATCAATACCGGTAACCTGCCCGGCCACTACGACCGGAATGCCGATAGCGCCAAAGGCGACCGGCGCCGTATTGGCGATCAGGCAAATACCGGCGGCATAGACCGGGTTAAAGCCAAGACCCACCAGCATAGCGGCAGTAATTGCCACAGGCGTGCCAAAACCGGCGGTGCCTTCAATGAATGAACCAAAGGCGAACGCGATGAACAACGCTTGCAGCCTCCGGTCATCGGTAATCGCCGCCAACGAATTCTTAATAATCTCAAATTCGCCGGATTCGACGGTCATATTATAAACCCAAATCGCGGTGACGACGATCCAGACGATCGGGAATATGCCTACCATTGCACCATTTAACGTGGCACTAATTGCAAGTCCGACAGGCATTTTAAAAACAAATATTGCAATCAAAATAGCGGATAAAACCCCGAAAAACGCCGCATTGTGTCCTTTGGACCGTTTAATGCCCAGCATATACAATAAGATAAATAATGGGATCGCTGCAACTAAAGCGGATAAACCGATACTTCCTAACGGAGCATAGTTCTGAAGCCACATGAATGAATACACCTCTCTCTTCTAATCGAATAACAAAGCATAACCATCTTTCGACTCTTTGCCCTTTCACCTCCCTTTCATTTTTTTTGCTCGCCCAAAAATGTTCGTCTACAAACCTCCTCCAACATTACAAGATCCGGGCTGTGACAAGCTTTGTCGACTGCAAAAGCTATAGGTTGGACTTATATCTGCCACAAAAAATATCTTTTCTGATGAATAAGAAATAATAACGATAGATCCTAATTGAGAAGCTGTTTAGAACCAAATCATATTAGTCCAAGTCATACCTGCCTTGCTGTTTGCAGTTACAGGGAACTGTGATGACATCTCATTTCCATTCGCCTTTGAATGATTGGCGCATGATATTGTTGGCGTCAGCTGCTTCTTCTTAAACGGCAAATCATAGTCGCGATACTTTCTAAGACTTAGCAAACTTCATAAGATCTTCCGTTTTTTAGACTGATTGATTCCAACATTGCTTGTCCCAATGTTGTGGTTGTTTGGCAAAGCCGATCCGTTCTCGTCCTTCCATCTATTTCATGCAATAAAAACCAGTCACCCAGTGGTCCTACCACTATTCCAATTATTATTGTAAATTATTTTAACTGAAAAAACAATGTATTTAGACAAGTTAAAATATTAACATGATTTTGCTTTTTGTCCGATCAGCGAGACACATTACGTTCAAGCACTACTGACTTCATCAATAAAATTGTTATACCATAATTCGGTAAATTTGCTTAGTCTTTTCAAAAAGAAAGATCTAAAACTTTATAAATTATGTTTTTTGTGGTATCCTTATCCATGTTCCGCTTCCTTATGTTAGAGGTTATGGATAGAGTTCCCTGCCCCATCTCTATTGGCACAGCATAAATTTATGAGGAGAGTTGATAATATGGAGTTAACGAACGAGCAGAGAACTGCATTGAAAGGAAAGGGCTATATCACCATGAAGGACGGCCTTCATTTTTCCTGCCGGGTTGTAATCTCAGCCGGAAAAATAAGTGCGTTACAAGCCCAAAAAATAACAGAAATCTGTCAATCCTATGGAAAAGGATATTTCACTATAACCCATCGCTCCAATGTACAGATCCCATGGGTGCAGTATGAAGACTTGGACAATGTGGCTAAGTCGCTTGAAGAGGCCGGCTTATCGATTGGCGGAACCGGGCCGAGAGTACGACCGGCTCATAACTGCAAAGGCCCTGCATGTCGGTTCCATTTGTATGATACGGAAGCTGCTGCGCAACAAATGAATGAACGATTTTACAAGGGTTATTACGACGTTAAACTTCCCAGCAAGTTTAGAATACAACTAAGCGGATGCCCAAACAATTGCGCTAAGACTCAGTTAGGCTGCGTAAGTCTGCAAGGCAGAAGACCTAATCAAGTAGCTGTTTTAATCGGCGGAATGTCGGGAAGAAACACTATCGTTGGCAAAGAAATAGCCGGCCTTTACTCCATTCCTGAAGCCATGGATATGATAGAAACCGCTTTGCAATTTTATAAAGAAAACGGTCTTCCAGGTGAACGCTTTGCCAAAATGGTGGATCGAGTAGGGTTCGAAAATGTCGAGAAAGCTTTGTTAGGCAACTGAAAAATTTTTGTTTTAGACAACGCAAAAGAAAACATTGGAAGCGCACTGATCCTTGTCAGTGCGCTTCCAATGTTTTCTTTTTATAAACGAATCCATAATTCCCTGTTTTATTTATGTTGCAAACTACTCAATCCAAGTTACCTTTAACGGATTTCTGTCGACTAACCGTTTGAATGTATATTGGGGATAACCCAGCATCATTGTTCCGGCCACAGTAAATCCCTCCGGTATTTGCATTAATTCTAAAAGTGGTTTATATTGTGAACCTGCAACCATTTCTACAAAACCAGCCCAGCAAGTTCCAAGTCCCATTGCTGTTGCATACAATTCTACATACTCCAGTGAAAAACGCGCATTGTCATGTGCCATTTCAAAACCTTGCGGCGCAATGGCCGCGATCAGACAAGGAGCGTCACGCAAAATAACATCCACGTTTTGTTTACGATAAGCTTCTGCCAATCCAGCAAACGGCCTTACCCATTCAACCTTATCCGCAAGTTGCTTTTCCAACCAAATTATTGTTGCTTCCGTTATTTTTTTAAGCTTTTCAGCATTTTCAATTACAACATAGGATAAGCCCTGCGAATTACAGCCCGAAGGTGCAAATCTAGCAATGTCGAGCAATTTTGCGACCGTTTCTTTGGCTATTTTATCTTTTTTATATTTCCGTATGGAACGTCGTGACCGCAAAAATACGGCTGCCGTATCTGCATCAATTATTGGATATTTATCTAATGCCACTTGGTTATTAAGTGGTGCTTTCACATGATCCAACGCCGCTGTCGGGCAAACTGCCGTACAGTGTCCACAAGCAATACAAGCTGATGCATAAAGCATTTGCGGTCCTTCCGGTCTCATGCCGATAATACCGCTGGGGCATACCTCAGAACAAATCCCACATTTTATACAAAGATTATGATCAATTTTTAATAGTTCCACCAAATCGCCCCCCTAAATTATCATTTACTAGCAATGAAATGAGATAGCTTGCCTCGCAAACAGATTTAAGCAAACGCTCACTCTCCCGGGTGAGCGTTTGTTCTTTTTCAACGGGTGATGGGTTTTCGGCATGCTTTCCTTGGCAACCCAGATAATCTCCAGCCGGCATTAGGTGGTGAGCCCTCCTCTTACTGTTGCTGCATCTCTACTTTATCCCGTTGTTAGATCTTAAATACATTTTTGATAACAGAATTCCTTTTCCCAAAAAACATAATGACTCTTTCTTCACCAATGGCTGTTCTTCATTTAAAAGAAAACTTTATCTTGAACTCAGTCCCTACCCCTATAGTGCTTTTAACACTTATCTTGCCACCGTGCTTATTGACTATCCATTCTCCAATAGCCAAACCCAAGCCGTAGCTTGCGTCATTACCGGACCGAGCCTTGTCGGCACGGTAGAAACGCTGAAAAATCAAGGGAAGGTCGCTTTCGGCTATGCCGATACCAGTGTCCTTTACGATCAAATCCACGGAAGCGTCCTTTTTGGTACAAGTTACCGTAATGCTTCCACCGGCCGGAGTGTATTTAACCGCATTGTCGAGCAAAATAACCGACAACTGATAAAGCCTTTCGCGGTCCCCGGTCATGGCGATAGCCCCCTCAATATTGGTATGAATGCTGATATTCTTGTATGCCGCAAGAGCTTGAAACTGTTGTGTAACATCGACAAGTATAGTATCAAGCATAACAGGACCCAAATTCAGCTCTAACTCATCGGAATCCGCCCTGGCCAGCGTCAGCAAGGATGAAACCAATTTGCCCATCCGCGTGGACTGATTGATAATGGCCGCAATTCGCTCACTTTCTTTTTCGATGGAATTGCCGGGATTTTGCAGAAGCAATTCCGCATTAGATCTAATAACCGCGAGGGGCGTTCTCAATTCATGGGATGCGTCGGCAACAAATTGCCGCTGTTTTTCCCACGCGGCCCTGATGGTCAATAACAGCTTCCGTGTCATGTAATAGGTGAGCAATGCGAACAGAACGGCGCCAGCTATGCCGCCTGGCACATTGAGCAGTAGAAAGGTGTCAAGAATATCCACTTCCGATGAAATATTAGCCAGCGCCACCAACTCTTTGGCAACATAGCTCTCCGTCCCTTCCCATAAAACCGGGTATTGATTTTCGGGGAAGGAAAGCCGAAAAATCCGGTAGGAACTGCCATGAACCTTTGCCGTGTGGCCGCCGGGCGACGGAGGTTCGTCAAGCAGGGTCTTAATATCTTCAGGGGGAATTCTCCCCGACGGATGAAGATCGATATACCGGTCATTTTCGTCGCGAATATATACCACCGGCAAGATGCCCATAGGCAATCGCATGGAATGAAACTCCGGCCCCTGATGGGCGCGGTAAAAGCCATTTATTTCGAATTGCATATCAGCATCGATTTTTTCATATATCCGGTATTCAAAATACGAGTGGGAAACAACGTTATAGAGGATAAACAAACAGAATATGGCTATGGCATTTAATGTGGACAGTTTAAGCTGGACATTTTGGAACAAGGACAGTCTGGTCAGTCACATTTCTCTCATCCCACCTTTGACGAATATTTGGCATCGGCTGTTATTCCCTGCCGCTATGGCCTTTTAGCATATAACCAACATTGCGGATGGTCCGGATGATGAAATCGTTCCTTGCTGCAACAAGCTTCTTGCGCAAATGGTGAATGTACACATCCACAATGCCATAACTGCTTTCCGTTTCGAAACCCCAAAGACGGTCGAAAATTTGTTCACGGGTCAAAATGCGTTCACGATTTATTATAAAGAATTCGAGCAAGTCGAATTCTTTTGTTGTCAGACTCAATGCAAGAGATTTATAAAACCCTTCTTTTTGTTCCAGATCCAAAACCAGTTCTTTGTAGGCAATGGAAGAATGATTGGGACCATAGCCCTTCCGTCGCAGCAAGGCCCGTGATCTCGCCGTCAATTCAGCCAGTGAAAAAGGTTTTACGAGATAGTCATCCGCCCCCGTGTTCAGGCCGAGGACGCGGTTTTCCACACTGTCCTTGGCAGTAACGAGCAAAATGGGAATTTGATTGCCCTGATGGCGCAGACGTCTGATTACTTCCAGTCCATCCACTTCCGGCAGCAGAATATCCAATACCAGCAAGTCATAAATTCCTTTTTGGACCTCGAAAATACAATGATCCCCCTGCCCGGTTTCATCGACGGTATATCCTTCCTTCCGCAAGGCATCAGCAATTGATTTTCTGAGCATTTCATCATCTTCGGTAACAAGAACCTTCATTTATCAAGCTCCTTTCACCTGATTGCTGCAGCCAATAAAATGCCATGCCCTTACACTTCATCGTGTTTTGGAAGATGGCTCACGGCCCGTTCCGTTGGTATTTTGGCCTGATAGCAAGAAACTACTAAAAATATTATTAATGACTGTATTATATCACGGTCTTTTTTTATTTTGCGAAAATTTTGGCATATTGAACTTGATTTTAAGAAATTTTTAAGAATATTATCCAATAATTATATTATATCATTGTCTTTTCTATTCGAATCAGAAAATGTTAAATTATGGCAAAACGGAGGCAAACCCAAACTATGCGTGATGGCTTTTTGATGACCAGGCGGGGATTTTTGCGAACAGCGGGTCTGACAATCATGATGACCTCCGCCGGAGGCGCCTTAAGTTTCCTTGAACTACATAAACAGTTTTTACGCCCTCCCGGCGCATTGCCCGAACAAGACTTTCTTGCCCGTTGCCTCAAGTGCCAGAAATGCCTTGCCGTATGTCCCACAAGCGTGATTATGCCGCTTTCTTTGTCTGAAAGTATCCGTGGGTTAGGCACTCCCGCACTGAATTATAAAAACGGTTTCTGCAACCTCTGTCTCAAGTGTATTGAAGTTTGTCCTACCGGAGCCCTCAAGTCCCTACGGCCGGAACAAGTCAGCATCGGTGTGGCCCGGATCGATCCGGCCAATTGCGTTGCGTGGAATTGGATGGGCTGCACCGTATGTGCCGCCCAATGTCCGCTTAACGCCATTTCCCTTGACGATGGCAAGCGCCCGGTAGTTGACGCCGAAAAGTGCAACGGCTGCGGCATATGTGAAATGTCCTGCCCCAGTACGTCCCTTCGCGCATACAACAAGCAGTCTCAGGGAAAAGGCGTCGTAGTGACGCCGCTAAAAAGCGGGGTATAGCCGATGAAATTTAAACCGAAAATCCAATGGCTGCGTCAATTAATCATTTTATCGCTATTGGGTGTGGTTGTTTATGGAGCTTCGTCGAAGGAAGCATGGGGAACTATTTGTGATATTTGCCCCATCGGACTGTTGGGCGTCTCCGTGGCAGGCAAGGTGCTGTTACCCCAGGCAATGGTGCTGATTGGCCTTGAAGTAGCAGCAGTTGTCGTCTTGGGGAAGTTTTTTTGCTCCTGGGTTTGTCCTACCGCCCTATTTCTCCGCAATAACAAACCGCAAGTAACCACAGAGCAACAGGCAAGCACGGCAAAAACGTCTCTTTCCTCTAACGTCGGAATACTGGGGGCTGCCCTTCTTTCCACTTTACTTGTCGGCTTTCCAATTTTTTGCCTCATCTGTCCCATCGGTTTGGTTTTTGTATTTATCTTTGCCGTATATAAACTGTTTTCTATTTACCAACCCGGCTGGGAATTGATTGTCGTCCCGGTGGTACTGACGCTGGAATTGCTGTTCTTCAAATCTTGGTGCCGCTCTTATTGTGCGGTGGGAGCCTTTATGAGCATCATCAGCCGCTTGTTCAGATTTGGCCCGAGCCCCATGATCCAGGGCAAAACTTGTTTGGCGGATCAAGGGTGCCGGGTATGCAAGACCAATTGTCCCGAACAGCTTGATCTGCACAAAGACAGTTCATCAGCAACTGCCGATTGCACTCTTTGTCTTGAATGTTATGAGAAATGCCCCACAAAGGCCGTTAGAATAGGCCTGGGCAAGTCGCCAAAAACACACTTATGTAACACTTCAATAAACGATAATTCAAGGAGGTCAAGCAATGAATAATCTCAACCTGACAAGACGGCAGTTTCTGAAAGTCGCAGCCGTCGCCGGCTCAGCTGCATCTCTGTTTCCCCTAGGGAATGAAGTCCTCAAGGGATTGGCGACCGCCGCGCCCGCGCAACCATCGGACATGAAAGTCATTCAGAGCGCTTGCCGCCAGTGCTACGGCCGCTGCACAATCAATGGCTTTGTCAAAGATGGACGCGTGCTCAAAGTCGAAGGTAAACCAGGGACTTTTTCGGAGGGAACGGTGTGCAGCCGTGCTTTCAGCATCCCGCAGATCATGCACAGTCCCCTGCGCATTAAATATCCCATGAAGCGCGTGGGGGCTCGCGGCGAAGGCAAGTGGCAGCGAATCACCTGGGAGGAAGCCTGGGACATTATCATCCCCAAAATGAAAGAAGTTCAGGAGAAATACGGCGGGCATACAATCGTCTTCAATAATGGCACAGGCCGGGACCAATTGATTCTGATGACCATGCAGAAATGCTTCTACGAAATGGGCAGCACCGGGGGCTTCGGTGTCGGCAATGTATGCAAGATCGCCAACGACGACGTGCAGCGGCGCATTGTCGGCAATCCCTGCCAGTTCACCGGGTGGGATGGCCCCAAGACAAAAACCATCCTGATGATGGGACGGGCCCTCTACTCGTGGGGTTATTACGATTGGCTCACTATAAAACGGGCCCAAGAACGAGGCGCCAAACTGATCGTGGTAGACCCTCGTTACACGGTGGCGGCATCCAAAGCGGATCTGTGGCTTCCTGTCCGCCAGGGCAGCGATTTGGCGCTCATCCTGACCTTCATCAACATGCTGATCACAGAAAACAGATATGATAAGACTTTTGTCGCCCAGTGGACCAACGCTCCCTTCCTAGTCAAGGAAGACGGCTTTTTGCTCCGGCAAAGCGATCTGGTCCCCGGTGGAAGCACCGACCAATTCATTGTGTGGGATGAGACATCCAATAGTATACAGCACTGGGACGCCAAGGCGATGGCCTGGAGTTCCTCGGATGCACAGCCAGCCCTATTGGGTACCCATGCCGTTCCTAGCGGCAAACAGTACAGGACCGCCTTTCAGGCCTTGGCTGACAGCGTCAAAATGTGGACTCCGGAAAAGGCCGCCGAGGTCACCTGGGTCCCGGCGGAGAAAATTCGGGAAGCCGCCAGGCTTTACATCGATAACAGCCCGGGCGCCTGCTTCATGCGCGGCCAAAAAATTGAATTCAGCAACCACAGCAGCAGCAAGAGCCATGCCATCGCCATCATGATGGCCCTTGCGGGCAATCTGGACGCAGAGGGAGGAAACCTGGTCCGTCCTGACACGCCCCATTCGGTAAGCGCCGTGTTTCAAGCATTGCCTCCCCATGGCAAAATCCGCAAGGAAACTATTGCCAATATTAAAAAATACAGCCTGTGTCCGGGTCAGGCCAAAATTTCCGGTGAGATCGGCGGCTTTGCCGCCGCCACTACCCGCGCCCTTATCACCGAGAAACCTTTCCTGCCGAGGGTGTACTGGGGTCAGACCACCGAGCCCATGGCTGGCTCTCTTGACAGTCGGCAAGTCTGCGAAGCCCTCAAAAAATTCGAATTGACCGTGAATGTGGATCTGTTTATGACGCCCACCGGCGAACTGTCGGACATTATTCTGCCTGCCGCTCATCCAAACGAGGTCGACCGTATCGAATACCCTCAGTCCGGTCACAGTTGGCCGGCGGCCAATACCTGCTCCATCCGTCAACCCTTCGTTCCCCCGCCTGGTGAGTGTCGGGACGATGTGGATATCATATTTGACCTTGCCAAGCGCATGAATGTGGATATGGGCTGGAAGGACAAATATCACTGGTTTGAGTTTGCTTTGGCTCCCTCCAAAATAACGTTTGAAGAATTACGAAAAAAAGGTCATCTCACCAGGCCGGTGACTTACCGCCGCTACCAGACCGGAAAGCTCCGCCGTGATAATAAACCGGGCTTTCAGACTTCTTCAGGCAAAGTTAACCTGTATTCGGAAGATCTAAAAAAAGACGGTTGGGGACCGCTGCCCGCCTATATCGAAGAGCCCTTCTCCCCTCTGAGCAATCCGGAGATGCTTAAGGATTATCCGTATATCTTCTTTACCGGCGGCCGATCCCATGCCTACTTCCACAGCGAATACCGCATGTCTCCCTTCATGCGTGAGATTCATCCCTTCCCTACTGTCGAAATCAATCCGAAAACAGCGGAAAAGCATGGCATCAATGATGGCGACTGGGTCTATATCGAGACCCAGCATGGAAGATGCAAGCAAAGAGCGTGCCTGACCACAGCCATCGCCCCCCACAGCATTCACTGCGACCACGACTGGTGGTTCCCGGAGAAACCCGTAACCGATGACTTGCACGGCATTTTTGAGTGCAACCCGAACGCTATTGTCTCTAACGACCGTGTGCACGACCCGGCAGTGGGAACGTCTAATTACGGCGGTCTGTGCAAAATTTACAAAGCTGAGGACGGACCGCCTAATGGCATTTATATGACAGCCCAACAACTTGAAGCGTTTATGCCCAAAGCGCCGGGGAGGGAGTAATCATGACCAGAAAAATTATGATCGTGGATCTAGACAGATGTATCGGCTGTCATTCCTGTGCAGTTGCCTGCAAACAGGAAAATGGCATCAGCTTGGGAGTGTTTTACAACAAAGTGCGGACGGTTGGTCCCTTCGGCAATTACCCCGACCTTGAGCTATATTATCTGCCTGTTATATGCCAGCACTGCAATAAACCAGAATGCGTCAATGTATGCCCCACGGCCGCTTCGTACAAACGGCAAGACGGCATTGTGCTCGTCGACCATAATAAATGCATTGGCTGCCAGTATTGCATCATGGCCTGCCCGTACGGTGTCCGTACTTATGACAAGGCCAAGGGCGTCATCGAGAAGTGCACTCTGTGCGCCCATCGCGTGGAGGTAAACGAAGTTCCCGCCTGTGTGTCCATCTGCCCGGGCAAGGCGCGAATCTTCGGCGACCTTGACGATCCCAATTCAGAAGTTTCCAAAGCTGTGCGGGAGGCCGGTTCTTTCCTGCATCGCTTCGCCGATGTGGGCAATGAACCCGGTGTCGGCTATATTCTAAAAAGCCGGAAATGGAGGAGTTAATATGGAAATACAATGGACGCTTCTCATTTTTAGTCTATTTGTCAGTCTGGGTATGGGGTCTTTCGCGATTGTGGCCATCACAGAGTTGCGGGGAATCATGCCTGGCATCCGCCTGCCTGGAGCGATTACCAGTCTAGCAGCCCTCGGCATTGGCAGTGCTGCCAGTTATTTTCATTTGGGTCATCCAGAAAAGATCTTTCATATTCTCGGCAACATCCGCTCCGGCATAGCCCAGGAACTTATCGTCACCTCCATCGCCAGCGCGGTGATTTTCGTCTATACCGTTTTGCTATGGAAAGATTCCGCGCCTGATGTCCGCAGAAAGCTGGCATTGGTCGGCCTGATCCTCTCACCAGTCGTTCCCTTTGCCACAGGTCGGATATATGTGCTAGCCGCACGACCAGCCTGGGATACCTGGCTGCTACCGCTGATGTATGTGGCATCGGCCGCCGTCCTGGGAGCATTCACCATGTACCTTTGGATAATGCTGCGTGAACCTGACCAGAAGACGCTGGCTACTGTGAACAAAGCGGCGCTGTTGGGGCAGGTGGCTTTTACCGTAACAATTGCAGCATATTTAATATATGTGGCTATGGCACCCCACCCCCACTCCAGCCGTTCGGTGGCCCGCCTGCTAACCGGCGACCTAGCTTTGCTGTTCTGGGGCGCCGTGGTACTTATCGGCCAACTTGGGCCACTGTTTTTGACCTGGCGAAACATGCAGGGGCCACCGACATCTTTACAGGCCGGTGTTCCAGTCAGCCCCGCATCAGGAGGAATCAGCGGGGCAGTTGCTGCTACAGCTGAAAACCGACTTATTCTGGCGATTATGGGCTTGCTCTGTGCGTTGGTCGGTTCGACGGCCATCCGGATGATTGTCTATCTTATCGGCAGCAGCGTACAGTCATACATCTATTAAAGCTGAGCCCAATCCTTTACCTCGCCACTGCAGTTTGTCACAGGCAGACGCAGGCAGGCAGTCTACATGCAGAAAGGTGTTTTAAAATGAACGAACTTAATACCCTCGAACTTGAACAGCTATTTTCCTTCCGGGGTGCCATATACCAGTTGCTTTCCCGGTTCTATCGCCGGGAAATGGATCAAGAACTTCTGAACCAACTACACCAACTGGAATTTGAAGCGGATATCACTTTACCGGAAATTCTGGAAGGTAATCGATTGTTGAAGATCTTCTTGGCACAGATGGGAGAAAATGCGCTGACCGATCTTGCGGTAGACTACGCAAAGATTTTCCTCGGAGCAGGTCCAACATGCGGGGAAGGAGCATATCCCTATGAATCCGTATATACCAGCCCCGACCGCCTGCTGATGCAAAACGCCAGAGACCAGGCTGTCGCCATCTACAGAAGCGAGGATATCCGACTTGAAGACAGCTTCAACGAACCGGAGGATCATATTGCCATTGAATTGACATTCATGGCTTATCTATGCCAGAAGACTTCGGAGGCAATCCGTCGCAACGATGAAGCTGCCGCCAATAGCTGCCTGCTGAAACAGCGACAATTTCTTCAAGATCATCTGCTATCTTGGGTACCCAATTTTTGCGCCGATGTTCAGCGCATTGCTGCAACCGACTTTTATAAAGCGATTGCTATGATTACGTATGGTTTTCTTATCATGGATCGGGATATGACTTTAGGCAAGCATAGCACAACTTGAGCCCAAGGCCTTATAACGACTACATTGGCAGGTTTTAAAACAAAAAAATCGTTGATATAAAGCAAAATAGCTTGCCACTAATCTGGCAAGCTATTTTGCACCGTAAGACGTGTATATAGGGACGTTCCTTGGGGTCGGGATATAGCGGGATTGTTTTTTGTCACTTTTTTGCCATAATTCCACGAGATATTCCCGTCACCCGTTCGATTTCAAGGATAGAAACTCTTGTCGCCTTCGAAACTCACAGCGTTTTGTCCCGCTCCACTTAGATCAAAGTCATTCTCGACTAAAGTTTGATGAACATTGGTCCAGTTGCCCAAATAGGCTTTAAAAAGGCTTTTACTAATCCTTTTCGAATTTCCGACGCAATCATCTCCTTAGCTCCTCCTAGTTGGACCTGCTAAAAATCCATAATTTCCGGTTTATAGTCGTCAGGCAATTCTTCTTCCTGTAAAAATTTGAAATTGTCATCATTCAGTATAGGGATAAAGATTTCGTATGGAATCATAGAGAACTCACAAGCATAATTACTTGCGCCGAACAACATTCCTGCTTTGCTGCTCAGATTTAAACCTCTTGCAAACTTTGTGTAGTTTGAACAATCATGAACAGCTAAATCCCAGTTTTCCTCGTCAGCTATTTTCATGAACTGCAAAGTTAACTCCCTGCTCCAAATTGGAGAAATATAGCCATGTCGGGAGATATACATATTTTCCCCATAATAATTACCTATGTTATTCTCGTTCAAATGGAGTTCCGCACAGTTGATGAAATCGAGCTTTGTTTCGAATATTGCCTGCTTTTTCTTGAAAAATGCTTCGAAAAACTCAGGAGTCATCGGAGTTTCGATACCGACACTGTGAATATATTTTTTCGCTAAGCCAATATTTTCAATTACTTTGTCTGAACACGCAGAGGCGCCTAGGTTGAAACGGATCTCATCAAGACCGGCTTCTCCTAATGCTTTCAATGTCTCTTCTGTAGCCAAAGTGCCATTCGTGTATAAATGTTGATGAATTTGAGCATCACTAAATTTCTTTATAACCGAATAATATTTTTCAATTTCCATGAAAGGTTCTAAATAAACATAGGAAATCCCCGTAGGTTTTGGGTAAACGGAAAGAAGCAGTTCAATATCCTTCTCGTAAAATTTCGTGCCGCCAATTTCCCACAACCCTTCTCCAACTGGATGAATATCTTCCAGCTCGCCATAATTATAACAGAACTTACACTCTAAATTACATTTGTTCGTTTTCCTGATTGCACTCAACCCAGTGCCTAACAGACAAGATCGACATCCTTGGGGGAATTTGCTTTCATTGCCTACAAAAAAAGTTCTATTTTCCAAAGTTTTTAAATTTCTAATTTCCGACATCAACAGTTCATTTCTATGATCAATTGCTGCCTCAATTTGCGCAAAGGTAGAGTAAATGATTTCTTCATGTTTTACACTAATTTCTTCTTCCTCCGACAATTGTGCAAAAAAATCAAACCATATCAACGCATCATTCTTTGAAATTTTCATAACGCATCCGCCTATCTATTTCATTTTAAACTTCACATTCTTACCAATTGTGAACGTTCTCTTGATTCCGTCTCCACGCTTCTTGACACAGCTCGAACCGAATCAAACTTGTACCCTCAATGATATATTCGTATCGTTCATCCACTGCAACTGAACCTGAATTGAAGCAACATGCTTTACTTCCTTTCATCATCTACTTTACTGTCAATTTAAAACTAGCGAAGGCATCGAATAATTTCTCTTTAAGACGCTCATAATCCGTATCTTCAATAATAATATATCCTGTTCGTACGGATGAACTACTCTGCGTCATCAAGCGATCGCCAGGCTTATTTAAAAACGTGATCTCTTTGATGCCGTCCAAATGAGAAAAATCTTTTTCAGTAGAGATATCGACTAATTGACCCGCCTTAGACGGAAATGCAAGATACCCGGTAAAAACGGGTCGATCATTCACGGCCTCCGCGTCATAGTGATTTATCGCTACGTCAATAAAAGCTTTATTAATATTAAGTCCCCGAGTGTTTTTTATACAAGCTCCAATACATGGCGATCCCCCGATTCTGGCTGCAATCTCGCCAAGATAAATTTTTCCCTCCCGCGTGACAAAAACCTCCATATGACAAACGGCATTTTTTATGTCATAACAGCAAATAAGGTGCTCATTGAAATGCTTAATCTCCCGAATTATCTCATCGCTGTCGCAATACGCCGGAAATGCGATTGACCCTTTAGGCTTGCCATTCCTCACTGTATCCAAATTATTAAACAAGTTCTTTCCGACTGAAGCAAACATCACCTTTCCATTCAAAACAACTGAATCACAATGATATTCTTCTCCGTCGATAAAATTTTCGACAATAAACTCCCTATGCCGAACCAACATCTTGATTACTCTAAAGAAAAAAAAATCCTTAAAGGTATTTACTCTGTAAGTGCATCTAGTGCCAAATCCACTCACCGGCTTTATAATGATCGGATATCTGTTTTCTTTTATGAATGCACACACATCAACCAGACTCTTTGCCAGTTTGCATTTTGCCGTAGCAATACCGTGCTTGAGAGCTGTCTGTTTCATAATATATTTATTGCGAACCTGAAGCGTTTCGGTATAATTCATACCGGGTATATTAAATTTCCCCCGTAAATATCCGGCTAACTCCACCACCGCTTCATACGTTCCATAAACGGCCCGCACCTGCTTAGTTTCAAGGATGCCGGCAAAGGCCTTTTCCACTTCATCTCTACGCTGTATGTCAGACACAATCAGAATTCTGTCGTAATGACGATGCAGCACAGTAATATCGATCTTTCGCTTCCGATCCACAATAACTACTTTATAATAGTCGTTGTACCCGGCAAGAAATTGATGAATATATGGAAAATCCAACAAAAAAACCAAAGCGTTCATGCATCGCTACCACCTCTACAAGTTATGCACCTGTCGAAAAACCCGATTTGACATCTAAGTGAAAACGACTATATGCTTCATACAACTTGTTTAGCAATCGATTACGATCGGCATCTTCGATAATAATATAGCCTGTTCGAATGGTCGTATTTTTACGACGGCCCAAAAACTTCATTCGGTTGAAAATATGGTCTTAAGAATACATAAAAACAAGACCGCAACCCTCTTTTTATAAGGTTTACGGTTTCTCGCCGTTACCAATGATACGGTTCACCCCGGTTGATCTTAAACGCCCGATAGATCTGCTCGACCAAAAAAAAGCGAACCATTTGATGGGTAAAAGTCATCTTGGAGAAAGATAGCCGTTCCTTTGCTGCGGCAATCAGCGCCGGCGAAAGGCCAAACGCTCCGCCAATGACAAACGTGACATCACTTTGTCCGTCAACGCCCAAACCGGCCAGTTTTCCGGCGAATTCTTCCGATGATACTTGGCGTCCGGCAACGTCCAGCACAATCAAATGACTGGCGCTCCTAACCTGTTTCAGCAGTCGTTCGCCTTCCCGTTCCAGCGCCTTGGCCTTATCGGCAGCCGAAGGAGCATTCGGCATCCGTTCTTCGTCAATTTCGATTATTTCCAGACGGCAATATGGCCCCAGACGTTTGCGGAACTCATCAATGCCGGCAGTAAGATATTTTTCTTTGATTTTTCCCACAGCAATAATTGTAATATGCATCTTACTGCTGCACCGGCATTTCTTCCAGAAGCACAGAAACTGTCCGATTTCTGCCGTTCCGCACAAATTCCACTTCCACTCGGCTGCCAATCGCCTGCGCATCCAATACCGCCCGTAATTCAGCCACGCTATTGGTCTCAGTCCCGGCTACTTTCAGGATAATGTCTCCGGTTCGCAGACCGGATTTTCCGGCCGGACCTGCATCATCCACCCGGGCCACATAAATGCCCTTGTCAATATCCCACTCATATCCATAGCTTGCAGCTAAATTCTTATCCAGTACTCCGACGCCCAAAAAAGCCCTGGCAACATGTCCTTTTTCAATAATCGCCTGCAAAATCGGCCGTGCGGTATTGATCGGAATGGAAAAACCAATCCCTTCTACTCCTGCAACCGCAATTTTAGCGCTGTTGATTCCGATTACCATGCCGTCGGCATTGGCCAGCGCGCCGCCGGAATTACCGGGGTTAATCGCCGCATCAGTCTGAAGCAGTTTGAATTTTCGTTCGCCGATTTCCAGCGACCGGTTCAACGCGCTGATCACGCCGGTCGTAACGCTGCCGCGAAACTCCAATCCCAGCGGATTACCGATCGCTATGGCCGGTTCACCAACCAGCAACGCATCCGAATCACCGAATACCGCGGCAGGCAACCCAGCAGCTTCCACTTTGACAACCGCCAAATCAGTCGCAGAATCGACCCCCAGCACTTTTCCCGGCAAAGTTCGCCCGTCAGCCAAAGAAACCGTCAATTCCTGCGCTCCGTCCACTACATGAAAATTCGTGGCGATATATCCGTTGGAATCAAAGATCACACCCGAACCAACTCCTTGTTCCACAAGAACTCGCCGACTAAACAGATCACGAGTGTATGCTTTGTTGGCAATTCCCACCACACTGGGGCCTACGGCCTGTGCGGCCCGAACGATTGCCGTATTGCGAACGCCGGAAATTTCAGCCTGCGCAAGAGGCGGCTGCAGCAAATTGGGAAGAGACGCAGCGCTTTGCGGGACAGGCTTGGCAATAAACCGATCCCCATATCCCAATACCAGTCCTCCGCCGACCAATGCGCCAAAAACAGCAATTAAAAAATAAGATGCAACTTTTTTATACACCTGACTTCCTCCTTGCGCTCCCGGTTATCTGAAAAATCCAATAAAGCCTACTTTACTTTCATTCTTTCCAGCTCACAATGGCATCAGGCAAAGTAACATGCAAGGTAATATCCGCACCGATTTCAAGGCCCTGATCCCTCAGAATTTGGGCAACAGTGTTTTCCGCAAGTTCCCGCCGGTTGTTCTCTTTGCTGATATGTGCCAAAAAAACCTGGCAATGTTCCCCCAATTCCAAATTTGCCAACGTCCGTCCGGCTTCCACATTCGAAAGGTGGCCCCGATTGCTCAAGATTCGGCGCTTCAAATGCCAAGGATAGGTTCCGTTCCGCAGCATGTCGAGGTCATGATTGGTTTCCAAAACCATCCCGTCACTGCCCGTCAGCGCCTTTTTCACACCATCCGTAACAAAACCCAAATCAGTAGCCAAGCTATATTTTCGGTCTTTCTCATAAAAAGTGTACCCGACAGGATCGGCGGCATCATGAGAAGTATTGAAAGACTCCACCTTTACCGCTCCAAAATCCATTGACTGATAGAAATTCCGGCAGCACTCCGGCGCGAATTGCCGGCACGATGACATTTTCCGCCAGGTTTCCGGGCGGGCATAAATCGGCAGTCGATATTTTTTGACCAAGGTCGGCAATCCGCTGATATGATCGCTATGTTCATGGGTGATCAAGATTCCATCCAAATCTTCCACGGCTGTGCCCACCTCTGCCAGCGCATTCTTGATGCGGCGAGCGCTGATGCCGGCATCCACCAAAATATTGGTATCATCAAACTTAAATAAAGTAGCGTTTCCGCTACTGCCGCTGGCCAATACATGTATTTGCATAATTGCTCCTTACAATGGGAACCACTATCTTCCCCACAGTTCATCTTTGTATAGAAGTTTCGCTTTATTTGCTCGATCTCCTGCTTGTTGCTGCAGTCTACAGCATCACAGTTGCAGCAGTTTTTCGTTAACCGCATTTTGCACTGCCGACGGCAAGGAGGCAAGCAAAACAGCAGTAATTTCCCTCAGCCGTTCTTGCGTCTTTGCTTCAAACCGCAGCGTAAACAACGGTTCCGTAACGGAAGAGCGGATCATTCCCCACCCATCGGCAAATTCAACGCGAACACCGTCAATTCGGTTCACGCTATACTGTGCAAGAGCCTGGGCCGCTGCATCCAATATTTCCTCTTTATCCGGCCCGAGGTAAGGAACGCGAATATCCGGCGTAATCAAGTAACGGGGGATATTCGCAATCAGCGAGGAAAGCGAACCATGACGGTCAATGAATTCGCATATCTTTAAGCCGGCAAACATTCCATCGTCATACCCCAATTCCCGAAAGAAGAAATGACCGCTGATTTCACCGGCAAAAAGAGCCTTTTCCCGTAAAAACGCCGCCTTGCTGAAGGTATGTCCCGCCCTTGCCATCACAGGAGTCCCACCGGCTTTAATAATTTCTTCCGGGACGACCATCGAACATTTTGCATCATAAATAATGGTTCCCTTAGTCTGCTCCAAATAAGAGCGGGCGAGAAGAACCAGGATATCGTCATTATTGACCGGTTGGCCGTTTTCATCCACTACCCCTACCCGGTCACCGTCACCGTCAAAGCCGATCCCCAAATCAGCACCGCAGGCTCGCACCTGTTCGCCAAGCACCAGCAAGTTTTCCGCTAAAGCCGGATTGGGCGGCCGATGTGGGAACCGGCCATCCGACTGGCAGTGAAGCTCTACAACATCGTATCCTAATCGCCTGTATAAATCCGGCGCAATGTTTGATGTTGCTCCATTTCCAGCATCCAAAACTACGCGCAAACGGCCCTTTGCCGCCTGAGCCGCAGTAGCCGCTAAATATTGTTCAATCACCGGCAGCGTCTGGACACTGCCAGCACCGACAGTACCGGCATCGGCTTCGACCAAAGCAGCGATCTCGGCAATTTCCGCTTCACTGACCGGTTCTTGCCCGAAGACAAATTTGAAGCCGTTGTATTCCGCCGGATTATGCGAAGCGGTCACCATCACGCCGCCGTCCGACTGAGTCGCTTTGATTGCATAATAAAAAACCGGCGTAGCGACTGTGCCGATATCAATCACTTTGCAGCCTGATTCAGCCAAACCGGCTACTATACTCTGCTGCAAACGCGGAGTTGACAAGCGGATATCGCCGCCGACAACGACTTGACGGCCGGCCAGCTTGACGCCAAGCGCGCGGGCGATCTTGCGGACCATCGTAGTTGGCAATTCAGTTTCTGCTTTGCCGCGTATGTCACAGGCATGAAAAATTGTCATGGGAACCCTCTTTTCATTTATTCGTTGTCACCTATTCTCCGACAAGCAATGGCCCAGAACTGGTTCCAATCCGGTCCGCGCCGGCCGCAATCATTTTTTCCGCCTGTTCGCGGGTGCGGATTCCGCCCGCAGCCTTGATCTTTATTTTATCGCCTACTATTTCTTTCATCAGCCGGACATCCTCTTGTGCAGCGCCGCCTGAAGCGAAACCGGTAGATGTTTTTACAAACTGCGCGCCCCCATCCATGACTGCCTGACAGGCTTGTCTTTTTTCCCCGGTAGTCAGCAGCGCCGTTTCAATAATCACTTTCACCACTGCTCCGTCTGCCGCATCAACGACCTGCTTAATTTCATCAACCACAACTTCCCATCGTCCAGATTTGGCCGCGCCGATATTCATCACCAAATCCACTTCCTTTGCTTTGCGCAAAACAGCTTCCTTGGTTTCCAATACTTTTACTTCCGGCAAATTCGCTCCCAATGGGAACCCAATCACTGTGCAGACATTCACCTTGCTGTCCGCCAAAAGATGTGCAGCCAGATCCACATAACAAGGGTTCACACATACTGCGGCAAAGCCATATTCTTCCGCTTCCTTGCATAGTCGGATAATATCCTCCACGATCGCATCCGCTTTTAAACAGGTGTGATCGATATATTTTGCCAATTCCATTTGTTCTTTCCCCTTTCACCAGGTACAACCCGGTTACCCTAATGATAAAACAGCCAGTCCGATGACCATTGAGCCCGCCGCCGCCATGCGCGACTTCAAATTTCCTTCCGACAGCAGCTTTGCTCCAAGTACCGTACCTACCAATATACTGATTTCCCGCGCTGGGGCAATATAACTGACCGGGCTGAATACTAAAGCAGTAAGAACCAATATATACGCCAAAGGACATAGAATTCCTACTCCGAAAGCAAGCTTTTTGTTCGTTTTCCATTGCTCATAGACTTTGCTCCGGTTTTGAACAGCATAGGGCGTTAACAATAAGGTTCGCCCCAAATTCGCCGACCAGTCCAGCAGCAGCGGCGGTACCAGATACAAACTCACCGCCATTTTATCCCAGACTGTATAGGATGCAATCACTATGCCGCACAAGATGGCAAATAAGGCCGGTTTGCGCGCGTCAGCTTTTTTTAACAATAAAGGATTCCCTGTCAAAAAGAATACCCCGGCAAGGATCATCAGCCCTCCAGTGATTGTCACAAGCGTCGGTTTCTCGCCCAGAAAAAGCACAGCGGTTATCATCGCCAGCAACGGTCCGGTACTGCGGGCAAGAGGATAAATGAGCGAGAGATCGCCAATCCTATACCCTCTATCCAGCAAATAAAAGTATGCACAATGCAAAACTGCCGTACCAGCCATAAAAATAAGTTGGTTCAGTCCGATAACCGGCTGTTGGTACAGCAAGATCCCTATCGCCAGAGGAAAATACACTACGGTTGAAATTGCTCCGAACAACCACCCAAAAGCAGTCCCGCCACACGCTTTTTTGGCCAGATAGTTCCAAGTAGCATGCGCAAATGCCGCAGATAACACCAGAAGCAATGCAAAATCAGACATATGGATATCCTTTCAACAACCATTACTATGTTCTTGCTTCAAGACGATATCGTCTTCATTAATAGACTATAAGACCTCGCCCTCTAATGTCAAGAATAAACAGCAAAAAAAGACTTGTTTCAGATGAATTCAAAACTCCACCTGAAGCAAGTCTCTCTTTAGGATGATCAGATATCGAACCCGCCGCCGCGGTTGCTGCCGATAGCAAGCTTACGGTATAACCGTACTACCGGCGTAGCTTCCTTGACCGGCAACTGTTTCACAGCCTTGCGTTGCGCGAACACTTTTGCCACTTCTTCTGCCGAAGCAGGTTGTCCCTTAATCCCCACAATATCAAGTTTACGGGCGGCAACATCCATCTTGATGAGATCACCGTCTTCAATATACGCAATCGGCCCGCCATCAGCGGCTTCCGGACTGATGTGTCCTACTGCCGGACCCCGGGTAGCGCCCGAGAAGCGGCCATCGGTAAACAATGCCACGCTTTTCGACAATTCGTGCATATTCCATAACGCTTCCGTAGTGCGCAGCATTTCCGGCATTCCCGACCCCCGTGGTCCTTCAAAACGGATAAATACGGCGCTATGGGGTTTAATTCCGCCGCTCAACAATTCGGCAACCGCCTCTTCTTCAGAATCGAACACTCTGGCGGAACCGGTAAAATTATTGATCGCTTCGTCAACGCCCGATAATTTGATCACCGCGCCTTCCGGAGCCAAATTCCCGCTTAATATTTTGAGATTGCCCTGAGGCTTGGTTGGCTTTTGGCGAGTGGTGATGATATCCGAAGCGGCCAGCTTGTAGTTTGTCAGGTAGCTGTTCACTTCCCGGAACCAGCCGGTTGCCTCTAGTTTCTCCAGGTTTTCGCCAAGGGTTTTTCCCGTCACCGTCATAACATCCAAATGCAAAAGGTCTTTCAATTGCCGCATGATACCCGGGATACCGCCGGCATACCAGAAGATGTCGGTCGGCCATTCTCCTCCGGTTTTCAGACTGACCAGCACAGGAATTTCCCGATTAATCTGATCAAAATCTTTCGGCGTTATTTCAATTCCTATTTCTCGGGCAATAGCCGGCAAATGCAACAAAGCATTCGTCGAACCGCCAATGGCTGCATGAACCATCATCGCGTTGAGAAAATTCTTTTTCGTTATAAACTGACGCGGCTTCAAACCATTTTTAACATTTTCAATCACCTGCCGTCCGGCCGCCCGGGCATAGCGGGTAATATGCGCAGTATAAGCGGGAGCCAAAGCGTTTCCGGGCAAGGACAAGCCCAGCGCTTCCGATACGGATTGCATGGTGCTGGCTGTACCAATGAACTGGCAGGCGCCGGCGCTGGGGCAGCAATTCATGGAATAATACATCAACTCATTGTCGCTGATTTCCCCCTTGGCATATTTATCACCGGCTCCATACAGGATCTCGGAAGACATAAAGCCCGGGCCGCTCAGCATCGAACCGCCGCAAACATGAACAGACGGCAGGTCGATCCGCAGCATGGTCATGAGCTGCGCAGGAACCGATTTGTCGCAGGACGCCATAAAAACCGCGCCGTCAAATGGCGAGGCCAATGCATGGATTTCATACATGTAGGACATAATCTCCCGGCTGACCAGCGAATAGTTCATCCCGTCATGAGCCATAGCGATCCCATCACAAATATCGGTCACAGAATATAAAGCCGGTTTTCCCTGCGACTCATACACAGACAATTTCGCTTCCTCAGCCAGTTTGCCTAAATGAACACTGCCTGGGTGGCTATCTCCGTGCGCGGTGTCAATCAAAATCTGACACTTTCCAAGGTCTGCTTCATCCCATTGTGTTCCGGCCCGCAAACCATCCCCCTGGTAATTCACCTTCCGTAAGGATTGACTATGGCAATTACAACTCATGCAGAATACCTCCTCATAAATTTTATCGGATGATAGGCAACATATCCGGTGCATGGGTAAGCACGGTTACTTTCGCTGTTTTCCCCTGGTTTTCAAAGGCCGCATTCAATGCGTCCTGCACAGTGGCAAACGGACGGAAGCCGAGTTTTTGAGCCTCTTCGGGAGCAATGCCGTCAGAAACAATATAGACCGTTTCCCGTTCCTTGACTTGGGCCCAAGCGATCGCCAAGGCGGCCGCAACTTCGTCCCCAACTTGTTTCTTCGTTACCATTTGTCGCAATTCTTCGGCTGAATAACCGGTAATATCCACGATATCGGAATGAGTCACAGCAACGCCTTCATAGCAAGGGGTTGCAAGAATAATTGTCCCGCCGGCTTTTACGGCCAGGTCCGACGGATACAGCGTCTTGTGCGCCTGCCAAAATTCAAGATCGCAAGGGTGGGAACTGGAGATAACAATATCGGCTTCTTCCGGGATCTCGACAGCATATACTTCTTTCGACGAGACAACGCCCGCTTGAAATGCTTCCTCCAAATCACCGAAGAAAGCGCCTACCACTTCTCCGTGGCGATTTAAAACCGTATTAAAGATCGTATGCATGCCAATCTGACCGGCGATCCTGTTCAGTTCTTTACGAACCGGATTATCTTCTATTCCCAGATAGGAACGCGGCGCCCGCACACTGAGCAAATGAGTTTCGGCTGTAGTGTGTTCGCCGGAAATACCCGGCTGAACAATCTTGGCTCCGCCGGCAAAGCCGGGAATGTGGTGAGGAACAATGCTGCCGATGCCGATCTTAAAATCTGCTTCGTATGCTTCGCGATTAACCCAGATACTTGTCCCGTTTGGCGTATTGCCAAGGTCAATCAACGCTTCCGGATTTTTGAAGTCGTGATTTTTGATTTGAACCCGTTTTACTACGTCTTCGCCAAACTTAACGGCAATTTCTTCCTCCGTCATAAAGCGGTGAGTGCCAAGCGCGATGATGATCGTGATCTGTTCGTCGGCAATTCCAGCGGCATTCATTTCATCAAGAAGAACAGGAATGATTTTTTCCGTTGGCGTTAAACGCGTATTATCATCCGCTACAATCACCACTTTTTGCGCGCCGGCTGCCAGCTCGCGCAAGGTTTTTGTGCCGATCGGCTGGTTTAACGCACGAACGACTTCCTGTTTGACATCAGACACCGGCTTCACATCTTTGGGTGAATAAGCGCCAATCAGATTTTCTTTCGGAACAGCGACTTTTATCGTTTTTTGTCCGTAGGGCAATGATAAAATGATCTCTTCCATGAAACAATCTTCCTTCCACATCGATATTTTCATCTGCACTGGTAACCCACAAACTTCACATCTTCTTCCGGTAATCGGTTTATTCACCCGCCCCTTCCGCCATGCGGGCGGCAAACTCAATCGCAGCGATCATGCTGCTGCTGTCGGCAATGCCTTTGCCGGCAATATCAAAAGCGGTTCCGTGATCGACGGAAGTGCGGATAAAGGGAAGACCAACCGTAATATTGACCCCATTATCAAACCCAAGCAGTTTAATCGGAATGTGTCCCTGATCATGATACATGACGACAACAATATCAAATTCCTTGCGGCAAACAGCGCGAAAAAATACGGTGTCAGGCGGAATAGGACCACTCGCGTCAATACCGCTGTTCCGGGCATCCTCTACAGCCGGAGTGATTTCGTCTATTTCTTCCCGGCCAAACAAACCGTGCTCTCCGGCATGCGCATTGAAACCGGCTACAGCAATTCTAGGCTGTTTTAAACCAAGCAGCCGCAGCGTCCGATCAGCCAAACGAATGATTCTGAGGACGCGATCCCGCTTGATAAGGCCTGCAGCGTCGCGCATAGAAACATGGGTCGTGACATGAATGACTTTCAAAGTATCGCCTGCAAGCATCATGGCATAGTCTTTCGTGTTGCTGAGTTCGGCGAGTATCTCCGTGTGTCCGGGAAAATTATGCCCCCCCATATGAAGCGCTTCTTTGTTGAGAGGAGCGGTGACAATACCGGCTACCTCGTGGTTCATAGCCTGCTTTATGGCAGCCTCCAAATAGATATAAGCCGCATGTCCGGCCAGTGCGTCGACCTTTCCAAACGGCAAATCTTCAGGAATATTAGCAAAATCAAGTACATCAATCTTGCCAAACTGATACGTTCCTTCCCGTGCATCAGAAAGACTCCGCACTTCAATTGAACTCTGCAAAATAGCCGCAGCAAGGCGGATACGGCCCGCATCACCAAAAACTAACGGACGGCAGATACGGTAAACCTTTTCGTCCAAAAGCGCCTTAACGATAATTTCAGCTCCGCATCCGGCGGCATCCCCCATGGTAATCGCCAAAATTGGCCGTTGTTCCACCATCTCATCTCCTCCGAATCCGTTTGACAATTTTGAGCAAAACGTCAGGACTGCCAAACGCGCCCGCCTTTGTAATCACTTTTAACACAATTCCTTCCGTGGTCCTCATCTCACCCAACGGAATTCCCGGCGCCAATTCTTCAATCACTTGGATACCGGATACGCCAAGATCCCGGCAAACCGCAGCGGCAGTATCACCACCGGTAAGAACCACGCAGGCAACTTCCTGTTGAAGAAGAATAGACGCGCCAATGCGGCCAAGGATGCCGGCCACAGCCTCACCAACCTCAACCGATGACATTCCCAGCTTGGATCCTGTGTTTTGCGTCTCCTGTACTGCATCGCTTTGATAACCGGACGCAAGAACAATATTTTTCCCATTTTCCATATAGCCGATCGCCGTTTGAATATATGGCTGAATACAGTCGTTTTGATTAGAAAAACAGTCTGCCGCCCGAACTTCAATCAGTTCAAACCCGCCATCCAGGAGCAAAGCAATTTGTCTGTGCGTCACCAAACTGACGCTGCCGGCAACAACCAATATCGGCTTAAAATTCTGCACCTCAGCCTGGAGATTCAACAATTGCGGCAAACAGTCAGCCAAACCTGCTGAACCGGACCAGAGAACCCGGCTGGATATGAGCGTTGCAGCCCGTGCTGCCATCTGGAATTGTTCATCCAGCCATGCATCGCAGCTGATGATCCGGCAACCTTCTGCTAAATACTGCTGAATTGCTTTTACAATAGCTTCTTCTCCTTGGCAAATTTCATCAATCCCGATATGGCCTACTTTTAATCCAGATTGTTGTCGCAATAATTTCGGCAGGACCGTTTCACATACCGGGCATTTTGGATCATGAGCGATTTCTGTCGCTGCCAGAGGAAGGCCATGCAAAAGGTGGTTCCCGCCGATCGTTGTCCGCCCATTTTTAGGAAAAGCCGGCATCACAAACGCAAAGTCATGGAGGCCTAAGTCAAGAATTGCTTTTAATTCCACACCTACGTTTCCGCGCAAGGTAGAGTCTATTTTCTTGTAACAATGAAAAAAGCCCGCATCATAAGCTTGTTTTACCGCTGCTTGCACTTTCCGGTAAGCTTCTTGTGCAGGGATGGCCCGGCTGCCTGTGTCGATAACAATCGCGGTCGCGCCGGATGAGGTTTGAAATTCCGCGCCTTCTAAAATAACCCATGTCTGCAATCCATGGCGCGCAAATTGCACCCCGGTATCATTCGCGCCAGTCAAATCATCTGCAATGACAACGATGGATTGAGTTATTTCCTTCAACATGTATACCTCTTTTCCCATAAAAAGTATTCCGCTGAGTTTGACTGAAAAGAAGGACTCTATTTTAATTTTCTCATTTGCCCTAAGCAAATGCAACATTCTTTTTATTATTTACATGCTAACGCGCCGCATCGTCCGGCATTATCGAATGCAGTTCCTAATTCAAAAAACACTTTTCCTCCTGACCTTAACCAATTCATCGGACAAAGTGAATACTGCGATTAGTTGCTGCTTATCTTCCCTTGACAATCCGGACAAACACCATAGAAATAGAACTGTTGCCCGGTCACCTGATAAGAAGTGGTTTGCGACACAGTATGGACAAAACCGGAGACATCAACCCCATCCATATCGTCGACGCGGCCGCAGGACATGCAGCGGATATGAGGATGATCGTCCGTATTGGCATCATACCGGAAACAATCTTCCCCGGCATTCAATACCTGTACGAGACCAATTTCCCGCAAGATGTCGATCGTTTTGTATACAGTAGCCAAACTCATCGTTGGGTAAAGGGTTTGCAAATCATTAAAAATCATTTCCGCGCTCGGATGCGACTTGGTAGCCGCCAACACACTGTATATAGCCAATCGTTGTGGGGTTACTTTGAAGCCCTTGTCCCGCAGCATATTCGTAACAGACGCTTCCATTTTACCAACACCTACTTTATAAATAATAACTGTTATAAATAATGATTCTCGCATAATATCTATAGCTTATACAATTTTACCTCACTTTCCCCGTTTTCGCAATACTTCCCGGCTTTAAATATACAATATCCGCAATCGACCTTCAAAAAAATCCCCGCCAGAAAGGATCGCTGCTGCCTACACAGAATATACTAGGTACAGATCACTTCCCATTCATTATCCAAATAGGAGTTGACGCCTTTGTTCTTGCCAAAAGGATACGGCGAGGTCATTACCGCAATGCTCATCTGGGGCAGTGTCGGAGTTTTTGTGCGGATCGCCGATCAACCCGCTGCAACGATTGTTTTCGTTCGCGTATTTACTGCTTTTTTGGTGCTTGCCCTTTTCGCCTTGCTGCGAAAGCAACCTTTCTCACTCGCCGGCTATGGGCCTCTTGCTGTGCTCAGCGGCATATTCATCGCAGCCAATTGGTTGTTTTTTTTCAAATCGATTCAGACAACTACCATTGGCAACGCAGTATTAACGTATTACATGGCACCCGTTCTGGCAATGCTTTGGGCTCGCCTCTTCCTCAAAGAACGCTTGGAGCGCCGAATTTTCCAAGCACTCCCGTTAGCTGGAGCAGGAATATTTCTTATGACTTCGGAATACAATTTTTCCTTATCCAGCAATGATTTTATCGGCATTCTGTTTGGCCTCGCCGGCGCGTTCTTTTATTCCTTTGTTGTTGTCATGGCCAAATACATGTCCGGTATAACACCCCGCAATCTGGTTATGGTTCAAATGGGAATATCTTCTTTGTTTTTTCTTCCTTTTGTGATCCTGAATCCACCAACTCTTACGCTGCTATCGACAAGCGCTATGCTAACGATGGGCGTCGTTCACTCGGCATTGGCCCTGAGTATTTATTTTTCAAGCTTGCAAAAAATTAAAATTCAGCATGCCAGTATTTTATCCTATATTGATCCAGTGAGCGCTTTGTTGTATGCGTATCTTATTTTTAATGAAACACCGGGATTGTATACACTTTTGGGCGGCGCCTGCATTTTGCTGGCCAGTTGGCTTGTAATTCGCCGCTAAGCGAAAATGAATAGCAGGGTTTGTGTTATAATACGAATTGAACAATGCAAAAGGTTGGTGAATGTATGCAAATTTCTTCTATTCCCGGTTTGATCGCCGGCGAACTTCATGTGAAAACTTCTCAGGTAGAAGCCGTTATCCAATTACTGGACCAGGAAAACACGGTTCCGTTTATTGCCCGCTACCGCAAAGAAGCTACCGGTGAGTTGGATGAAGAACAGATACGGACGATTATGGAACGTTTGCAATACTTGCGAAATCTTGCCAAACGTCAGCAAGAAATTTTATCGAGCATCGAAGAGCAAGGCAAGTTGACGCCGGAGCTGGCTTCCGCCATTCAACAGGCAGTGAAACTGCAGGAACTTGAGGATCTATACCTTCCTTTCCGGCCCAAACGGCGCACGCGTGCCCAAATCGCCCGGGAAAAAGGACTGGAACCATTGGCCGAAATCATCCTGGCGCAAAAATTAACTGACGCTGATCCTGTAAAGGTTAGCGCGCCATTTGTTTCTGAAGAAAAAGGGGTCGCTTCCGAACAAGATGCTCTCGCCGGCGCTCTGGATATTATCGCTGAAAACATCAGTGAACAGGCGGATATCCGTGCTTTATTGCGCCGACAGCTTTGGCAAAATGCACAAATTGCCACTGAATTGGCAGTGAGTGAAACGGAAGGCAGAGAATACATTACCTACAAAGAATACCATGAACCGGTTAACCGGATCCCATCTCACCGCATCCTGGCCATCAACCGGGGAGAAAAAAAAGATGTGCTCAAGGTGCACATTCAAACGCCTCATGAAACAAATATTGCCCACATCGCACGAAAAATCATTACCGTTCCATCCTCTTTTACCGAACTCTTGCAAGAATGCATTGCCGATGGTTATAAACGACTGCTATTGCCTGCATTGGAAAGAGAGATCCGATCCTTATTGACCGAAAATGCCGAAAAACAAGCCATCCGGGTTTTCGGCCTCAATCTGCGCCAGCTCCTGCTGCTGCCTCCTTTGACCAATCATACGGTAATGGGTCTCGATCCCGGTCTGCGCACGGGATGCAAAATGGCAGTAGTGAATGCAACCGGCGCCGTTTTGGAAACCGCTACTTTGTATTTGACCGCCAGCGATGCCCAACGGGAAAAAGCGGAAAAAGCAATCTTGCAAGCGATTCGCGATCACGCCGTCAGCCTGATTTCCATCGGCAATGGCACGGGCTCTTATGAAACGGAAGAGGTGATCGCCCGATTGATCCACGATCATGATTTGCCCGTCCATTATCTCATTACCAATGAGGCCGGCGCTTCCGTATATTCGGCGTCTAAATTGGCGAAAGACGAACTTCCCGATCTCGATGTTACCCTGCGCGGTGCCGTATCCATAGCCCGCCGGGTTCAGGATCCTTTATCGGAATTGGTGAAGATCGACCCAAAATCAGTCGGCGTCGGACAATATCAGCACGACGTCAACCAAAAGGAACTTGCCGCAACACTTGATACCGTAGTCGAATCCTGTGTAAACCATGTAGGCGTCGATCTGAATACCGCCTCGCCGGCATTGCTCACTCACGTAGCTGGCATCAACTCCACAGTGGCCAAAAACATTGTCGGGTACCGTGACACCAACGGCAGCTTTAAAAGCCGGCGGGAATTATTGAAAGTAGCCCGCCTTGGACAAGCGGCATTCACCCAATGTGCCGGTTTTCTTCGCCTGAGGGATCAAAAAAACCCCCTCGATAATACCCCTGTTCACCCCGAGTCCTATGCATTGGCGGAAAAAATTCTTGCACAACTTCATTTTTCCCTCACAGACCTTCGTGACCGGGACCGTCTGAAAGCGCTGCAGCTTGCAGTCCAAGCTGTTGACCCGGCCAAACTGGCTGAGGCGCTTGAAGCCGGCGAACCGACCGTTCGCGATATATTGGCGGCTCTTGTTAAGCCAGGTCGCGATCCCCGTGAAGATATGCCCGTGCCGCTAACCCGTAAAAACATTGTAAAGTTGACTGATCTGTCACCTGGTGCCATCATGCGGGGCACAGTTCACAATGTCATTGATTTTGGCGTGTTTGTAGACATCGGTATCAAAACAAACGGACTCATTCACCGCTCTGAACTGAGCTATAAACCGTTCCGCCATCCGCTCGACGTCGTGTCCGTCGGAGACATCATCGACTGCATGATCTTGCATGTTGATGAAGAACGCGGGCGGATTGGATTGAGCTTGAAACAAGCGCAAAAAAAACCGTAGAGAATAGTGAAAACCCGGCCCTTGGCCGGGTTTTCACTATTCATCTCTTTTAGCCTTTCATTACTGTAAATGGCGGCTCAGCATACATAACCTTATAGATCGTTTCGGCTTGCGCATCAGCAACAGCAATAATCTCCCGCAATCGCTTTTCCATTGAAGCCGCCACGGCAGGATCCTTTAACCCCGGCAAATTAATGGCGGTATTCAGCAAAGCGCTTCGCACCGCCGCATGGCTGGACAAAGCGGAGACCAGCAAATCACTGGCTGCATGCGGATTAATTTTTCCCATCAGCGTTCCGGCAATCTGCAGCATCTGCAGGCATAAACCGGCTACTTCCAGCGGCACTTCCGATGCCTTTATCGTAGCTTCTTGGATAGCCCGACTGCGAAATTTTTTTTCTTCCTCTGTCGACTTAGGAAGGGCAAACGTTGCCATAAGTTCATTAAAGGCGGTTGCATCGGCGTCAATCATCTCTTCTACTTTTTTGTGCAGCACTGCTAATTCCTTTTGTTTCTGCACTAAGAAATCTGCCTGGTCCGCAAAATCCGAACGGCCAACGGTCAAATTTAACACCATCTCCAACAAACTGACTCCCAACAATCCTGATACAGCAGCGGCACTTCCACCGCCCGGAGCCGGTTCACGGGAAGCCAACCGGACAGCAAATTCTTGAATACTGGTCGTTGCTAACAAAGCAATCCCTCCATTACTATTAAAAAATCATTCCACACTGATGATCCATTGGTAATTAGGCTGTCCTCCATAATAAAGTTCAACGCCCAGGTCCGGAAACCTGTCGATGAGAAATGCCGACATTGTTTTTGCTTCATCGGCGCTAACTTGTTGCCCGTAATACAAACTGATAATCTCGCTGTCAGCCTCAATCAATTGTCGGATCGTTTCAACCAACACGGTTCCCAATTCCTGCCCTGTCGCTGCAAGCTGATTTTCACAAAAACCGATAAATGCGCCGGCAGCAATGGTATGGCCGTCTAAAACGCTGTCACGAACAGCATTCGTTACACTGCCGGAACGCACTTGCAGCAAGCGCTGCTGCATGGAAGTCAAGTTCTCCGGCAAACTGTGCCCGGCGTTGAAGCCCAATAATGCGGCAAAACCTTGCGGTATCGTCAGCGTAGGAAGAACGGCTACTTTGTCGCCCAGTATTTTTTTTGCCTGTGCCGCAGCCAAAACAATATTTTTATTGTTAGGTAAAATAATATACTGTTTTGCATTTCCGGTTTGTACGGCAGTTACAAATTCTTCCACCGGTGGGTTCATTGTCTGCCCCCCGGAAATCACTACCTCAGCACCTAGTTTTACCATCATATCGGTAATTCCTTTGCCGGCAGCAACACTAATCACCGCTAGACCGGCTTTTCGAGGAGAAGGTTGATGCAATGTACGATGCTGATCCTGCATATTATCCACTTTAATGTCATGCAAACTGCCCCACTGAATAGCCGCACCCAGTACAGCGCCTGGATTCGCAGTATGAATATGAACCTTCAGCAGCGCGTTATCCGCCGCTAATACGATGGATTCCCCTAGCGGGAGCAATTTTTTCTGCGCTGCCTTGGCACTCACTCTGCACCGTTTGACGATAAATTCCGTACAATACGGATGAACTTGCTCCGTCATTCCTTCATTCAAGCCAAATGCTTCCGGCTGGACCATTTCAAACTGCGGCCTGACATCCATGATTTCAGTTTCTATCTCGTTTTCTTCCAGTCCTTTCAGACAGCCTTGAAAAAAAACGATTAACCCTTGGCCGCCTGCATCAACCACGCCGGCTTCTTTCAAAACCGGTAATAATTCTGGCGTCCGGGCCAATTCCACTTGACCGGTTTGGATCGATGCCGATAAGATTTCTTTGAACGAGGACCCGTCTCGGACTGCCATATAGGCCCCTTTGGCGATCCCTTTTGCTACTGTTAAGATCGTTCCCTCCATGGGTTTTGCCACAGCCCGGTATGCGTATAAAACTCCATATCGGAACGCCTTAGCCAATTCTGCTGTCGTGGCCTCTTTTTTTCCAGCTAACCCGCGGGCAATCCCCCGGAAAAGTTGCGATAATATGACTCCGGAGTTTCCTCTTGCTCCCATAATGGCACTGTCTGCCGCCCGTTTACTCAAAGTGCCAATACTGGTTTCTGGAGCGCAGGAGACCTCTTTCGACACTGCATCGAGCGTCAATAACATATTTGTGCCGGTGTCTCCGTCAGGAACAGGAAAGACATTCAAACTGTTAATATATTCATATTCCTGCAGAAAAGACTGATAGGCCCCGGCAATCATCCGGCGATAGTCTTCGCCGGTTATCCGTTCTTTATCCTCTGGCAAAATCACACGCTCCTTATGCAGACACAATTCTTTGCTGAAACACAAATCCAATCAATCCCGGCCCCAGATGAGTTGCCAAAACTGTCCCTCCATCGGTAACCGATAAGCTAAGTCCCGGACAGCATTCCGCTATTCTAGCACACAATTGCTGCGCTTCTTCCAATGCTTCAATCTGAACCACGCCGACATATTCCAGATCATCGTATTTTTTCAGTTCTTCCAGCAAGCGAGTGATCGCTCGCGCCCGGGTTCTTATCTTATCCAGCACCGCCACCCGTCCATCTACAAGCTGTAAAATAGGGCGAATTTGCAGTATTCCGCCGAAAAGTGCAGCTGCTCCGCCGATACGCCCGCCACGATGCAGGTACTCTAAAGATCCAGGAACAAACATTGTACACGTTGCTTTCGCCAACAGGTGCAAATAATCGGCAATCTCGGCAGCCGGAACCTGATCAGCGGCTAAACGCAAAGCAGTTTGCGCCATTTTGACCATCCCGATTGCAGTTGTCCCCGAATCAATCACGAATACATTTTTTCCAAGCATTCGGGCGGCAATTTCAGCGCTTTGCACCGTCCCGCTCAAACCTCCGCTCATTGTGATCACAATGATGTCGGCGCCATTGGCAGATAACGGCTCCATCACGGCCATAAAATCGCCAGGCGACGGTTGGGAAGTTCTCACTTGAAAATTACTGTCTTTCATCTGTTGAAACAATTGCTCATTCGTTAATTCTCCATCCAACCATACTTGACTGCCACGAATTACTTTTAATGGCACTACATGCAAGTTAGCGTATTCTTTTAACATTTGCTGCGGAACATTCGCTGTACTGTCAAGAATTATGTGGATTGTTTTTGCCATAATCAAGCCCCTTTGTAAATCCTTACCTCTCTTTATTTTATCAGATTTATTCTCGGAGTACATACAAAAACCTGATCCAGCCGTAAGAACTCGCAAGGCTGCCAAATCGTTGCCAGCAACAAAAAAGGAGTTTAAGGTTTAAAATCGAAGTAATTACTATTCAAATGAGTATGCAGGAGTAATATATGGGAAAAAATCTATTATTTGCGCTGGATATCGGCACCCGAAATGTTGTCGGCCTGGTTGGCAAACGCATCGGCGATTCGATCGATATCCTGGCTGTACACCGGCAAGAGCATAATACCCGTTCGATGCTGGATGGGCAAATCCATGATGTCCCTGAAGTAGCAAAAGTGATTGCCGCTGTAAAAAATCATCTTGAGGCTTCCGTTGGGCCGTTGCGGAGAGTATCTGTTGCTGCCGCCGGCCGTGCTTTGTTTACTATTCATACAAGGGCGGAAATAGAGACTTCACTCAGCAAAACGCTGACTTCGGACGAGGAAAGAACGCTTGAACTTGCCGCCATTCAAGCTGCACAGAAACAATTGGCCGCAACGAAATCAATTGCAGATCCTGGCAGCTATTATTGCGTTGGCTACAGTGTTGTGAGTTTCTCGTTGGATCAAACGCCTTTAAAAACTCTGGAGGGACAGCGGGGTAAACTAGCGGCAATCGAGTTAATCGCTACCTTTTTGCCCCGGCAGGTCATTGATTCACTGCAGTCCGCTCTTGAATCAATCGACTTGGAAATGTCTACGCTGACCCTCGAGCCTATTGCCGCAATCAGTGTCCTGATCCCCCCTTCCATGCGCCATCTGAACCTGACACTTGTCGATATTGGCGCGGGAACATCCGACGTTGCCGTCACACGCACGGGGTCGGTTGTGGGTTACGGAATGGTGCCTTGTGCCGGTGACGAGATAACCGAAGCGATTTCTTCGAAATTTCTTTTAGACTTTAACGTTGCAGAAACAGTGAAACGTCGCCTCGGCAGCAGTAAGTCACGGAAAATCCCGTGCACTGACGTTCTGGGTATAAAGCACAAGCTTACCCCAAAAGAAATCATTGACGTCATTTCACCCGATGTAAAAGAATTGGCTCAGACGATTGCGGACCAAATTCTGGTTCTGAACATTACGCCGCCGCAAGCGGTCTTACTCGTTGGCGGTGGAGCAATGACGCCCTTGCTGCCCGAATTTCTTGCCGAAGCATTGAAACTTCCGGCTTCGCGAGTAGGAATCCGAAGGCCCGATAAAAGTGCGGGAATGGTGAAAATTCCTGATGAGTTGTGCGCACCGGACGCCGTAACGCCACTCGGCATTTTAAAACTGGCCGATAGCCGCGCTCTGACGTTTGTCAACGTGACTGTCAATAATCAATTACTGCGGCTTTTCAACCTTGGCGGCCTCACCATCGGCGATGCCCTGCTGACAGCCGGCATCGATGTACGCAGTCTGCATGGCCGGCCCGGTTTAGGAATTACGGTAAGCATCAATGGGCAAACGGCCTTTATTCCCGGCGGCAATCCCGAACCTGGCAGTATCCATAAAAACGGGATCACGGCAAAGATTTCCGATCTCCTGCAAGAACAGGATGTCATCGAAGTCACCAAAGGCGCCAATGGAATAACTCCTCAGCCCCCTTTACATACTGTTGCGAAAATCCCTTCTTCCTATAACATTACAGTAAACGCTCAGGACTATGTAATCCAGCCTAAAATCACAATTAACGGCGCACCCGCCTCAACGGATACCCCGTTAACAGATCGGGATCGAATTATCATATACCTCCCAACAACCCTTGAAGACGTCATCCAATCGCTTGGTTTTTCGCCGGCGCCAACCCGCTTTTCCTATACAGTCAATGGCCAGCCCCGATTATACAGCGTAGCGCCTCATTTCACCGTCAACAATTTACCTGCTGAGTTATCGACTGTTCTTCATAATCACGATACAATCAACATTATTGCGCCTTCGTTTCCGACAATTTCTTCCTTACTGGGATTGAATGAAACCGGCAATGAATTTATTACCATCGTATTCAACAATTCCGAGATCCAAATACCCGCATTTCGCTATACCATCCTGTTAAATAAACAACCCGCCAAGTTAACTGATACAGCCGTGAACGAAGCTTATATCGACTATGTATGTCATGATCAATCCCATCCTACAATTGGCGAGGTTCTGCTGGCAGTTGATTTTGATCCCCGAAAACTATCCAGCAGGACGCAAGTAACGATTTTACACAACAACCAGCCGGCTGAATTTACCACCTTAATTCATAACGGCGACCAAATCCAACTACTCCTTTCAAAGGAAACTGCAGTCAAAGAATGAGAGAACCGCATCCAAAAATAGAGACCGGAGAGCATCGATGTGCTGTCCGGTCTCTATTTTGGATATTGCAATGACAACGGCAATCCAGTTCAGCCAAAGTTATGAAATCAGTGCTTTTAAATCCTCAAGGTCAAGAATCGTGATCTGGTGACCATCTATTTCAATAATACCATCTTTTTTCAAAGCACTGAGCGTGCGGGTTACTGTTTCCCTAGTCGTTCCTACCAAGGCCGCCAAATCCTGACGCGAAAAATCCAAACTCAAAGCAGCACTGCCTTTAGAATGTTCCACCCCTTGTTGCTGAAGCAATTTTAAAAGCACCGCCGCAGTACGGGTTTTTACATCGCTTAATGCCAAATCCTTAATTTTCCCCTGAGCAAACAGCAACCGGCGGCTAAGTTCCCGTATCAAATGCAATGCCAATAAATTATTTTGCATCACCAATTTTTCCAGTTCAGCATTGCGAATCACGCCAACCCGGGAATCCTCGACAGCAATCGCCGTGGCTGGATAAGCAGCATTATTAAATAATAACACTTCAGCAAATAAATCTCCCGAGCCCAAAATATTAATAATATGTTCGCGGCCATCGTCACTTGTTTTTACGATTTTTACTTTTCCTGTCTGTACGTAGTAGAAACCGTCGCCAGGATCCCCTTCAAGAAAAATCGTCGTTCCCTTACGATAGAGACGTTCCGCCGTTTTTGCATGAATTTGTTCCAGCTGCACGTCAGTAAGTTCTGCAAAAATCGGGATATTGCGTAAATACTGGATTTCATGATGATCCGTTTTCGCCATTGATCACGTTCTCCTTCTCGCTGCAGTCAAATGCTTCATTGCTTATAGCATAAAAGGCAGCTTCACGCTTGTCGCGCCAGTTTTTGAAAGGCGATACTGCTGGCAGCAATTGTTGCCTCGATGTCTGCATCCGTATGCGCAATCGACATAAACCCGGCTTCAAATTGTGAAGGAGCCAAGTAAATACCCTGTTCCAGCATAGAGTGAAAATACCGGTTGAAAGCGCCCACATCCGAACACTTGGCGGTTTCGTAATCAACCACCTCTTGATCGGAAAAGAATGTACAGAACATCGTCCCAATATGATGAAACTGCAAATGAAATCCGTACTTTTCCGCCTCATTCCGGATGCCATTGCACATCCGCTGGGTCAGAACTGTCATCCGCGTATACAGGTCCGGATCATCTTCCAGAATTTTCAATGTAGTAATCCCTGCTACCATCGCCAGCGGGTTGCCGCTTAACGTACCCGCCTGATAGACCGGACCTGCCGGCGAAATCAGTTCCATGATTTCCCTGCGGCCGCCATAAGCGCCAACCGGCAAACCACCGCCAATCACCTTGCCCAAGCAGGTCAAATCCGGTTTAATTCCGTAAACCGACTGTGCACCACCAAACGCAACTCGGAAACCCGACATCACCTCATCAAAAATCAGCAGAGCGCCATGGGCAGCAGTAATTTTGCGCACTTGGGCCAAGTAACCCTGTTTTGGCAAAACCAATCCCATGTTTCCTGGAACGGGTTCAATAATGACTGCGGCAATATCCTCGCCTTGCCGGGCAAAAACTTCCGCCAAGGTTTCCGCGTCATTATAAGGGACCGTAATTGTTCCGGCAGCAACATTGCCAGGCACGCCAGGGCTATCCGGCGTTCCCAGCGTCAAGGCGCCGGATCCGGCCTTGACCAGTAAACTGTCATGGTGGCCATGGTAACAGCCGGCAAATTTAATAATCTTATTTCTTCCGGTATAGGCCCGCGCCAAGCGAAGAACGCTCATTGTCGCTTCCGTACCGGAGTTAACCATTCTGACCATTTCCATAGAGGGGACAATCTGCGTAATTTTCTTTGCCAACTCTGTTTCCAGCAATGTCGGCGCTCCATAGCTCGTTCCCCGGGTAGCCGCCTGCTGCAGCGCCTGGATGACGTCGGGGTGGGCATGACCTAAAATCATCGGCCCCCAAGAGCCAACATAATCGATGTATGTATTGCCATCAATGTCTGTTAATCGACTGCCTGAACCGCTGGCAATGAACGGCGGCGTCCCGCCTACGCCTCGAAAAGACCGAACGGGACTGTTAACCCCACCGGGAATATATTGTTTTGCTTCGGCAAACGCCGCTGCCGACTTCTCCAAATGAATACTCATATTTTGCCTCCTCTTGTCAAATTGTCAAGATTCTTGCAACCAACGGGCAGCATCCAAGGCATGATACGTAATGATCATCTCGGCGCCCGCACGTTTCATTCCCAGCAGTGTCTCCAGAACAATTTGCCGCTCATCCACCCATCCATTCGCCGCTGCCGCTTTCACCATAGCATATTCGCCACTTACGTTATAAACAGCAACCGGAAGATCAAAGCTGTCTCGAACCTGCCGCACAACATCCAAATAAGCCAACGCCGGTTTTACCATGATAATGTCGGCGCCCTCTTCAATATCCAACGCCACTTCCCGCAGCGCTTCCCGGACATTGGCCGGATCCATCTGATACGTCTTTCGATCGCCAAATTGAGGCGCAGAGTCAGCGGCTTCCCGGAAAGGTCCATAGTAAGCCGATGCATATTTGGCTGCATACGACATAATCGCAACTTGTTCATAGCCCCGACTGTCAAGGGCCTCCCGGATCGCACGAACCCGCCCATCCATCATATCGGATGGAGCGACCATATCCGCACCGGCTTCGGCATGACTCAATGCAACCCGCCCCAGCAAACTTAATGTGAGATCATTGTCAACATTCTGCCCGCGAAGCAACCCGCAATGGCCATGGCTGGTATATTGACACAGACAAACATCGGTTATTACAGTCAACTCCGGAATTTCCTTCTTAATGAGGCGAACCGCCTTCTGCACAGGGCTGGCCGGATCCCAGGCACTGGACCCCTGATCATCTTTGTATTCCGGCAAACCAAAAACCAATACAGCCGGAATGCCAAGTCCATAAGCTTCCCGTGCCACTTCCAAAGCCATGTCAACCGATAAATGACAAGAGCCCGGCAAAGAAGGAATTTCGCACTGCACATTTTCTCCCGGTACAACAAACAATGGATAAATAAGATCCGCTGCATTGAGCTCGGTCTCCCTTACCATATTCCTGATCGTCGGAGACCTCCTTAGCCGTCTCGGTCGAATAAATGGTCTGCTCATTTTTCCGCCTCCCCTGCAACCAGCAATACAATTGCATCAACTAATCCTTGTATTGTATATTCACTGGCGATACAATCCGTCGCAATTCCGTGTTCCTGACAAGTTAACGCAGTGATCGGCCCAATGCAGGCCGTTTTCGCATGCGAAATTAATTCTGTCCCCCGTTCTCCCAGTATACTGAGTAAATTGGTGACAGTTGAGGAACTGGTAAAAGTAATGAAATCAATCGCGCCAGACGCCAGTTCTTTCACCAAATAACCGCCATCCGCATCGCCGATTTCGGTACGGTAGGCTTCCACTACATCCACGACGGCGCCAATTTCCGCCAACTGCTTGGGCAGCACATCACGGGCCACTGCCGCGCGTGCAATGAGCACCTTCGCGCCAGGCTGCAACCTGTCTTGCAAGGCGGCAACAATGCCTTCAGCCCGGAATTCCAAGGGAACAACGTCTGCTTTGATCCCGTTCTCACGCAAACGCTCTGCGGTCTGCGAGCCAATCGCTGCAATCTGGATACCGGCTAAGGCCCGGCTGTCAAGGCCGGCCGCCCATAACCGCCGATAAAAATAATCCACACCATTCGCACTGGTAAAAATCAGCCATTGATAGCTAAATAAATTGTCAATCGCTGCATCAAGAGCGGCGAAGCTTTCCGGCGGAACAATTTTAATTGCCGGCGCCTCAAAACATTCCGCACCGAGAGCTTCCAATTTATCCGTCAGCAGGCTCGCCTGCTCCCGGGCACGGGTAACCAATATTCTTTTACCGAATAACGGACGCTTGTCAAACCAAGCCAACTGTTCCCGCAGGTTCACTACATCACCGACAATAAAAATAGCCGGCGGCTTGATTCCCTGCCGGGCTACCTCTTGTGCTGCCCGTCCTATCGTAGTAACCAACGTTTGCTGCTCCGGCTTCGTACCCCAGCGAATAACCGCTGCAGGCGTAGTTTCCGGCCGCCCATTGGCAATTAAACTAGCCGTAATATGCGGCAAATTTTCAACGCCCATTAAAAACACCAGGGTATCGACACTGGTCGCAAGTTTATCCCACCGAATGGAAGACTCGGATTTATCGGGATCCTCGTGGCCTGTGATCACTGCAAAAGAAGCTGCAACTCCCCGATGCGTAACCGGAATACCCGCATAAGCCGGAACGGAAATCGCAGAGGTGATACCGGGCACAATCTCAAAAAGTATTCCCGCTTCCTTTAGTTTTATCGCTTCTTCACCGCCGCGCCCAAACACAAAGGGATCGCCGCCTTTCAGGCGAACGACCGTTTTTCCCGCAAGTGCTTTATCGACAAGCAATTGATTGATGTCTTCCTGTCGCATCGTATGATCGCTGGAAGCCTTGCCTACATAGACCAATTCCGCGTCAGAACGCGCATCACGCAATAAACGGCTGTCTGCCAAACGATCGTAAACAATCGTATCCGCTTCGCGGATACAGTCTACAGCCTTCAAACTGATCAGCCGGTAATCTCCCGGCCCGGCTCCCACTAAATATACTTTACCGTTCTTCACTATGATTGCCTCCTGTCACAGTAAAATCCTCAAGCGCTGCTAATATCTCCCGGCCCCCGGCCGCCAGCATTCGCTTCGCCAACTCATCACCAAGCGCCTCACCGTCTGCAGCATCCCCACATACTTGATCCTTAATCATCGTTTGCCCGTCAACAGAAGCAATCAATGCCGATAAACTCAACCGCTGCCCGGAAATTTCCCCATATACTCCGACCGGAACTTGGCAGCCCCCCTCTATCACACGCAAAAAAGCCCGCTCGGCAAATACTGCTGCACGGGTTTCCTGATCATTCAAAAAAGACAGCAATTCCAAGACTTCAACATCATCTTGCCGGGCTTCAATCGCCAAAGCTCCCTGCCCAACAGCCGGCAAACAAATAGAATGCGGCAACACCTGGGAAATCTCCTGTTCCCAGTCCAAACGTTTTAATCCCGCAACAGCAAGAATAATAGCGTCCAGTTCCTGTGTTCTCACCTTATTCAGCCTGGTATCCAGGTTTCCCCGCAAATCGCTGATCAGCAAATCCGGACGATAGTGTAACAACTGTGCACGACGACGCAAACTAGAAGTTCCAACCCGGGCGCCACGCGGTAATTCATCCAGCGTTGAAAAACGGGGGCTGATCAAAGCATCTCCCGGATCCGCGCGTCGCGTAACAGCTGCAAGGGTCAATCCCGGCGGCAATTCCGTCGGCATATCTTTCAAGCTATGAACAGCCAGATCGATCTCGCCCTGCAGCATGGCAGTCTCCAGCTCTTTGGTGAATAATCCTTTTCCGCCAATTTTTGCCAGAGGCACATCCAAGATGCGATCGCCGGTCGTGACGATCCGGACAATGGTCACTTCAACGGATGGATAGCGCGTCCGTATTGACTCAGCAATATGGTTCGCCTGCCACAGCGCCAGCTTACTTCCGCGCGTACCGATAACAAGATTTTTTTTCAATGGTGACATCCTCTCCTAAATCATCCAGATGAAACAAACTGCGTAAAGCTTCCTGGTAATACTGTTCCTTATCGGTTCCAGCCACTTCATTCATTCTGATCATCGGTTCGCGTAATAATTTGCGAACTAACATTTTTGACATATTTTCCAATACTTTTCGTTCCTCAGCGGTACAATCCGGCAATTTAGCCAATGCCCTTTTCATTTCCCGCTGCCGTATCCGCTCCGCCTTATCTTTTAACAAGGCAAGCGTCGGTTGAAACGACAAATAGCGAAACTTGGCAACCAGTTCAGCCAGTTCTTCTTCCACAATGCCATCAGCAATCAGAGCTTCTTTTTCCCGGCCGCGCAAATTGGATTCAACCACAGCTTCCAAATCGTCAATATTATGCAAACTGACGCCGGCAATCGCTGCCACCTCCGGTTCGACGTCCCGCGGCACGGCAATATCGATAAAAATAATCGGACGTCCCTTGCGTTTCGGCATAATGTGCGCCACTTCTCTGGATCGGACAATATAGTGCGGCGCTCCAGTCGAAGTAATCACGATATCGGCGTCCACTGCCGCCTTCATAAAACGATCAAACGGTACCGCAACGCCCTTAAAATTCTCCGCCAATCGAACAGCCCGGTCATAATTCCGATTGGAAACGAAGACCGTTTTTACTCCATTGGCAACAAGATGGCGAGCCGTCAATTCACCCATTTCGCCGGCGCCAAGGATCAACACATTCGATTGAGATAAATCGCCAAACGTTTTTTTCGCCAGTTCCACCGCAGCATAGCTGACCGACACGGCACTGTACGCAATGCGGGTTTCCGTCCGTACTTTTTTCCCTACCGCAATCGCCCGGTTAAATAAAGTATTTAATACCGTTCTGGTTGTCCCTGCATCGCGGCCGATTGCATAGGCGTCCTTCACTTGGCTCAATATCTGGCCCTCGCCAATCACAAGTGAATCCAGTCCGGATGCGACCCGGAACAAATGACGGATACAGGCTTCTTCCACATAATAAAAAAAATACTCTCCGACTTGCGGATCGCTGGCCGCCATTTTTTTAAAATAAGTGCACAGCACAGGGTAAGCCTCTTGAACATCCGTAACTACAGCATACAATTCAGTGCGGTTACAGGTAGATAAAATGACGCACTCGTCAATCATATCCTGTTCCCGCATGTGATGCAGAGCCACCCGAATCTGCTCTTCAGAAAATGAAAATTGTTCCCGAACTTCTACGGGTGCAGTTTTATGGTTTAATCCCAATACAATCAATTGCATCGTTAATCTTTGCCTCCGCCTCTTGCATTCTGCCCTGCCGCAGCAGAGCCAATATTTCACTATCCAATGTTTCCCGCCAAAAACAAACCCTCTCATCGGCGGAATGGATACGATTTTTCACTTTTTGCCGCGCCTTTGCGATCAATTCCAAGTACTGGCCATACTCCGGGCCATATTCTGCCGCTAATTTCTCCCGCAAACGCCGGGATAACGCGGGACTATGACCGCCTGTCGAGACCGTCAACAAAAGGTCGCCCCGGGCCACTTGCGCCGGCACCAAAAAATCGCCCTTCTCAGGCGCATCAACCACATTCACTAAAATACGTTGTGCCTGAGCTTCTTCGCTTACAAGACGATTAATTTCCGAACGATCAGCAGCACAGATAACCAATAAATGGCCTGTTGTATCTCCCGTTTGATACGGCCTGTCGACATGAATAATTTGTCTGTCAGCAGCCAACTTTGCAAGTCCATCCGTCAAGCGCGGACTGATGACCGTTACAACAGCCCCGGCAAGCAGCAAAGACCGTACTTTGCGCTCTGCCACTGCGCCGCCGCCAATAACCAGGCAAGGCTTCCCTTCAATCAGCAGGTTCACCGGATAACAGTTCACCATGGATCACCCACTTCAGTAAAATTCTAAAATCACATCGATTTCTATACTATGCACCAATATTATAGCACATTCTGCCACGTCGTTTCACTAAGACATTCAGGGAAAACACTGCAAAAAAAAAGTGCCCCCACGACGGGGGCCAAAGCGAGGGTGTACTAATTACGTACGTGAAAATTATAACACCTGTAATCATTATTATGCAATATTTTTTTGTTTTTTTATTTTTCGACAAAGTCGCTTCCCAAAATAATCGTTACCGGGATGGCACGGCTATCGTCTTTTGTAATCTGCAAAACGTAGTTGAACGGCAACGCCGTAAGCTTGTTTACTACTGCATTATTCATCGTATGGGATATGACCAGCGTATTTTTTTGCCGCGTAGAGCTTCCGCTTATGCCGGTTACTTCAAAACCGCGGCTTCGTGCCATCGCGGCCGCACGGTCCCCTGCATCAGGAGAACCGCTGGCATTTACAATTTCAAGCCGCACTTTACCATCATTGGCCGGCGCTGATAAAGACGTGGAAGGCGATGTCGTTTGTCCGGCAGTCTTTGGCTTTTCAATTATTTTCGATTTGTCTGCCGGAGTTTCAGGGAGCATCGGCTTCAAGGTCTTCGGCAGTTCGGTCACTTTCATTTCGGGCGGTATCGAGGCGGTGTATTCATTCGACATCCGCTGTGTTTCCGTTTCATAGCGATTATTGACCGGTAAGTTTTCCGTCTGTGCGACATGAGCGCGCAAAGCGGCAATATCCGGCAGCCAATAACTGATTTCCCCAATAAAAGCCGGTTTACCCGGAACCATATATGTTTTTAGCCCTTGCTTATATGCATCATGAAGCAAATTCGCCAACTGGATCATCTTGCTGGTAGGCATATCCGTTTTCACAGCGCCGCTGACCTCACGGATAATAGATGGTACACGAGGAATCACGCTTGGACTCATTACTTCGGCAAACATTGCTTTAATAAACTTTTGCTGCCGATTAATACGGCCGATATCGCCTTCTTCATCACGATACCGAACGTATTGGATGGCAGTTTTGCCATCCATTCTCTGCTCGCCAGGCTTCAAGTTGATGACTAAATCATCGTAAGGATCTGTGTAATACATCCGTTTTTCCACATTGATCGTGACACCGCCAACGGCGTCAATCATTTTGTAAAAGCCGTTGAAATTAACCGCAATATAGTAGTCCATCGGAATTCCCATCAATGATTCCACCGCTTGGCGGGCCAATTTTTGCCCCCCTAATGCATACGCATGATTGATTTTATCCCAGCCGTGTCCGGGAATTTTCATTCGCGTATCCCGCGGCACGGATAAAAGGGAAACCTCCCTGGTTTTTGGGTCAATCGTAAAAACCATCATTGTATCCGACCGTCCTGTATCATCAGAACGCTCATCAACACCCAGAACCAATACGTTCAGTTTGCCATTTCCCCCCATCAGCGCGCTGCCCAGATTGCCGCCGAAAAACCACCAATAGGAAGCTGCCGCGACAGCAAAAAACAGGAATAGCAACCCGATGATCACAACAATGCGCTTCTTCCGGTTCCTTTTTTGTTCCGTCAAACGTCTTTCTAATCTTGATGCCATAAAGCGCATTCCTTCTCTCTGCTTGTTCTTGTAAAATATCAGAAAACACGCCTCCAAATCGCAGGAGGCGTGTTTACGTGTACCAAAATGAATAACACAGTTCAAGCCAACTAGTCGATCGTGTAGCCCGCATCCTCTACTGCAGATTTGATGTCTTGCAGTGAAGTCTTAGCAGGATCAAAATCCACTTGCAAACTGTTTGCCGCCAAATCAACTTCAGCCGTCAGCACTCCAGGCAATCCTCTAACTGCCTTTTCCACTGCGTTTTTACAATGCCCGCAAGTCATCCCTGCTACCATAAGCTTAACATGCGTCATTTCAGGTCCATGACAACCACAATTTTTGCACATATTCCTTCACTCCTTGTCCAATATGAAATTTGCCAAGATGATAGTGTCCCGCCGATATGCATTCCGTTACGGTATAGCCGGCGGCCTTCACTGCCGCTTCTATCTCTTCCATCGGTGTTTTTGCCGGATCGAAGTCAACTTGCAGCCGCCTTGCCACTAAATCCACTTCAGCCATCATCACGCCCGGCAGACATCTTACCGCTTTTTCCACCATCTTTTTACAATCGTTATTTTTCATATCCGGCACTATAATAGTTGCTTTTTCCACCTTGCCCCCATGACAGCCACAACTTTTGCACATACACCTTCGCTCCCTATCCGGTATAATCAGTTTCATGCTATGACAGCATCGAAATTGTATGAAACTACTTTTCCATTATTATTCGCCCCGAAAAAACAAAAACCTGCCAAGATTGAACAATAGACAATATTTACCCCACTAAAAAGTCTTACGGACAAAAATGGGTAAGGTCGATAATTGTCAGAATGTTAACATAAGCATAGGTTAATTAACCCTATCTTTGTTATGGGGTTCTAGTCGCTGATTTTGCCCTTTTCCCGCTACGCTTTATTCGTATGAACATGATATAATGCAGGTAATAACAAATTACATACTTTCCTGAAGGGAGCGTGTTCTCATGAATTCCAGCATTCCAGCCAAACCAATGCCCCCACTTGATGGTTTCGCAGTTCAAAAGTTGGAAGACGCACTCAGCAAATCCCCTAGGAATGCTATCTTACTAAAAATCGGCAATGTTCTTTATCAACTATCGCGGGAAGGAAACTGGTTCAAATTCTCCTTGTTAACCAAAAAAAGAACCATCAAACGGGCTACCTTGTTTCAAACGCTGACGGAAGTATACAACCAGGCAATGCATGGTCAAAACTGGCAGATTGCCGGTTGTACGGCATAAAAATCACTTCTTTCAGGTGGAATTGCCTGTGCAAAGGGGAAAGAAACTTTTCATAAAAACGAAGCGGGTTCAGGAAACTGGATCCGTTTCATTTTTTTAATCTAATCTTTCGCCCGGAAATGACTAGCATATTTTTCGATAAACATTTAAAAAGTTGCGGACAACCTGCGCCGTAAGCCCCCAGATGACATACGGTCCATAAGAATAAAAAAACACTTGATAAGTTTTACGCCGTTTCCATTCTGCTGAATATCCTTGCGGCAGCAGATCAAACGGAAAATTCGCCATGGGGCGGGTCGCCAATTCCATTTGCGCAGTTAAGGGTTCAGCCTTCAGCAAAAATTGCAGCGGCACCGAAAAAACTTCGGCGACCTCGCTATGGTTCGGCTTAATAGAAGTATCCTTTTGTATCAGTGCGACAAAAGGATACAAGGTGACGCCGATCGGACTCACGATATAATCAAGAGGTCCTACGACTTGAATTTCATTTACTGCAATTCCCAATTCCTCGCTAGTTTCCCGCACGGCAGCTGCTTGCGGACTGACATCGCCAGACTCAATACGGCCACCAGGCAAGCAAATTTCTCCCGGTTGCCAATTCAGCCGCTGTGAGCGTACCTCAAATAAAATCGACAGCTCGCCATCACGCTGAACTAACGGCAAAGTCACTGCTGAACCCCAATCATCCACTTCGCTGCTAACGACAGGCAGATGAGCTGACAACAATGCGGAAAGCCGTTGGCAGCATTCTTTATCCATTATACAAACCGTCTCCATTCTTTAATTCCAAGTTATTCTTGCCCTGCTAATTCGACCTTTCCCTGTAAACCGGGAGTAACGACAAGCCTGCCATCTTTCGTGACAACAATAGCCTCTGTCCCGGGAAACTGTTTTAACAATTCGAAGCCTCGTTCAATACCAAGAACAAAAACAGCCGTTCCCAAAATATCCCCATCGCCAGAACTGCTGTTAATCGTCGTAACACTAATGATCTCACGCGGCTGCATTCCTGTACGCGGATCCAGAATATGGGAATAACGAACCTGATCTTTCATAAAATAGCGCTGATAATCGCCGGAAGTTTCCATTGTGTCCCAATCGGTCAGTGATAGTTTGGCAATGACTTTATCCGAGTTGCGAGGATCTTGAACCCCGATCCGCCACGGCTTTTTATCCGGCCGTTGGCCGATCACCCGGACATCCCCGCCGGCATTAACCAACGCGGATGTGATGCCTTTGTTCTTTAAAATTTCAATCGCTTTATCCGTTGAATATCCTTTTGCAATACCGCCCAAATCGAGAAGCATGCCCTTCTGTGCAAGATAAATCGTCTGATCCGTCGAATCAACTTCAATTTGATGATAATTAACCAGTGGCAGAACCTGTTGAATCTCGTCACGGGAAGGAATAAACTCACTCTTGTGCCCAATCCCCCATAAGGAGGTCAGTGGCCCAATACTGAGATCAAACACACCGTCTAACCGGTCTGACAATTCGTTAGACCGAGAAATCATGGCAATCAGATCAGGATCCGCCTTCACTTTCTCTTTTCCGGCCTGCTGATTGATTTTGGAAACCTGGCTATCCGGCGAGAAATGATCCGTGATGTCATGAAGCCTTTTAAACTCAGCAAACGCTGCTTTCACCGCCGACTCTGCGTTTGGCCCATAAGCAGTAATTTCGATCACTGTATCCATCAAAAACTGCGTCTCTTTATAAGGTTTAAGTTCCGACACCGAATTGAAAGAACAGCCAAGACAAACCAGCGCAATCCCCAGAAGCACACCAAAAGCTTTCCATCTTTGCTTAAATCGCATTCCTAGTCCCTTTCCCAGATATATTTTAATTTGAAGATCTGTAGTAACGGCTGCAAGACTTCTTAAGAATTAAGCCTCACTATATATTGTACTGTAAAAACGCTTATATGAAAAGAAAAAGACGGACCTTCACGGCAGGGGAAATGCATGCTCAAGGCAACGCATAACCACCGCTAACAGGTCTGTCTTTTTCATTACGAACTATGCCTTCATTATAGCGCATCAAAGATCACGTGTCTACAGAATTTTGTATACATTATTACAAGTTTTAAAATAAACGTCTATTTAGCCGAAAATATTTTCCCAAAACAAAAAGGTCATGCCGCCAGCATGACCTTTTTGCGGGAAAAAAGAACTTCGATCTATGTCATCGAATACATAGTTTCCGTTCCGAGGTTCTTTTTTCCCTATCCCCCAACCACATCACCATAATCAAATATATCGTAAAAACCCAAATTTGTCAATCAATTTAGACAATCGTCCAACATGGATTTTCTTTAAATAATATGGTGACCCCGGAGGGATTCGAACCCCCGACCCTCTGGTTCGAAGCCAGATGCTCTATCCAGCTGAGCTACGGAGTCACTATTTTCATTGTTATATTCTTGAAAAAAGCTTAGAATCCTTCTGCCTAGTAAAAAAGTGATTTTGCAGACTCAATCTTTAAGTACATCGATCATATTTTGCACAGCAAGATAATCCATCTGCCGCAAAATCTCGGAAGTATAAGAAGCAATGTGCGCGGTAGCAACCAGATTATCGAATTTTTCATTTAATAAAGGATCGTTTACAGCGGGCTCTACAGGATGCACATCAATGCCGGCGCCGGCTATCTGTTTTGTCAGCAAAGCGTTTCTTAATCCCGCCCCATCGATCAGACCTGCACGGGCTGCATTAATCAAAAAAGCGCTTGACTTCATCATTGCAAATTGGTCCGGCCCGATCAAACCACGTGTTTGATCGTTTAAGCTGCAATGAAGAGTTACAAAATCACTGTTTCGTAATAATGTTTCAAAATCACAAACCTCAATGTTTTCCTGAGTGAGATATTTTTCGTCCGCATAAGGATCAAAAGCAATTACTTTCATGTCAAATCCTTTGGCGCGTTTCGCTACCGCCTTGCCAATACGTCCTAATCCGACAATGCCCAGCGTTTTTCCCCATACGTTAGAAGCGACCGGCCGGAACCAGCGGTTAGAGCGCAACGCACGGTCCACTTCGGCAATCCTTCTGGCAACGGAAATCATCAAACCGAACGTCAAGTCCGCTACTGCTTCATGGTCTTGACACCGGTCCGTGGTTCTTACCGCAACACCATAATCGGTTGCTGCACGCAAGTCAATATTGTCGGTTCCCACTCCATGTCTGGATACAACTTTCAAATCCGGGCATTGTTCAAATACTTGGCGCGTCATTTCATCCGAGCCGGAATAAACAAGGATCCCGGCAAGTTTAACTTCCTGAGCCAAATTACAGATATCATTTGCCTTCATCGCCTGAGCTGCCGGGTTAAAAATTGCCCGGCAGCCATTTATGTTCAAAATTTCCTCTAAATCCGGCCAGTAAGCACTGCCGAAATCTTTTGAGGTGATCAATACATTTTTCATTATTCTACCCCTTGCCGCAAAAAATTTGTGACCAAAGCTGTCTGAATAGCGGTTCCAATAACAAGAGCTTCTTCATCCAGTTCAAAATGCGAGCTGTGCAGCGGCTGTGTTATCCCTTTGGCAGTATTACCGCAGCCCAAAAAGAAAAATGCCCCTGGCTTCTTCTGCAAATAATAAGCAAAATCTTCAACAATCAGACGCGGCTTGGGCAGTTGTCGTACATTATTTTCGCCCAACAAGTTTCCGGCCGCTTCTTTTACAAAATCCACCATTCGGTTGTCATTAATCAAGCTGTCATAGCTGCGATTTCGGGTAAGTTCACAAGTAGTTTTAAATGCAACAGCGATCCCATCCAAAACCAATTGTATGTTTTTGATCATTTCTTCCCGAACAACCGGATTCAATGTTCGCAAAATACCGCTGAGCATCACTTCATCGGCAATAACATTTTGCTGATGACCGCCCTGTATAATGCCAAAACTTAAAACAGCTGCATCTAATGGATCCCGTTCCCGTGAGATCACTGTCTGCATCGCAATAATCGCATGAGCGGCCACGACAACCGGATCTACGCCAAGATGAGGGGTCGCCCCATGAGCGCTTTTTCCTTTAATTTTTATTACGAGCCGATCAGCAGCCGCTAACGTTTCACCATAAGATACGGCTACTTCGCCGACCTGATAAGAAGGATCCATATGCAAGCCGAAGATCGCATCAACCTCTGGATTATCCAGAACGCCATCGTTGATCATTGGCACAGCACCGCCGCCAAACTCTTCAGACGGTTGAAAAATAAATTTTACTGTTCCGCTCAGTTCGTTGCGATGAGCTGCCAACAGTTCTGCTGCTCCAAGCAGTATGGCCATATGCGCATCATGTCCACAGGCATGCATAACGTCATCGTTTTTGGATCGATAAGGACTGTCACATTGTTCCATAAGTCCCAACGCATCCATATCAGCCCGAAGGGCTGCCGTCTTACCAGGCTTCCCCCCCCTGAGCACTCCCACAACCCCTGGCATAGGCGCACCCACGCCAGTCGTTACTTCTATTCCGAGTTGGCGCAGTTTCTCCGCAATAAAGTCTGCAGTAGCCGTTTCTTTACCGCTTAATTCGGGATACATGTGTAAGTGCCGTCGATTTGCAATTATTTTTTCCTGCAGCATCCTCGCTTCTTCCAAATAATTCACATTCGTTCACTTCCTCATATCATAACGTCGTTAAATCGTGTAATGAATCGATCTAAAAATTAATGAGTACCCAGACCATAATATCCCGGTCCGAGGGGCAAACCAAGATACAGCCAAATCATGAAAAATGCAATCCATGCAATTGTGAACACTACAGTGTATGGGATCATATAGGCCAAGACCGTTCCTGTCTTGGCCTTAGGGTCATATTGTTGAGCATACGTCAATAATATGGCCATATAGGGCAATGTCGGACACAAATTCTTTGTGATGCTGTCGCCCATGCGGTAAGAAGCCTGTATCGCGGCTGGGTTTATGTCGGCAATCATCAGCATCGGTACAAAAACCGTAGATAACAGGGCCCATTTGGCATTGGCACTGCCGATAAACAAATTGACAAACCCAACGAATAAAATAAAGCCCGCCAGCAAAAATGGTCCTTGCATTCCCAAGTTTTTCAGCCAATTTCCGCCATAAATAGCAATAATCAGCCCGATATTACTATCACGAAACACAGCGATAAATTGCGCTGCAAAAAAACAAATGACCAAAAATCCTGTCAAACCTTTGAGTTCTGTCGCCATCATCTTGATTGCATCAGTGAAATTCTTGATTTTCCCGATCACTGTTCCATACATATAGCCTGGGATAAGGAACAAGAACATCAAAATCGGCGGAACCGATTTGAGCAGCGGACCGGTCACAATACTGCCGCCCTTCGGCGCAGCGAAAGGCAATCCCGGCAAAGTCATCACTGCGAGAAATACAACATAACCAAGCAAGGACAATCCAGCTAACCGCAATGCGCGTTTCTCTGCGGACGACAAGTTAATGTCCCCGATCTCACTGAACCCAATCCCGGCGTTCGCGCCTACTCCGATCCCCATACGATCCAGCTTTGGTTCGATTAAATATAAGTTTACCCACGTAGCGACCGGTGTTAATACCAGCGTTGAGGCAAACATAAAATACCATGCCATCGCGGCGGAGCCAACAAATTTTGGATCCACAATTCTTGCCGCCGCTTCCGTCATCCCTGCCAGGGATGCATCAGCCGAACAAACAAGAAGGTTAGCGCCAAACCCGCATGACACACTGGCATACCCGGCGAACAAACCCGCGATCGGATTACGTCCCAAGCCTTGAAACAGCAGCGCAACAAGTGGCGGGTAAATTACAAATGCGGCATCGCCAGCTAAATTTCCGTTAATCCCGATGAGCATAACGACAGCAGTCACAGTGACTTTTGATTTCGCAATGCCTGCTAGTTTGAGACAAGCTTGCAGCAAACCACTGCCATTTGCTACGCCTATTCCTAACGTAATAACCAAAACCATGCCCAACGGCGGGAAATTGACAAACTCTTTTACGATATTGACCGCATACTCCCCAATTTTTGCAGCAGTGAGCAAGTTTGTCACCGTAACGACTTTTTGTGATGCGGGATTGACCGCCTGGACTCCAATAGAATGTAATAATGCCGATAGCCCAACCGTAATCGCAAAAAACCAAATGAATAAATACACCGGATGCGGAACTTTGTTTCCATACCGTTCAACCCAGCCAAAGAAACCGCCTCCAGCAGTTTCCGGCATTGCAGACTGATTTTTCTGCATGTTTTTTCCCCCTGAATAATTTATTTGTCTTACTAATCCAAATGGATACTATTTGCCAAAAAAGCTAATAACCCTTCTTATTGGCAAATTTTTTTATAACCAACAAAAAATAAACAGACAAGCCACTTCATAATAGCTTGCCTGTACTATTGTTCCATAATTGAATAGTTGGTGACCCCGGAGGGATTCGAACCCCCGGCCTGCTGATTCGAAGTCAGACGCTCTATCCAGCTGAGCTACGGAGCCACATTGACAGCTTTCTTCTTTTTAGCAAAAAAGCGTCCTCGTTTGAAGACGCTTTTTGCATGAAACCGGCGACTACCTATCCTCCCAGGCCGTTTCCAGCCAAGTACTTTCGGCGTATGTGGGCTTAACGACTGTGTTCGGTATGGGAACAGGTGGAT
>JAGFZV010000035.1 GCA_017889545.1 Bacillota bacterium
TGTCACGGAGCTACATCTTAACACACTTTTTTACTGCGTGTCAAGCGTTCTTTTGCTTTTTGTCTGCCGCGTTTCGGCGACTTTCAAATAATAACACAACTGTAATGTTATGTCAACATGCTATTTCATTTTTTCTTTCGTCAGTCACAACAGCCATCCATCGGCGAAGCGACCTTTAGTAATATATCACACATCATAGACCTTCTCAAGCGGCGATATCTGCCCTCAGTCAGTGAATGCCGCAATTTTGGCCAGAAATACTCTGAGTTCCTCCCGATTGCTACAAATTATCCTCAAATAGATATTTCCCATCTGTTCTTTTAGACGCAAGCTCTAAGCAAAAACTTTATACAATACAATTAAAGCAACTCCCGGCAGCCCCAGAAAACCGGCAATTAATGCAGTCGCCATATTAAGGGGAACAGCAAAGCCGAAATAGGCGCCCACGTAATTCAATATCCACAGCATTGCACCACCAACCAGTCCGTTATAAATAAGCCGGAAAACAAGCCGGATTGGCATCAAAAACATACGCCCGATAAAATAAATCAAAATAATCCCAAATAAGTAAGCCAGAATGACACTAAAGTCTCCTAAAGCAGCTGGCACAAACGGCATCCTATCCATCTCCCTATCTATTGTTTCCCGACATGCTTATACAAATAACTCCCCAGAGACGAGACTTTGATTGTGTATTAAACAAAAATCAGGGCCTGCGCCCCGATTTTTGTTTAATACATTTCACGGCGGTTCTCCAGCGCCTTGGACAAAGTTACTTCATCAGCGTATTCCAATTCCCCGCCAATAGGCAACCCATGGGCAATCCTTGTTACCTTGATACCCATAGGACGAAGCAATTTTGCCGCGTACATCGCAGTAGCCTCGCCTTCAACATCCGGATTGGTCGCCATAATTACTTCTTTGATATTGTTTTTTTGCAAACGCATCAGCAATTCTTTAAACCGCAATTCATCAGGACCAACCCCATCCAATGGCGATAATGCGCCATGCAAAACATGGTAAAGGCCTCGATATTCCCGCGTTCGCTCCATGGCGGCTACATCTTGCGGCCCTTCTACTACACAAACAACGCTGCCATCTCGCCCTTGATCCCGACAATACTGACACGGATCGCTATCTGTCAAATTAAAGCATATTGAGCAATAACCAATTTTTTCTTTGGCTTCCAAAATTGCCTGGGCCAGACTACGAACCTGGTCTTTCTCCATTTCCAAGATATGATAAGCCAAACGGGTTGCTGTTTTCGAGCCAATCCCCGGCAAACGGCGAAATTGTTCAATCACCTTCGCAAGCGGCGCTATATATTGCATGATAATTACAGCATTCCAGGCGGCAGATTTAATCCCCCGGTCAACTTGCCCATTTCTTGAGCCATCATATCATCCACTTTTTTGATTGCTTCGTTAACCGCTGCCAAAACAAGATCTTCCAGCATCTCCACATCCTGCGGGTCCACTGCGGAAGGATCAATTTTAATCGACTGAAATTGTTTGTCCCCGTTGATAACCACCGTTACCGCACCACCGCCGGCACTGGTTTCTATCGTTCGCAATTTCAATTCCGCCTGCAGTTTCGCCATATCAGCCTGCAGTTTTTGCACCTTTTTCATCATACCGGACATGTTGCCCATATTCCCGAACATGTTTGTTTATCCCCCTCTATATTTTATTCTTTGATGATTTTCCCGCCAAACATCTGCAGCGCTTCACGCACCGCCGGGTGCTCCACTGACACAGCTGCGGCTTTTTCTGTTTTTGGAGCTGCTATTTCTGCACGGTTTGTTTTTTCAACATGCTCTGCAGCAGGCGGCAAAGAGGTTTCCGAATTTCCTAACACGCATTGCAAGCGCACAGGACGACCGCATACGTGTGCCATTACTTTCTCGATAATAGCCCGAAAATCCTCCCTTTCGCTTCTTTCCTTCGAAAATTTCGCGGCAAAACCCACGATTGCCTGATGCTCATCCAACTGCAGGATTTCTCCTTGGGAGATACAGGCATGTACGGAACGTTTGCCATCAGCCAACAATTCTTTGAGAATCGCCGCCCATATTTTACCTGCTTCTTCTTTGGCCGGTCCCGTAAATACGGGTTTTGCCATCCCTGAAGATGCTGTCTTCATTTCTGCCACTGGTTTTATTTCTTGAACAACAGGTTTCGGAGCCGATGGCTGACGAACTGAAGGCTGCACGAGAGCAGGCGGTTGTTCCTCCGAATATTTTCTCTGTACCGGTACACTGACAGTCGGCATGCTCCCTGACGCCAGACTATTTTCCAATGCATTAACCCGTGCAATCAGTGCTTCCCAATCAGCGGCAGCAACCCGCCGGCAAATGGATAACAGTGCCATTTCCGCTGTGATACGCGGTTCAGGCGACCATTTTGCCTCATTACACGCTTCATGCAGACTCCGGATCATATCAACTAATTCCTGGTGAGTAAATTGCGCGCTTTGTTCCGCCAAGACCGTTTGATCTTCACTATACATTTCCATTACAGACGAACCGGCAGGCAATACCTTAAACAGCATCAAGCTGCGCCCATGCTTTGCTAATTCCAATAAAACCTGCCGAACATCTTGTCCCATATTGATTAATTCATCCAGGATTAACAGAGTTTCAGCAGAATCGCGTTTTGCCAAAGCGCCAGCCAAGCGCCACACCCATTCATGACCAATCAAGCCTAATAAATTACACACTTTATCCGCGGTCACATGTTCAGTATCCAATGCGGCGCATTGATCCAAAATACTGAGGGCGTCACGCATTCCGCCATCTGCATGGGCGGCGATCAACTGCAGCGCTTCCGGATCAACCTTCAATTGATTGCGATTCACAACTTCAGCCAATCGCTTCTTAATTTCTCCTGCTTCAATACGGTGAAAATCATATCGCTGACAGCGGGAATGAATGGTAGCAGGTATCTTATGAGGCTCTGTTGTCGCTAAAATAAATACTACATGGGCCGGTGGTTCCTCAAGCGTTTTTAGCAGCGCATTAAATGCCTCGGTAGTCAGCATATGCACTTCATCGATAATATATATTTTATATCGGCCATCTACCGGCGCAAATTTAATTGTTTCCCGCAAATCCCGGATCTCATCTATCCCGCGATTGGAAGCCGCGTCAATCTCAAAGACGTCCATAGAATTGCCAGCGGTAATTCGTTCACAGCACGAACATTGGTTACAAGGCTGAGACGTCGGTCCTTCTACACAATTCAACGCTTTTGCCAATATTTTGGCAGTACTGGTTTTCCCAGTGCCGCGCGGGCCGGAAAACAAGTACGCATGCCCGATCCTGCCGGAATTAATCGCATTCTTTAACGTCGTTCTGATATGATCCTGCCCGACTAAAGCGTCAAAATCCTGGGGCCGCCATTGACGATACAAAGCTACATACGCCATACTATTTCACCTCTCTTCGCGGATAAACCATTCTATGCATATAGTAAAAAACAGCCACTGGCAGATTTGCACTGTTGAGGCTGTTAAAAATATTTTTCTATTGGATCCGCCGCTGTTTTGAATGTCGGGCCGCAGCAACGTTCACGACCAGGCTGCCTCACGGCACATAGAAGTTGTCACTTACCGTTGCTTCCTTCCGGACCTCACGGGGTTCATGAGTTTCCATTGCGTAAGACCCAGCCGGAATTTGCTGCGGTCCGACATCGAAAACAAAAGCAGATGACCCGCAATCCACTCACCATTAAAAAATATAAATGGCGGAGAGAGAGGGATTCGAACCCTCGGTACAGTTTCCCGTACACACGCTTTCCAGGCGTGCTCCTTCAACCGCTCGGACATCTCTCCGGGTGCCGAAGATAGTATACCCGTTATCAATATAGTTGTCAATCGATAATAAGTGTCTTATGATTAACTTTTGATGATATCGACAGAAAACCATACGAAAATTGGGGCGCAATCAATTGCGCCCCATCCCGGCAATACGAAACAAATCGCATGCAAGATTGATTTTTAGCGGCACAGAGTAAACTCGCCCTGTGCTGGATGCAACCCGCGATCCCCGATATAAATGTTATGCGCATGAATCTGATGTCCATCAATGTACAATTCGAATTTTACGCGCTCGCCGCCTCTGATCCGAAAATCAATACCGTCTTGTCCGCCCTGCGTGTCAAAATCAAATTTGATCGTATGCTGCCGGGGACTGATTTTATAGCGGTCCGTTCCTTCAAGCCTATTTCCGTCAACACCTACAAACCATCCGTCCGTACGTATTTCACCACTGAAGCGGTGTTCGCCGCCTCTAGTCGTTGTTCGCACATGAAAGCCATCAGCATCATGCCAGACAAAATAACCCCGTAGTTCTCCAACAGAAAAAACATCCGGCTTTCCTTCGATCTGAGGAGGCCAGGCAAATGCAGTACCACTAACTGTTACTATACAGATTGCAAGAATAAATAGCGAAAGCATCTTTTTCATCAAACTATCTCCTCTTTTCTCGTTTCTTACTATCATAAATGAAAAATGTGACAAAAATGTGTCAGAAATGTGATGAATCTCTGAACGAAATCTTAATATCCATCTTTGCTTATAGAAGATCTTCAGCAAACCATAATTAATTCATCTTTGAAGCTTAATTAGAGCTTCACTCACGAGACGCAACCCCACATATGATATTTCTTACGCCAAAACAAAGACTGGAAAACATGAAATGCTTCCCAGTCTTTGTTTTGACTTTCATTTATAAAATTACAGCTCGCACTTTCATTCCAGTTCCACGCCATATTTTTTCAATAAATCAAAGCATTGGCAGTAAGTTTCTGCCATCAGATTGATGCATTGGGTCGGATCTCTATCCACGCCACCGACGATGTCAAGACAATTCAATCTGCCATATTTCTCTTTAAACCATTGAAATAATTCGGGAATAAGGACAATCGAATAGTACTCATGACAAAGAGACAATAAACAGGAGCCAGCGACAAGCGTACCACAGAGGTTATTACCATGAAAACCGTAACACGCCGCCCGCATTGCTTGTATCAATTCCGGACTTGTTTTATTTAATTTTTCGAGGCCTATCGCCATCACAATTTGCGCACAACATTTTTGAGCCATAGCCAGTTCAATTATCCGGGCGTTTAGGTCCTCAATCTTACCCGCTGACTCATCCATTCTCTGTTCTCCTTTCTGCGTGTTCCGTCTTATTACTTAAGTAGACTCCAAATCAACATAATCCCAGCAAGGTCATGGCAAAAATGACCGTCCATCCTAAAATGCTGCTTATTTTTTTATTTGTGTATGGACCCATAATATCGGCATTACTCAGAACAGCTAATAAACCTGTACCAATAATTCCAGCCGCAAGAAGCAGATATGCCAAATCACCCGCCAGAGGCCGTAAAGCTTCGGCTGCCTGAGGCGCGTCAGCAATGTTCGTTATGCCATGAAGATGGTATTGGCAAGCAGCAGGAGGAAAACTGCAACATATAATACCTTCTTTGAATAGTGTGTGCGAATTACGCCTGACAGACCTTTACCTTTTACAATCCAATCCGCCTGCACATTTTTCGGATGACAATCATAATCGGCAATGAAAACAAGGCCAAACCAAAGTTGACCATAGCCAAAGATAGCACCGGTCTGCGAATACGTAGCGATGCCGGAAGGGTCGTCATCGGACGCACCGGTGATAAATCCCGGACCAATCTTGTTGAAGAGTTTTTTTATATCGCTCTTCATACCTACCGCCTTTGTTTATTTTTTGGTTTTAAAATATATATTCTGTTTTGGAATGATTATTCCTCATGATAAATCATCAGTTGGTAATCTCTTTATCACTCAAGAATTTCAGTCGTTCGATTTTAAAATTTGCATTTGCCAATATTTCCGGCCAAATAGCTACGATCTGATATATTCTATATTTATTTCCTCTAGGCAGGCTATTCCAATTAACAAGAGCCGGATCAGTTTTTGCCATCTTGTCCTTAACGGTACCCTTCTTCCAACCAGCTTTTTTTTGATAACGACACCAATTGGCATGTTCATAGGCAGCAAGCATATTTAATTCTTTTTCGGTAAATTCTACAAAGGCCGGCGTCTCTTTTACGGAAACAACATCGTAGTTAATTGTAAGCAAGGCATCGGGAATACGTCTTGCTTGGTCACGAACAGATTCTTTAAGATCTTCATCAATATCTTCCCACTTTTTTAGAAATCCAGGCTCAACATTGATATCATGCTCGTTCAATTCTCTGTCTTTTTCATAGATCGCGATTGCTAGACTTTCAATTTTTTCGCTAAAAAATGTATCATGCATTAAGTGGCGTAAAAATTCTTCTTCGTCCACATGCAATTTCAATTGTTCTTTAGAAGGCAGATAGGATTGTTCCCATTTTTTTGCACTCGTCAGTAAGCTCATCTCTAATATAGCTTCCATGGACCTCGATTCATGCTTATACCGCGGAATTTTAAGCAATGCACGTAATACTCCGTTGTCAATTTGAGCCTCTCCCTTGTCGTTTATCAGCTGCGGCGCCTTTTTCTCTAATAGCGCCCGCAGAAGCATGGCCCGACGAATAATGAATAATTGATCACTGTGTTGATTTGTTTGATTAGGACCTAAAATATTCACATAGCCTCTTAACCGACTTAAAAAATCCGGGCCCTTTGCGTTTTTAAAGCCCAATAAAAACCGTCTATATTCTTCTTCATCCTCAATATCTTCTCCACAAAATTCCTTCAGGGTGCTGCTTGTCCCTCCGGCAAATACAAAAATAGCCTTCCCTATAGAATGAAGGGAATCACCTTCCCTAAATACTCCATCCTGCATAGGCGCTAAAAAGTATTTCAACCACCCCAATTTTTCTTCAAAACCAGAATCAAATTCATCAAAAAATACGAGGGGAAGTTTTCCTTCCAAGCATAGATCTCTTACTTTATGAAAGACATTAATTAATTCTGAAGCCGTGCGTAATTGCGATAAATCAAAATTCAACTTCTGAATGAGCTCAGGCGCAATGCTGTCCGCAATTTCTGTTACGCCAAAAGATTTTCCTGAACCAGGAGTTCCAAAGACAGCGATACATAGTGGGCGGGTGGTATTTGTAGTGGAAATATACTCGCACATCAGTTTCTTAATGCTTCTATAGCTTTCTATTTCACCTCTATCTACAGTTTTTAAATTGCCGAACTGCGCGATTGGTATAAATTTCAGTGCATGCCATACTCCGTTTTTGACAATGTTATACGCTATATCCGCTAAATTATTTGAGCTTTTATCTCTAAGGATATTCCAATAAGGTTTCAGACTGGCATCATGCGAAAGCGGTATTGCTACATCCTGCACATGCCCTTTATAAATAAAATCATTTTCACCTTCAACAAATATCCCTGGACTCGGAAAAGAGTCCACTCCTATATTTTTACCAAACCCTCCAATAAAGTATTTTTGGGTTGCAACAATTCCTTCCCGGATCCCTTCACCAATTGATGCAGCGATTTCTTCATTGTTGTCATTTCCCCAAACAATACTACGGGCAATTCCAGCCACAAAACAGGATGTAATGCCCGACATTTTCCCTTGACTGTCTGCAATAGAACCTCCTTCGAATTCATATGGCAAGAAGTATAACCTTGATTCGAGATCGCCCTCATTTTTATAATAAATTGCGCCTTCCATCCCAAAAAGAACAATCAAATGACGGCATTTGGAAAGAAAAGAAAGGTTTGGGCTATTATTAATTTGCCACTCAAAATCTTGTGCTGTTCGTTCCCAGGAAAGGCTTTTACTAATGTTCACTCCTTTTGAACGCAAATCATCGCTATTAATAATAACGACCGTTTTATCGATATGATATTTTTCTAATTTCCTCCAAAGAATAGTTGAGTTATCAGGATTGCTCATCTTATATAAGACGATAGGCCTTTTCCCAGGTGTTTTTAACGCTAATGGCCAAAAGTCCTCATCCGAATGATACCCGTTATTTTCATCATCGATAACGACCATGTCAGCATTTGCGTCATCATTCACAATTGGTAATAACTTGGATGTCCCGGATGATGGTCCAGAAAAACCAAGAAAGCGTTTTACTCTATACACTTTATCAGCACTGTTTTTATCGGAAAATACAGGTAATTGTTCCACTTCTGCAGTAGCCCTAATAAAATCATTTAATACAATTGATCCAATATCTTCGATTTGCGGAGAAAGGATCCCTGACCCTATTGCCAACGTTAAAAATTTTGCTAATAATAATGCTTCTCCAGGAAACAAAATACTATGCATATTTAAATTATTTTGCCAATTTAAGCCTTTCTTGTTTTGAGGGTCTGTGATCCAATATAAAGAATTTATACATATGTCGCCTGATACAACAATTTTGAAATCATTGCCCTGCACAACCATCACTCCTTTTTCACGTTAGCAGGATTTCTTCACGGCTCGGACGTCAAAGCAATCGATACCTAAGACGTCTCTTTCTATCGGTGATGTCCGCTCCCCCTTCAGTCTTTATTCGATTTGTTTAATCAGTTTTATTGCTTCTGCGACAAATATTCTTGCCAACCCAAAAAGCGGCACGGCAATAAACATCCCTATGGTGCCCCATAAATAATTGCCTACCAAGATGAGAATGATGATAATTGCCGGATGCATGCCAGCGGATTTTCCCTGTAACCGCGGCGTTATGAGATTGCCTTCCGTTTGTTGAATGATCAACACCGCAATCAATGTGATCGTTGCTTGACTGAACCCACTGGTCAATAAAGCAATCATGGTCGCAAGGGCACCGGCAAAGATCGAACCAAAATAAGGAATGAAGTTGAAAACTCCTGCTATCACACCCAATAGAACAGAAAACCTTACGCCAATCAACAGAAAAGTGATAGTGGATACCACCCCAATGAGAACAGCGATTAATGATTGCGTTTTTACATAACTCCAAATAACGAGATCTGTGCCTTCAATCAGATTAATTATCGTTTGACGCAAATTTTCCGGCGCATGATCCATAAGATCCCGCACCATTTTTTTGCCGGAAGCTAAGAAGTAAATGATCATGCTTAAAATAAGGACGAGGTCCACAGCATTAAAAATAAATCCTAAAGCCGAGGTGATGGTGGATTCCATGAAACTTCCCAGCCAATTAATTAATTGAGCAACATATTGTTTCGCCGCTTCAAGCATGGTTTGAGAAAAACCAATTTTCTCCAGATAAACAAACATATCTTCAATAACTTGATTGAAATTTTCACTGATAGACTGAAACTCGTTGATAAGTTCAGTAGCCTGATTCACTAGCAGCGATAAGATAAGATTGCCTAAAATAACTAAAAACACAATGAGCAAAATAGAAAGAATGCTAATAGCAAGCCATTTTTTTACCTTGAGTTTTTTTTCGATGAGTTCCACCAGGGGATTGAGCAGGTAGGCTGCCACAAGGGCGATCAATACAGGTTGCAGCGCCGGCGCAATTTGAAACGCAACCCAAGCAATGGCGGCCCCCAATATGGTGATTGCCCATAATTTTGTATTAGACATATTTGACATAAAAGCCCTTCTTACTTTTCTTTCTGTTAGAATTGACAAAGTGCTGCGAACGCCTCCTTGCAACATGTTTCTTGAGCATAAGAGTGCAGCACTTTGTCAATTCACCTCTAAGGCTACATTTGGTTGTATACAATCCTATTAAACCATAGTGATAAACAGGGATGGCGTCTGACGTTTGTTAACGCGTCAACAAAAAGATGACTATTCCCAGTAATAACGGATCGTTACGATGATGCACTTCTTGGTCATCCCGAATAAACACAAATACATTGTCATGCATGAACCCTATACCGACCAATTCATCCCAGTTGTCATAGAACAACACCGCATCACGTATACGCACACCACGATACCAAAAATACCCTGCATGGCTATACCGGTTGCCGTCATGCCAACGGTAGGAATGCAGCCCTGGGAATCTGTCATTCCATTCTCGGTCATAAATAGGCTCCAGCCGATATTCATAGTCAGCTGATGAAAATCGTTCCCGCATTGAATAACGAGACTCATGCCATCGAAACGGCGAAGGGTCATTATAGAAAAAAGCGGCTTGGTTCCAGTTATTGTCACGGTAAGCATCATGTGACCAATCATATCTCTTCTTCTCGCGCCACTGTTGACGATCTTCCCTCGTCAGCAAAAGGATGGCCATGTCCAATAGTAATGAGTCATTACGATGATATACTTCCTGGTCATCCCGAATAAACACAAATACGTTATCAAACATAAACCCTATGCCGACCAATTCATCCCAGTGGTCATAAAACAACGCCGCGTCACGTATGCGCACACCACGATACCAAAAATATCCTTCGCCGTAGCGGTCATTATCATGCCACCGGTAGGAATGCAATCCCGGAAATCTGTCGTTCCACTTACGGTCATAGATGGGTTCCAGCCAATAGTCCGATGACTTAAAACGTTCGCGCATTGAATAGCTAGACTCATGCCACCGAAAATGCGACGGTTCGTTATAGGAGAAAGCTGTTCTTAGCCAGTTATTGTCGCGGTATTCACTATGTGACCAATTATATCGTCTCTGTTCCAGTCGTTGCTGATCTTGACGCTGTTTCTCCAGTCGTTGTTTCTCCAGTCGCTGCTGGTCTTGACGCTGTTTCTCCAGGCGCTGTTGTTCCAGTCGTTGCTGGTCTTGACGCTGCTTCTCCTGGCGCTGTTGTTCCAGTCGTTGCTGGTCTTGACGCTGCTTCTCCTGGCGTTGTTGTTCCAGCCGCTCCTGGTCTTGACGCTGCTTCTCCTGGCGTTGTTGTTCCAGCCGCTCCTGGTCTTGCGCTGTTGTTCCAGCCGCTCCTGGTCTTGACGCTGCTTCTCCTGCTGTTGTTTGTCTTTTTCCTGTTGTTGTTTCTCCTTCTCCTGCCGTTGATCTTCTTTGGTCTGAATATTATTTTCCGGTGCCGCCTCAATTAGAGGTGCGCTTAACCCAGCTTGCATAAAACCCACCATCAGTAAGCAAACGATCGCTTTCCTCACTGTTTTTCCCACAATATATTTCCCCCTATTCTATTTTGCATTGTGTTGTTTTCTCATTTTTTCACCTGATGCATCATCAATGTGCAGGCTGTCTATTCTCGCAATTCCATTAGCTGCTGATTGGGGGGAGATGAAATTAGCGGATCCTTTAAGACGGCAACTACCGTCTTAAAAGTCGTATAATTCCCAGCAATACAAGCGCTCCTATCGTCGCCATGATAATTTCACCGATTGCTCCATAAGTACTGAAACCCAAATAACTATACAAGTATGTGCCGATATAAGATCCTATTACACCTACAACTAGATCACCGATAAGGCCAAATCCGCTGCCTCTCATAATTTTACCAGCTAACCATCCAGCAATAATTCCAACGATTATAAACCAAAACATACTCTTTTCCTCCTTTTTGAAAAACGGAAGAAGGCAGATACCTTCCTCCGTTCTCCAATTGTCAACAAGAAAAAAACCTTTAGTTCAGATCACTATCTTTGTAATAGCGAATTCCCCGGACTGTTACGCTGACTTCAAGACCTTTGTCGGTCAATTGATACATCCAAACATCGGGCCCCACGGAAATAGCTCCCTGCAAAGAATCGCCGCTCACACTGTCCGTTGCGGCTGCGGTAGCCTGTCCGCCGAATTGCCAGCCGCTATTGATAAAATCCGAAAAGGCTTTTTGTGTCCCAAAGACAAAAAGTACTTCGTATTTTTTTATCCCCAGGCCAAAACCAAATTGTACATCGCCTGTCTTCATGAAGATTTCTTGCCCGGTGTTATTATCTACCGCCATACCTTTACCGGCCCCGCCGCCAAAAAAGATTAATTTAGCGTCAGTGATGGTGAACGCGGCATACCCTGCTGCGTTTGCGACGGCGTCTCGGGCCTTCGGTTGAACGCTATAAACTTCGTTCAGTGTTTCATTCGTTACATTCCGAATTGCCTGGCGCTTTTCTTCAACTGTTGCCGCGCTCGCTGCGGCAACAGTCATCACCATCAGCACAAACAAGACGGTGAAGGTTTTTATCACTGTATTCAGACGCATATTGTCATCCCCTTATATAGTAAATTTAAACCTTATCTTTGCGTTGCAATCAGAAAGTGGTTGGATTATATAGTAAGAGCACCTGCCTAAGGGGTAGGTTCTTCAACGGTTTCCATGGAGGTCAACTGGTCGCCGCTAAACTTGAGAACCTTGGTCCCATAAAACCAAATCGCTCCAGTATCTCCTTGATCAATACGGTTAGGAGGACCCCAACTGAGACGGACTTGATCTTCGGTCATTCCTTCCTGCACCGTGCCTGATTCAATTTTGGTCCATAACTCTGGAGACCAGCCGAGACTGGTTCGGGGATCGTCCATAAACAGCGCCGTCTGCCAAGGCGGGCTTTGTTTCCAGCTATTCACCGGCTGGTTGGTCCAGCTATATGCGATTGGCAGCAACGCTTTCTGACCGTTCACCGAGAAGATCAGCCAAATCGGTTCCTGGGTTTGAATGCCGGCATATACATCGATTACGGTCAATGGTGAACCAATCCGGATTGTCACCGAAGTAGGATCCATGCCGCCAGGTTGGACATTTACCAATTCCAAACTGCGGCTTTTTGGATAAATCGTTTTGCCTAAAAACTGTTGCCGGGCTTGTACGATGTCCTCAGTCAGCGCCAGACCTTCCAGCGATCCCCGGATCGTACGTCCGACGAATTTGTACCCCGTGCCAATTTCAGTCATGGAAACAACATAGTCATACTTACCATCACCCGCGGTGTAAGAGGACACGTCCGTGACCGTGACTATTCTCCCAACATTTGTAAGATAGGGAATCCGGACCGAGCGGTCTTCTTTAAACCCCTGGGCTGCCTGGGCGGCTGGAAAAATGCCGTAGCCGTCCGCTTGCTTATCAGCAGGCAAAGCCAGAAATATGAAGTTATGCCCCACCCATTGCATAGGTGTCAGATTGACGGGTGGTTCAGGAGCAACCGCTGCCCATGCAGAACCGGTGATCCCAACTATGATCAGACTTACTATCAACAATAGACGCAAACTAAATTGTTTCATTTTTATTTCCTCCTTATTTTTACTGATATTTGAGATGCAATACGCATATCAAAAAACAAAAACCGCCGGAACGAGCCGGATTAATCCGGTGCGGCCTGGCAGTCATGAACCTCGTACCGAGGCTTTTAGACCCACAACTTTGCGTCCTCACCTTTCGATGAGTTTGCTGTGCTATATTTCACTCATTTACAAAAAACACATTGCACCGGCAACCAACTTCAACTCTACATCCTTCTTCCGCTGATTACGTTCACCAAAATTACAATTATCGCAATTACGAGAAGGATGTGTATAAATCCTCCCATAGTATACGAGGAAACTATACCAAGAAGCCATAGAACTATGAGAATAACAGCAATTGTCCAGATCATGCTTTGTCAACCTCCTCTTATTAAATTTTTCCCACAAGTATACTTTTGGGATACCATTGTCTTTACTTTAATTGTAAAGCGCAAATTCCCAGTAGTCAAGAAAGGAGTTTGAATTTTCAGTTTTTATAACTTTTCTGAACGAATTATCATGCTAGCGGATCCCGATGAATTTTACTTTCAATCCAAACGCGTTGCTCGAACTTAATTTTTGAAAACCTTCACATGTGCCACTGTTTGATTTTCACTGCGTAGAACACCGGTAAACTCTTTAATACCTTGCAAATTTTGCATCTTGCCATCCATTTCGACGGTTAGAACATTATTTTTTAAGGTCAAAACGATAGGTTCATCCCTTCGATATCGTTCATTGAGATTGTCTTGCAAGGGAACCGATTGTGGCGCGATTTTATTTGGCGAATAAAGAAGGGTGGCAGACTCACCGCTAACACTGGTCTTTTCTGCATCGATACTTATACGGATGCGTTCTTCATTGCCATCTACTTTTTTGGTCAGTAGAATAAGATTCCCACTCAATCCATGTACTCCGGCAAGTGTAAAACCCATTCCTTCCAGCTTTGTGATTTCAATTTTAGCCGCAGCTAATGGTTGCGGGCTATAAGTCATCTCGCCCGTTTTCGCTTTTTCAACATCAAATTCTTTGATTAAACCACCAAACATACTGGAGCAGCCTGCGGCAAAAATGAAACATATGCATAGAGTGATTGCTGCTAATTTTTTTTGCACATTAATCTCTCCTTTCATTAAATTTTAAATCAACACCCAATAGACTACTCCGGCATTTCGGCATTGACACACAAGTCTCCAAAAAGCCCAAGATCGGTTTACCATAAATCATCCTTGTTTTCATATGAATCTTTTTTAAAAAAAACGGAGTGGGTGAAGGTTTTCTTCTATTTATCTTTATATTTTTCAAGTACTCCTTTATATGCCTCTTCGGCCTTTTCTTTGGAATATCCATACTTCGTCTGCAAAATTCCAGCCAGTTTCTCTGTTTTCCCTTCAATCTCAACGAGATCATCGTCTGTGAGATCGCCCCACTGCTCCTTGATGGTTCCTTTCATTTCTTTCCATTTGCCTTTTACAATATCTTCATTCATGGTTATCGCTCCCTCCACTTATTTTTTTAAATTTTTGCCCACCCCGCGAATCAACAGTTCAGGGTTATGATTATCCAATCCCCTCCTGTCGCGTAAGAAACTGATTGCACTCATCTCATAAATGTTTTTCGCTTTTCCGTCGATTTCTTGCCACAATTGCTGGAACCCCATAAGCCACAACATTCGATGGGATGTTGGAAATGACAGTTGCACCGGCTCCGATAAACGAGTGATTCCCAATAGTAATACCATGGATCACAGTTGCTCCGATACCAATGCTTGTATATTGGCCAATTCGAACATTGCCGCCCACTTTGGACCCAGGCAACATACATCCATAATTCTGCAATTTGCTATCATGCCCTAACATAGAACCGATATGAAGAAGTGTATGTTCGCCCATGATGGCATTACTGCACACAGTTGCTTCTGCCAACAGTACTGCCCCCGCACCAATTTGTGCATTTCTTGATATACACGCCGAAGGGTGTATGACACTGACAAAATGAAATATTTTTGTCGCATTTTTTATTTTCCGCGAAACTTTACCACGCTGCCAATTATCGCCTATTGCAATAATTCCTTTATTGATATCTTTTGATATCCTTGCTACATCAGAGATATTGCCTAAAATTTTATATCCAGATACCTCACTGCCAACAGGCATTGTATCATCGATAAAACCAGCTATTTTATAAGTGCCCTTTTTTTCTACTGCATCCATTACATCTCTACCCATGCCACCGGCACCGATGATCAGAATGAGCATTTTTATCACCCTTTAACAACCTTCTATTTCCTCTCGAAAAATAAAAACTGCCAGAACGATCCGAATAAATCCGGAGCAGCCTGGCAGTCATGAACCTCATACCCGAGGCTTTTAGACCCACAGCTTTGCGTCCTCGCCTTTCGGCAAGTTTGCGCTAGCTAAACACGGTATATCTACCTGTCATTTAATTTTATCATAAAACATAAGTATAAAAAAGCATTTTATTGCAATAGTCTAAATATTGTAATAAAATGCTTCCGTTCTCTTATGCAAAAGCCATAATCACTCCTTTTTAATAAGCAATACAGATAAAAGAGGTTTCATATAATCGCATTCGTTTAAAGTTGAAATAAAGCTGCTACATCTACTTCTATCTGAATCATAATTCCGTCATGTCGTTGATTTTTCAGCCACTGTCGGTCGTTCCAGTCCGATTTTTCCTTGTTTGTACGCCATAAATTGACGCCTGTACGGCATTGACTTTCCCCCCACTCTTAACCGACAATAAACCATCCACCATCTGTTCCTTGAGTTTTTCGCTGTATTTTTTCAACCATGCAGGAACTATACCCTCTTGCTCTCGCAGTATTTTATTTCCAACTTTGGGGAAAATTAAAGACTGCCAGAACGGGCCGGACAAATCCGGAGCGGCCTGGCAGTCATGAACCTCGTACCCGAGGCTTTTAGACCCACAACTTTGCGTCCCCACCTTTCGATGAGTTTGCTATGCTGTATTTCATTTATTTTTAAAAAACATTTTTGACTACTGGTATTATACTTCTATACCCATTAGGACAATTCCTGCTACTATTCAAATTGTCATAGATAATTATGAATTTTATGATATTTATTTTGGATAAATAATAAGCCTTGTCTTTTTGACCTCATTGATTATGACGAACTGGATTAAAACAATTTGTTTCTCATTTCCCTATTTGTCAAATAGGGAAATGAGATCCGGATTACTTTTGCTTTTCCCTAATACTTTTTCAATAAATACATTTACCAGTTCCGGATCAAATTGAATACCGGCATTTTTTCGCAATTCTTCTACTGCAGCTTCATCCGCTAGAACGCTTTTATAGTTTCTACCGCTAGTCATGTCATCATAGGCATCGGCTATGATTAATATTCTTGATACAAAGGGTATCTCGTTCTCCTTTAAACCTTTTGGGTACCCTTTACCATCCCATCTTTCATGATGAGCCAATACATATTCTGCTATTTCCGTCATATCATTGACCATCTTTAGAATATTACAGCCTATTTTGGGATGGCGTCTCATTTCTTTCCATTCAGCTTCGGTAAGGTTCCCCGGCTTATTGAGTATTTTTTCATCGATGGCTATTTTCCCGATATCATGCAGTAATCCTGCTGACGTAATTTTTTTAATTTCATATCCACCCAGTCCAAGGGCTTCTGCCATGCTTTCGCATAGCAACGAAACTCTCCGGGCGTGTTGTTCTTCTATTTTGCTTTTTTCTTGAAGAGCAGTAATGATCGTTCTGATCGTCTTTCCCCGCATACTTGGACTTTCGAAAAGTTTTTTCTTATACATATAATCTTCCGCTTTTTTGAACACTTCCTGAATATTTTCTTCCTTAGTATGCTTAGTCTCATAACCAAAAGAAATAGAAATATCAATAAAGCCCACTTTTTCTTTTAATGACAACTCTTTGATCCGCTGAATGATTTGCGTTGCTTCCCGAGTGTCCGTTTTGGGCAATATAATAACAAACTCATCGCCTCCGAGCCTGGCAATAATGTCATCATCCCGGCAGCCATTTGTTATCACTTCCGCTACTTTCTTAAGAAGCTTATCACCCATAACATGCCCTAAGGAATCATTGATCAGTTTTAAGCCGTTCACATCAGCCATAACGATGGTCATTGGAAGGTTTCTTTCTGTATCGAGTCTCTTTAACTCTTCTAAGTAAAATCTACGGTTATATAGTCCGGTAAGCTGGTCGTGATAACTTAAAAACTCAATTTTTTCTTGTTTTTTCTTTTGTTCCGAAAAATCTCTAATCACTAATACGGCGCCAAATATTTCTCCGTTCTCCTGCACAATCGATGCGACTTTATCTTCGATCGGTCGCTCAGAGCCATTTTTTGCAATCAATAGAGCATGGGAAACTAATTGATAGTTCGTTTCGCCTTGAAGTAGTTTTTCTACTCTATTTTCGTTCTTCTCCCGCGTTGACGCATGAACAGTATGTAAAACCTCGTCAAGCGATTTTCCTTTTGCTGTTTCTTGAGTCCAACCAGTAAATATTTCAGCAGTTCTATTAAAATACACGATATGACCTTTATTATCGGTGGAAATCACTCCATCTCCTATCGACGACAGTGTTGTTTCTAAAAGCTTCTTCTCATTTGCAAGATCTGTCTCCAATTTTTTGCGTTCGGTGATGTCGACCATCATAATACGACACACCGTAACACCGTCGATATTTTTCGCAGCAACGGTCTCTAGATGGGCCCAGAATACCGTTTCATCGCTTTTTACCATCCGCAATTCGAAAGTATGCGTTTGGCCGGTCTCAAACATCCGTTTTTTTCGCAAATAGTAGATGTCCTGATCCTCTTTGAAAATGAACTGAGAGATTGGCCGTTGGATTAGTTCACCGCGGAGCACACCCAGCAGATTAGCGACAGTGAGGTTAGCTTCTGCGATTAACTCCTTTTCGGTAATCGTGCAATAACCGATTGGCGCCCGATCGTACAGATCGAAATAACGTGCCGATACGATGTCCAGCTCCGTCTGCGCCCGGCGCAACTCTTCATTTTGGATTTCCAATTCAATTTGATGCACTCGAAGTTCATGGAGCGTTTGCTGCATTTCTTCAGGCGATATCGCCTCCAGCTTTTGCGATGGCTTAGCCGTTTTTTCTCGTGCCATCTTTTCAGCGCGCAAACGCAACTCCTGCCCTGAGTTCGCCGAATGGTCGGTTGTTTTGGGGCGCTTATCCTTGCCCTTCATTGCACAACTCCTCCATCTTCTCACTCTATTTATTCCGCATTACCCCTATCAGTCTGTGACCGGCGGTCTGTGATGTCCATGATGAAACCGACTACTCGAACGATTTTCCCGTTTTCCAATACAGGTTCGGCGAAATTACGAACCCACAATTTCCGTTTCATTGCAGTAGTAAAACGGAACTCCAAATCGTAGGGCTGCCCTTCTTCTATACACCGCTGGAGGGCAGCTTGAAGCACTAGGCGATCTTTCGGCGAGTAACATTCCAGGCTTCGAGCAATGTTCTCGGGTCCGAGAAGAAGTTCGCCCGGCTTGAAATCATGTAGGCGGTAAGTCTCCTCAGTCCAGAACATGGTTTGCTTCTCAATATCCCACTCCCAACCGCCAATACGGGTTAATTGCTGGATGGTGTGAAGCAACGCTTCGCTTCTTTTCAGCGCCACATCTATTCGTTTTGTCTCCGTGATGTCAACAAAGGTGATTACCGCGCCCTCGATCACATTGTCCAGTGTACGGTACGGCTGGATGCGCATTGTGTACCACGCACCTGCCTTTGTCTGCACCTGCACCTCTCGGGGGATCAGCGTGTCCATCACCGTCTGCGCGTCCGCCACCAAGTGATCATAGCCGATCAGATTAGAGACGATGTGCCCCACAGGTCGTCCCACGTCGCTCAGGATTAGGTTAATCATCCTGGTTGCGGAGGGGGTGAAGCGAAGAATGCGGAGTTCTTGATCCAGAAAAACAGTGCCGATACCCGTTCCGGCCAGCAAGTTGTTCATGTCGTTGTTGGACTGCGACAAGTCAGCCAACTTGGTTTGCAATTCGGAGTTCACTGTAATCAGTTCTTCATTAACCGATTGCAATTCTTCCTTGGAGGTTTCCAATTCTTCGTTGGTGGATTGCAATTCCTCGTTCACGGACTGCATTTCCTCATTAGATGCTTTCAATTCTTCGTTGGTGGTCTCCAATTCTTCATTGGTGGTCTGAAGATACTCATCTTTGGACCGCAGTTCCTGCTGGAGCGCTGCAAGGCGCATAGCGAAATCCGCTGACCGATCGTCGATCGCCAGGTCCGTACTGATTACAACGTCCGCAGAAGGCACTATGTCCGGATGGGATACTTTTTCCAGAATAACCAGGTACAGTGGTGACTGAAGCGTCGTGGCAGGGTCTGCTTCCACCGGACAGACGGTCAGATTGACCGTACTGAAATCGCCATTGGTTTTGACGCGCAGACCAGGGCGGTTTACCACTTCATTGGTCTTCACGGCTTTTCGCAGAGCTGTGGTCAGTTCGAGCCGCAATCCTTCACGGGCCATTTTCAGGATGTTATTGATACCAGCCTCGCCTGCGGCCGGCTCCAGATACATCCCCGTACGACCATGAAGATAGAGAATATCGCCTTTGACATTGACGAGCACACTGGCTGGTGCGATCCGTAGCAGTGCCTGTTCGGTCAGCTCGCGCAGCGACGGTTTTATCGTGCTTGCTTTTTTTGCAGTAGTCTGCGGAAATTCTACATTCAGAGGCATCAGAGGTGGAAAAACCCTGTTCATGGTGCCGCGATGCGCGCCATGAACCTCTTCTTTGCGTTGATACAACTTTGCTTTGCGATCCAACACGGCAAACAGATCCCCAAAATCGCCCACGGTTTCTGAAGTACCCAGAAAAAGCATCCCACCCGGGTTCAGCGCGTAGTGGAAGAGGGGAATGAGTTTCTTCTGCAAGGCCCCTTCCATATAAATCAGAAGGTTCCGGCAACTAATGAGATCAATCTTGGAGAAAGGCGGGTCTTTGATCACGTTCTGCACGGAAAAGACCAGCATGTCGCGAATGCCCTTGCGAATTCGATAGGCACTGCCGCCAGGCTCAGCGGCAAAAAAGCGTGCAAGCCGTTCCGGCGAAAGGTCGTTAGCAATACTAGCCGGATAGAGGCCGGATCGGGCCGCAGCAATGGCCCGACTGTCAATGTCGGTAGCAAAGACCTGGACCTTGAAATTCTGTTTCAGCACATCCATTCGTTCTTGCAAGAGAATCGCGAGAGAATAGGCTTCCTCACCGGTGGAGCAGGCCGGCGACCAGATACGGATCAAGGTCTCAGCGGGTTTGCCAACGAAAATTTGGGGGATGATCTGTTCCTCGAGAGCCTTGAATGCCTCCGGATCACGAAAAAAACTAGTTACACCGATCAACAAGTCGTGGAACAGCGCCTCCGCCTCGGCCGGCGTCTGTTGTAAATACTTGACGTACCCGTCAATCGTTTCGATCTGGTTGACGATCATGCGCCGTTCAATGCGCCGTTGGATAGTATTCATCTTGTACTGAGAAAAGTCATTGCCGGTTTGGGCACGCAGCAGGACAAAGATTTTTTTCAATGCATCCTCGGCCTTGGGCGACGGGATGGATGCTGCAGGACGGTCCTTGCCGAAAGCATGGGCTGCATAGACCATGAGCCGATCCGGCATTTCGTCAGCCGGCAGCATATAATCCACCAGGCCAGTGGCAATCACGCTGCGCGGCATGCCATCGTACTCGGCAGAATCAGGGTTCTGAACCATAACCATGCCGCCTTCCCCTTTAATGGCCCGTACGCCCAGAGTGCCATCGCTGCCAGTGCCGGAAAGGATAATGCAAATGGCACGTTCGCGCTGATCCTGTGCTAAAGAACGAAAGAAAAAGTCAATTGGCAAACGTTGGCCGCGCGGCGCGGATGGTTCTATCAATTGGAGAGTGCCCTGCAAAAAAGCCATGTCGCGATTGGGCGGGATGATATATGCACAGTTAGGCTGCACCGCCATCCCGTCCTCGACCTCGAAAACCTTCATACGCGTATAACGCCGGATGATTTCGGCGAGAATGCTTTTGTGGTCGGGCGCCAAATGCTGCACCAAGACAAAGGCCATCCCTGGATCTTTGTCAACGGGCATGCCGGAAAAGAAAGCTTCAAAGGCTGCCAGCCCTCCTGCCGAAGCGCCGATGCCGACAACAGGAAAACTAACGGCTCCTGATACCTTTGCTTTGTCTTTTTTTCTTACTGGCATGGTACCTCCTACTAACCTTAGATCAATATAAATACTGAAATTCGTTTTGCAATTCTCAAAGCATGCGTATATTTACCTGCGTATTAATTTTATCATAAAATGTAAATAAATAAGCGGCATATTGTTGAAATAATCAAAACACTTCAACAATATGCCGCATTTCTCCCTTAACGATGTTTGGCATTCATTTGGGATCGTCCCACTTCCAATTCACTATTTCCGGCATATCTTGGCCATGTTTTTCAATATATTGCTTGTGCTCAATCAGCTTATCCTGCATCATGCGCTTCAACACTGCCCCCCTGGCGCCCAACTGCGGCAGGCGATCAACTACGTCTTGCACCAGGTGAAACCGATCCAGATCGTTTAAGACGGTCATGTCGAAGGTCGTAGTGATCGTTCCCTCTTCCTTGTAGCCTCGAACATGCATATTATCATGGTTGGTGCGGCGGTATGTCAAACGGTGAATCAGCCATGGATAGCCATGAAATGCAAAGACGATCGGCTTATCTTTGGTAAAAAGATTGTCAAAGTCCTTGTCACTTAACCCATGCGGGTGCTCGGCTTGCGGTTGCAGTTTCATGAGGTCGATGACGTTGACCACCCGGATTTTCAGATCAGGCAGATGTTTACGGAAGATGGAAACGGCGGCCAGGGTCTCGAGCGTGGGCACATCGCCGCAGCAGGCCATCACAATGTCCGGTTCAACGCCTTGGTCACTTCCGGCCCATTTCCAGACACCAATTCCTTGCGTGCAATGCTTAACTGCCGCATCCATGGTCAACCATTGATGCGACTGGTACTTGCCCGCGATCACGACATTGACGTAGTGCCGGCTCCTCAGGCAATGGTCCCAGACCGAAAGCAGGCAGTTGGCGTCCGGCGGCAAGTATACCCGCACAATCGAAGCCTTCTTGTTTACCACATGATCGATAAAGCCGGGGTCTTGGTGAGTAAAACCGTTATGAGCCTGCTGCCATACATGGGAGGCGAGCAGATAGTTTAACGACGCAATTTTCCTGCGCCATGGCAATTGGGCGGTGACTTTCAACCACTTGGCGTGTTGGTTGAACATCGAATCGATGATATGGATAAAAGCCTCGTAACTATTAAACAGCCCGTGCCGACCCGTCAGCAGGTATCCCTCGAGCCAACCTTCACACTGATGCTCGCTCAGCATCTCCATTACCCGGCCATCTGGTGCAAGAAACTCATCGTTCTCTTTCGTCCGGGCTGCCCATTGGCGATTTGTGATCTCAAAGACGGCGTTCAAGCGATTGGAAAGGGTCTCGTCAGGGCCGAATATCCGGAAATTTCGTTGCTCCTGATTGAGTTTTACCACATCGCGCAGGAACTCACCGAGCACATGCGTGTCGGCGGCCCGAACTGATCCCGGTGACGGTACATTCACTGCATAGTTCCGAAAATCAGGCATAAGCAGATCGCGCAGCAGCAGTCCGCCATTAGCGTGCGGATTTGCGCCCATTCGCCGATCGCCTTTTGGTGCGAGTTCTGCCAGTTCGGGTATGAGACGGCCCCGCTCATCGAAGAGTTGCTCCGGACGATAGCTTCTCATCCAGCTTTCAAGTTGCCTGAGATGATCGGGATGCTGGGCGTCAACCAGAAGCGGCACCTGATGCGCTCGGAACGTCCCCTCTACTTTCAGACCGTCAACGACTTTCGGTCCGGTCCATCCTTTAGGTGAATTGAAGACGATCATTGGCCAGCGCGGCCGGGTATTGTCATTTTTGCTCCGCGCCTTGTTTTGAATTTTCCGGATCTCCTCGATGGCTTTTTCCAAAGCTGCGGCCATAAGTTGATGCATCTCTTTCGCCTCATCACCCTCCACAAAGTAAGGCGTCCAGCCATAGCCACGCAGCAATTGATCCAGTTCCTCATGCGTAATGCGGGCCATCAGGGTTGGGTTGGCTATTTTATAGCCGTTGAGATGAAGGATAGGCAGCACAGCTCCATCGGTGATCGGATTGAGAAATTTGTTGGAGTGCCACGCTGTAGCTAACGGACCTGTTTCCGCTTCGCCGTCACCGATAACGCAGGCGACGACCAGAGCGGGATTATCAAATGCGGCCCCGAAGGCATGGCTGAGCGAATACCCCAGTTCACCGCCTTCATGAATCGACCCTGGACACTCCGGCGATACGTGGCTGGGAATCCCTCCGGGAAAGGAAAACCGGGTGAACAGTTTCTTCAGGCCGGACTCATCCTGCGTGATGTTTGGATATACTTCGCTGTAAGTGCCTTCGAGATACGTATTGCCCACAAGAGCCGGGCCTCCGTGGCCGGGACCGGAGATATAGATCATATCCAAGTCATACTTCTTGATCACCCGGTTCAGATGCACGTAGATAAAATTCTGCCCCGGGGTCGTGCCCCAGTGCCCGAGCATCGTCGGCTTCACATGCGACAGCTGCAACGGTTCACGAAGCAAGGGATTATCATATAGGTAGATCTGACCGACCGACAAATAGTTCGCGGCACGCCAGTAAGCATCCATCTTGTAGAGCAATTCCGGGGGAAGGGTTTTTGTTTTCATGGTTCCATTCTCCTTTTTTCAACCGAGACCGATAACTTTATCTATCTGCACTGACTTATTTCGAATCAGATTTTATAACCAAAACCGGCATAGGTGAATGAGTCATCAATTGGTGGGCCACACTGCCAAGCAACAATGATTCAAATCCACCCAGTCCCCTCGTACCGCAAACGATCATGTCCAGTTGTTCTCTGACAGCATAGTTAATTATCTCTGAGGCAACGTTGCCTTCCAAGATAACCGTTGCAGCTGTCAAACCGTTAGCGGCGAAAGTATCCGCCACCGTTGTTAAAACGTCTTCCATCCTTTGCCGATACTCCTCGATAGCGTCCTGTATTTTCGCCCAAAAATCAGCATCGTTCGCAAATGCCGAGTCGAATACATTTACAATCACCGTTTCAACCGGCGTCTGTTTGGCAAAATTCAATAACCATTCTGATGCTTTTTGGCTGTCTGCCGAACCATCGTAAGCTAATAACACTTTTTTCAAGCCCATCCTTGCACCCCTCTCTAATCGTTTTTCTTGATGCGCGGTATAACTGGCTTTCTTCTCACATTTAAAAATTGTTGAGCAAATACACAAGGTAACGATAACCCGGCTAAGAAAGCTATTCCAAATGCAGCCATTATCATCTTTTTTTAAAACGTTATCACGCATACACTCCTCATTTTTATAATTTTCTAGCCGCTGTTGATTAAATCTTCGTTTTTTCTGATCGTCATTATCTGTGTAAATCGTCATGATCTGTGTAATTTGTTCTTTCCACACGGTTGCCAATGAGCGGCGTGATCAGCTTCAGTACAACCCAGTTGATCAGGGCGATGACCGCCATCGCAATCAGAGTGGAAGGCTCAAAGACCGCTGTGGTCTCTCCGCCACCGAAGGTAACTCGGGAGAAAATGCCTTCAAAGATCTTGACAAAAACCTCTGTAACATTATAGATGCCTTGTACAAATGCATTTTCCGGGTTTGCTCCCAGCAGTTTGAAAACCAATCGAAAGGCCAGGGCAACTTGAATTAAGCCAAAGATTATAGAAACAATACGTTGTACAATATTACTTTCATGCCTAGTGTTTCTGGTCATTTCTTCCACTATCCACACCTCCAATTATAAGATGGATCTTTTTCATCCTTCATAAATGGTTCTTATTCATCCTGGGAGAAAATCACTACCGTGTATGGACCGATACTGATTTTGCCGGAGAAGGGCAACCCATCGAATTCTCCCTGCTGAACTTCAACGTCAGGGGTGGCATGATTCGCAAAATTAGGACCGTATTTATATGAGTCACTGTTAAATCGCGTTTTCCACCATCCTGCACGCGGAAAACCGATACCATAACCATCGCAGTTTTGATTTGTCATATTCACCACCACAACGACGCTATCGGTTGGCCCTTGTTTGTCCCAGCGATGAAAAGCGATGATCTTGGCGTCGCCGTCAAAATGATAGATATGGATATTTTGACCGCATAACCCCCGCGTCACGCCCGGTAGGTTGCGGCGCAAGGCAATCAGGTCCCGGTACATTTTGAGAATACCGTGTTCGTCTTCAACTCGAGACCAGTCGATTGGGACTTCATCCTGGAACCAACGATCTTCCAGCAGCTCTTGCCCTTCAAAAATCATCGGGATACCGGGTGAAGTTAGAACAAGCGCGCCGCCCAGCGTAGAACGTTTCTTGGAAAACCAGCTATCCACTTTTCCTGGCCATATCTCTTCGGGTACGCGGGACCGGCCATTAGCAACTTCGTCATGCGACTCGGTAAAAATGACGCGCCGGAAGACATCCAAATCATAGCGATACTCAATGGCTCTGCTTACTGCCTGCAAATCACGGGATCCATCATCAAGAACAATGACGGCATGGCGGACGGGGTTGACGAATTCGCTGTCCCATTGCGCATTAAAGCCAGCGCCACCATCTTCCACATTTTTGGTGACCCAGGCGTTATTAAGCATGCCTTCAGCGATACTGATTTTGCCTGGGAACCGTTGTTTGATCTCCTCATTGATCCATTGCATCAAGCTCCAGCCTTCGGGAATGTCATTAGCCGGATCTGTGTCCCTGCCCTCAATATTCCGGATATACGGTATGGCATCCCATCGTAAGCCGTCGGCATGGTACTCCTCGAACCACATCAGAGCGTTATCGCGCAGATATTGGCGCACTTCATCCCGGCCATAATCGGGACGCGTATCACCCCAGGGCGTATGCGAACGGCGATCATTGAAAAAGTAAATTCCCCCTTTGTCGTTTTCGCTCCAGCCATCAAATTGCCATAAATCAAGGTCAGAGGGGCCAAAATGATTGTATACCACATCTACAATTACAGCGATGCCATGCTCGTGGGCCGCTTTAACAAATTGTTTAAATTTGTCCGGTCCACCGTAAATACTCTTAACGGCAAAGGGCTGAGACGGATTGTAACCCCATGAAAAATCGCCTGAAAACTCTGCAATCGGCATCACTTCCACGGCATTTATCCCCAGTTTTTGAAGATAAGGTAATTTTTCCATGGCACTGTCGAACGTGCCCGGCTGCCCCTCTTCTTTGGCGTTAAAGGTGCCAATGTGCATTTCATAAATAACAAGCTCATTCCCCGTAGGCATGTCAAAGTTATTATCACCCCAGTCAAAGGCTTGGGGATCATAGACCACTCCATTGCCAACTGAATTGGTCACCTTTCTGGCATATGGGTCAATGCGTGAGACAATCCCTTTGGGGCCGTGGATCAAGTATCTGTATTCATCCCCTATTTTTGCCTCCGGCACGGCAGATGACCAGTACCCGTTTTCTTCGCTGTTTAAGGGTGTCGAGGTCTCGCCCCAATCATTGAAGGTTCCGGTTACGTAAACCTTTTCGGCATGGGGCGCCCATACGCGAAAGGTTACTCCCTTTGCACCGGGTATGGCCCCCATACCCGGATTATTCATCGCGGTATTCGTGTTTTCTGTCATTCTTCCCACCCCTTTCATTTGCGGAACTCCTCTCAAACACAACCACACAATATACAGTCATGTGCGAATGGAGAGAACAGCTTTAAATTTCCCCAAATCAGCTGTCCTAATAATTTTTACCTTTGGCGAAAAATCATTCGTTTCAATAACATCCTCTTTATTGGAGAGCGCACAGGGACAAAGAAGTGCACAATCCAGGTATTGTCCGGCACCGACATAAGCTCCTGTCATGATGACAGAACGGCTTACGTAGGCGCCTCGCCCAATTCTGGTTCCTGGGAAGATCACCGAATCCCTAACCGCACCATGGATAACACTGCAACTGCTAATCAACGAGTTGCGGATGTGATCAAAAAATATCTGAACATGAGATAGCGTATTGGGACAACTTGTATAAAGCGGCCATCTATTATCATTCAGGTCAAATAGAGGGGGTTTTCCCAGCAAATCCATATGTGCATCATAAAAACTTTGTATAGTGCCCACATCCCGCCAATAATCAGTAAATAGATAAGCATAGCTTTGTCCGCCGCTAGTAAGGATTTGGGGGATGATATTTTTCCCAAAATCATGCGCCGATTGAAGATCTGCAGCATCTTGCGCCAGAATTTTTTTCAGATAGGGCCAGGAAAAAATATACACGCCCATCGAAGCTAAATTGTTATCCGGCCGAACCGGTTTTTCAATGAACGTTGCAATTGATTGATCCTCGCGGGTCGTAAAGATCCCAAAACGTGAAGCTTCATCCCACGGTACCGTAATGCCCGCAATCGTCGCATCTGCTCTCTTGTCTCTATGAAATGCAAGAAACGGTCGATAATCCATTCTATAAATATGATCCCCTGATAAAATGATCACACAGGCTGGGTTCCATTGATCCACAAATTTTATATTCTGATAGACAGCATCTGCCGTTCCTTTATAAGGAACCCGGCTTCCGGAATTAGGCGGCAAAACATATATTTTGCAGGCATTTTCCCCCATGATTTTATCCTGTAAAGAGAATGGACTAGGCGGTGTCAGCACTCCTATAGAATCAATTCCGGAATTACAGCAATTACTAAGAGAAAAATCAATGAGGCGATATTTACCTCCAAAAGGAATAGCCGGTTTAGCGATTATTTTCGTCAATACACCCAGCCTTGTCCCCGCCCCGCCTGCCAAAATAAGAGCAATACAGTTCACGCTGCGCACTTCATACTCCTCCAAAACTTTCTGGAAATGTTGTGATCCTTTTACCCTCAAAAACAAAAAACTGCCAGAACGAACCGAATAAATCCGGTGCGGCCTGGCAGTCATGAGCCTGGTTTCCGCGGCTTTTAGACCCACGGCTTTGCGTCCTCGCCTTTCGGTGAGTTTGCTATATTAATTTCCATGTTTTTTGTATTTAATCGATATTGCTTGTCTTTATTTTAGCAGATAATTATGAATTTTTCGATATTTTTTTATTGAATAAGAAACCATTTCCTCGTTCCTTTGTTTTTGTCAGAAAATTATGATAAAATTATGGCACATGAATATCAATTTAGCTTATCAAAGGATAAATTAGTTGTAAAAGGAGTTCATGCATAAAGGCAGCAAATGGTTTCATAAAACAGATTCATTCAATTCTGCCATCGAAAGGTGATGGGGTAAAATGGAAAAAACGAACTGTAATCAGAGCAAAAGCCGTTATTACCAATTAATGGGATCTCACGTGGATGAATGTAATGGCCGGGCTGGCGTTCGATTTTCTGTCTGGGCGCCAAACGCTGAACAGGTTTATGTGGTCGGTGATTTTAACGATTGGCGGAGCGAAGGACAGAGGATGGAGAGAAAGGACGGCGTCTGGCAAATTTTTATTCCCGGCGCAGCCCATGGCGATCATTACAAATATGAAATACACACAAGCGACGGTAAGGTGCTTTTGAAAGCAGACCCGTGTGCATTTTTCGCTGAGATTCGACCGGGGACTGCCTCCCTTGTTTGGAATTTGTCCGGCTATGTATGGCAGGATGATGAATGGCGAAAAAAAAACGTGCAGCAACAGATACAACAACAACCTGTTCTCATTTACGAAATGCATTTAGGATCTTGGAAACGTTGTGAGGATGGGTCATTTTTGTCTTACCGGGAAATTGCCAATGAGTTGCCTGCCTATGTCGCAGAGATGGGATATACCCATATCGAATTAATGCCTTTGGCTGAACATCCATTGGATCAGTCCTGGGGTTATCAGGCGACAGGGTATTATGCGGCAACCAGCCGGTATGGGCAACCTCAAGATCTAATGTATTTTATAGACCGTTGCCATCAGCAGGGGATTGGCGTGATTTTGGATTGGACCCCAGGACATTTTTGCCGTGATGATAATGGCTTGCGGCTGTTTGATGGAACGCCGCTGTACGAATATGCCGATTGGCGAAAAAGCGATAATCGGCAGTGGGGAACTCTGAATTTCGACTATGGCAGGCCGGAGGTACGGGACTTTTTAATTGGCAACGCGCTGTTTTGGTTTGATCTA
>JAGFZV010000036.1 GCA_017889545.1 Bacillota bacterium
GTAGGCTTTCGCCGGGCCCCGTGAGAGTGCGTCTTTGAGCGATTGCTTCGCTTTGCTGCTTCCGAACGTGAGGCTCGCTACTTCCGCCCCGCTTTGTTCACCGAGCAGCACTGCTTCTTCGATCGCGTTGCGATCGTAGTCGCTGATTTTTGATTTCGCCCGGCTGATATCCAAGTCCAGGCTCCCAGGATTGATTTTGATATCCTGTTCATCCAGGACCCATTTGTAGCATGCTATGATTGTAGGCATATGACCGCTCCTTTTTTAAAAAATTATTATAGGGAAAGGTTTTATTTACCAACCTCCTTTTGTATATTTTTAACTTTCAATATTTTTTGGTCTCATAATCAGGATACGTGCTTGACCGTCTACTACTATCTCGCCGCGTTGATTAGTAACAATAGTTTTTAATGTTAATATTTGCTTTTGGTCTTCCTTTGCCACTACCTCGGCACTGGCAGTGATCGTATCACCTATCTTGACAGGCTTGACGAACCTAACCTCTTGTCCAAGATATAATGCGTCTTTGCCTGGCAAACATGTCCCCAAAACAGTAGAAATAAACGACGCTGTAAGCATGCCATGAGCAAGTCGCTCTCCAAACATACTTTTCTGGGCGTAATCAATATCTACATGCATCGGATTAACATCTCCCGTAATCCCGGCAAAATTAACAATGTCTGCCTCAGTTATTGATTTAGTAATGGATGCGGTTTCTCCAATTTCGATTTCATTATACGGTCTCTTATTAACATTTGAACTGTGAATGGGCATTTTTATTATCCCCCTTTGTTTATAATTAAGGTATAATACAAGCTAAAAATTTGCCCTTAATCCCATTCCCTATCCGACCTCTGATTCCGTATTCATAAGCCACTTTTTCTGCTTTTTTCAGATAGAGGAGGAGTATTATACTCCCCCTCTAATTGTTCCCAAGTACATCCAGTTCTACTGAAGAGCCAAACGGGAAAGAACCATCCGCTGCACTTCGGAAGACCCCTCATAAAGCTCCGTGATTTTGGCATCTCTCATCAGCCGTTCCACTTTCATGCCCCGCATATAGCCGTAGCCGCCATGAATTTGGATCGCTTTAACAGAATGCTTCATGGCTGCCTCGGAGGCAAATAGCTTTGCGGATGCTGCTTCCAGGGAGCACGGTTTTCCCGCATCTCTTAATGCAGCTGCATTTAAAACAAGTAATCGGGCCGCTATTACATCTTTCTGCATATCGGCGATCATCCATTGAATGGCCTGATTCGCAGCCAGAGGCTTCCCGAATTGCTTGCGTTCTTTTGCGTAAGCAACGGATTCATCCAGACAAGCCTGTAAGATTCCTACACACTGCGCTCCGACCGCAATACGTCCACCATCCAAAGCATCCATTGCATAACTGAAACCTTTGCCTAATTTGCCAAGAAGGTTTTCTTTCGGTACACGGCAATTTTTAAAGATGATATCCGTGGTATATGAGCCTCTGACGCCCATCTTGTCTTCATGTTTACCGACTTCCCACGGTGATACACTCTTGTCTACAATAAATGCGCTGACTCCCTTGGTTCCTATGCCCTGTTCCGTTTTGGCAAAAACAACCATTAAATTTGCTACGGCTCCATTCGTGATGAAGCATTTGTTCCCATTAAGCACATAGTGATCGCCATCTAACACTGCAGTAGTCTGCATGTTGCCGGCATCAGAACCCGCACTGGGTTCCGTGAGTGCAAACCCACCCATTTCCTTGCCGCTTGTAAGCCTCGGCAAAAATTTGGTTTTTTGATCAGGAGTCCCATATTTTACGATTGGGTACTGCATAATATGATGCGTAAGCACTATAACTGCAGTTGATGCACAGGACCGCGCCAGAGCTTCGATAACCAAAGCATAACTTAGATAATCCGCACCGCCGCCGCCGTATTCTTCAGGATACGGAATGGACATTAATTCTAATTCTCCCAGCCTCTTCACGATTGCTTCAGGGTAAATGCCCTTCAGATCTGTTTCCGAAGCGATAGGCTCCACTTCGGCAATCGCAAAATCCTGGGCAACTTTTTGGATAAGCATCTGCTCTTCTGTTAATTCAAATCCCATGCTGTGCCCTCCTTAAATTTATCGTTATGAAAACCGGTTTTTAAGTTAACACCTTTTGGATAGTAGATCTAACAACATTTGGCACCGTGCCATTAATTTTGTTTCCTCATAAAGATACAAAGATTGGGTAGCGGCAAATTTCCGAAATTTACATTTATTGAAGGAGGCCTTTTTACGCCTCCTTCAATATGAAAAAGTAGATTGTCCAGTATTACTGAAGAGCCAAACGGGAAAGAACCATCCGCTGCACTTCCGAAGATCCTTCGTAAATTTCCGTAATCTTGGCATCCCGCATCAGGCGTTCCACTTTCATCCCACGCATATAGCCGTAACCGCCATGGATTTGAATGGCTTTGATTGAGTGCCTCATCGCTGCCTCAGCACAAAAAACCTTCGCTGCCGATGCTTCCATTGAGCATGGCTTTCCGTCATCCTTCAAAGAAGCTGCATTGTAAACCAGCAACCGCGCCGCGATCAAATCTTTTGCCATATCAGCGATCATCCATTGGATCGCCTGGTTATCCGCTATAGGACGCCCAAATTGTTTGCGTTCTTTTGCATAAGCAACCGATTCATCCAGACAGGCCTGTAAAATACCCAGGGCTTGCGCTGCCACACCAATACGTCCTCCATCCAAGGCCTCCATGGCAATATTAAAGCCTTTGCCGTGCTTCCATATGAGGTTTTCTTTGGGTACGCGGCAGTTTTTGAAGATCATATCGGTCGTATGCGAACCCCTTACTCCCATCTTGTCTTCGTGTTTACCAACTTCCCACGGCGATACATTTTTATCTACAATAAAGGCGCTAATCCCTTTGGTCCCGATCCCCTGTTCGGTTTTGGCCATAACAACCCCCACTGTCCCCATATCACCATTCGTGATAAAGCATTTATTCCCATTGAGCACATAGTGATCGCCGTCCAAAACCGCAGTAGTTTGCATCCCGCCGGCATCGGTCCCCGAACCGGGCTCAGTGAGTGCGAAGATTCCAGGCCCGGTCTTGCCGGCGGCAAAAAGCGGCAAATATTTCGCTTTTTGTTCCGGGGTCCCATAGGCCACGATGGGATACTGCGCAAGGCTATGACAAGCCAGAATAACTGCCGTCGATGCACAAGACCGCGCCAGAGCTTCGATAACCAAAGCATAGCTAAGATAACCTGCACCACCGCCACCGTATTCTGTCGGATACGGAATGGACAGCAACTCAAGCTCCGCTAGCCTTTTCCAGCTAGCTTCAGGAAAAATACCTTTCAAATCTGTTTCAGAGGCAATCGGTTCCACTTCTGCAAGCGCAAAATCCTGTGCCATTTTTTGAATAAGCACCTGCTCTTCTGTTAATTCAAATCCCATAATAATTTCCTCCTCAAATTTTGTAAAATTATGTGAACTAGTCTCCCAGTTATCACTTTTCGGGCAATGAAACAATTGAATACTAAATCAACTTTACAGCCTTTATTGTTCATATGAAAAATTTTTCAATATGTTTTGCTACCGTCACCAATTCTTTGTTCTGATTAAATATCTCGATTTTAGCAATCATTTTTAAACTTTCTTCATCAATCTCTGCTACAGTGTAAACTGTGGTTAACGTATCACCGATGAATACAGGTTTTAAAAAGCGAATGCCGTCATAACCGTAAGATACCGAGACTTGTTTGGCTTTTTCCACGGCCATGCCTGCCGTTGTGGATGCAAATCCAATTGATAAGACTCCGTGCGCCATTCTCGTTTTGTACGGTGTTTTTTTCATAAATTCTTCATCGATATGGTTAGGCGTAAAATCGCCGGTGATTCCTGCAAATAAATATACGTCGCTTTCCCCCACTGTTTTTGTGAATACGAACTCGTCGCCAATGTTCAAATTTATTTTGCCCATCTTCATTAACCCCTTATTTTTTAAATTAAATAACACACCCTCGCAACCCCAATATTCCTTGTTTTCTATTCAACAAATTTAAGAATATGTTTTCCTACCGTCACCAATTCTTTGTTTTGATTGAAGACCTCGCACTTGCCAATGGTTCTCATTTTTTCTTCATCCTTCTCCACGACTGTGTAAACCGTAGTCAATGTGTCGCCGATAAATACCGGTTTTAAAAAACGAATACCGTCATACCCGTAAGACACACAAGTCTGCTTGGCTTTGGCTACCGCCATGCCGGCCGTCGTAGATGTAAAGCCAATTGACAATACTCCATGAGCCATTCGGGTTTTATAAGGTGTTTTTTTCATATATTCTTCATCGATATGGTTCGGCGTAAAATCGCCGGTAATTCCTGCAAATAAATATACGTCGCTTTCACCCACTGTTTTTGCAAATACAAATTCGTCGCCAATGTTCAGGTTCATTTTGCTCATCTTCAATAACTCCTCCTGATTTTTTCATTAGACTTTTAGTTTGTCAGGGCTGTGAACATATCGCGTATTTACAACCCTGACAAACCAATCATCTAGTCTTAATCGATCAATTCGAAAATAGTTTTCGCTACTTAATAAATGGGAACAACGTGACAAGGATGGTCATTAAAAACGCAATCAATGACTTCATTACTGTAACCGCGAAAATGTCCGGATACGATTGTTTGTGCGTCAAGCCGCAGATCATCAGCAGCGTGATAACCGCTCCGTTGTGCGGCAAGGTATCCATGCCTCCGGAACTCATTGATGCAATCCTGTGAACAATTTCCAGGCTTAGGCCTGATTGATTGGCCCATTCTATATAGGTAGGAGCCATCAATTCCAGCGCAATACCAAGACCGCCTGACGCGGATCCCGTAATTCCGGCAAGAAGGTTGATCATTATCGCTTCCGACAACAAAGGGCTGTTTCCGAACGAGATGGTTGTAAGCCATGCAGCAATGGTCTTAAATCCTTCCTGCATCGAGATAACGTTTCCGTATCCTACTTCGGATCCCGTGTTCATGATTGCCAGCAGCGATCCCATCACTGCCGTTTGCAAACCAACCTTCAGTCCGCCTTTGACACCTTGGAACCTCGACCAGTTTAAAGCGACGCATACCAGGATAGCAATCACCAGCGCAATAACAAGCGCCCAGATGCCCACCATGCTTTGCAGAGAAGCTCCGGTTTTAAATCCCTTCATCATCGCGGGGTTCCATGTCTGGATCCATTTTGTGAACCCGTAGTTGCCGACCAAAACAATGATCAGCGGGAGTATCGACAGCCCGAAGGACGGCAGTCGGGAGGTGTCCTTGAATTGCTCGGGATCAGGCTCATTGGTATGACCGGTTCCGTAGCCTTCTCCTTTTGTCTTTAAGCTTTTTACGCGCCATTGAAAATACACATACAGACACGTAAACAGGATAATTGACGCAATGATCCCTGTCATCGGCGCAGCATAGGCCGTCGTACCGAAATACTTGGTCGGAATTAAATTGTGTATCTGGGGCGATCCAGGGATCGCATCCATCGCAAACGTCCATGCTCCGATAGCAAAGCAACAAGGAATCAAGCGTTTGGGAATGTCCGCTTCTTTAAACAGGGCAGCCGCCAAAGGATAAATTGTGAACGCAACGACATGAACGCTGACGCCGCCATATACCATGATAATTCCGGTGAGGATGATCGCCAGCACACAATTTTTATGGCCCAAATAGTCAACAATCGTTAAGGCAATCCGCTTGCAGGAGCCGCTGTCCTCCATAACTTTACCAAACACAGCTCCCAGGAGGAACAGTGGGAAAAAGACCCGGATAAACCCTACCATCGTGAACATAAATCCTTCTGTGTACATTGGCATGAGATCAAAACCGCCGACAACCGCCGCCAACAGGGCGCATACCGGTGCAAAAATAATGACCGAATAACCGCGATAAGCGATAACCATTAACAATGCAAGACTTATAAAGATAATTAAGATATCCATGACATCACCTCTTTTTCTCTATAATTTTTCACTAAGTCGCAAGGTCTGATTTGTTGTCCTGTCATGTCTCATTGCGATTTCTTGACAATCACCTTCTTCCTCCGTGCACCCGTTTTTGCTGCCTACGGTTGGCGAACTCATCGATTATAAGATCAGTTTCATCGGCTCATTCCGGAAGATTCTTTCGTCCATCAGTTTTAAGTCTGTGGCAATGACCGGTTTAAATTCCATAAAAGCTAAAATATCTTTTTCCAGATCAACTCCAGGCGCAATTTCAATTAGGACAAGCCCTTCCGCAGATAGTTTGAAAACTGCTCTCTCCGTGATATATAATACTGGTTGTTTCACTTCAGCGGCATATTGCCCGCTAAAAGTGATCTGTTCCACATTTTTGATGAATTTCACATTTTTGCCTTCCTGCAAAATGTTGAGTTTGCCATCTTTTATCTCAGCCTGGAATTTGCCGGCGGTAAACGTGCCGCAATACATGACTTTTTTAGCATTCTGCGAAATGTTGATAAAACCGCCCGGTCCTACAACTTTTCCGCTGAATTTGCTGACATTCAGGTTGCCGAACTGATCCGTTTCCGCTAATCCCAGATAACAAAGATCCACGCCATAGCCGTCATAATAATCGAATTGGAAAGCCTGATCGATGATCGCATCCGGGTTGAAGGCACAGCCTATGCCAAGACCCGAGGCCGGTACACCGCCAATGGTTCCGGCTTCAACGGTCAGTATTATTTGGTCAGATATCCCTTCTTCCGCTGCAACATTGGCCACCCCTTCAGGTACCCCAACGCCCAAATTAACTGTTGCTCCAGAAAATAATTCCATCGCGGCCCGTCTGGCAATAATTTTTCTTACGTCCAAGTCCATTGACGGCAAACTGTCCATCGGTATCTGGATCTCTCCGGACCAGGACGGATTGTACTGTACAGTAGTATTCTGCCAGTGATGCTCTGGTTTTGCGACAACGACATAATCGACAAATATTCCCGGGAGCTTCACCCGTTGAGCCGATAAATTGCCATTTTTGGCGAGGCGCCCGACCTGAGCGATGACAATGCCTCCGCTGGCCTTGACAGCCTGAGCTATGGAAAGCTGGTCAAGGAATACGGCCTCCTGTTCAAAACTGATGTTGCCACGCTCGTCAGCAGTCGTACCCCGGATCAGTGCCACATGAAGAGGCCGTGTTGGGAAATACAGGTGCTCTTTCCCGTCTATTTCCATTAATTTTACTACAACTTCATTGCTGATTGGATTGGCCCGACACCCTTCCACCCGGGGATCGACGAAAGTCCGTAAGCCCACATTCGTAAGAACACCGGGTTTTTGGGCAGCAGTAGCTTGTACAATATTAATTACAACCCCTTGTGGGATCATATAACATTCACATTTGTTGTCCGCCACCAACTGGCCCAATTTGGGAGCCAGTCCAATATGGCCGCAATATACTTTCTTGATCATTCCCTCATGCGCAAAATGGTTCATCCCCGAGTCCGCTTTATCACCGATGCCGGCCCCGTGGACAGCAGAAAGATTTTTCGGCGATCCTGTTTCTAGGAACCGTTTCTCAAGCGCCCAGAGTAATTCTTCCGGGTTGCTTGTCGCCCCAAATCCTGATACAATAACCGTCTGGTTATCCTCAATCAGCTTCACAGCTTCTTCCGCAGTAATAATCTTACTCATTAAAATTCCCCCTTATATAATTTTTACAGACAACACCAGTTGCCTTGAGCCTGAATTTTCTATAAAAATTTAACTTGATTGTGCCAGCATGGGTTCTGGCAAATCGTCCGTTTCAAGTTTTCAATTAGCGCATTATGCCTTTGGTTTAACATACTCGCCAGTGAATGCCGGCTGACGTTTTTCAATGAACGCGGCAATGCCTTCCATCCGGTCTTCCGTGGCAAAAACGTCGGAAAAAATATACGCTTCAACCTCCATGCCTGTTCTGATATCAGTTTCAATTCCGTTATTGATAGCCGCCTTGGCCAGGCGGACTGCCGTCGCACTCCTGCTGCTTATCGTTGCTGCAATGTTTTTTGCTTCCGCCATAAGGTTTTCAGGAGCAACAACTTTCTGGACGAGGCCAATACGCAATGCTTCTTGCGCGTTAATTGGCTCACCGGTAAAAATCATCATCTTCGCCATACCCGTGCCAACAAGTCGCGGCAAGCGCTGCGTACCGCCAAAACCGGGAATCATCCCCAATTTAACTTCTGGCAGCCCGAATTTGGCCTTTTCCGAAGCAATACGAAAATCACAGGCCATGGCAAGTTCACCACCGCCACCGAAGGCAAATCCATTCACAGCGGCAATAATCGGCTTTTCAAAATGATTTATTTTAAGGAAAACGCGTTGCCCTAATTGACCAAATTCCTTTCCTTCCCGAACATCCGCATCCTGCAAAACAGGGATATCCGCTCCTGCAACAAAAGATTTGTCGCCTGATCCAGTTATTATAATGACCCGGACTTCCTGATCTTCTCTTATTTCATCTAACAGACAATCAAGTTCTTGCAGCACTTCCCTATTCAGTGCATTTAATACTTTCGGCCGATTGACTTGGATAATCCCTACGCCATTTTCAACTTCATAAAGCAGATTAATTAGTTCCATACATTACCCCCCTCACGATATTAGGACAATTGAATAACCAAGAGATTTGCATCCCCCTTCCAGTTTGTTTGAATGGAAATGAAATAATATTGAGCTCCCCTATTCGTGGGGATGATCTTCGCTAATGTCGGAATAACCCAATATTTTTTATTTTTAAAAAATTGCCAATGCCTCAAGGGTAGTATTAAAATAGTAATCGATTACAGATATTTATATATGCAAATATAATGCCATGTGAAATTTAGGGCAAAGCCTGAATTTGTTTATTGTATTTTTGACAAACGGTAAAAAAAATAACCATAAATGGTTACTAAAATTACCGAAGTAAAAGATAGTAACCATTTATGGTTGTCAATTAAAAATTTTTTATTAGGCAAAAACTATCCTCAGATCCTCTACTCCCTCCCCGCTGTCCAAAGTCAATCCGGCTAGACTAAAAACTTAACTTAGCAAGACTTACTCTATTTTTTACGCGTTGGAACTTTAGCGCCATACTGGGCGAATTTTTTTATAATAGCCGCATGAGTAATGCCCACATTTGCTGCCGTATTCCGGATCGACCCATATTTTTCAAGCGCCTTTGTTAAATATGTTCTTTCAAAAAGGTCTCTGGCTTCACGGTATGAAAGACCTTTTTCAACAATATCGTCTATACCGGCAGCCGTACTATCGCTTTTTACTTCGTGATTATAAAAAGATTCCTGCAGTGAAGCGTGAAAATCATCCGGTAAATGCTTCATTAGGATCTGAGGCCCATCAGAAAGTATCACTAGATGCCCCAATAAGTTTTTAAGTTCCCTTATATTTCCAGGCCATTCATATGCCAAAAGTATATTAAGTACTTCTCCAGAAAGTTTCTTATTTGTGTTGTATTTTTTATTATAGTATTCCATAAAATGATCAATCAATAGCATTACGTCCTCCGCCCGTTCTCTCAGGGGGGGCATATGCAAATGCAGCACCTTAAGGCGATGAAACAGATCCAGTCGGAACTGCTTGGCAGTAATCATTTCTTCAAGGTCGCGATTCGTAGCGGAAATGATGCGAACATCAACCTTTCTTAATTTGGTGCTTCCCACTCGATAAAATTCCTGTTTTTCAATAAAACGCAGCAATTTCGACTGCAGAGTCATCGACACTTCACCTATTTCGTCAAGAAAAATGGTACCTTGGTGCGCTAACTCGCATAATCCGACATGGCCGCTTTTTTTTGCGCCGGTAAATGCTCCTTCGTCATATCCAAACAATTCCGATTCCAATAATGCATCCGGAATAGCTCCACAGTTGACTTTAAAAAAAGGCGCATCTTTTCGTTTGCTATTCTTGTACACTAAATCAGCAATTACTTCTTTACCAGATCCCGATTCACCTGTAATGAGCAAAGGGACATCAACTGCGGCATATTTCATCGCACATTGGAGTAGTTTGCCGATTTTCGCACTGCGGAACACCAAAAAATCAGATGAAACAGCCTGTTCATTGGTAATCATCTTTACAGCCTGAGAATAGGTGTTTTCCTGCAACTGGATTTCGATAAATTCGTCTCTTAATTTATTGATCCGCGCTATATCCCTAATGTTGCAAACCACGCCGACAACATTATTATTTTCATCGAGCAAGGGCTGCGCAGTCACAACACCAGAATTAATTTTATTATTATAGGTATACTCATTCAGGAATGTAATTGGTTTTTTTGACAATATGGCACGTATTGCTGAAGAGGCTGACCATCTTCCAATTCTCTCCCCCTCTTGGGTAGTTAAACACAACATTTCACTCTTCGGTATTCCCGAAAGTTCTGTAAAACCTTTATTTACCCGGATAACCTTCCCTTCTCTATCCAATAACGCAAGGCCATCATGCATCCCTTCAAGCATCATTTCCAATTCCATATTCTCTTTTGTCAAACGGTCAATCACTTCGTTCTGTATATTTTTAGATATTACAAGGCCTATATATCCCTTCAAGGTGAAGCCTTGCTCAAAAAATGGATATAAAATCATTGGCCCGTAAACGGTCTGAAAAAGTGCCGGAGTTTTTAATGGAAGGCTATCAGTTCCAATCAGGTTTGTAATAGAAGTGCCGATGTGGAATTTTTCAAGATGGTCATCTGCAGAAAGCAGGATCCCGTTATCATCAGTAATCAAAACGTAAAAAGGCAACAAACTATTTGTCTCCATTGACATCCTCCTGTAAACTTAAAAAATCTATATTATGCAGGACAATCAAGAGCTCCTTCTCTCATCGTGATTATAGTTATATTCTTACTTCTAGTTTTATCTGAAAATTCCTACAACATCGTCAGGAAAGCAAAAATAAATTCTATCTATGTCAACCGATTTTGAGCCCTAACACCTATCTTAATAATTGTCATCCTTGACACGGTACATAAAAAAGCCAGCTGCCTAAAAGGCAACTAGCTTCATACTCCTATTCAATCTTCTTGATCTCTATCTGCTCAATTTTATCGGCAATACGTTGTAATGATTTTGAAATTCTCGTTAATAAGACGAGAATATACACAACAATTCCTACCCACAGAATGAAAAATAACAGGGGAATAAATGCGAAAGCCCCAAAATATTCAGGTCTCATCATCGTAATCACCCTTTTTACTTTATCATATCACATACAGCTAATTCTGCGCACCCGTTGTATGTCAGATTTCTTTTTTGCTTCCATCACCACTTCATCACCATCGTAGGAAATATTTATTGCGGCAATAAAAGCTGCCCAAAATAATTGGACAGCTTATCATTTCTGTCAAAATTCCGACCTCAAGAACAGCATATCACGCTGCCTGCAAAATGGTTATCCCATGATGAGAAATCAAAAAAATTTCTTCTAATGAGCAGCAATTACATGTGCGCCATCAATTAATAAAATACTATTTATTGGGAACCGATTCATCAATAGACCGATAGTCATAGCGCAATGCTTTAACCGGACAAACAGCCAAACATGCTGCACATGAATAACAATCCGGTTTTACCATTTTCCCATCCAGCAGGTAATTTGTATGGCCTGTCGGGCAAGCTCGACGACAGGCGCCACATCCAATACACTTGCTTTGGTTCCAACGAACCCGAAACCATGAAATATATTCTGCCAACCAGCCTGTCATCCCGAATGGACAGGCCAACGTACACCATGGTCGATAGAAAAACAAGGATATCAATAGTAATAAGGCAATAAAAGCGGTACTAACCAAAGTTAGTTGCTGTAGCGCAAACACTTTGAAAGGATCAACCGGTCCAATGAAATCGTAAGAAAGTCCAATGGCAACAATGGTAAAAGCGATAAACACGGTAATCCGAATTCCATTACTTACCGCAAATGGGATCCGAATTTTTTTCTTCACAGGCGAAACCTGATACAACCAGTCTTGCAACGTACCAAACTGACAGCCCCATCCACAAATCAGACGATTTCCAACAATAACCATCAATGTGAATATTGTAAAGGCTACCAGCCTAGGCGGAAAAATAATGCGTTCTTTCCCAAATAGCGCAATGGTATCTTTTACCGTCCCCATAGGAGAAGGGTCACTGCCCATAATGATGCCAAAAACCGTAAAAGCTGCAGCCAGCAGCCATGTGCGCCGTTTCGGTGTGACCCAATATCTTTTTAACAGTATGATCGCCGCAATAACAACACACCACCATAGAACAAATTTTAACAAGATCAGTTTCCAGTTTTTACTCTTTTCTTCACTTGTTACTACAAGAAGCTTGCGGATAGCTTCATTGGCTTGTTCCTCTGAGATATTCAACTCTCGCAATGTTGCCGCGCGGGTTGCAGTAGTGTCAATTATGGCAAGCTGGTCGAGTAAAGCCTTTGCATCAAGATTATTTTCCTGAGCCAAACGCTCAACGCTCCAATCTGGCTGAAAAATTGGTTGTGATACTTCTTCGGCAGCAAACACTACCAGACTATTCAAGAATAGCATTCCTGTCATCATTATGACAAATAACCGTTTCATACCACAGCACCCCTTCCATCAACCACTCGCTTGCCAGGTTATCCCATTCGATTTGAGTCTTTCCATTACTGAATCTATGCCAGTTCGTTTGATAAATTTCTACATGAAATCGGTTTCATCGCCAAACCTTCCCTTAGTTTTTTTTATTGTTGCGATTTTCAAGAAATCGTTAACGCCGGAATGCATTTAAATGCCTTTGTGAAGCTGCTAATAATCGACTAAAAACGGCTTTTACATCTTCCGGCACATCTGGTTGCCGCAGAAAATGTTCATACATCGCAATGTTGTCTATCTCTGCTTGTTCCCCGATCTTCATAGCATCAGCGAGAGACTGTGGATTAACAACATAAGGTTTACTTTCATCTGAAGGAACATCCAAACCGCGATCGTTGAATAAGGGTTGCAGTTCGGCAATATGCTGCCCCTCTGCTTGCACGATATTAGAAAAGGGCCGCACTTTGCCAAAGGTATCCAATATAGCGGAATACTGGGCTTTGGCTAGGTATTCATCTTGAATCGCAAAATTCAGCATTTCCTGTAAAGTTGGCTTCGGAGTTTGTAACGCCCCTCTTGCACCGTAGTCATTTGCGGACGCTGCAGTCGTACTCATCATGAGCATCATCCCTAATAACAGTCCCCATAGGTATCGCATTATTCTCAACTCCTTTTACTAGTTTTTGAATTTTCTATTATCTTTACTATAAATTCGCAACTTTACAAAAGCAAGATATTTCTATAATTTCATTTGGATTATAAGATTACCCAATGATAGCCCAGCCATTATTTTATTATGCTTCCCATTTCTTCGAACCAATCTTTCAACTATTTTTTTCCATCATTAACTGTTATCCTCTCCAAAAATTTCATACTTTAAATCAACATTAATATTAGATAATTTAGAGCTATTATTTTATAGCAAACACTTGACTAATTCTCAACATCAATATATCATTATATCGTAATATATAAATATATTGATGTTGAGAAGGTGTACATAAGTATGGACATGGATTTAAAAATACATACGGAACTGGCCGAACTTCTCAAGGCTCTGGCTCATCCAGTACGGCTCTGCATTGTCCGCGGCCTGATTGAAAACGGCGGATGCAACGTCAGCCATATGCAATCCTGTTTAGATGCTCCCCAGTCGACAATCTCCCAGCACTTGCAAAAGTTACGGGCTGCCGGCATCGTCAGCGGTGTCCGCAATGGGCTGGAAATCAACTATCAGGTCTGCGATCCGAGAGTAATTCATTTGGTTCGCACTTTGTTTGCAGAACATCAGATAAACTAGGAGGAAATACATCATGAGAAAAAAAGTATTAATCGTTGGCGGTGTCGCCGGCGGCGCTTCTGCTGCTGCAAGACTGCGGCGCTTGGATGAACATGCTGAAATCATTTTGTTAGAGCGGGATGAATATATTTCCTTCGCCAATTGCGGCCTTCCCTATTATATCGGTGAAATCATAAAGGATCGGGATAAGCTGGTGGTACAAACGCCTGAAGCTATGAAAGCCCGCTTTGCCATTGATGTTAGAGCCAACAATGAAGTCACGGCTGTTCACCCCGAAAGAAAAACGGTTACTGTCCAGAGCAAAGACCGAGGTATTTATGAAGAAAGCTACGATTCCCTCCTCCTTTCACCGGGAGCTAAGCCGCTTCATCCAAATATTCCTGGCATCGACAGCAACCGCGTCTTCACTCTCCGCAACATTCCGGATACCGACCGGATCAAAAGTGTTGTCGACGGGAAAAATAGCCAACGAGCTGTAATCATCGGCGGTGGTTTCATCGGTATCGAGATGGCGGAAAACCTACGGGAACGCGGCCTGGAAGTCAGCATAGCAGAAGCCGCCCCTCATATTCTCGCACCCTTTGACAGCGACATGGTTATTCTGGCAGAAAAAGAATTGCAGGAAAACGGTGTCCGTTTGTATCTAGGAGATGGAGTCACTAGCTTTCGGGATGACGGCAATAATATTACTGTCAACCTGCAGAGCGGCACAGCTATTGTCGCTGATCTCGTCATCCTGGCGATCGGCGTAACACCGGATACCACTTTTCTGAAAAACAGTGGCATTTCCTTAGGTAGTCGCGGCCACATACTTGTAGATGAGCATTTAGCCACCAGTCAACCAGACATTTATGCAGTTGGTGATGCCATTGAAGTCAAAGATTTTATTAGTAGTCAGCAAACTGCTATTCCTTTAGCCGGTCCGGCCAACAAACAAGGGCGAATTGCCGCTGATAACATTGCCGGCATTCCCAGTCGCTACAAAGGCAGTCAAGGTACTTCCATTTTAAAAATATTCTCACTTACTGCTGCCGCTACCGGCAACAATGAACGAATGTTAAAGCGGCTGGAGATTCCTTATCACAGCATTTATGTACATCCTAACTCTCACGCTTCCTATTATCCTGATGCTCTGCCCATAACCATAAAACTATTATTTGACGACAGCGGGCGTGTATTGGGAGCCCAAGCGATAGGGCCTGTCGGCATCGACAAAGAAATAGACATTATTGCCACAGTCATCCGTTTGAAAGGCACAGTAACAGATCTGACAGAACTGGAACTTTCCTATGCTCCTCCATTCTCTTCAGCCAAGGCCCCACTTAACATGGCTGGTTTTGCAGCCGAAAATGTCCTTACAGGTCGTGCCGAGGTCTTTACCTATGAACAATTATCCTCTTACGATCCAAAAGAAACAATCTTGTTAGACGTACGAACGGAACTGGAATTTTCCACTGGCGCCCTGCCAGGCGCTATCAACATTCCTACGGATAGCTTGCGTAGCCGGCTCAGTGAATTGGATAAGAATAAGTTAATTTTGATCTATTGCAAAATTGGTTTACAGAGTTACATTGCTTCGCGAATCCTTAAGCAAAATGGCTTCAGGGCAAAAAACATGACCGGCGGTTACAAGTCGGCATATGCCCAAATTCAGTCCACGCAAAAATATGCTGTTGACAACCCTGTCAAGAATGCTGCCAATACTCTCCCTAGCAAAGACCAGCAAGTGTCTGCAGCCACCGTCACTGCTCATCATTTCTTGGATGCTTGTGGGTTAAGCTGCCCCGGACCGCTAATGAAGGTTAAAGCAAGCTTGGATGAAATGGCCCAAGGTGAAGCGATACAAATAACCGCATCCGACCCCGGCTTTTTCGAAGACATTAAAGCCTGGTCGCTGCAGACAGGAAACCGGTTAATCGATGTAAAGAAAGAAAATAATCGCATCATCGCTCTTGTGCAAAAAGGCGGCATAGTTGAAGAAACAAAAACTAACCCGAAAGACAATAAAACCATCGTGGTATTCAGTGGCGATCTGGACAAAGCTCTGGCTTCCTTTGTTATAGCCAACGGTGCTACCTCCATGGGGAAAAAGGTTACCATGTTCTTCACATTCTGGGGACTGAACATTCTTCGCAAACCTGAAGCCGTCTCTGTCAAGAAAGGCTTCATTGACCAAATGTTCGGGTGGATGATGCCGCGGGGCAGTAAAGCTCTAAAGCTATCGAACATGAACATGCTGGGTATGGGTACAAAAATGATGCGTATGGTCATGAAAAATAAAAATATCGCTTCTCTTGAAGATCTGATCCAAGAAGCGCAAAAAGCCGGCATCGAAATCATAGCTTGCCAAATGTCTATGGATGTAATGGGCTTACAAAAAGAAGAATTACTTGACGGTGTCAAAATCGGCGGCGTCGGCTATTATCTTGGCGAAGCAGAAAATGCCAATGTAAATTTGTTCATTTAAATTTAAAAGGAGTTGCGTATACTTTGGAACGTTATATACCTGTGGGTGTCTGCCTGAGAGAAATTCAATTTGATATCGATAATGGCACTGTGAAAAATGTAAACTTCGTCGGGGGCTGCCCTGGTAATCTGAAAGCTATCAGCCGTCTCATTGATGGAATGTCCATAGATAAAGTTATCGAGACCTTTAAGGGCAATATTTGCCAAAATCAAACTTCTTGTGCCGACCAACTGGCCCGCGCACTGGAAATACACAAAGGGATATAAAACTAACAGATTATGCTATGAGTATCCACTCACGGCAAGTTGGCACCAAAAATAGCCTCTGTCATCTAATACAGAGGCTATAAACCTTTGCAAATGCATATTGAGCACTAACCCAGACCATATTTTCGATATTTTTTGTGTTTTCCATGTAGCATGATTTGAAATCCCCCCTCAAACTACCCCACAAAAAACCAGCTCTGCCATAATATTATTACTATTATTTCTGTTATGATCTCAATCGGTCTTCATTGTAATTCAAAAAAGAAAGCCAATATGAGATAGCAAGCTTACAACAGCCAGCAATAATCCTGCCTGGTATCGACAACCGCATCCACATATACGACCCTGTCTCTGGTCTGATAAATTAAAAGATACCTCTTTTCGAGCAAAAGCTTCCTATATTTTCCCTTCGCAATCAGCGGATCAATCAGAACCGGATTCCTTTCCGGGAACTGTTCCAACGATTTGACTTTCTCCTGAAAGGTTTCAATAAGCCGCAAAGCCGCCGCCTCATTCACCTGTGCCAGAAATCGAGCATGATACACTAACATTTGCGCAGCTTCTTCAGAGATGACAACGGTATAGATCCTACTTTCGTTGCTCATCCAGCACCTCGCGGACAGCCGCTTTCATCATAGTAGATACCTCATCAATGGAATGTCCGGTCTTTCCTTGCAACCGGCTTTCTTCTGCAACAAGTAAACTTTCCCGCAAGCGCAGCATACTTTCCCGCCTCGCGTAGGTTGCAAGATCCATAACTACGAGATCGCCTTCGCCGTTTTTGGTCAGGTAAACCGGTTCTCCCGAGCGCTTGCACAATTCTGATATCGAATTATAATTCTTACGGATCGCGGCAGACGGCTTTATATTCATCATGCAAAACAGCTCCTCATATAGCGTAATTACATCCTTATTATATGCTTATGTTACTACCAAGAAGGCAATTTGTCTATAGTTCATCATCGTGACTTTTATTACGCGGGGTCTTTATTGTCCTAATATAAAAAGCAAAAAAATGATGCACTCTTGATACCAGCAAAAATACACCTGTCCACTTTGTCCACCTTGTCCGTCATTTTAAAAACTGGTATGGTAACAATATTAAAATTCATTCTATTTTCCGCATATTTTGCAATGATTTTATCCCTTCTATTTAAAATCACCCCACAAATCGCCCCACAAGCAAAAAAATAAGAGCTTTGGAAAATATTCCAAAGCTCTAGTTTCTTTATAAATGGCGGAGTGGCAGGGATTTGAACCCTGGCAGGGATTGCTCCCTCTAACGATTTAGCAAACCGTCCTCTTCAGCCGCTTGAGTACCACTC
>JAGFZV010000017.1 GCA_017889545.1 Bacillota bacterium
AGTTGGCTTTCAAGGCTAGGGAAACGGAAGAAGTGGAGCAGCGGATTGCAGCTCTTGAAGAAGAAATAGAAAGGTTGTCGGAATAATGAGTTTAAAATGCCGGTTAGACCGATTAGAGAAAATCATGGATCGGGAAGGTTCTAGTGTTGGTATCATTGGAGATGCTCATGGTTTGACAAAGTGTACTGAACGGCGTCCCAGTTGTCCTCCTTACCCATGTGATTACGACCCAACGTCTTGTTGGTGGCGCCTGGCGTATCCAAAGGGCGAAGTTATTACCATTGGGGATCCAAGTACGTACAAATAAATTTTGGTTGCCTTGGACGTCGGTTTGTTATTTTGAAGAAAAATAGTGAGGTGAAGTCATGACGCTAAAAACACGGCTTGATACCTTGGAAAGTAAAATATTTAGGGGAAAATCGGAACCAATATTAGTCGGTTGGCCAGGGACAAATATCTATCCGGCCACAGGTGAAGAAATTGCGGAAGCGCGGAAAACAGGAAATCGAGTCATATTACGTGAAACGCTAAGGGAATATTGTGCCCGTTTAATCAAGGATCGTTCTGAAAAGTGTATTCAGGAACAATAATGACGGGACTGAATTGTGAAGGCCTGTATTTGACTCTGCGATAGTAAAATATCAAAAAGATACAATAATCCATTCTTGAGAATTTTTTATATGTAAATTAAAGGGATACGCAAATTATTCAAGAATACAAAAAACAGGACAAGATATTGCGAACTTTTTAGTATGGTAATAAGTTAATCTTGTTTTTGGTGTATTTTAAAGCAGGCCTTCTGGCTTTTGCAATCATAGTCTATACGTAGTCAACAAAAACCACGCCAGCCATTAGTGCAGGGGTGGTTTAAATATTTTCATAAAAAGAACAACAGTCTATCCAGAGAGTAGGTTCAATATTGACAGTGTGAAATACTTCGAATAAACGAGATAAACGAAGAAAAACGTTAGTTGATTAAGGGAGGAGATGATTTTGTGAACCGGAAAACACTGTTGCAAATTTACGCCGCTATTATCATCGGATTATGCTTATATGTTCCGTGGGCCATTCAGGGTATACACCCGACGAGAGGAACCTATCATATTATTCAAGGCTATTCGTTTGTTTGGTCTGCGCCGAATGAATATTCCACCGTAGACATGACTAGGATCATTCTGCCAGGAATTGCGGCCACAGCGGCTTTCGTATTAGCATGGAACAAAGTCAAGCAGTAAAGGTAGTTGCAGAAAAAGAAAGATTACATAAAGAAAAAAAGTTCTGCCTGGTCCCAGTCCATAGGGCTACAATTGCCCAAGGAGGGGACCACGAAACAGAACTTTCTTGGTTTGAGTATAGCAGATTAAAGGCAAGAAAACAATTTTATGTGATGATTTTCTGCCGATGACTGAACCAGCTTTTGTCGGATTGTCAATGGGCGGGATTTAGAAAGGAGGATACCCATGCTGAACATCGCAGCAGTGATCTGGAATAGAATAGCAATAGAAGAACCGATGCTGACGCCGTGGGGCAAGAGGACATTTTCTCTAGACAATATGGAACTGGCCGAGGAAATGGACCGGAAGGCGAAGGAACTGGAACAGCGGGTAGAAAACCGGCGGGTAGTCAGCGGCTTTCTACTGGTAGCGCCGCTGGTAGCAGAGGAAAAAGCCATTCGGAAGTACGCAGAGGAACATCCGAGCATTCGGATGCTGTTGCCGGAAGTGACGAGTCTAGAGGAAGCGGCGATACTCGCTACGCAGGAATATAGGCTGACGGAAGATCAACAAAAGGACTTGCTGACGCTGCTCAAAACGGACAAGGACTTACAACCTGAAAAGAAGAGTGGTGCTTCGGATAATTCTTCATTTGGGGAACGATTGGCTTTGGATTATGATGATTATGTAAAAAAGATCGTTGAGGAAATTCGGGAAACACCTGGGCTGCAATCCGGCGATAGCGGTAGATTTAATGATCTATGGGAAGAGTATGCGGTTCAAATGCAAGTTGAAGAGAGTTACTGCTTCCAATTGTATGAAGATATGGTGAAACTTTATTGTGAAGGATTGGTGGAGGAGTTGCAAGAGGAGCTTTTGCGACATCTTTGGGATAAGTCAGATGCTTCGTGGGAATGGGATTACGAAGAAGGCGAACCAGGAATCAATATTCTACGTGAAGGGGTTACAAAAGAATTGATACAAAGGGTCAATAGTACAGCTGCGGATTATGAATTGCCATCATTTCAAGAAAACGATGATACAGACAGCAAGATTATTTACGGCAGACAGAACATTGATTACGATGCTTATGTGGAAGAGGTCATAGAACGAATTCGTGAACTGTCTAAGGAGTCAATGCAATCAGGCGAGGACAGTCCATTCGAGGATGTATGGGAAGAATATGCGGCGCAAGTTCAGGACCAAGAAAGTGTTTTTTTTGAAATGTATGAAGACCTTGTGGAGTCAGCTTGCTATAAGTTAGTAAAGACACTTTCAGTGTCCGATCTGCGCGTTTTATGGAAAAAATCGGATGCATATTTGCTTTGGGATGACGAGTTTGTGCCGGAAGAAAACGATATGCAGGAAGGCGTTGGTAAGGAATTATTCCGAAAAGTAAAGGAAGCCGCAGCAGATTATGAATTGCCGGAAATTGACGAAGAAGATGAAAACAAGGAAGACGAGTTTGATTTAGAAGAAGAGGATTTCGGTGCGATCCAGGTAGCACAAGACGTGATCCAATTGCTTTTAAGTAGTCGCTGTTTAACAGCACGGCAAGTAGTAGGGTTAGGGCATGCGTTGTATGCATTAGAGAGATTGCCAACGATAACCCTAGGTGTTCACTGCGAATTTAGTATCAGCTATCGCGATGGAACCGAAGATTTTTGGGAAATGCGTTGTGTATCCTTTACTATTTCTGAAGAAGAATTCGAGATATCAACAGGTGGAGCCGTATATGACAAAAATGTTGGAAACGATAGCATTTCCGGTCCATGCTGGAGGATTGAGGTTGGGGGGTATGCGGACCGAGATCTTGGAGCTGAAGTCTATAGCCTGGAAGACTCTATTCGGGAATACTTAAACCTCGGTGCGCAAATTGATGTTAATGACAAATCAGATATCCTTATTGAGGAAGACTAAAAATTTAAATAGTAACAATTGATCAAAACTTGCTATAGAGACTAACCTGCAAATTGATGGCACTATGTGAAAAAAACATTCTTCTTATTTTGGCTTGTCAAATATTTTTGTTTATTCCATCAAAAAAAGTTTGATAAATAATGATACACGCATTAGAAATTAACTGATAGAAAATCTTGAATTTTGATATTGATTAAGTTAAATTAATATTTTAACGCAGGGATTTTTACTTTTGTAGTAAATATAAAAAATATGTTAATTTCCATTTTGGACTATATCAATCTGTAACGGAGTGAAGTTATGAACCAAAATCCTGAACAGATAGCAAGAGACAATATAGACAAACAACTAATAAGCTGTGGATGGGTTATTCAGAATAAAAAAGAAATCAACCTGTCTGCTGGCTGTGGTGTTGCCGTGCGCGAATATCAAACTGACGCAGGCCCAGCAGATTATATTTTGTTTGTTGATCGGAACCCAGTAGGGGTCATTGAAGCAAAAAAAGAAGAAGAAGGCCATAAGTTAACAACGGTTGAAGAACAGTCGGCGGAGTATGCCACAAGCAAGTTAAAATACCTGAATAATGATCCGCTACCCTTTGTTTATGAGAGCACTGGAACGATCACCCATTTCACTGATTATCGTGATCCCAAGCCTAGGGCACGAGAAATATTTACCTTTCATCGACCGGAAACTTTCCGTGAGATCTTGAAGAAATCTAAAGCGTTACGTAGTCGCTTGCTAGATATACCCGCATTACCAGAGGCAGGACTTCGCGAGTGCCAGATTCGAGCGATCAACAAAATGGAACAATCATTTAAAGATAACAGGCCGCGTGCCCTCATCCAGATGGCCACTGGTTCCGGAAAAACCTTTACTGCGATCACTGCCATTTATCGATTGCTTAAATACGCTGACGCGAAACGGGTTCTGTTTCTTGTCGATACGAAAAACTTGGGTGAACAAGCCGAACAAGAATTCCTGTCCTATGTACCCAATGATGACAATCGGAAATTTACCGAGCTTTACAATGTGCAACGTCTTAAATCAAGTTATGTTGCAACCGATAGCCATGTATGCATCAGCACTATTCAACGTCTGTATTCGATATTGAAAGAAGAAGAGCTGAGCGAAGTAGCAGAAGAAACCAATCCGGGAGAGGTTCAATGGGGAAAACGGCCACCGGTTCCGGTTGCTTATAATATGAAAGTTCCTATTGAGTTTTTTGATTTTATTGTGATAGATGAATGCCATCGAAGCATCTATAACTTGTGGAAGCAGGTGTTGGAGTATTTTGACGGGTTTCTCATCGGTCTTACCGCCACGCCTGACAAGAGAACCTTTGGCTTTTTCAATCAAAATATAGTGAGTGAATATACCCATGAAGAAGCAGTCGTCGACGGAGTAAACGTCGGTCATAACGTATACCTGATTGAAACTGAGATTAGCAAAAAGGGCGCGGCGATTTGGAAAGGCGAGTATGTTGACAAGCGTGAGAAACTAACACGGCGCAAACGTTGGGAGCAACTGGATGAAGATCTGACATACACACCCAAAAAACTGGATGACGATGTGGTCAATCCAAGTCAAATTCGGTCAATTATTAGAGCCTTTAAAGAAAATCTGCCAGAGATATTTCCTCACCGCAGCGAAGTACCCAAAACTCTTGTTTTTGCTAAGACGGATAGCCATGCGGATGATATTATTAATATTATTCGGGAAGAATTCAATGAAGGCAATGCTTTTTGCAAAAAAATCACCTACCACTCCGAGGAAGATCCTAAATCGGTATTATCACAGTTCCGGAACGACTATTACCCTAGAATTGCTGTTACTGTTGATATGATTGCGACAGGTACAGATGTGAAACCGCTTGAGTGCCTGCTATTTATGCGCGATGTAAAAAGTAAAAATTATTTCGAGCAAATGAAAGGACGAGGCACGCGAACGGTTACTTTGGATGACCTAAAGAAGGTTACTCCTTCCGCACAATATACCAAAGACCATTTTGCTATTGTTGATGCCATTGGTGTGACGAAATCATTGAAAACAGACAGCCGACCGCTAGAGAGAAAACCAACCGCTTCTCTCAAGGATTTACTAACAGCTGTTGCAGTTGGTGCAAGGGACGAAGATCTATACATCACATTGGCAAACCGATTGCTGAGGTTAGAAAAACAACTAACTGAACAAGAAAAAGTAGAGTTTGAAAAAAAGTCCCAAGGCATGAGTATCAAACAGGTGGCTAAGGCATTGTTGAATGCCTATGACCCTGACTTTATTGAAGGTGCTGCCAGGCAGAAATTCAATGTGATTGAAACCAATAATCCTCTTGTTTCTCAGCTTATTGAGGTACAGGAAGAATTGACCCAGAATGCGGCGACGGTATTTACCGGCGATTTGAATACCTATGTGGAAAATGTCCGCAAAGCCCATGAACAGATAATTGACACTATCAACATTGATACAGTATCTTTTGCCGGTTGGGATGCCCAGGCAATCGAAAAGGCTACTAATTTGTTAGAGGATTTCAAAGCTTACATCGCTAAACACAAGGACGAGATTACTGCACTCCAGATTTTCTACAGCCAGCCATATAGGCGTAGGGAGTTGACCTATGCTATGATTAAGGAACTGTTTGAGAAACTGAAGCTGGATAAACCGGCTCTTGCTCCGGTTCGTGTTTGGCAAGCCTATGAACAATTGGATCAAGTGAACCCTGGTAACCCGAAAAATGAACTGGTTGCCTTAGTTTCCCTTCTCCGCAGAGTGCTTGATATTGACATTGTGTTAACTCCTTATGACCGGATAGTGGACAAGAATTTTCAGGATTGGGTGTTTAAGAAACAGGCAGGCTCCGCTCCGAAATTCAATGCCGAGCAGATGGAATGGCTGCGCATGATGAAAGACCACATCGCCATGTCGTTTCATCTGGATAAGGAAGATTTAGATTACGCCCCCTTTGACGCCAACGGCGGACTAGGTAAGATGTGGCAATTATTTGGCGACAAGACGGATGAAATTATTGCAGAAATGAATGAGGGATTGGTGGCTTAAAGAGTGGAAAATTGTAGTGCGTTTGATCTTGCCCCATGGATGGTTCCCAAAGTATGGGTTTGGGCTAAGATAGGGGATATTTGCGATATTATTGGTGGAAGTACACCTGATACTAAGGTAGTGGATAATTTTGCAGACGGTGAAATATCTTGGATTACACCTGCTGATTTATCTGGGTATGAAGGGAAATATATATCTAGGGGTGCAAGAAACATAACCGCAAAGGGGCTACAGGGTTGTTCGGCGAAGGTCATGAAAGCTGGAACTGTACTGTTTAGTTCACGTGCGCCTATCGGGTATGTAGCTATTGCAGCCAAACCGTTGGCAACAAACCAAGGATTTAAATCTTTTGTACCGCCTAATGGCATCCTCTCTGATTATTTATATTACTATTTGAAACATGCAAAAAAACTGGCCATTCAATTGTCGAGTGGAACTACTTTTAGGGAAATATCAGCCCAAAAGGCGGCGCTAATTCCGTTCCCTCTTCCTCCCTTTTCTGAACAGCACCGCATAGTAGCCAAAATCGAGGAGCTTTTCAGCGAGTTGGACAAAGGCGTGGAGAACCTAAAGGCAGCTCAGCAGCAATTAAAGGTCTACCGTCAGGCTGTGTTGCAGTGGGCATTTGAAGGAAAGATGACGGAATGTGTACCTTTAAAATCTATAGTGGCCGAACTATTTGATGGCCCCTTTGGTTCAAACTTAAAAACATCTGATTATACAGATTTTGGTATAAGGGTCATTAGACTGGAAAATATAAAAAATTTAAAATTTAATGATAATAGCAAGTCTTTTGTTTCTAAAGATAAGTATGAAACTATTAAACGCAATACTGTTTATAGTGCTGACATTGTAATGTCTACGTTTATTTCAAATGACGTAAAAATTTGCCAAATACCTAAAAACGTTTCTTATGCCATTAACAAGGCAGATTGCATATGTATACGCCCTGAAAATGTAATGGTACCTCTTTTTTTGATGTACTATTTGTCATCAAGACATGTCTACTTATTTTTATCACTTAAGATACATGGAGCGACACGCCCAAGAGTTAATACTACTCAAATCAAGCAAATACCCGTTCCAATTTGTTCAATACAAGAACAAAAAGCCATAGTTCAAGAAATCGAATCACGCCTCTCCGTCTGCGACAAGATGGAAGAAACAATTAATCAAAGCCTCGCGCAAGCCGATGTGCTACGCCAAAGCATTTTAAATAAAGCCTTTGCTGGAAAACTTGTCCCCCAGGATCCCAATGATGAATCAGCGGACAAACTTCTGGCGAGAATACGGACAGAGCGGGAAACGCAACAACCGGAGACAAAACAAGCCAAGGGAAGGACAAAAAAATGAGCGAAAATAATTCAACCGGAGTCGTATCCAAAATATGGAGTTTTTGTAATACGTTGCGAGATGACGGGGTGGGATACGGCGACTATTTAGAGCAGCTTACTTATCTGTTATTCTTAAAAATGGCAGATGAGTATGCTAAACCGCCATACAACCGAGTCATGATGATACCGACAGAATACAGATGGGAGAGCCTTGTCGAAAAAAAAGGGGCAGAACTGGAGAGCCACTATAGCAACTTGCTGCGTGAGTTGGGCAAACAAGCGGGGACTTTAGGCCAGATCTTTACCAAATCCCAAAATAAAATACAAGACCCAGCAAAACTGTATAAGTTGATTGACATGATCGATAAAGAACAGTGGAGCACCATGGGCGCAGACATCAAGGGACAGATTTATGAAGGCCTGTTGGAAAAAAATGCGGAGGATGTAAAAAGTGGAGCCGGGCAGTATTTTACCCCGAGAGCGCTGATTAAGGTTATTGTAAAATGTATGCAGCCGGAACCGATGAAAACGATTTCTGATCCGGCCTGCGGTACCGGGGGCTTTTTGCTAGCTGCCTATGATTCAATTATCCAAAATCACTCGTTGGATAAGGAACAAAAGCACTTCTTGAAATTTAAAACTTTCTTTGGGAATGAAATTGTCGCCAATACTCGTCGATTGGCGTTGATGAATATGTTCCTCCATAATATCGGCGACATCGATAGTGAAAACTTCATTTCCCCTGCTGATTCATTGGTAGCAGATACCGGGTTAAGGGTGGATTATGTTCTTACTAACCCGCCGTTTGGTAAAAAAAGCAGTATGACTTTTACCAATGAGGAAGGTGAGCAGGAAAGTGATAGTTTAACATATAATCGCCAGGATTTTTGGGCTACGTCAAGCAATAAGCAGTTAAACTTCGTGCAGCACATTCGAACGCTGCTGAAATCTGACGGCAAGGCAGCTGTCGTTGTGCCTGATAACGTTCTTTTTGAAGGCGGCGCTGGCGAAACAGTCAGGAAAAAGCTTTTAGAAACAACGGATTTCCATACGATACTAAGACTGCCGACAGGGATTTTCTATAAGCAGGGCGTCAAGGCAAATGTCATATTTTTTGATAATAAACCAGCCAACAAGGAAGCATGGACTAAGGAAGTATGGATCTATGATTTTAGGACCAATATCCATTTTACGTTGAAGAAGAATCCCTTAGAGCTTACTGATCTAGATGATTTTGTAGCCTGTTATAACACGGCAAGTAGGCACAAACGGGAAGAAACATGGCATCCCGAAACTAATCAGGAAGGTCGATGGCGAAAGTTTAGTTATGAAGATATTATTAACCGTGATAAGACCAGCCTCGATATAACATGGATCAAGGACAAAAATCTGGCTGATCTCGATAATTTGCCTGATCCTGATGTCCTCGCGATGGATATTGTTGAGAACATAGAAGCAGCATTGGAAAACTTCAGGGAAATTATGAGCAAAATGCAGTGATTGTATTATTGATTATTTGATTGATAACATTGATGATCTAGAAAGTTACTTAGGAGACACTAATTAAATGAACAAAAAATTATAAAGTGAGTTGACTAATATGCATGCTAAGAATATGAGTCTGAAAATGACAAAGGGAAAAATGGTTATGGTAAAAGAGCCCGCAGAAGGATGGACATTGACAAAACCAAATGGGCAAGTAATTCGAGCGAGGTTATGTTTTCAGACCTCAAATTCAAGGTCGAGATCAAGATCAAGACGTCGAGGTAATTTTCCAAGATCAATAATTTGTCGTGTTTCGCCTCCAAAACCAAGAGGGGGAAAGTAGAGTGGCAAGAGGCTGTTATGATGTATCGCGTATTGAGAATGATATGGATTTCTCTATGTATGAGGACATAGAAGATGAAAACAGTATTCCTGACAATCAACGATTGTTGCGATTAGAGATTGAAAAAACTCTAATCGTCTTAAAAACACTTTTTAAAGATGATAGTCAGTCTTTTGAACACTATTTTGAACAACTTCTTTCTTTAGCAAAAGCTGGTTTGAGTACGGAAATAGTAACCCCAAAAATGGCTAATGAAGCTCTTCTTTCGTTGAAAAATGAAATTGTTTCTCGTGAAGGAGGAAAGATAAAAAATAATTATCTGAAGCATATGGGGAAAACAGTAGGTAAATTTGCTACTATTATGATTGTTATCGTAATAATAATAAATTGCTTTATTAATTGGAGCCCAGAATACCTTTATTATACTTCATGCCTGATATGGGAAAATTATTTTATTATGTTAATTGGAGCAAGTGCAGGCGCATGGGCATCTTTATGTGTCAGGAAAATTGAAATAAGATTTGAAGATTTAATTATTATGGAAGAAGATGGACTAGAACCAGAAGTTCAAATAGCATTCGTAGCGATAATGGTAGTTATGGTTGGTTTATTATTTCAGACGGGGGCAATTTTTATTAAAATCGGGAACACCTCTCTTGATATGTTCCAAAATGACTCTAGGGTCGCGCTTCTTTTAGGACTCTTGTTGGGATATTGTAGTAAGGCTCTTGCAACGAAAATTTCTGAACAGGTAAATGGGATGTTGAAATTTTAAAAATAATTTTATAAGTTAGTAATGTAAGGATGCATTGTCAGTGAATGATAATGAAACGGTGACATAATTGTTGGCAGAGGTTAGCTAGATGTACTTCTTTATAGGGGAGACCTGCATGGACATCAATCTTGTAATTGAAAGTGAACGAAAAATAATAGAAAAGTTTATTGATCGAGTATTTTGGATCCATAAGGTGCATTATATTTATGAGCAGTTATATGGAAATGATATTGGTGAAAAAATATTAAAAGGTACTGCACCATTCTTTTTTGATGATTTAAGTGAAATATTGATTGATTATTTACTTTTAGAGTTTTCTAAAATAACTGACCCTGCTATAACCAAAGGAGAGTCTAATTTAACAACCAACTATATTGTTGAAAAAATTGACTGGGAGAAAGAAGATAGAGAGAAACTATCACAGTACAACGAAGAACTGAAAAGTTTTACCGCCTATTTTAAAGATGCACGAAATAAACTTTTGGCACATTTTGATTTGAAAGTTTCTATAAATGATAATATTAAATCATTGGGAGGCTTCCCTAAAGGTGCAGATAAGGAATTTTTACATGTTCTCTGGGGATTTTGCAATTATGCTTCGGTCAAAAAAAATAGTCAATTTCTTGGTGATATTAACCTTGCAAATGGTGATGGTACTTTAGATTTAATTCATGCTTTGCGTAAAGGATTGGCATACGATAAGTTATTCGAGGAGGGTTCTTTGGAAGAAAAAATTAAACTTTTTGAGTATAAGCAAAAAGCCTCCGATTAGGGAGGAGCTAAACAGGGAGTTGTTTGCGATGTGTAAATTGATTTCGTGCAGCATCGCTTCTAATATTAATAGAGGTACCATAATAGTACCGCACTTAAAGAAAATAGGTGAAAAAGGTACGCCAAAAACATCTCTTTTCCACCTATACTTCCGCGTATAAATAACTTCTTTCCATTATATGCACGCTAATAAAAATGCAAATTGCATGGGCGGCATGATGTAAGCTGACCACGCGATCCCAGAGACATCAGTAATTTGTAATAAGCAAAAAGCGAATTGCTGCCATGTCGATGCCTAGTTTCGTGTAATCGCAGAGAGGCTGTTCATGAGTAAGAAAACTTGTGGACAGCCTCTCTTTTCGTTTGCAGGACAACCTTTTCTTTTGCCGAAATGTGTATAAAGTAAGACTTGACTTATTTTGTGCTGCAGGCTGTGCGAAGGACAACATGGTGAGAAAGGGTGAGAAGGGGATGGCGGATGAATGTTATTCCTTTTTAGGCAGCTTTGGAAAGCTATTACAGACCAACAAAGATAAAATTTTGCGTGATGAAGAAATAAATAATGCCGAGATCGCGTACACTGAATTTGAAAATGTGATGACGGAGAATCTTTTACAGAGCAGATATGTGGTTGTCACTGCGATTAATATTATTATCATCGAATTTAGCAACGATACAATCACGGTAACGAGAATAAAACGCAAAAACGGATATTTCATTGTCGATAAAGAATATAAATATCAAGAAACCGTGACCAGATTTCCGCTGGGGTATATCGCTACAGTGCTGACAATTTCGTTGTCCAACGGCGAAGCTGTAAAATTTTATCGGCCGGACGACACGTTAATTGAACATCAGAAAAACTTTGAGAAGTTTGTAAACGTAATTGAGTAAAAAACCGAAGGGATTTTATTTGCAATGGCGAATACTGGATTATCATGATCGACAAAATTCCTCAATTGGAACAGGGTATAGACAGGAGTACACATTGATTTAGGAGGCAGCAATAGTGAAGTATGAAAAAACGTGTCGTCTTCCGGCATGCATTCTAAATGAGTCGTTTATACAGCAATTGTGGGAGGTATTTTATCCGGAAGCAAACTTTTCCTGGCAGGCGGCCATTGACAGCAACGGTGATTTGCTGCCCAAGAATGCGAATGATCCGGGACAGTTTGCACAAACGATTGACGATCAAAATGAATTATTGCGCACACTTAAATCGACAAAACGGATTGATCAGTTTGCGTTAACTGTTGGAGTACCGGAAAAAGGCTATGTTGCCATTGTGTTTAAAAATGTAAATCGGGCTTCCGGACTTTTGCTGGTGTCTGGAGATGATGAAAAATGGGTGGAAGAAACTTGCATGCGCATTAAAGAGTTGTTTATGAAGTTTGCGGATGTTTTTGTTACTAGATTGTTTGGATCAATCGGTTATGGTTTTATTCATTCTGTCATACCCCTTGTACTGGCTTCTGTAGCCGTAATTGCCCTGTTCGGTCTGGTAATCCCCGGTGAATATCGCCACAGCGAACTGATATGGTGGATTTCTACGATCAGTATTTTGGTTACGTTGCGGCTGGCATATTCGATTTCAAATTATTTATTGATTTACACGTTGCAAAAATACCCTTATATTCGTTGGAAAAAATAACGGCATTTGCCGTTTTTTACATCCTTCGATTGACAATGTGTCTGGTGTAAATTCTCAGAACGTTGACGTCAGGGTTGCAAACCGCTAAAATACTAATTAACGTTTTAAAGATCCACTCGTGCTGCTGATGATAATCAAACAGGCATAAGAATGGAATTTTACGGGTTGTTAGTGGGGAAAATGAGGAGGATGATCATATCGTCATGGGAAAAAAGAATGAATTAGTGGTTGTTATGGATTTTGGCGGACAATATAGTCAGCTAATTGCAAGGCGTATCCGGGAATGCGGCGTGTACTGTGAAATCGTTCCGTTTAACACAGCCGTGGACAAGTTGGTAGCTATGGCGCCGAAGGGAATTGTTTTTTCCGGAGGACCCTCCAGTGTATACAGTCCAAAGGCGCCGATATGCGATCCAAAGATCTTTGAATTAGGCATGCCAATTCTGGGTATTTGTTATGGCATGCAACTGACGGCCCAGACACTGGGCGGAAAAGTCGCCCATGCTGAAAACAGGGAGTACGGCAATACCCGCCTTTTCGTGGATTATGACAGTACGATTATGGAAACGGTTGCCCGCGAAACTCAAGTGTGGATGAGCCATGGTGACCGCATCGACAGTCCTCCCCCCGGATTTATTGTTACAGCCCATACAGATAGTACCCCGGTCGCTGCTATGGCGGATGAAGAACGGCAAATTTTCGGAGTTCAGTTTCATCCGGAAGTAGTGCATACTCCGGAAGGAATGAAAATATTACGCAACTTTTTATTTGCGATCTGTAAGTGTCACGGCGATTGGAATATGGGCTCTTTTGTCGATTCTGCAATACAAAAAATTAAAGAACAAGTAGGCGATAAGCGGGTTTTATGCGGACTTAGCGGCGGAATTGATTCTTCCGTTGCAGCGGTTTTGGTCCACAAGGCGGTTGGTGATCAACTGACCTGCGTGTTCGTAAATCATGGCTTCTTACGTAAAGGCGAGCCGGAGCAGGTTGTCAAAACGTTTCGCGACGGGTTCCACATGCATTTGGTGTATGCGAATGTTGAAGAGCGATTTTTGGGTAAAATCGCCGGTATTACCGATCCGGAAGAAAAACGCAAAATGATTGGCGCCGAATTTATCCGTGTATTTGAGGATGAAGCGGCAAAATTAGGCGAAATTCCTTACTTGGTGCAGGGAACGTTATATCCGGATGTGATCGAAAGCGGCACAGCGACTGCCGCAGTGATTAAAAGTCATCACAATGTTGGCGGATTACCGGAAGATATGCAGTTCAGCCTGGTAGAACCGCTCCGCGACTTGTTCAAGGATGAAGTCAGGGCGTTGGCGCGGGAGCTGGAATTGCCGGATGACATTGTTTGGCGTCAGCCGTTCCCCGGTCCCGGCCTTGCCATTCGAATCATTGGTGAAATCACGCAGGAACGCCTGGATATTCTTCGTGAAGCGGATTCCATTGTGTACCAGGAGATAAAAAAAGCTGGTCTTTATCGTGAAATTTGGCAGTCTTTTGCCATTCTACCCGCTATGAAAAGCGTTGGCGTAATGGGCGATGAACGAACATACGCCTATACTGTCGGTTTGCGGATCGTGTCCAGTGAGGACGGTATGACGGCAGATTGGGTAAGGCTCCCTTACGAGGTTTTGGAAGCGATCTCACGGCGAATTGTCAATGAAGTCAAAGGTGTCAACCGGGTTGTTTATGACATTACTTCGAAACCGCCGTCTACGATTGAGTGGGAGTGAAAACCGAACATTCCGGAAAGAATCACTGAGAAAGTTCAGTGTTTAGGTTGACAGTGGCGAATAACGGCTGGTACAATGGATCTGTAAATTGAATATTGCTCGTATAATGTTGAGAATATGGCTCAATAGTTTCTACATGGTAACCGTAAATTACCTGACTACGAGTAAAAGTGTGCCTAGGGTTCCGCGCAACTTGGTATTGGACTTTCCATGCATCAGGTTGGATGGCAGCGACCAAGTGGTACAGGTATTACACTGCCGTAATGCTACACCGATGGGATAAAAACCCGGACGGGGAAGTTTTGCTCACTAGCGAGATAGAATTTTCCTGCCCCGGGTTTCTTGTTGTTTCTAATGGCGGTCCCATCAGGACAAAAGGAGGTTGTTTTTATGAAAGTTGCGATTATCATGGGAAGCGATTCGGATTATCCGATATTGGAACCTGCGATTCAGACGCTGGCGGACTTCGGAATTAGTACAGAAGTAGTCGTTGCGTCCGCACACCGTACCCCCGATATCGTTCATGAATTTGCTGCCGGCGCTGCAAAAAGAGGCGTTCGGGTCATTATTGCCGCAGCCGGCGCCGCAGCTCATTTACCGGGAGTAATTGCGAGCTACACTACGCTGCCCGTCATTGGCGTGCCGGTAAACAGTACCCCGCTGGCGGGAATGGACGCGTTGCTGAGTATTGTTCAAATGCCGTCCGGTATCCCGGTAGCAACGATGGCGATCAATGGCGCAAAGAATGCCGCAATTTTTGCAGCCCAGATTTTGGCGGTTTCCAATGACGAAATCGCTGAAAAATTGCTGAATCACCGGCAAATGATGGCGCAAGAAGTTGCACAGAAAGCAGCTCGCATTGCGTCGAAATAAATTTAAGATAATTAGGAGGATTTTTAATGGATAAGAAACCGATGTATGAGGGTAAAGCCAAGAAAATGTATACAACTGAAAACCCAGATGAAATGCTGGTGTACTTTAAGGATGACGCTACTGCTTTTAATGGCGGTAAAAAAGGGACCATTTTGAACAAGGGCATTCTGAATAACAAGATATCGACATTTTTCTTTCAATTGCTTGGGCAGCATGGAATTCCTCATCATTTCATCCGCACGGTAAGTGATCGTGAGATGCTGGTCAAAGCGTTGAAGATATTGCAAGTAGAGGTTGTTGTGCGCAATATTGCCGCAGGCAGCCTGGCAAAGCGGATTGGCTGGGAGGAAGGAACAAAATTACCGACGACTGTTGTCGAAATGTATTACAAGAATGATGAATTGGGAGATCCGCTGATCAACGCTTCGCATATTAAGGCGATGGGATTAGCGTCAGAAGAACAAGTCAAGCGGATGGAAGAATATGCAGTTAAAATCAATTCAATATTGACGGATTACCTAAAAGATAAAAAAATCGAACTAATTGACTTTAAATTGGAGTTTGGCCTCTATCATGGCGAAGTGATCTTAGGGGATGAAATTTCACCTGATACCTGCCGCTTCTGGGATAGTGAAACGAAACAAAAATTGGATAAAGACCGCTTCCGCCGCGACTTGGGTGATGTGGAAGGCGCGTACCAGGAAATATTGTATCGATTAACCGGCGAAAAATTTTCCTGAAAAGGGGATTAAAGGGTGTTTGTGAAGATGGATCATGATAAGTGGCATGAAGAATGTGGCGTTTTTGGAATTTATTCACACAATGAAAATGTGGTATTGAGTACGTATTGGGCGTTATATGCTTTGCAGCATCGCGGTCAGGAAAGTGCTGGCATTGCAGTTACTGACGGCTCGTTCATGGATTTGCAGCGCGGCATGGGTCTGGTAAGCGAAGCTTTTCGTCAAGGGTTGCCAAGCATGACCGGGCATATTGCGATCGGTCATGTGCGGTATTCTACGACTGGTTCAAATTTACTGACCAATACCCAGCCATTAATGGTATCTTATGCAGGCGGCCATATCAGTTTGGCCCATAATGGTAATTTGACAAATGCCAAGAAGGTCCGGAATGATCTTGAGCAAAAGGGCGGCGTGTTTCAAACGTCTGTCGACAGTGAAGTCATCGTGCATCTGATTGCCCGTTCCGCAAAACCGACGGTAGAAGATAAAATCATCGAGAGCCTGGAACAAATTCAAGGAGCCTATTGCCTGGTTATTATGACCGGCGACAAACTGATTGGCGTGCGGGATCCGAATGGGTTCCGGCCTCTGTGCGTCGGTAAGCTGAACGACGGTTGGGTGATTGCTTCAGAAACGTGCGCATTGGATACCGTGGGCGCTGAATTTGTCAGAGATGTAGAGCCCGGCGAAATGGTGATCATTGATGAACGGGGACTCACGTCACTGCCCTTTAAAACCGGTCAAACCCGGTCTCTCTGTGTCTTTGAATATATTTATTTTGCCCGGTCGGACAGCACTATTGATCAGCAAAGCGTTTATGAAGCCCGCTTGGCGATGGGGCGTCAGCTTGCGCGCGAGAGCGGCCTGAAAGCGGATATCGTTATTTCCGTGCCCGATTCCGGAACTACGGCGGCCCTTGGATTTAGTAGAGAATCCGGGATCCCGTTTGCGGAAGGCCTGATGAAAAACCGTTACATCGGCCGTACCTTCATTCAACCGGAACAAAAGAAACGTGACTTAAGCGTGCGGATTAAATTAAATCCAATCCAAACCGTGGTGAAGGGTAAGTCCATTGTCATGGTCGATGATTCGATTGTTCGCGGGACTACCAGCGGTAAAATTGTCAAAATGCTGAAAGAGGCCGGCGCTACCGCCGTTCATATGTGCGTGAGTTCGCCGCCCATTTGTTTCCCTTGCTATTATGGCATTGACACCTCAATACGCAAAGAATTGATTGCCGCCACAAAACAGGTTGAGGAAATCCGTCAGGAGATTGGCGCCGATTCACTATATTATCTTTCGCTGGAAGGATTGCATCGTTCACTGACTCATGTCAAGCCGACAGATATGTGCTACGCATGTTTTAATGGCCGGTATCCGGCACAGATTCCGGAGGAAGAGGATTGCGAAGACAGTAAACATGTTTTTGAGTTGGCCGGACGATATTGCAAAAATGGGCAGTCATAGGAGGGGTACTCATGGAAAGCAAGAGCTTAACATATAAAGATGCCGGCGTCGATATCGACGCCGGCAACCGTTCAGTGGAGTTGATGAAGCAACACGTTCGTGCGACGTACCGGCCGGAGGTGCTGGGCGATATTGGCGGGTTTGGCGGTCTGTTCGCTTTAAATTCCGGGAAATACCGTCAGCCGGTTTTGGTATCGGGAACGGATGGCGTTGGCACGAAACTGCGGTTGGCATTCATGATGGATCGACATGATACGATTGGCCAGGATGCTGTGGCAATGTGTGTCAATGATATTCTGGTTCAAGGCGCAGAACCGCTTTTTTTTCTTGATTATTTAGCAGTTGGATCCTTGGAACCGGAAAAAGTTGCCACGATTGTCAGCGGTGTCGCTCGCGCCTGCAAGGAATCCGGGTGTTCCTTAATTGGCGGTGAAACTGCTGAAATGGCCGGTTTCTATCCGGACGGAGAATATGATATTGCCGGCTTTGCCGTTGGCGTCGTTGAAAAGGATCGCATTATTACCGGCGAAAAGGTTGCAGCCGGCGATGTTTTGATCGGGTTGCCTTCGACCGGCATTCATTCCAATGGCTATTCGCTGGTGCGTAAAATTTGTTTTGATGTGAACTCTTTTCAAACCGGTGAATACATTGATGAACTGGGTTGTTCTTTAGGCGAAGAATTATTGAAGCCAACCCGCCTGTATCCGAAAGTGTGCTTGCCGCTTTTGGACCGGTTTACGATCCATGGCATGGTGCACATTACGGGCGGAGGATTTTATGATAACATTCCCCGGATTTTGCCCGAAAGCTGTTCTGTGACTGTCAATACGGAAGCTTGGCCCCGGCCGGCAATTTTCGATTGTCTGCAGCGTTGGGGCAATGTTGCGTGGCCGGAAATGTACCGGACCTTCAATATGGGTATTGGAATGATATTGGCTGTTCCGGCTGATCAGGCGCAAGGCTTGCAAGAGGAATTGAAAGCAAGAGGGGAAGCTTCCTATTTGATTGGACAGGTCACTGCAGGAGCAAGGAAAGTTTTACTTACTGGAGGTGTCTTTGGTGCGTAAAACGGTGTTGGGAGTACTGGTTTCCGGCCGGGGCAGCAATCTGCAGGCGATTATCGACGCAATCAGCGCCGATCGTCTGGATGCCAAGATTGGCTTGGTTATTAGTGACAATCCGGATGCGCACGCATTGCAGCGGGTAGCAGGGTGGAACATACCCACAGTTGTTGTTGAGCGAAAAAAATATTCTTCCCGCCAAGATTTTGAAGAGCGATTAGCAGCTGAATTTGCTCTGCATCATGTGGATTTAATTTTGCTGGCCGGTTTTATGAGAATACTGAGTTCGCACTTTATCAGCCGGTTTCCGGGAAAAATTATGAATATCCACCCGGCGCTTTTGCCGGCTTTTCCAGGGCTCAATGCGCAAAAACAGGCGCTGGACTACGGGGCAAAAGTGGCCGGCTGTACCGTGCATTTTGTGGATGAAGGGATGGACAGCGGGCCGATCATTCTGCAGGAAGCGGTGCCGGTACTGGACAATGATACCGTAGAAACGTTATCGGAACGAATTTTGCACGTGGAGCACATTTTGTATCCGCGGGCTGTGAATCTATATTGTCAGCAGCGGTTGGCAGTCGAAGGACGACGAGTAAGAATTTTACCGAAAATGCCTAAGGAGGGAGCAAAAACACAATGAAACGAGCGTTAATCAGCGTATCTGACAAAACCGGAATTATTGATTTTGCCAGGCGACTTAGCAATTTGGGAGTAGAAATCGTATCTACCGGCGGGACCATGAAGGCTTTGCGTGAAGCCGGTATTCCAGTCACCTATGTCAGCGATATCACCGGCTTTCCGGAAATTATGGATGGCCGGGTCAAAACATTAAATCCGCTTATTCACGGCGGAATATTGGCGATTCGGGATAATTCCGAACATGTTGCCCAAATGAAAGAACATGGGATCCAAGGGATTGATATGGTGGTCGTCAATTTGTATCCGTTTAAAGAAACGATTGATAAACCCGGCGTAACCATGGAAGATGCAATTGAAAATATCGATATTGGCGGTCCGACAATGATCCGTTCGGCAGCCAAAAACTTTAAATATGTTGCCGTTGTGGTAAACCCCCAACGGTATGCGGACGTTTTGCAGGAACTGGAAGAAAATAAAGAAATTTCTGCGACTACTCTTTTAAGCCTTGCCAGGGAAGCGTTCAACCATACCGCCACCTATGATTCTTTGATTGATGCTTATTTGGCCGGACAATTGGGGGAAGGGAAATTCCCTAATTCCATGCATATTGTGTTGGAAAAGGTGCAGGATTTGCGCTATGGGGAAAATCCGCATCAAAGCGCCGCATTTTATCGGGAAAAATATTTTGCCGGAGCTGGGATTGCCAACGCCAAACAATTGCATGGCAAAGAATTGTCCTTTAACAATATTGTCGATTTGGAAGCGGCCTTTAAAATTGCGGCTGAATTCGATCAACCGGCGGCGACAATTATTAAGCATACTAATCCGTGTGGAACGGGTATTGGCAGCACATTGGCCGCTGCATATAAAAAAGCGTATATGGCGGATCCGGTTTCTGCATTCGGAGGGATTGTGGCTGTAAACCGTGTAGTGGATGCGGCGACAGCCACTCAGATCGGCGAAATCTTTATTGAAGCCGTGATTGCTCCAGGCTTTGAGCCGGAGGCGCTGGAGATTTTGATCCAGAAGAAAAATATTCGTCTGCTGTCGGCTCAGATGGAACAGGATAGCAGCAAGCTTGGTTTTGACATGAAGCGGGTTACCGGAGGAATATTGGTGCAGGATTATGATCTTCCGGAAAAAACGGACTTGCAGGTTGTGACGAAGAGAACTCCGACGGATGAAGAAATGGAGCAGTTGAAGTTTGCCTGGAAGGTGGTAAAGCATGTAAAATCCAACGCCATCGTTGTTGCGGGCAAAGATCAGACGCTGGGGATCGGCGCCGGACAGATGAACCGGGTTGGTTCCGCCGGAATTGCGCTCAATCAGGCTGGTGAACAGGCGAAAGGCGCAGTGCTGGCTTCGGATGCGTTTTTTCCGTTTCGGGACACAGTGGATGCAGCGGCAAAGGCCGGCATTACTGCGATTATTCAACCGGGCGGATCGATGCGTGATGAAGAATCGATCCAGGCGGCCGATGAACATGGAATTGCCATGGTGTTTACCGGCGTGCGGCACTTTAAACATTAATTTACCTGCACGAGATTGAGAAGAGGTGAAATTTTGCGGATATTAGTCATCGGCGGCGGCGGACGGGAACATGCATTAGTATGGAAACTGAAAATGAGCAGCCGCGTGGATCAAATTTACTGTATTCCCGGCAATCCCGGTATCGCGGAATTGGCGGAATGTGTGTCGCTTGACATGAGTGATAATGAGAAATTAGCGCAGTTTGCGTTAGCTCAGCAGATCGACCTGACGGTGGTTGGACCGGAAATGCCGCTTACGAATGGGGTTGTGGATTGTTTTAAGAAATATAACCTGAAAATTTTCGGACCGTCACAAGCCGCGGCTCAGCTTGAGGGCTCTAAGGAATTTGCCAAAAAACTGATGCGCAAATATCGGGTTCCTACCGGTGATTTCGTTGTTTTCACTGAATATGAAGCAGCACGTCAATATGTTCTTTCCCATGAAGCTCCCCTGGTGATTAAAGCGGACGGGCTAGCGGCCGGAAAAGGCGTAGTTGTGGCGATGAGCCGGGAAGAAGCACTGACGGCGTTGGAAGATATGATGTGCAGTCAGGTGTTTGGCAGCGCAGGCAATAAAGTCGTGATTGAGGAGTTTCTCAGCGGTGAGGAGGCATCACTGCTCGTCTTTACCGATGGCTATACGGCGGTACCGATGGTTGCGGCCCAAGACCACAAGCGGGCTTTGGATGGCGATATGGGACCGAATACCGGCGGAATGGGCACGTATGCGCCGGCGCCGGTGATCACGCCTGCCATCAAAGATCAGGTAATGAAGGAAATCGTTCAGCCGGTTGTTGACGGGATGCGGACGGAAGGCTGCACCTATTGCGGCTGTTTATACGCCGGTCTGATGATTACGGCAGATGGACCGAAAGTCATTGAATTCAATGCCCGCTTCGGCGATCCGGAAACACAGGTGGTATTGCCGCTGCTGAAAAGCGATTTAGCCGTTGTCATGGAGGCTTGTGTTGATCAGAAGCTGGATACGGTGGCTGTGGAATGGGAAGACCAGGCGGCTGTTTGCGTTGTATTGGCGGCCGGCGGTTACCCGGGCAGTTATGACAAAGGAGCCGTTATCGAGGGCTTAGCGGAGGCAAAAGACGCCGGAGCAACTGTTTTTCATGCTGGAACTGCTTTCAATGCCGAAGGCAGCATCGTAACCAACGGCGGTCGGGTTTTGGGCGTTACAGTGGCTGCTATCGACCTTTCCGCTGCAATTGAAAAAGTCTATGACGCTGTAAAGTGCATTCATTTTACAGGGATGCAGTACCGAAAAGATATTGCGCATCGCGCGTTGAACAGATAAGAATCACCGGCAGTTGCAAAGTGAGTTGCAGAAACAAAAAGTGAGTGGCAGTCTTTTGACCGTCACTCACTTTTTGTTTCTGTTCAGGTGTGTGGCTCAACAAAGATTATCCTTTGTTTGACTCAGGTTTGTAGGTCATCGCACTAATGGCGACAAAAACGACCATGTTAATCACCAGTGCAACAAAACCGGCATTCAGGTGTTGGCCAAGGAAAGGCACAGGATCCATTTTGCCTAAGATAAGGCCGAAGACAAGGATTTCGCCGATCAATACGCCGCAGAATGCACCGAGCTTAGTCGCTTTCTTCCAGAACACTCCCAATACCAACATGGGGAAAAATTGAGTAACGCCGGAGTAACCGGTGAGAAGCAGATTGACCAGCATGTTGGGCAAATAAATTGCAAGAAGAAGAGCAATGGTAGTTAAAACGAGTACCATGACTCGGGCTATTTTACCCATGGATTCCGAACTTGTATTTTTGCCTATTGTTTTTCCATAAACGTTCCGGGAGAAGAGCATGGATGTGGAGAGGAGTAAATCCGCTGCCGGGATCATACAGGCCAATGCGCCGGCACCGCCAACCAGTCCAAGAGCCCAGCCTGGGAAGGTTTGCTGCACAATAGCCATAAAGGCCATATCCGGCGTTTTTAAGGCGGGAACGAGAACCAATAAGGCGGTGAAGCCGATCAACATGGGGAATACTAAGCAGATTTGATAGAGCGGAAGATATACCGCATTGTGACGAAGAACGTCCGCGCTTTTGGCGCTGAAACTGTTTGCGGCAAAATGGGGCCACATATAAAAACCTAAACTAGTCAGAACCAATGTTGACATGACCCAGCCCACATCCAACGCTTTGGTTCCGCCTGGCAAGGCCAGAAAGCCGGGTTTCGCCGCTTCAACAGCTTCGAACATGCCGCCTACGCTGCCAAAGTAATGAATGGGCAGATAAAGACCGAAAAATACCACTGCGACAATCATGACAACGTCTTTAATCACTGCCGTTGTTGCAACGCCTTTTAATCCACTCGTATAAACAAAAACCGCCACCATGGAGAAGGCCATCAGCATTGCTTGAACACGGCTGATTTGCCCATAGGAACAAGTTTCAATAATCAGTCCCAAACCGGTTAATTGCAGTTGCAGATAAGGCAATAAAAAGGCAACGCCGATCACTGCGGTTAGAATACCTAAGGTTCTACTTTTATAAATATGCTCTACTAAGTCCGGTTGAGTCATCAGACCGTATTTACGGCCCAGTGGGGCGAACGCCGGTAATACATAATACCCGACAAGATAGGCTAAGGCTCCATAACCGAGAATGTAGAAGGTTGGACCTCCGCGGGCATAAGCCCATCCGCTGGCGCCCAAAAAAGCAAACGCGGTATAAATTTCACCTGCTAGAATAAACCAGTTTAACCATCTGCCGAAATTACGGCCACCAACCGCCCATTCTTCCAAACTCATTTTTTTATTCATGCCGGGCACCATGCCGACAATCGTAATGCCGATAACAAAAACAAAAATAATTGCCAAAGCCATTGATTCACTGCTCATGTTCCATCACCCTTTCTTTTTCAGACATTTCACGATTAAGAATCCTGGTTGTTTTTAGAATCGATGTGGTATAGACATTTGATACATATGAAAGCGACGAAGATGCCGGCGATGAGCCAAAAAGCTAAGAACGGCAGTCCAAAAACAATCGGTTTTACCCGATTAACAAAAGGGATCATCCCGATTGTCCAAATAAATGGGATTAACGTTAAGATCACTTTGACCGGATTCATTTTTTGTACCTCCTTTTTTTTCAGTATATCCTTTATAATAGTAGTTTTTCCTCTTACTTACAAGGGTATATAGGGAATTTCTTGCAAAAAAATGGACGTTATCATTCATATTGTTGTAAGTTTGTAACGTTTTGAGTCGTCATATGATGCAAATGTGCGTGCATTTGACAGAGGGAGAGGGAGTTTTTATAATAAAAAAGGAATGCAATATCGGAGGATTAAGATGAAGATGACACAAGCAGACACTTTACATGACGCTTCACGCACCAAACGTCAGCAGATACTGGATGCAGCCTATACGGTTTTTTCCCGCAAAGGCTTTCACCGGGCGACCGTCGATGAAATTATTGCGTTGGCTGACACAGGAAAAGGAACTGTATATAATTATTTTACGAATAAAGAGCAGCTGTTTTATACACTGGTAACTGAAAAAAGCGTTCCGTTTGAACATGCATTAGGAGAAGTGGCCCGTTCTCCCCAACCTGTCTTAATGAAGATAGAAAATATGATCCGTCTTTTTTTACGCTTTTATTTGGATAATGGCGGATTGTGGCGCGTTCTGATGCATGAAATGCGTGGATTTGGCAGTGAACGATACTCGGCATTGAGTTTGGAGCAAAGAGAAAAACATCAAAATTCTTTTCGTGAAACGATTGGCATGCTGCAAATGGTCTTAGATGAAGGAATCCAAAACGGAGTTTTCAAGGAATGCGATACAAAAAAAGCGGCTTATGCCCTGTTTAGCGTGATTATAACCATGGTGTTTCAAAATTTTATTGACGATGATATTGAGGATACAGCGCATATGATTGCGGATGTATTCTTCTATGGAGTCGCAAAAGTTGAAAAAGCGCAATCTGCAACAAACGGATAATATCCAACGCTTCGACTCTATCGCTTGACCTCCGCTTTTGGATAATTATCCGTTTGTTGCTTCAGGTTTTTGGCCGCCTCACGGGCCTCGCCGTTCCTGGTATCTCAACCTTTTTGAATAGCCTGTTGGATTATAACGTAGTTGAAAAAGCCAATCTGCAGTGAAACAAATGGAAAGAGCGGGGTGCACCCGCTCTTTCCATTTGTTTCACCAGGCTGTCAGTATGGCGCCTTTAAAATGATCATTGATGAACTGCTTCACTTCCTCTGAATGATAGGCCAGGATGAATTTTTGCACCTCAGGGCGATCCTGATCTCTTGTCCGAACGGCAATGACGTTAGTGTACGGAGAATCTACAGCTTCCAGGATCAAAGCGTCTTTTGTCGGGATAAGGCCGGCGATGACGGCATAATTGCTATTGATAACGGCCAAATCAACCCCATCAAGTAAACGGGAAATATGTCCCGCATCGCCTTCTTTAATGACCAATTCTTTTGGATTGTTTATGATATCTGCGGTAGTGGCGTTATAGCCGCTCAAAGGTTTTAACGTTACTAATCCAGCCCTAGCCAATAATTGCAGGGACCTTCCACTATTTGCCGGATCATTGGGGATAAGGATGGTAGACTTTGCCGCAATATCTTCCAAGCGATTTATTTTTTTCGAATAGATACCTATTGGGAAAAGCATTGTTTTGGCTATCGGTGTAATTTCATATTTTCGGTCCTTTACCAGACTGTCCAGATACAATTGATGTTGAAAACTGTTCAGATCAATATCGCCTTGATTGAGCGCCGCATTAGGCTGTAGGTAATCATTAAATTCGACAATTACAATTTTCAAGCCGTTTTTTTCAGCGACATTCTTCACAGTTTCCATGATTTCTGCATGGGGTCCGGCAGTGACGCCGACCTTTAACACGTCCGTGCCTGCTGTAGGCAATGTAGTCAAATGGATGCCGGTGAATAGTGCAAAAAGCAGGCAGACAAGGGAAACCAGCGCAGTAAGGAACTTTTTCATAAAATCAAGACTTATTGCCGGGTCTGAAGTTTTTTCAGGCGTTCCACTGCGGCTTCCAAGGTGGCAAACTGTTTGCAGAAACAAAAACGGATATAGTTGCGGCCGTCTGGTATTTCATCACGATAAAAGCTTGAGCAGGGGACAACTGCCACTCCGATTTCTGCGGTCAAATATTTGGCGAAGGTTACGTCGTCATCCAGACTGAATTTGTCGAACCGCGCCATAATATAATACGCTCCGTTCGGGCGAACGCAGTCAAAACCAATCTCTTGCAGATTTTTCAAAAGGTAATCACGGCGCTGGACGTAAAAATCACTAAGATGCTCATAATAATCCGGACTAAAACGCAAAGCTTCCGCGGCTGCGACCTGAAGCGGCGCTGCCGCGCCCACGGTTAAAAAGTCGTGGACTTTACGGACCGACTGTGTAATTTCCGGAGACGCGATGACATAACCAATGCGCCAGCCTGTGGCACTGTAAGTTTTCGATATTCCGTTGATGGTAAGCGTCCGGCCGGCCATTCCCGGCAACGTTGCCAGCGGTATATGACGGGTTCCGTCGTACACGAGATGTTCGTAAATTTCGTCTGTGATGGCCAATACGTTGTGTTTTATGCATAACTCAGCGATGAATTCCAGTTCTTCACGAGAAAAAGCAGTACCGGTCGGGTTATTTGGCGTGTTGATCACAATTGCGCGGGTTTTATCGGACATTGCCGCTTCAAGTTCTTTGGGGTCAAAACGGAATTCCGGCGGATGCAGACGCACGTATTTGGGTATGGCGCCGCACAGGATGACATCTGGTCCATAGTTTTCATAGAAAGGTTCGAAAATGATCACTTCATCGCCAGGGTTTACGGTAGCCAACAGAGAGGCGACCATGCATTCAGTCGCCCCGCAGCAAACGGTGATTTGGCTTTCCGGATCAATGTCCATATTATATTCCTGTTTGTTTTTCCAGGCGATTGCATCTCTCAAAGCCTTTGTACCCCAAGTAATAGCATATTGGTTATGATCGGCATTGATAGCCCGGACTGCTGCTTGCTTGAGAGCTTCCGGCGCCGGGAAATCGGGAAAACCCTGTGCGAGATTAATTGCCTGATGTTGGGCAGCAATCCGTGACATTTCACGGATAACCGATTCTGTAAAACGTGCTGCTTTTTCGGATGCAAAGGATTGATTCATGTACAAACACTCCCTGTTTCAATATTTCTTGGTTGATTTCTTGCTGAAAAAAGGCAATAAAAAAGCCTCTTCGCAAGATGAAGAGGCTGGTATTTAACCATTCTTCATCTTTCAGGAAATAATTCCTGAAGGAATTGGCACCGTTTCGCAAAAAAGCGATGGTTGCCGCAGCGTCATTGGGCCCGTCCCTCAGCCGGCTCTTGATGAAAAAGCGCTTAGTATCAAATTAATTGAAATAATATCATTTTACAAAATATCTGTCAATAGAGGATAAAAAATATTTATATTTTCAGCATTTAAAGAATGAAAGGAGTGCAGAAGGAAAATACCGTTAAGAGGCGAATAAAAAGCCATAATGAATAATGTGCTATGAGGAGCGATGATAATGTCTGTTAACCCGAAACTGCAAGATGCACTGACTGATCAGTTGTTTCAAGCGATTTTGCTTCTTCAAAACAAAGAGGACTGCTATCAGTTTTTTGAAGATATTTGCACCATTGGCGAATTGAAATCGTTGGTTCAGCGTCTGGAGGTAGCCAGAATGCTTAGTGAGGGGTACATTTACGATGCAATTGTTGAACGAACCGGAGCCAGCACAGCCACAATCAGCCGTGTGAAACGCTGTTTGAATTATGGCGCGGACGGCTATAAAATAATTTTAGAGCGTTTAAAAAATGCAGAAAAAAATAAAGAATAAAGTTACAGACTAAGATTGGAGTATAACAGCAAATGAAGAAAAATGTTTTTGTCCCACAGATCCCGTATGGAACCCGTGATTTTTTACCCTATGAAGCAAACCAGAAAAGAGTAATTGAAAGTTCTTTGGCGCAGTTGTTTGCCCGCTGGGGGTATGATGAAATTGTCACTCCCACATTTGAGTATTTGGAAACATTGGCTGTTGGGGTTGACAATGATGTGCTGCCCAATATGTTTAAATTTTTTGATAAAAACAACCGAACCTTGGCTTTGCGCTCCGACATGACGACTCCGTTGGCCCGGGTTGCTGCGACCCGATTGCGGGAAACAGAGACGCCGCTGCGATTGTTTTATCTCACGAATGTCTTTCGTTACGAGCAGGCTCAGGCAGGACGGCAATGCGAGTTTTATCAGGCCGGCGTGGAACTGATGGGTGTGCCGGGGCCGAGTGCCGACGCTGAAATGGTGGCGTTGGCGGTTGAAGCTATGCTGGACACCGGTCTGCAGGATTTTCAGATCAGCCTTGGGCAAGTTGAGTTTATTCATGGCATTATGGACGAGCATGACTTGACGCCGCAGCAAGGGTGGGATATTAAGCAATGCATGCTTCGGCGCGATTTGGTCGGACTGGAAGAAATGCTGGCTAAAAGCGGATTAACGAAAGCAGGGCAAAACATATTGAAGCAAATACCGTTGCTGCATGGCCGGGAAGATATGCTTGAAAAAACCTATCACTTGGTGAATAATCCGGTCAGTAAAGCGGCATTGGATAATCTGGCGGAAATTTACAGCTTGTTAAAAAGTTACGGCGTCGATAAATATGTTAATTTTGATCTTGGGATTATGCGGGATCTTGATTATTATACCGGCATGGTCTTTGAAGGCTATACTCCCGGACTCGGGTTTCCGTTATGCGGCGGCGGCCGTTATGACAACCTGGTGGCTTCCTTCGGCGTTCAATGTCCGGCAACTGGTTTTGCATTAGGGATTGAACGGGTATTGCTGGCAATGGAGCGGCAGGGAATTGCCGTTGCCTGCGCTGCGAAAAACATCTATATTGGCTGGGACGGCGAAAGCTTGCCTGAAGCGATTAAACAGGCGGCTGAATTGAGGAATGCCGGAAAATCGGTAGAACTGTCACTGCTGCCGCAAAGTAAGGAAGAAGCATTGGCCAGCCAGCAGCGCAAAGGGTATGATGAGTTATTGTATATCGCGGGATGCAAATAAGATGATCAATCGTGTTAAACAACTGTTCTCGGCGCTTACGGCCAGCATCTCGACTGCCGACAAAGAGTTTGTAGCCCGGCACTTGACTGCGGAAGAACAGAGCTTGTTTTGGCAGATGAATTTGCCGGATCAGCGGCATGCTTTAAATGTCGCTTATTCCGCCCAAGCCATGGCAAAAGAGTTATTTGAAATTGATCAGACGGTTTTACTGAAGTGCGCTTTGCTGCATGATATCGGAAAAGTGCGTGGAGATGTCAGCACGATCGACAAAGTGATTACGGTCTTAGCGCATTCTTGCTGCAAATCTTGGGCGGAGCGCTGGGGCCGGTTGGGTCGCGGCAACCGGCTGCAGAATTTGCGGCATGCTTTTTTTATTTACTTTCGCCACGGAGAAAGAAGCGCTGAGTTTTTGACCAATATTCATGCCGATCAGCGGATTGTCGAGATCGTTCGCCAACATCATAAAGCTCCGGCGGACAATGATCCGCCGGAGCTTACTGTACTGCGAAAAGCCGATAACCTCCATTAGGCAGGCTGTTGAAAAAGACTAATCTGCGGCGTCACATCTGCATTTGCTTGCTTGCGTACCGCATCGTACGCGTCACATCGCAAGCCTTGCTGTTCCTGGCATCTCAGCCTTTTTGAACAGCCTGCTGTGCTTTAATATTGTTGAAAAGGGCCAATCCATATTAATATCCTTTTGTTTTATCGACTACATTTAAAAGCTCGCGGTTTTGGACAAATCTTGTTAGATTATCGGCGAACATTTTGACGGCCCTATCAAGATAAAGCGGGGAAAAAGCGGCGATATGAGGCGTAATAATTACATTGGGCATTTCCCATAAAGGACTATTTTCCGGCAGGGGCTCTTCTTCAAATACGTCCAGTCCGGCTCCTTTTATGATTCCTTCGCGCAAGGCGGTGATGAGATCCGCCTCTTTTACCAAAGAACCTCTGGCAATATTAAAAAAGTAGGCCGATTTTTTCATTGCGTTAAACAGGTCCAGTTGGAACATTTCTTTGGTTTCGTCAAGCAATGGCAATGCTACAACCACGAAGTCGGCAATTGCCAACATTTCCGGCAACTGATCAGCGGGGTAAAGCTTATCCACAAAAATTTCAGTTGTCAATGTTCGTTTGGTAGCAACGACATGGAGGCCGAACCCCTTTGCTTTTTTGGCTATTTCCCGGCCGATGCTGCCGAGTCCGACGATGGCGATCGTTTTTTCATGAACTTCTTCTGTAGGAGTTCGACGGGCCCAGTTTTTGCGGTCTTGTTGCCGCAAAAACACATTCAAACCGCGCGTAAAACTGAGTATCATGGCAAAAACATGTTCTGATACAGGGATCCCATGGATCCCTTTGGAATTGGTCAGCACAATTTCACTTGACCGAATCTCCGGGAATAATAGGCCTTCGACACCGGCGCTTAAGGCATGGATCCATTGAAGGTTTGGCGCTTGAAGATACAATGGGCGGGCATCAAAAGTCCCCCAGGTTACGAGAATATTTGTATCCGGCATATGTTCAACAGCGTGTTCTTCATCGCTAATGACAATTTCAGCTTCAGGTATGACATTTTTAATTGCCGTAACATGGCGGTCGGCTAACCGGTTTAAGACAACTATTTTGAGTGCGTCTGCCATGATAATCCCCCTTTGTAGTGGAAAATGGTATATTCCATTACTATTAATTCTACAGTTGCAATAAAATCCCTACATTTGGTGTTGACCTTTTTTCCATTGGGTGATATGATTGCTAATATGTTAATACTTTAAACAAGTAAAGGAACGGAGGATATTATGACATCAGCGGATATGGATTATCTTACCATAGCATTGCCAAAAGGGAAATTATTTGCGCCGTCAGTGGACTTATTGAGTAAAATCGGCGTTTCGGCCAATGACGTACATGAGAAATCCCGTAAACTTGTTATTAGCAATGAGGAGAAAAAAGTACGATTTATTATTACCAAGACAGGCGATTTACCTACTTACGTGGAATATGGAGCCGCTGATATTGGTATTATCGGGAAAGATGTTTTGCTGGAAGAAAGCAAGGATGTTTATGAATTGCTGGACTTGAAATTTGGCCTTTGCCGACTGATGGTCGCTGTCCCGCAGGCGTTAAAAAAAGATAAAATCAGCGATTATGCGCATATGCGCGTAGCGACAAAATACCCCAATGTTGCCGAGCGATTTTTCCGGGAGATGGGGATCCAGATGGAGATCATTAAATTGAATGGATCGATAGAATTGGCGCCCATGGTGGGATTAGCCGAAATTATCGTGGATATTGTGGAAACCGGTCGAACATTAAAAGAGAACCAATTGCTGGAGATCGCCCAAATTCACAAGGCTACAGCGCGATTTATTGCGAACCGGGTCAGCATGAAAATGAAATTTGACCGGATCCATGGGATTGTCGAGGATTTAAAATGTTTATTGGAAAGCGAGGATAAGCAATGAAAACCATCAGTACGAAGACAATGCAAAAAAATGAACTGCTGGCATTGCTTAGAAAACCGGCTTTTGATGAAATTACTCTGGGGCCCGGCGCTGCAGCGAAAATAAAAACGGTCTTTGGCAAGGAACTTACGGCAGCGGAAGCGGTAGACACAATCGTTGCTGATGTACGGAATAAGGGCAATGCTGCTGTCTTTTATTATACCAAGGCGATTGATGGCGTTGAGTTGAATGATCAAAGTTTGGAAGTCAGCGCGGCTGAAGTTACTGCGGCTTATCAGCGCTCAGACGCGGCGATTGTAGCGGACATCAGGCTGGCAGTGGAAAATGTGAGACGGTTTCATGCCGAGCAAATGCCGAAATCCTGGCTGACATACCGCTCGCATGGTTCGATGCTGGGGCAAAACTGCATCCCGCTTGAACGGGTTGGCACTTATGTTCCGGGCGGAACTGCCGCTTACCCTTCTTCCGTGATTATGAATGCCGTCCCGGCGGCTGTGGCGGGTGTAAAGGAGATCATCATGGCGGTCCCGCCGTCGAAGGACGGATCTGTAAATCCCTATGTTTTGATCGCAGCGCAAGAAGCGGGTGTGACCCGGATCTTTAAAATGGGGGGAGCGCAGGCGATCGCCGCATTGGCTTTCGGGACTGAAACGATCCCCAAGGTAGATAAAATAACCGGTCCCGGCAATATTTTTGTGACCTTGGCGAAAAAGGCAGTTTACGGCTACTGCGATATTGATATGCTGGCAGGGCCAAGTGAGATCCTTATTGTTGCCGATTCGTGCGCAGATCCGCGTTATGTAGCGGCCGACATGCTGAGCCAAGCCGAACATGATGTATTGGCTTCAAGCATTGTGATTACCGACAGCCCGGAACTGGCGGCGGCAGTAGAGAGTGAAGTCAACCGGCAATTGGAAAAACTGACCCGCAAAGAGATTGCAACAGCTGCATTGGGAAAAAACGGGTTGCTTATTATTGCCGGCGATCTTGAGGAAGCGATCGAACTGGCCAATGTTTCAGCGCCGGAACATTTGGAAATTCTTACGGCAGACCCTTTTCGCTGGGTGCCGTTTATAAAAAACGCCGGCGCTATTTTCTTAGGACCTTTTTCACCAGAACCGCTGGGCGACTATTTCGCCGGTCCCAACCATGTATTGCCTACCGGCGGTACCGCCAGGTTCTATTCTGTATTGAACGTCGAAACATTTATGAAACGAACCAGTCTGATTGCTTATACGGCTGAAGCATTACAAGCAGTGAGCGGCAGCGTCATACGCCTTGCGGAAGCAGAGGGCTTGCAGGCGCATGCGGAGGCGATCAGAATAAGAGGGGAAAATACCGATGTTGAAAATTAGACCTTCTTTAATTGAATTGCAGCCCTATAGGGCCGAAGGCGAAGAAAAGCAAATCCGTCTGGACGCCAATGAGTGCGCCGGGGGACTGCCTGCCGAAGTAAAAAGAGAAATAGCCGATGCGCTGGGGCGGATTGACCTTCATCGGTATCCGGATATTCTGATGAGCGGATTGCGCAAGGAAATTGCTGCTGAATTTTCACTTGCGGCCGAGCACATTATGATTGGCAGCGGCTCCAGTGAACTTTTGCAGGCGATCTGTCACGTATTTGGCGGTGCTGACCGCACAATTGTTTTTCCCACGCCTTCCTTTTCTATGTATGGGATTTATGTTCGTCTTTCAGATAGTACGGGAGAAGCGGTTGCATTGGAAACGGATTATTCTCTGTCAGCTGCGAAGGTAATTGAAGCTGCAAATCGAACACAAGCCTCGCTCGTTCTTCTTTGCAACCCGAATAATCCGACCGGTACAGTCATGCCGCAAGCCGATATTGAGGCGATCCTGCAAGGTGTTGAGTGTCCTGTCCTTGTTGACGAAGCATATTACGAATATTACGGTCAATCTTCTGTGAATTTACTGGCCAGCTATCCCAGGCTGATCATAACGCGGACTTTTTCTAAGGCGTATGGCCTGGCTGGAGCGAGAGTCGGTTACATGATCGCGCAGCCGGAGATGATCGATGCCGTGCACAAAGTATTGATGCCTTATCATGTCAATGCATTGTCATTGGCCGCTGCCGGCATTGTGCATGCCAACCGGCAGGCCTTTGCGGCCGGTATCCAGGTAACGAAAACGGAACGGGCGCGGCTTATAGCGGCGTTGCTAAAAATACCAGGCGTAACAGTGTACCCATCGGAAGCCAATTTTGTTTTATTGCGCGCCGATCATTCCGGCGAATTGAACCGGCTGCTGGAGTCCCGCAGTATCAGTATTCGCAATTTCGGCCAAGCACCGGGATTGCATGGTTGTTTACGGGTTACAATTGGGACAACGGCAGAAAACGATGCTTTTTTGCAGACTGTGCAGGATTATTATTCTCACAAGGCGGTGGTATGATGAGAACAGCAGTGATAGAGCGGGAAACTTTGGAAACCAAGATTTTTGCCGAGTTAAATCTGGATGGGGAAGGAAAGTCTCAGATCAGCACCGGAATCGGTTTTTTTGACCACATGCTGACTCTTTGGAGCAAGCATGGTCTTTTCGATTTAATACTCAAGGCAGACGGCGATTTGGTGGTCGATGGGCATCACACAGTGGAAGATGCCGGTATTGTTTTAGGACAGGCTGTAGCCAAAGCGTTAGGCGATAAAAAAGGAATTCGCCGCTACGGCACCGCGTTTGTGCCGATGGACGAAGCGCTTGCCATGGTATCCTTGGATATCAGCGGACGTCCTTATTTGGCTTATTCCGCGGATCTTTCCGTTCAGGAAATCGGCGGTTTCGCCACCGAACTTACGGAGGAATTTCTTCGTGCCCTTGCGGTACATTCCGGAACGACGATCCATGTTCGCCTGTTGGCCGGCAAGAATGCGCATCATTGCGTAGAAGCGATTTTTAAGGCATTGGCCAGAGCTTTCGGTGAAGCGGTAAGGAAAGATGAGCGCATCCAAGGCGTGATGTCCACCAAAGGAGCATTATAGAACGGTCTTGTTTGGGCGATGATGGGAGGAACAGTAGTATGATTGCAATTATCGACTATGGAATGGGTAATTTATACAGCGTTGAAAAAGCGTTGATCAAGCTGGGTGCAGACGCGTCGATCACCAGCGATCCTCAAATTATCGCAGCGGCCGATCATGTGGTATTGCCGGGCGTAGGCGCTTTTGGCGACTGTATGCGTAATCTCGAACAGTCCGGCCTCGTTCCGGTTATCCATAAAGTGATTTCAGAAGGAATTCCTTTTCTCGGGATCTGTTTAGGGCTGCAGCTATTGTTTGATGGAAGTGAAGAAGATCCGGGAGTTGCCGGCCTGGGTATTTTTCCAGGGATGGTGCGCAAAATTATTGCGCCTGGTTTGAAAATTCCTCATATGGGGTGGAATAGTTTGCGGATCGAACGTCAGAGCCCGTTATTTGAACAGTTGCAGGCAAATCCATACGTTTACTTTGTTCATAGTTATCATGCTGTGCCGAATGATCCGGAGCTGGTCACAGCGGTGACGGACTACGGCGGCCCGGTGACTGCCGCTGTCGGGCGCGGCAATGTACAGGCAGTTCAATTTCATCCGGAAAAATCCAGCAGTGTAGGAATGCAGATTTTAAAAGGATTTAAGGGGATGAAAGCATGATTATTTTTCCAGCAATAGATCTTCGCGGCGGAAAGTGTGTACGATTGACGGAAGGCCGGTTTGACCAGGAAACCATATTTTCCGAATATCCGGCCGATATGGCCCGCCGTTGGCAAAATGAGGGCGCAGAGTACCTTCATGTGGTTGATCTCGACGGCGCCTTGGCCGGCGGATCCCGTAATCTTAGCGTTGTCCGGGATATTGTGGCAGCAGTTGCAATTCCGGTGCAGTTAGGCGGCGGAATTCGCACGTTGGAGAACATCGAGCAGGTGTTATCGGCTGGCGTTGCTCGCGTAATATTAGGTTCCGTGGCCGTTCGGAACCCGCAATTGGTGACGGAAGCCTGCCGGTTGTACGGCGATCGCATTGTGGTGGGGATCGATGCCCGCGACGGACAGGTTGCTGTAGATGGCTGGGGCATTTCCGGCGGAGTCAACGCCGGTGAACTTGCTGTTCGAATGGCAGCAGCAGGCGTGAAGCGAATTATTTATACGGATATTTCGCGCGATGGAACGCTGAGCGGCGTGAATGTTGCGGCAACAGTAGAATTGGCGGAAAAAGCCGGAATACCGGTTATTGCTTCGGGTGGTGTCAGCAGTATTAAAGACATCGTTGACTTGGTTGCTGTAAGCGATAAGGGAATTGAAGGCGTCATTGTCGGCAAAGCGATTTATACTGGAGCGTTATCGCTGTCCGAAGCAATTCGTACCGCCCGGAAGGATGTGGTATAATGTTTACAAAACGAATTATTCCATGTCTGGATGTAAAAGACGGCCGGGTTGTTAAGGGAACGAACTTTGTCGGCTTGCGCGACGCCGGTGATCCGGTGGATTTGGCGGCCTGTTATGACCGGGAAATGGCTGATGAACTGGTATTTCTCGATATTACCGCTTCTTCTGATGAACGCAATACGATGGTGGACGTTGTTCATCGAACGGCAGCGGAGGTTTTTATTCCGTTTACTGTAGGCGGCGGCATCCGTTCGGCCCAAGACATTCGTAAAATGCTGCAAGCCGGCGCGGACAAAGTATCGTTAAACACGGCGGCGGTCAAGAATCCTCAGTTGCTTGCCGAAGGCGCCGGCCGTTTTGGGCGGCAATGTATCGTGCTGGCTGTTGACGCCCGACAGGTAGGATTTGAAAAATGGGAAGTCTACATTAATGGCGGGCGGACTCCGACCGGGATCGACGTATTGGAGTGGGTCCGGCAGGCGGTTGATCTTGGGGCGGGAGAAATTCTTCTGACCAGCATGGATAAGGATGGAACCAAGGATGGATATGACATTCCCCTTACCCGCTTGGTTTCAGAGACGGTAGAAGTGCCGGTTATTGCTTCCGGCGGCGCCGGGGAACTGAACCATTTTTATGAGGTGCTGACTGCGGGCAAGGCGGATGCAGTATTGGCCGCATCGGTGTTTCATTACGGTCAGTTTACGGTTCGGCAAGTGAAGGAATATTTACGGCAACGGCATCTGGAGGTGCGTTTATGAACAATTTTAATGGATTGAAATTTGGCGCTCACGGCTTAATCCCCGCCATCGTTCAGGATATTGCAACAGGCGAAGTCGTGATGATGGCATACATGAATGAAGAATCATTGCAGAAAACGGTGGAAACCGGCGTAACCTGGTTTTATAGCCGCAGCCGTTTGAGCCTCTGGCAAAAAGGTGAGACTTCAGGGCATATCCAAAAAGTGCATGATATTTTATACGATTGCGATGCAGATACCTTACTGATTAAAGTTACCCAAGTCGGAGCCGCCTGTCATGAAGGAACTTTTTCCTGCTTCAGCCGGAGCTTGATGAAGAGTGAAAAACAGGTTGAAAAAATAGCCGATCCGGAGCAAGTATACGGACAGTCCGTAGCCACTATTCTGCATGATTTGTATGGAGTGATCAGCGACCGGAAAGCGAACCCCAAAGAGGGTTCCTATACAACCTACCTGTTTGAAAAAGGACAGGATAAAATTTTGAAAAAAGTGGGCGAGGAAGCGACAGAAACGGTAATCGCCTCCAAAAATCTCAGTAAAGAGGAATTGCTCTATGAGATGGCGGATCTTTGGTATCACTGTCTTGTATTGCTCTCGTTCCATAATGTTGCGCCTAGTGAATTATTGGCTGAGTTGCAAAAACGCCGCAAATAAACAATGAGACTGTTGCAAAAATCCATCTGCGGCGTCACGACTACGTTTGCTTGCTTGCGTACTATTGTGTACGCGGCGCGGCGCAAGCCTCGCTGTTCCTTGCACCTGGAGCTTTTTCAACTAGTCTCATTGTTTATTTAAGAGTAAATTGTTTTTTATAGACTTTTAAGTAAACTGCAAAAAAACTGAGTGAGGGTTATGATGATGCGTGCTGTTGTGCGAGTTTTCCTGATCTTGACAGTTTTTATCGGAATGACCCATGGCGAGCCTGCATGGGCCTCTGGGTTTTATTATTCGGAAGGCGATAAAGGGGCGGAGGTAGCTGTCATCAACAGCAAACTTCGTCAGGCCGGCTTCCGCACGGTCACGGAAGAACCGCTGTTTACGGCCAAAACGGCAGCAGCGGTTAAAGCGTTTCAAAAAAAGAACAAACTAACGGCAAATGGCGTGGTAGAGCAAAAAACGTATCAGGCATTGCTGGGGAAATCAATGCCTGAAGATAAAACGGCTGCCCCGCTGGCGCAGGCGGTAATCAATACTGCATTTGAGTATATCGGGGTACCCTACCGTTATGGCGGTACAACGCCAAAAGGGTTTGATTGCTCTGGGTTTGTACAATATGTTTATGCCCGAAACGGAATCAAACTGCCCCGGACAGCTGATATTCAGTACAAGTCCGGAGCAGCAGTGGCCCGAGGTAAACTTCGGGCCGGCGATATGGTGTTTTTTTCCACCACGGAACGTGGCGCGTCACACAGTGGAATTTACTTGGGCGACAACAAATTTATCAACGCATCCTCAAGCCGCGGTATTGTGATCTGCAGTATGAGCGATCCTTACTGGCAAAAGCGTTATTGGGGCGCCAGACGAATCATCTGAATACACTGAAAGGATTTTGCGATGGAGGAATATGTAAAAATCGCCGTGCTGCAAAATGAAATTGAGGCACGCTTATTGGACTCAATTTTGCAGGAACGCCAAATCCCGCACGTGCTGCGATCATATCATGATGTTGCCTATGACGGAATGTTCCAACTGCAGCAAGGTTGGGGCTGCGTGTATGCGCCCAGGGAGTTTGAAGAGGAGATACGGGAGATCCTTGCGGATCTTTTGGCAGGCTGTTGAAAAAGGCTGATCTGCGGCGTCACAGCTGCGTTTGCTTGCTCACGTACCAAGTCGTACGCGTCGCGTCGCAAGCCTAGCTGTTCCTGGCATCTCACCCTTTTTGAACAGCCTGTTCTGTTATAATAGTGTTGAAAGCCAATCTGTGATGTTATGACTCACATTATGTCTGCAATTAGTTCGAAAAAGGGATAATATCCAAAAGCTGAGGTCAAGCGTCAGTGTCGAAGCTTTGGATATTATCCCTTTTTAGTTGCAGATTATTGGTTGTTACTTTTTGAGGCGCGGCAGACCGGTTTTCAGGAAGCGGTTGATCCGTTCCAGCGCCTCAGAGAGTTTGGGAAGGGAAGAGGCGTAAGAACAGCGCACAAAGCCTTCGCCGCTTGCTCCAAAAGCGTCGCCCGGTACAAGGGCGACTTTTTCTGCTTTTAGGAGTTCTTCCGCAAACTGCAGTGAGGTCAAGCCGGTCTCTTTGATGCTGGGGAAGATATAAAAAGCGCCCTGGGGTTCAAAACAGGTCAGACCCATTTCTCTCAGTCCTTTTAACATCAGGCGGCGACGGGTATTATATTCAGCGACCATTTTTTGCACGCTGCTGCCCCCGCTCTGCAGGGCCTCAAGCGCTGCAAGCTGGGCAGTGATCGGCGCGCACAGCATAGTAAATTGGTGGATCTTGGTCATGGCGGCAATGAAATCAGGATTTCCAAGCGCATACCCGATACGCCAGCCAGTCATTGCAAATGACTTAGAAAACCCATTCATCAGGATTGTCCGGTCTTTTATATCCGGCAAACTGGCGAAGCAGGTATGCGTTCCTTCATAGGTCAGACTGGAATAGATTTCATCGGAGATGACAATCAGATCGTGACGTTTGGCAAACTCAGCAATGGCGAGGAGTTCCTGCCGGGGCATGATGGCGCCGGTGGGATTGTTAGGATAGCCGAGCAGCAATACTTTCGTACGGTTTGTCAATTTTTCTTCCAGCTGCTGCACTGTTACCCGGAAGTTGTTTTCCATCGTTGTGACTACCGGAACAGGAACACCGCCCGCCAGGATCGTGCAGGCTTGGTAAGAGACGTAGCAGGGCTCAGGAATGAGCACCTCATCACCCGGAGTAAGCACAGTTCGCATTGCCAAATCAAGAGCTTCGCTGACGCCGACGGTGACGAGAACTTCGTTGCGGGGATTATAGGTTAAGCCATCACAGTCTCTTTGGATTGTTCGGACGATTTCCTCCCGCAATTCCAATAAGCCGGCATTGGAGGTGTAGGATGTATAGCCGAGATTCAAGCCATGAATGCAGCTTTCACGAATATGCCAGGGAGTGACAAAATCAGGTTCGCCGACGCCAAGGGAAATGACATCTTCCATTTCGGCGGCGATGTCAAAAAAACGGCGAATTCCAGAGGGCGGAATTGCTCTGACCGCCGGTGAAATGCGATCAGCCCAAGTCATGGTGTCACCACCAGTCGGCGGTCTTTTTCACGGTCTTCGATGATTACGCCTTCTTCTTTATATTTTTTGAGAACGAAATGGCTGGTCGTACTGATGACACCCTCAATTGTTGCCAGCTTGGTGGAAACGAAGTTCGCGACTTCTTTCATGGTTTGCCCTTCCACCATAACCAGCAAATCAAACGATCCTGACATCAGATAGAGGTTTCTGACTTCCGGAAACCGGTAAATGCGCTCTGCAATGGCGTCAAAGCCAACCTCGCGCTGCGGAGTGATCCGCACGGTGATAATTGCGGAAACAATATCCACACCGGCTTTTTCCCAGTTGATAATCGTGTGATATTTCACGATGATTTTTTCGGTTTCCAATTGGCGAATTTGCTTAGCGATTTCTTCTTTGGGGCGGTTCAGAAGATCTGCAAGGGTTTCCGGCGACTGCGTATAATCCTTCTCTAATAATTCGAGTAATTCTTTCATCAACAGCAACTCCTCATTATCATAATTTTTGGGAAAATCAATTGGAATTTAGAAAACCCGGCTTACGCTGAGCTTTAAAAGCGACGGCGTAAACCGCTGGTTGCACTTATGTCCATCAGACAAAATTTATACTTTCTGATGGACAAAAAAAGTCCCGTCCTGAAAAGGACGGGACTACTGTTCCCGTGGTACCACCTGAATTAGCCATGAAGGCTCACTTTGTCTTGTTAACGCCAAGGTACGGTATCGCTTACTGTCAATCGTTCAGCTAACAGCTCCAGGGAGGCTTTCACTGCCAAGTTTCTGTTGGATTTCACCAGTCCCAACTCTCTGCAAAAAACTGTATCAGTTACTATTCCTGTCATCGCCATTTCGGATATGATGTTTTGTATAATTAGAATATCATAAACCGGAACCGTTTGTAAATATGTCTATTCTTTCTTGTGCCAGAAAGCGGTGTGCTTGACTTTTAGTTCGGCTCTCGTTGGGACCGGCGGCCATAGTTCAGCAGCTTCTTTGGAGCGCATTGCGGAAGCCAAATGAGTGTAAACGCCGGGGGTTTTCTGTTCCATTACCGCCAGCATCTCTTTGATTTCCTGGCGTTTCGTTTTTCCGTTGAATGGGCATGGACTTTCAAGAGGCGTATAGCCATGTAAGTTTGGTGTCCGGGCCAATTGGTCTTCCCGAAAATATAACAGGGGTCGTATAATTGTAAGTTCGGTGCGGTCCATATACGTTTTTGGCAGAAATGTTTTCAGCTGCCCGGCGCACAAAAGTTCCATAAAGAAGGTTTCCACTGCATCATCGTGGTGATGTGCATAAGCGATTTTGTTAAACCCGTTTTCTTTCGCAAACCGGTTAATGGCGCCACGGCGGAAAAAAGCACACGTAAAACAAGGCGATTTATTTCCGGATTTTTCGATGGCGGAAGCAATATCAACTTGATGGCTGAAAAAAGGAAGATCCAGTTCGGCACAGAATTTTTCCAGCATAGTCAGATCGAGGTCAGCAGTGAATGACGGATCAATCGTGATTGCAGCCAAATCATACCGGATGGGGGCATATTGACGAAGGAGCGACAAAGCATAGGTTAAAAATAAACTGTCCTTGCCGCCGGATAAACCGATCAAAATTCTGTCATTATCGCTGATCAGATCAAATTCCAACAGTGCGCGCCAAATGGGAGAGGCGTATTCATGGGGTAAAAACTTTGGCATCATTGTCTTGTTACCTCGCATAAGATTGATGACACTTATTATACAGGATAAAAATATTTTCACCTAGCAGGGAACCGCGTAAATTGTGTAGAATTATGCTAAATAGAATAAAATATCGTTGGCTATGTGTGCAAAACGATTATACAGTTTGGATGATGGTTAGGGGAGAGACCGCAGGAATATGCGGCGCCGAAGGAGCAATTACGCCATAATCTCTCAGGCAAAAGGACCTTGACCGGACATTCTCTGGAGAGTGCCGTAAAGCGGCCACCGAAGGGGTAGCTAATGAATGCAATCTCTCAGGTACAAGGACAGAGTAAGCGACAACGCTTATTTTCTGTCCTTTTTGCATTCTTTGGGAAGTTTTCGCAGATTAGAGGAGGGAAGAGAGCATGCAGGGACATAAAACGCCGCTGTACGATATCCACCGTATGAGCGGGGCAAAAATCATTGAATTTGGCGGGTGGCTGATGCCGGTGCAATATACGGCCATTCTGGAGGAACACCGTGCTGTTCGTGAGCGGGCGGGTCTGTTTGACGTTTCTCATATGGGGGAAATCAAAATAACCGGCCGGCAGGCGGAACAACTGATTAATCACTTGATAACGAATGATGTTGCCAAAATTGCCATCAATCAGGTGCTATATTCGCCAATGTGCTATCCAGCCGGCGGAACAGTGGATGATTTGCTGGTGTACCGTCTGGCCCTTGACGAGTATGTTCTGGTAGTGAACGCCGGCAACATCGACAAGGATTTTGCCTGGATTACAGAACAGGCGGCAGGGTACGCGGCGCAGGTGAAAAATATTTCCGATAAAGTGGCGCAATTGGCGATCCAGGGACCAAAAGCCGAACGTATTTTGCAGAAATTAACACTGACCAACCTTGCTGCAGTACGCTACTACTGGCTGCAGCGCGATGTCTCGATCAACGGGACAAGCTGTCTGATTTCGCGGACCGGCTATACCGGTGAGGACGGATTTGAAATCTATTGCAATGCGAACGAAGCATCCAGCTTATGGAACGCTGTAATGGAAGCAGGAGAACCGGAAGGACTGGTTCCGGCCGGGTTAGGAGCACGGGATACGCTGCGTTTTGAAGCTGGTTTACCGTTATACGGACATGAACTTTCAGAAGATATTTCCCCATTGGAAGCGGGCCTGGGAATGTTCGTAAAATTGGATAAAGAGTCGTTTATTGGTCAGGAAGCCTTGCGCAAAAGCAAGGATTACGGACTTGCCAGGAAAATTGCCGGAGTAGAGATGATCGGTAAAGGAATTGCCCGTGCAGGATATGCCTGCAAGCAGGACGACCGGCAAGTTGGTACGGTGACAAGCGGATCCTATGCTCCGACACTGGATAAAAACTTAGCCTTGGCGCTGATAGAAGCGGATCTGGCCGTGCCGGAAACCAAATTGGCTGTTGATATTCGCGGCAAACTTGTTGAAGCGATTATTATAAAAAAACCATTTTACAAGAGGAGGATGGAATAAGATGAATATTCCGGAAAATTTACGATTTACCAAAGATCATGAGTGGGTTCGGGTTGAGGGAACACGGGCGATTGTCGGTATTACCGATTTTGCGCAAAGCGAACTGGGCGACGTTGTCTTTGTCGAACTCCCTGTCATAGGAAAAATACTTTCGGCTCACGAGAACCTGGCTGTGATTGAATCCGTCAAGGCTGTATCCGATATCTTTGCTCCTGTTGCCGGTACCGTCATAAAAGCGAATGAAGCGTTGAGTGATGCTCCGGAAACAATAAACCAGGACCCGTATGATAAAGGGTGGATTGCGGAAATTGAAATGACAGATCCGGCAGCTGCAGGCAGTCTTTTAAGTGCAAGCGAATACAAGGCGATGATCAAGGAGGGGGACTGATGGGGGGACAGCATTACCTGCCGGCGACAGAAGAAGACAGGAGGGCCATGCTGGACAGTATTGGTATTCAGGATGCAGAAGAATTGTTTGCCGACGTTCCACCGGCTATCCGTCTGAAGGGAGATCTCACCTTGCCGGCTGCGATGAGTGAATTGGCGTTAACGGCCCATTTGCGAAAAATGGCTGCAAGAAACAGTGATGTTGATTCGATGCCGTGTTTTTTGGGCGCAGGAGCCTACGATCATTTTATCCCAGCTGTCGTTGGTGATCTGGCAGGCCGGTCTGAATTTTATACCGCTTATACGCAATATCAGGCGGAAATCAGTCAAGGCGGATTGCAGGCATTGTGGGAATATCAGAGCATGATCTGTGAACTGACCGGACTGGATGTTGCCAACTCTTCTTTGTACGACGGCGCTACGGCGTTGGCGGAAGCAATGAATATGGCCTGTGGCATCACAGGCCGGCGGCGGATTGTGATCAGCGCCGGGATCCATCCTTTTTACCGGCGCGTATTGGCAACGTATGCATACGACCTTGGAATTTGGCTAGAAGTGGTTCCGTTGGCGAACGGGGTCACAGACAAACAGGCGCTGTTAGCGGCGATTAATCCGGAAACGGCAGCGGTTTTATTGCAAACTCCTAATTTTTTTGGCTGTATTGAGAATTTGGAAGGAGTAGCGAACCAGATCCATCAGCAGGGCGGGTTGCTTGTCGCTGCCGTCAATCCAATTTCACTGGGTATTTTAAAACCGCCGGCAGAGTATGGCGTGGATATTGCCGTCGGTGAAGGGCAAATGCTGGGTCTTGGCTTGAATTTCGGCGGACCATACCTTGGGTTTATGGCCGTTCGGGAAAAATTGATGCGCCGGATGCCGGGCCGAATTGTCGGCCGGACCGTAGACAGGGAAGGACGCAGTGGCTTTGTACTGACTCTGCAGGCCAGAGAACAGCATATTCGTCGGGACAAAGCGTATTCCAATATCTGTTCTAATGAGGGGCTGTGCGCATTGACGGCAGCAATTTATTTAACGGCAGTCGGCAAACAAGGTTTGGTGAAGGTCGCTGCTCTTTGCGCCGAAAAAGCCCACTACGCGGCGGAGAAAATCGCCGCACTGCCAGGGTATCGTCTTGAATTTACCAGTCCTTTTTTTCATGAATTTGTTGTGCGAACTCCGGTTCCGGCACGACAAATACAGGCACGGCTGACTTCCAACCGGATCATCGGCGGGTTGGATTTAGCAGGGACAGACAGTGTTTTTGCCGATGATCACGGCGGCCGGATGTTGTTCTGTGTCACGGAAAAAAGGAGCAAAGAAGAAATTGATCAACTTGTGTCCGTATTGGGGGGAGAAGAATGACCAGTTCGAATAATGATCAACCGCTGATTTTTGAACGAAGCCGCAGTGGCCGCGTTGGCGCCAGCTTGCCGGTTGCCGACGTGCCGGCAAGAAGCCTCGACCAAATCATCCCGCAAGAGTTATTGCGGACGGCTGCCGCCGATCTGCCGGAAGTCAGCGAAGGGGAAACCGTCCGCCACTACACGGCTCTCTCCCAGCGCAATTATAGTGTGGATACAGGTTTTTATCCCCTCGGATCCTGCACCATGAAATACAATCCAAAGGTAAATGAAAAAATAGCTCAACTGCCTGGTTTTGCCAAGATTCATCCCTTGCAGCCGGACGAAAGCGTTCAGGGCGCGCTGGCCATCATGCACGAAATGCAAACGTATTTGGCGGAAATTGCCGGGATGGATGCCTGCACGCTGCAGCCTGTTGCCGGGGCGCATGGCGAATTAACCGGTATCAAGCTGATCCGGGCTTTTCATGAAAGCCGCGGCGAAAAACGGACGCAAGTGATCATTCCTGATTCGGCGCACGGGACCAATCCGGCTACCGTGTCAATGAACGGAATGGAAGTCGTTGAGATCCCTTCTGCCGCCGACGGCGGTGTGGATTTGGAAGCTTTGCGCAAGGCAGCCGGGCCAAAAACTGCAGCCTTTATGCTTACGAATCCAAACACCTTGGGGTTATTTGATCCGCAAATTCAAGAAATTGCGGCGATCGTACATGCTGCGGGAGGCTTGTTGTATTATGACGGCGCCAACGCCAATGCCATTTTAGGGATTACCCGTCCCGGCGATATGGGGTTTGATGTCGTCCATTTTAATCTGCACAAAACGTTTTCTACTCCGCATGGCGGCGGAGGCCCCGGATCAGGTCCGGTAGGAGTGAAGAAACCATTGATTCCGTTTTTGCCGGTACCCATTGTGCAGTGTAAAGATGATGTGTATTCTTTATCCTATGATCACCCGCTATCGATTGGCAAGGTGCATAGCTTTTACGGAAATTTCGCCATTTATTTGCGGGCCTACGCCTATATTCGGACGATGGGTCCGGATGGCTTGAAGCAAGTCAGCAAAGACGCTGTTTTGGCCGCAAATTATGTATTGAAAGAATTGGCGGCCGACTATAAGGTTCCTTTTAACCGGTATTGCATGCATGAATGTGTCTTTGACGGATTACGGGAAGCTGCGCCAGGGATCAGGACGCTCGATGTGGCGAAACGGATCTTGGATTACGGCTGTCACCCGCCGACAATTTATTTTCCCTTGATTATTCATGAGGCGCTGATGGTCGAACCGACAGAAACGGAAAGCAAGGAAACGATCGATCGTTTTATTGCGATGATGCGGAAGATTGCCAAGGAAGCAGTAGAGCAGCCGGAGTTGCTGACGAGTGCGCCGCATAATACGGTCGTGAAACGATTGGATGAGGTTTTGGCGGCCCGCAAACCGGATTTGCGGTGGAAGAAGAACGTTTGATTGAATAGAAAAAGAACCATCTGTCATTTGCGACAGATGGTTCTTTTTCTAATATGCTTTTAAGCCCATCCGGGGATGACGAACGGCTTTTAAACTTAATTTTGCGATGAGGAGGACTGCCTCTTGAATTGGAATATCCTGTCGTCCTCGTGCCGTTTCAAACACGCATACCGGTTCATCCATTCCCACCTCGCCGCCTGGCAGGTAAATATATTCACCGGTTGCGTGGTCGCCAAAAATGATCCCGGCCAGCAGGTGTCCTTTCGAAATTTGAGCCATCAGTATCCTCTCCATTGTTTTCTGCTTATTTCACCGAATTCATTATAGCATGTTCGAAAATCGCACGCACTCAACAATAAAAATTTTTTCAAACAAAGTTTCTGATATTTGCAGATAAAAATAATATTGTGCTATAATCTAACTAACGATAGGTAGGAAAGAAGTGAGATGATGACAGCCAATCGAATTAAACTAGTTGCTCTTGCGCTATTCTCCCAAAAAGGCTATGAAGGGACGGCTCTGTCGGAAATCGCCGAAAAGGTTGGAATAAAAAAACCTTCAATTTATGCGCATTATAAGAACAAAGAAGCACTATTTTTATCCGTTGTTGCCGATATGACGGCTTCCTACGCTGCACGCTGGGATGAAGTCATTAAACAGACCCAGATGTTAGGCATTGAAAAACGGCTGTATACATTGATGGAAGAAACAATTCGCCACTTTGCACGGGAACCGCTTCACGTTGCACTGTGGATAAGAATTTGGATGTTCCCGCCTGCCGGATTGAAAGACGAGCTATTGCAGCGCATGAAAGATCTGCACAAACGGCTGGAGCAGGACGTAACCGATATGATCCAAGCAGGAATTGCAAAAGGGGATGTGCGGTGCGGGCAGGCAAATCACATGGCGTTTGCCTATCTTTCCTTGATCGATGGGTATTTGATGCGGGTGATCTGTTATGGCCCCGGCAATTATACAGCGCAAACGATTGATATATGGAAATGTTTTTGGGAGGGTATCCGAAGTCAGGAACACAGGAAAGAAAATTTGTCTGAACGTAAACCGTCGGGAGGGACGAAAAAATGCTGAGGCAATGGCGAAATACAAGCTTGGGAAAAATAACAGTCTTGTTGGGTTTGAGTCTTCAACTGGCGATTTTATTCAGCGGCTGCGGGCGGCAGCCGGCCAATATTCCGGAAACCTGGGGCAGAGCGGAAGCCAAAGAGATTGACGTCAATACCAAAATCGCCGGACGGGTTGCCGCTTTGTTTGTCAAAGAAGGCGATGTCGTGCAGCAGGGGCAGTTGATAGCGCGGATTGATAACCGTGATATTCTTGCCAAGGCGGACCAGGCCCGGGCCAGCATTCAGGCGCTTCAGGCTCAGGTATCACAGGCCGGTACAGTGACGAATCTGCAAGACCGGACATCACAAGCCTCATTGACGACAGCGAAGGCGCAAGTTGAAAAAGCGCGGTCGGATTTGGCAGTTGCGGAAACGGACTACGCCCGGTATCAAGGTCTATTGCAGTCAGGGGCAGTTTCCCAACAGGCGTTTGATAATATGCGTTTGAAGTATCAAGTGGCGCAATCGACTTATTCACAGGCTCTGGCGCTGCAGGAAACGGCGGAAGCCGGCTTGCTTCAAACCAAGGTCAATATGGATAGTGAAGCGGCGGTGCAGAGTAAGCTAGTTCAGGCGCAGGCGGTTTTGGCGGAAGTGGAAGTCTATATCGACGAAACAGAGATCCGCGCGCCGATGAACGGAATTGTCACTGCGAAATATGTGGAACAAGGAGAGATGGTTTCGACCGGAACACCATTGGCGGCACTTCAGGATCCGGTGGACAATTGGGTGAACCTGAAAGTACGGGAAACGGAATTGAAAAGGTATCATTTGCAAGATGAGGTGATTTTGGAAGGTCGTGAGCCAGGATTGCGTTTAGCGGGAAAAATCGTTGACATCAGTAAAAAGCCGGAATTTGCTACCTATCGTTCCACTAACGAACGGGGCGAAAATGATGTGATTACCTTCAACGTAAAAATCCGGGTGAATTCCGATCAGGTGCGCCCAGGGATGCGGTTCCGGATTGTGCCGGGAGAGCGTTGAAATGGATATTTTAACCATCATCAGACGTGAATTGCGGATGATGTTTGTTGACGAACCGAAAATCGCCGCTATCCTGTTTGGCGTACCGGTGCTGTATGTCATTTTGTTTGGAATGGTGTATTCGGCAAATATCGTCAAAACAATTCCTACGGTTGTCTATGATCAAAATCAGACGGAAGTAAGCCGTACGTTCATTCAAGCGTTTGAAGACTCGGAACGGTTTCGTATTGTTGCGTACACTTCTTCTCAGGAAGAGATGGATTTCATTTTGCAGCAAGAAGCGGCCCAAGTAGCGGTCGTCATTCCACCGGATTTTTCCCGGGATATCAAAAAAGGATCAGCAACTCAGGCTTTACTGGTTGTGAACGGCAATAACCTGCTGTTTGCCAATCCCGCGATTGGATCGGCGCAGGAAATTGTGCAAACCTTTTCGGCCGGTGCAGGCCGGCAACTGATGGAGAAAACAGGACAGCTTCCCACTGCGGCGCTGGGCAATGCGGCGCCGGTGCGTTTTGGGCTGCGTGTCCTGAACAATCCGACCTACGGATATGCCAATTTTATCATTGGCGGACTGGGGGCCAATGGACTGCAGCTGGGAATTGTCTTGGCGATTTGCACTACGCTGACAGCCGTGTATCGGCGTGAAAAGGATTGGCGGGGGATTTCTTCAGTCAGAATCGTGATCGGTAAGCTGCTGCCTTACTGGCTGTGGGGCATGGTATCTTTCGCAGCCTATCTTGTGATTGCGGATCAGTTTCTGCTTCTGCCGGTGAAAGGGAACCCCGGCGAACTGTTCCTGATCGGTTCCGCATTTGTTTTTGCAGTCAGCGCAATCGGGTTATTCTTTTCCGCCATTGCTCCCAATGAAGTACAAGCTGTCCAGCTGCCGATTGCTTATATCATGCCGGCATTTCTGTTTTCCGGCTACATATGGCCGGACTTTGCGATGAATACGTTCAGTCAATTGGTTTCAACTATTTTGCCGTTAACGTATGCTGCAGTCAATATACGCGACTTGATGCTGGCGGGCTATGCGCCGGACTTGTACCGGGGTGTGCTGGTTTTATCCGCAATGGGAGGACTTCTGCTCAGCCTTTCTGTAAGCATTGTTGCTTTTCGCCGCCGCCGTTTGCGCTTGAAGGAGCATCAGCCCGGGATGGAGGGAACAGAATAATGTTATGGCAGATTTGCAAGCAGGAGTTTTATTGGATGTTCCGCAAAGATCCGCGGCGCGCTTTTTATCTTTTTGGCTCTTCCGTTTTTTATGTCATTTTATTTGGCCTTCTGTACAGTCCGAATGTGGTGAATTATATCCCAATGGTTGTGTATGATCAGGATCAGACGGTGTTAAGCCGGTCCCTTGTACAATCATTTGCTGATTCGCAAAGGTATCATATTGTCGATTACGTAACCTCTGAAGAGGAGGTAGATGCTGCGATCCAGAATAAAGCAGCACATGCTGCAATTTCCATACCGCCGAATTTTGCCCGCGATATCAAAAAAGGACTGAGCTCGCAAGTATTGGTATCAGCAAATGGATCCAATATTGCCATCGGCAATGCGATCATCAGCTCGGCCCAGGAGATTATTGCCGCATTTTCAGCCAGAGTGAGTCAGGGGTTAGCCGAAAACGCCGTTGGATTGCTGCCGACGCCTGCTGCTCACTATTCTGCTCCGGTTAATTTTCAACTGCGGGTTCTCAATAATCCCAATCTAGGGTATTTGAATTTCTTTGTCCTTGGAGTAGTTATGGCCGCTTTGCAGGAAGGGATTTTGCTGGCTTTGGGCAGCAGCCTGCTGAATGACAAGCACGATATGGATCATTTCAGTAAAGGGAGACCGCTGATTTTATTGATTGGCAAGCTTTTGCCGTACTGGCTGGGAGGAATGATCGCCTTCGTGTGTTCAACATGGCTTTCGGTGCTGCTGTTCGACATTCCCTGCAAGGGGAATATGGTTCAACTTTTACTGCTGGGGGCGGCGTTCACGTTTGCAGTGACGGCGTTGGGCGGATTGGCGGCGCTGGCCTTTTCTGACGAGGTGAATTTTAACCGCCTGGTGCTGATTTATGCCGTACCGGCTTTTATCTATTCCGGCTACACCTGGCCGCAGCAGTCTATGGATATGTTTAGTTTTCTGTTATCGTGCACGTTTCCCATGACGTATGTGACTTCCAACTTGCGCAGCTTGATGGTTTCCGGCTATGCTCCGAATTTAGCAAGCGGGATTGGCATCCTATTTTTGATGGGCGCAATGGCTTTTTGTCTGGCGGGATTTGTTTACCATGGGCAGAGAATGCGTTTTCTGCAGAAGCAAACAAACACTGCCGGTGCGGAATAATGAATATGGCGGTGAGATAATGACAGACAGTATCCTTGGGCAAACAAGCCAGAAGACAATTCGTGACCCGCATGCCATTAAAACGCAATGGGAAAATTTTATTTCCGGCAAACCGGTTGATGCATCCGTTCTATCCGATTCAATTTGGCGATCCTGGCAGCGAAGCAGAAGTTACGGGGTTGATCCGTTTACCGAGACGGAAGCTGATTTGACGGAAGCTGGGCAGCGATTAGAGCTTGCACAAGAACTTTTAACAGCAACTTGGCCTTATCTTGAAATGATTGGTCAGATCATTGGTGATAGCGGGCTGAGATTTGATTTATTTGACCGGGAAGGATATTCTTTGAAAATATTGGGCGATGATAAAGTCATCGCCACTGCGAAGGCTTCGGGCTTCACGGTTGGAAGCAACCGGTCGGAACAAGTGGCAGGCACAGGCGCAGTCGCGCTGGCCTTGATTGAAGATAAGCCTTTTCAGATATTGGGGCCTGAACATTACAATATTTTACACCATGCAATGAATTGCTCGGCAACGCCGATCCATGATCCGGATGGCCGTATTATTGGCGTTTTGAATATTTCCAGCTACTCCGCGCAGCAGACTCGTGAAACGTTAGGACTTGTTACCAGTATAGCCAAAGCGGCGGAAACCCGTTTCGCATTGAATAAGACCATTGACCACCTGAAAGTATCCAATGATACACTGAGTAAAATCATGGAATATTTGCCGCACGGCATCGCTTATATTGGTGAAACCGGCAATTTGGAACGGTACAATCAAAGAATTCTGGAACTCTTTGAATTGGAGCGGGAAAAGTTTTCCCGGGAAACGAGAGATAAGTTGGAAACGTATTTGCGTGCGACTGAGTGCTGGCAGCAGGACGGAGAACTTCGCCACAGAGAAACAGTGATGAAACTTCCAAACCGCAAAAAATCTTTTTTGATTTCCAGCCGGAAAATTCAAAATCACAAAGGAACACTGGTCATCATTGAAGATACAGACAGTATTTTGCGGCTCAATACTTCCTTGCGCGGCAATCGGGCAATATATCAGTTTGAAGATATCGTTGGTGAAGATCCCGTGTTGAAGCAAGCGAAAACGTTAGCACGAAAGGTAGCAGGTTCTTCGTCTGCAGTATTGCTGCAAGGAGAAAGCGGCACTGGCAAAGAACTGTTTGCCCAATCGATTCATAATGCCAGTCCCCGCCGTGAAAAGCCTTTTGTCGCCATCAACTGCGGAGCCATTCCATCGGAATTGATTGAAAGCGAACTGTTCGGCTATGAACCGGGCGCTTTTACCGGCGCCGGCAAAGGGGGAAAACCCGGTAAATTTGAAATAGCCTCCGGGGGAACGTTGTTTCTGGACGAAGTGGAGAGTATGCCGCTCAATGTTCAGATTAAACTTTTGCGGGCGTTATCGACGGACAAAATTGTCCGAATTGGAGGTATTGCGGAAATCACGACCAACATACGCTTGATTTCCGCTACAAAAAAAGATCTGCTAAAAGAAGCTGATGAAGGAAATTTCCGGGAAGATCTTTACTACCGTATTAATATCATTACCATTCAACTGCCGCCGCTGCGAGACAGAGGCGCTGATATTCGTCTGTTGGCACAATATTATTTGCAGGATTTCGCGCAAAAGTTTTGCTTGTCCAAAATAAGAGCGAAGGAGGAGTTCTTCGAAGCTTTGCTTCACTGTGCATGGCGCGGCAACATCCGGGAATTAAAAAATGTAATTGAGCGGACACTGCTATTGGTTGAAGATACGGAGACTCTGGGACTAAATAATTTGCCGGATAAGATTGTCAGCGCCTATAAATTTAAACAGATGAAAAATCAAGTAAGCAATGAATTGAGCGAAGTGGGAAATAAACCGGATAACTTGCTCAAAGTAGCGGAAGAAATTGCTATACGCATTGCACTGACCCAGGAAAACGGCAATCTTTTCCGTACCGCACTCAGATTGGGAATTGCCCGCAGTACATTGTACGAAAAAATCCGGGCCAACTCGAAATTACAGGAAACAATGGCAGCATTAAAGTAAAAAATAGTCCTTAAATAGTGTAGTGTTTTCGAACAAAGAAAAATAGTGTTCGAAAATACTACACTATTTTTCTTCAGTAAAACAACGATATACAGTCGTTGTTATTTTCTTAAATAGCAAATTTCTTTTAATGTACGAAAATCATACAGTAATCAAATTTCCCCCTGGGGTTCGATCATCAGCAGAATGCGAAGAACTACGGGTCAAAATGCCCTGTGCAGATCCCTTGTGCTTTTTGCAACTCGAAAAAATAAATTGGAATCAATTATGCATAAGATAATACTTAGTTCATTGAATATAGCAAAGGGGGAAATGGGATGTACGGTTATTGGGGAAAACTGCTGCGAATCAATCTTACAGACCAAAGGTATACAGTGGATGATATCGCACAGGAAACATTCCGAAAATTCATCGGCGGCGCTGCCTTGGGAGCAAAAATATTGTTGGAGGAAACTGCTCCGCAAGTAGATCCACTCTCTCCGGACAATAAATTGATTTTTGCCGTTGGACCATTGCAGGGAATCAGTTTTCCCGGCAACGGCAAGTGGAGCGTGATCACAAAAAGCCCGATTACCAAGACTTTTTTAGATTCAGCCGGAACCGGGCACTGGGCGCCCTATTTTAAAAAAGCCGGTTATGATCTGATGGTGATCGAAGGGAAGGCGAAAACGCCGGTATATCTGTTTGTTCATGATGATGGCGTGGAATTTAAAGACGCGGCCCAATTATGGGGAAAAGATACGGTGGCAACTTCGGAATTGATTAAGGCTGAACTGGGAGACAAGAGAATTAATGCATTGAATATTGGTCCGGCCGGTGAAATCATGAACCCGGTCGCCTGCATTACCTGTGACGGACACTCCTTTGCCGGACGCGGCGGCGCAGGCGCAGTAATGGGGTCGAAAAATCTGAAAGCGATTGCAGCCTGGGGAACAAAAGAAGTGCCGGTAAAAGATCCTGCCAAGGCGGCAGAACTGACAAAAGAATTATTTAAGCTAATCCATGAAGCCGCGAAAGATTTTACCGCCCACGGGACGCCGGTTGTCATGCAGCCATTTGAAGAAATTGGCGATTCACCGATTAAATACTGGCGAGGTGATGTATGGAAAAAAGGGGCTGCATTGATCGGAGCGCCGCGGTATAGTGAATTTTTGAAGGTAAAACCGCTGCCCTGTATCAATTGCCCGATCGGCTGTCATCGCCATATCAACTATGAATTTTCCTCCGGAGAAAAGTTGGTTGGCAACGGACCGGAATATGAAACGCTGGGAATGATGGGGTCGAATTTAATGGTTGATGACCTGCCGGCAATTTGCAAGGCCAATGATCTTTGCAACCGGGCCGGAGTCGATACCGTTTCCGTCGGTTCCTTTATCGGCTTCTTAATGGAGTGCTATGAATCCGGCTGGCTGAGTGACGTACAGACAGAAGGACGGCCATTGCGATGGGGTGACGGCGAAGCATTGATCGAGCTGACAAAAGACATCATTAAACTGGAAGGTTTGGGCAAATTGTTCCAGACCGGCATTCGAGGCGCAGCCGCAGAGATTGGACATGAAGCGGAAAAAATTATTGTAGAATGCAAGGGTTTGGATTTCCCGGCGCATGATCCGCGTGCTGTTTTTGGCCTGGGCGTAAATTACGCGACATCAACGATTGGCGCTTGTCATGAACGCGGCAATCCACAGGCCAGCGCGTTGGGTTTGTTTTATCCGGAATTAGACATGGAAGCGCCTCCAGACCGGTTTTCGGTCAAGGATGCCGGCTATAGCGCCTATGTGTATCAGACGACAAGCGCGTTGTACAATAACTTGACGTTGTGCAAATTCATGGTCAATGCCGGCGGACTGACTCTGACGGAGATCAGTGCCGGACTTGAGGCCATTACCGGTTGGAATATCGAGCCAAAAGAAATGTTCAAAACTGCGGAACGAGGTTATACTTTGCAGCGGTTAATTAATGTTCGTGACGGCTTCCGCCGAAAAGACGACCAATTGCCGGCCAAAATGGGCGTTGCTGCATTGGTCGGCGGGCGGGCCGGAAAAACACCAATGCCGCATCATGAAGAAATCCTGAATGACTACTATGCGTACCGGGGTTGGGATAATGACGGAGTGCCGAAGGCGGAAAAATTAAGAGAATTAGGATTGGATGAATATCTGAAATATTTACCGGAGTAGGAAAAAGAGCCTTGCAGGATAAACGACAAAAAAGGGGGAAGTTTGTTGTGCTAAAAGCAAATGTAGGCTGGAGTAAGGGGACGGACGGCTATACGGCAGGAAAATTGGCTGCCGAAAAAGCAATGAAAGGTTTGCAGTGTGCTTCGTTCGCGGTCCTTTACGGAAGCGTCGATTACAACCAAGCTGACTTGGTAAGAGGCGTGGCGGAAGTGCTGGGCGATGTCCCAATGATTGGCTGCAGTTCTTTTACAGCGGTTCTTACTCCGGATGGAGTGATCGGCGGAAAAGATGGTTTTTGTTCGGTAATGGTATTGGATGACCACGCTATGAGTGTTGCCGCAGCCGGTGTGGAAAAGGGAGAATGCGCCCGCATGGCCGGCAGGCAGGCAGCGGAGCAGGCCATGGAGAAACTTGGCAAACGGGAAGCTCCGGCGTATTTTTATATGATCGCGCCGCCCGGAGAAGAAGAAACCTATTTGAATGGAATTCAAGATGTTATTGGCAGAGTTCCCTTTTTTGGCGGAAGTTCCGCTGAGAACACGATGGAAGGGTTGATGAAGCAGTACGCGAATGGCAAAGTGATCGAAAATGGCGTGGCCGTTGCTTTTTTCTACACGGATAAAAAGTTTGGCAATAAATATACCGGCGATTACCGGTATGGCGGGAAAACGGGCGTCATTACAAAAGTGGAGAATAAGCGAACGCTGAAAGAAATTGACGGCAAGCCGGCACTCGAAGTATACGCAGGCTGGCGCGGCATGAAAACCGATGATCTAAAGGGATTGAACCTGTTAGGCGCAACCATTCATGCTCCGCTGGGCATGATTGATCCGGAAGGAGAAATCACTCTGATCCGTCATCCGGTATCCGGCGGAAATGATTTAAGTATGGCAGTTGGGAATGATTTAGTGGAGAATACAGCTGTTTGCATGATGGATGCGACTACCGATGAATTAATTGCCTCTGTTGGAAAAGCGGTTGCTGAAGCCAAAAATAATCTGGGGGCGGAACCGGGGGCGCTGTTCTTGATCCATTGCGGCGGTCGGGCGGCAGGAATTGGCGATCGAATGGAGGAAGTGGTCAAGGAAGTAAAAAAAGCGGTTGGCGATTTACCGTTTGTCGGCGTGCTGACCTTTGGCGAATATGGGTATGACAAATGGACGAAGAATGCCTGCGGCGGATTGATGCTGTCGGCGTTCATGCTGGAAAAATAAGATGAGTGTACAGATACGCTTTTTAGGGATCTTCAAAAAATTTCAGCCGTCGGATAATGGCTCCGGATTCTGGGAAGTTGACGGTGAAGGCGAGACGATAGAGGGGATACTCCAGCCGACTGGGTTGCTGCAAAGCAATATCGGCTACACACCGATCGTCAATGGCATCCGCAAGCCCAAGAGCTACGTCCTCTGTGCCGGGGACAAGGTAAATATTATGCCGCTGGTTGCCGGCGGATAGAGGATCCTGTACGGTGATAAATGAACAATTGTGATAGGGGCATGGCTGTTGCCATGCCTTTTCGCTGCGTACGGACAGGAAATGAAAAAACACGCTTTATTCAACAGGAAATGAGCGATCTATGAAGAATTCTGATATACTTATGGATGGTTAAGTTTCTTAAGGGAAAAGAACTTGCAGATGGATTTTTGCAACGGTTTCTTAGAGTTTGGAGGAGATTATGCACCACTTATTAGACCGGTTAAATCCGGAACAGCTTGCCGCGGTAAAGCATACTGAAGGCCCTTTGCTCATTATGGCTGGCGCCGGATCAGGAAAAACACGGGTATTGACCTGCCGGATCGCTTATCTTTTGGATCAGGGCGTGGCGCCTTACCGGATTTTGGCGATTACGTTTACGAATAAAGCGGCGGCGGAAATGCGGGAACGGGTGAATCAGATGGTTGGCGCTCAGGCGAAGGACATCTGGCTGAGTACGTTTCATGCCTTTTGCGCTAAATTTTTGCGGATGGAAATTGAAAATTTGCCTGGCTATAAACGGAATTTTGTCATCTATGATTCCGGCGACAGCCAGTCTGTCATAAAGAGCTGTTTAAAAGAACTGAACCTGGATGATAAGATGTTCGCGCCGAATGCAACCCAGTCAGCGATTTCCAACGCGAAAAACTTATTATTGGATGTAAGGGATTTTGCCCGGCAGGCGGACAATTTCCACGCGGAAAAAGTTGGCGAGGTTTATAAACTGTATCAGCAGAAACTTGAGGCCTATAATGCACTGGACTTTGATGATCTATTGATGCTGACCGTCCAGCTGCTGCAGCAAAACCAGACGGTTCGCGAAAAATATCAAAACAAATTTCAATATATCATGGTTGATGAATACCAGGATACGAACCGCGCTCAATATCTGCTGATCCGTATCTTGGCGGAAAAACATCACAATCTTTGCGTCGTAGGCGATGCGGATCAAAGCATTTACGGCTGGCGCGGGGCCGATATCCGCAATATTCTCGATTTTGAAAGCGATTATCCCCAGGCAAAAAGCATTAAGCTGGAACAAAATTACCGTTCGACCCAAGTCATCCTGGACGCGGCCAATGCAGTCATTGAGCATAATGCCGATCGCAAGCCCAAGTCGCTCTGGACTGACAATCAGGCAGGCGAGACGATCTCCTGTTATAAAGCTCAAAACGAACAGGATGAAGCGCATTTTATTGCCGATACGATGACCAAACTAAACATGGTTTACCGGCGGCCGTTTGGCAGCATGGCCGTGCTCTACCGGACCAACGCCCAATCGCGAGCCCTGGAGACTGCGTTTAACTATACGGGGATTCCGTACACCATCGTCGGCGGCGTTAAATTTTATGACCGCAAAGAAATTCGGGATATTATGGCCTATTTACGGGTGATTTTCAACCCGGAAGATACGGTCGGCCTGCTGCGGATTATCAATGTGCCCCGCAGGGGAATCGGCGATACGACGATCGGAAGGCTTATGGCCTACGCGGCTGAAAATAATGTGCCTCTGTTTGATGCTGTGTCTAACCCGGATCTTGTACCGGGCCTTAAAACGAAGGCCAAGCAGGAATTGGAATCGCTGGCGGCATTGATTTTTACGCTGCTTGGCAAAGCCGGGACACTGCCGGTCAAGGACCTGATAAATTTGACGATGAAGGAATCCGGTTATCTTGCCGAACTGGAGAAAGAAGATACGCCGCAAGCGGAAAGCCGGATTGAAAACTTGAAGGAATTGCTGACTGTTGCGAAACAGTATGTCACCGAAGGCATAGAAGACAATCTGGAAAATTTTCTTAGCCATGTGGCGCTTGTCGCGGATATCGATACCGCTGAATTGGCCGAAGACCGAGCTACGTTAATGACTTTGCATTCTGCGAAAGGGTTGGAGTTTCCGATTGTTTTTCTTACCGGACTGGAAGAAGGGATTTTCCCTCATACCAGGACGTTGATGAATGAGGAAGAATTGGCAGAAGAACGGCGATTATGCTATGTTGGCTTAACACGGGCGCAGCAGAAACTTTATCTGACCTACACAGAAGAACGAACATTATACGGCAATACGGTCCGGTTTCGGCCGTCTCCGTTCCTGACGGAAATCCCCCCGAACTTGATGGACGCGGTTACAGTGACCGGGCAAAAAGCTTCGAGCTTTGGCCAACCGGCGCGAAAGATCATGGCTGCGCCGACCGGAACTGTGCATTCATTCAATGCCATTCATTCCTCCGGCATTGTGAACTCATCCAGTGCCGTGCATTCTTCCGGCGCAGTGGAATGGCGGACCGGAGACAAGGCCCAGCACCCCAAATGGGGGATTGGCACGGTCATACAGGTGCGGGGTATCGGTGAAAATCAGGAAGTCCATATTGCTTTTCCCAATAACGGTGTAAAAACACTGTCGGTCAAGTTTGCTCCATTGACAAAAGTGTAATCAGACGGCAGCGAAAGGGAGCGAAAAAGTGGAAACCACAAAAATAATCCAGGAAATTAAAGAGCTTCGACAAAGAATCCGCGAACATAATTATTCTTATTACGTTCTTGATGCACCCAAGATTTCGGATGCTGAATATGACCGGATGCTGCAGCGCTTGCTGCATCTGGAAAGAGAAAACCCGGAACTAATAACGCCGGATTCGCCTACGCAGCGGGTGGGCGGCGCTGTTGCCGCCGGATTTTCCCGGGTTGCACATGCCAGGCCGCTGCTCAGTTTGGCCAATGTTTTTTCGATTGGTGAACTGGTTGCGTTTCACGACCGGGCACGAAAACTCTTAGAGACAGAGAACCTCGAATATGTCGTTGAACTGAAAATTGATGGTTTGGCGATCAGTTTAGTATATGAAGACGGGCAACTAGTGCGCGGGGTTACGCGTGGAGATGGCTTCTTCGGAGAAGACGTCACCAGCAATGTGCGGACGATTCGCTCCATCCCGTTAACGCTTGCCGGCCAGGGCGGCAGTTCTCCGCGACTCCTGGATGTACGGGGCGAAGTGTATATGCCGCGACCGGAGTTTGAACGGTTGAACCGGGAACGGGCACAGCGCGGCGAACCGGCTTTTGCCAATCCCCGCAATGCAGCCGCAGGATCATTGCGGCAGTTGGATCCTGCAATGACCGCCCAGCGTGCTTTGGATATTTTTGTCTATGGTATCGGCGAGCCTCAGGCGGGCATGGCAACTCATATGGATAGTCTTGACTATCTGCAATCCTTGGGTTTTAAGGTGAACCCGCATCGCCGTCTTTTTCATACCATCCAGGACGTAGTCGATTATTGCTCGCTGTGGGAAGAAAAACGCCGGGAACTCCCCTATGATATCGACGGCCTGGTGATCAAGGTAAATGACTTGCGGTCGCAGCAGGAATTGGGATCGACCGCCAAGGATCCCCGTTGGGCGGCGGCTTACAAATTTCCCGCCGAACAGGCAATTACCGTGTTGGAAGATATCTTTACCGGTGTTGGGCGGACCGGTGTGCTGACCCCCACCGCTATTTTGCAGCCCGTTCGTCTGGCGGGATCGACGGTCAGCCGTGCGACCTTGCATAATGAAGATTTTATTGCTGAAAAAGATATTCGGATTGGTGATACGGTCATTATTCACAAAGCAGGCGAAATTATTCCAGAAGTGATCGCTGTCATTCCGGCACGGCGTACGGGCCGGGAACGGCCGTTTGTCATGCCTGAACATTGCCCAGCCTGCGGCGGCCCGGTTGTTCGCCGGGAAGGCGAGGCGGCTCATAAATGTGTCAATCCGGATTGCCCCGCTCTCTTGCGGGAGAAACTGATTCACTTCGCTTCCCGGGAAGCGATGAACATTGAAGGTCTTGGTCCTGCGATTGTCACGAATTTGTTGGAAGCGGGCCTAGTCAATGATGCGGCAGATTTTTACCGTCTGCGTATGGAAGATCTGGTGAAGATCGAACGGATGGGAGAAAAATCGGCGACAAAGCTTTTGGCTGCTGTTGAGGCCAGCAAACAGGCCGGGCTGGATAAAGTGCTGTTTGCGCTGGGAATTCGTTATGTAGGTGCAAAAGCCGCCGGCAACTTGGCGAAACAGTTAAGGACGATGGAGGCAGTCAGTCAAGCGGATATGGAGACATTGACCGGTATTGACGAAATCGGCGAAAAAATTGCGGAAAGCGTCATGGCCTACTTTGCCGAACCGGAAAATCTGGCGTTGATTGACGGCTTGCGCAATTCCGGCGTGGTGATGGAAGCGGCTGAGCTGCCGTTGGCGGCGGAGGCGACTCTCAGCGGGAAAACATTTGTCTTGACCGGCGGAATGGAAACGATGACCCGGCAGGAGGCGACGGCCGCAATTGAGCGGGCGGGTGGAAGAGTGACTTCTTCCGTGAGCAAAAATACGGATTATGTTGTTGCCGGTTCGGATCCGGGCAGCAAGTTAACAAAAGCCAACAGCCTCGGAGTGCAAGTGCTGAATGAAGACCAGTTCTTGGAATTGATGGGATTGAAATAGCTGTGAATTGTCGGAACTGCGCAGGAAAGAATGCAACTTTTTGGCAAAACCAGTACTGACATGATATAATATAGCTTATTTGGATTTTCTGATGAAATTCTAATGTATGGATGGTGAAATTATGAAAATTACCCGAAAGAACGTAGAGGACGTTGCGCTATTGTCAAGACTGGAGATCCCGGAAGAACAGATTGAAACAATGACCGGGCAGTTAAATGCGATCCTTGAATATGTCGACGTTCTGAACCAGTTGGATACGACCGGCGTAGAACCGACAGCGCATGTGCTGCCGCTGAAGAATGTGATGCGGGCGGATGTTGTTGTGCCGTCTTTGCCTCGTGATGCCGCGTTGGCCAATGCGCCGGAGCAGGAAAACGGTTATTTTAAAGTCCCAAAAGTTACGGAAGGATAGGGGGAACAGGCATGGAACTTTTCAAGCTTACAGCCCATGAATTACATCAGAAGCTGGTAAATAAAGAAGTATCTTCGGTGGAAATTACCCAATCCGTGCTAGGGCGGATCGATGCTGTGGAAGACAAGGTACAGTCCTATGTCAATCAGACGCGGGAACTGGCGCTTGCCAAGGCCCGGCAGGTCGATGAAAAAATAAAGAAGGGCGAGCCGATTTCGCCTTTGGCCGGCATCCCCGGCGCCATCAAAGATAATATGTGCACGAAGGGGATCAAGACGACTTGTTCTTCGAAAATACTGGAAAACTTTGTTGCGCCCTACGATGCGACAGTCATTGAAAAACTGACGGAACAAGATATGGTCCTGATGGGGAAAACGAACCTGGATGAATTTGCCATGGGAGGCTCCACCGAGAATTCCGGCTTTTTTACCAGCCATAATCCTTGGGATTTGGACCGGGTACCCGGAGGGTCCAGCGGCGGTTCGGCGGCGGCGGTTGCGGCCGGGGAGGCGATTTGGTCGTTGGGATCGGATACCGGCGGCTCCATTCGCCAGCCGGCAGCCTACTGCGGCACGGTAGGCATGAAACCAACGTATGGACGGGTTTCCCGCTATGGCTTGGTTGCTTTTGCTTCTTCTCTGGATCAGATCGGTCCGATCGTGCGGGATGTCACTGACTGCGCGTTAGTGATGAATGCAATCTGCGGCTACGATAAAAAAGATTCTACCTCGATCAATTCGCCGGTTCCGGATTATACAAAGGCTTTGCAGGTCGATGTAAAAGGATTGAAAATCGGCCTTCCCAAAGAATATTTTGTGCGCGGCATGAACCCGGAAGTAGAAAAAGCCGTTCAAAAGGCGGTGGATCAACTGGTTGCTTTGGGCGCGGAATATCAGGAAGTTTCGATGCCGCATACGGAGTATGGACTATCCGCCTATTATCTGATCGCTCCGGCGGAAGCCAGCTCCAACCTGGCCCGCTATGACGGTGTTGGCTATGGGATGCGGGAAGAGGGCGATGATATTATCGCCATGTACAAAAAAACGCGCAGCAAAGGTTTCGGCGCGGAAGTGAAGCGCAGGATCATGCTGGGCACCTATGCCTTGAGTTCCGGTTATTATGACGCGTATTACATGAAGGCGCTGAAAGTCCGGACGTTGGTGAAACGCGACTTTGACCGCGCTTTTGAAAAAGTGGATGTTTTGATTACGCCGACAGCTCCTTCGCCGGCGTTCAAAATCGGTGCAATGGCCAATGATCCTTTGGCTATGTACATGCAGGATGTTTGTACTATTCCGGTCAACCTGGCCGGCGTGCCGGGAATTTCCCTGCCGTGCGGGTTTGTTGACGGGATGCCGATCGGACTGCAGATTATTGGCAAACCGCTTGGCGAGGATACTTTGCTGCGCGCCGCGTATACGTATGAACAGCAGAATGACTACCACAAGCGCTTTGCGCCGCTGGGGGAGGTTTAAATCATGGATTATGAAGTCGTTATCGGATTGGAAGTTCACTCCGAGTTAAAAACCCATTCGAAGATTTTTTGCGGCTGCAGCACGCAGTTTGGTTCCGAACAGAACACGAATGTCTGTCCTGTTTGCCTGGGAATGCCCGGCGTACTGCCGGTTGTAAATGAAAAAGTGGTTGAATTTGCCGTGCGGGCCGGATTGGCGCTGAACTGCGAAATTCTTCCGTTTTCGAAATTTGACAGGAAAAACTACTATTACCCGGATTTGCCGAAGAATTATCAGACGTCGCAGTACGATCTGCCGATTGCGCTGAACGGCTATCTGGATATTGAAGTCGGGGGTGAAACCAAGCGGATTGGCATCACCCGTATCCATATGGAGGAAGATGCCGGGAAACTGGTGCATGCCGGAACCATCTCCAATGCCGACTACACCCTCGTCGATTATAACCGCACCGGCGTTCCGCTGATTGAGATTGTTTCTGAGCCGGATCTTCGTTCGCCGGAGGAAGCCAAAGCGTATTTGGAAAAAATAAAATCGATTCTTGAATATCTGGATGTTTCCGACTGTAAGATGGAGGAAGGCAGTCTTCGCTGCGATGCCAATATTTCTTTGCGCCCGCGGGGCACGGAGCCGTTCGGGACAAAAAGCGAGATCAAGAACCTAAATTCCTTCCGCGCCGTGCAAAAAGGACTGGAATATGAAGTGGAGCGTCAGACCGATCTCTTGGAAGAAGGTGGGAAAGTCGTTCAGGAAACTCGTTCCTGGGACGATGCGGCTGGTGTGACGGTTTCCTTGCGCAGCAAGGAACAGGCCCATGACTACCGCTATTTGCCGGAGCCGGATCTGGTACCGATTGTTGTTGATCCCAGTTGGGTTGAAGAAATTCGCAGCAACCTTCCGGAATTGCCGGATGAGCGGAAAAAACGCATGATGGAAACGCATGGATTGTCTTCTTATGATGCGTCCGTGTTGACCGCGAGCCGGGCACAGGCGGAATATTTCGATGCGTTGACCGCTCAGGGGGTTGACGCAAAAGCGGCGGCCAACTGGGTGATGGGCGAAGTCGCAAAACATTTGAACAGCAATGGATTAACGATTGCACAATGTCCGGTATCCGCCGAAAACCTGGCCGGCATGCTGACCTTGGTGGACAAAGGGACGATCTCGCACAAAATTGCCAAAACCGTATTTGAAGAAATGTGGACGAGCGGCAAAGCTGCGGAGCAAATTGTCCGTGAAAAAGGTCTGGTTCAGATCAGCGATTCCAGTGCGATCATTGGCATTGTAGATGCTGTATTGGCAGCCAATCCGCAATCTGTCGCTGATTTTCAAGCCGGCAAAGAACGGGCGCTTGGCTTTTTGGTCGGCCAGATTATGAAGCAGACCAAAGGCCGGGCTAATCCGGAAATGGTCAACACGCTGCTCAAAGAACGCATCGGACAAATGTAATTCTCAAGACGAGGTCAGTACTAAGCTGCGCCTCGTCTTTCCTTTTGGCAGACTAATGAATGGAAATGCAATAAATGGTATACTTATTTTAAGAAGAGAAGGTAAAATGATGTAATTAGTCGAAGTTTTCTGTAAATAAGCTTTTCATACGACCCAAAAAAGTAGATAAAGGGGATGGATCAGATGACCAAAGGGCAAGAATTACCCGCGGAACAATTGCGTTTTCGTTGTGATCCAACATTATTTTCCTTTGAGACAACGGCTGAAGTGTCGCCCCTCGATACTGTGATTGGTCAAGATAGAGCAGTCAAAGCTGTGAATTTTGGGTTATTTACAAAAAACCCGGAATACAATATTTATATTTCCGGGCCGGCGGGGACTGGAAAATTGACTTTTGCGGAAGTTTCCGTGCGCGATGTGGCGGCCAAAGAAAAAGTTCCTTCTGATTGGTGCTACGTCAACAATTTTGCTAATCCAGCCCAGCCAATTGCCTTGTTTCTGCCGGCAGGCGTAGGGAAAGTGTTTGCCCAGGAAATGCAGGAATTGATCGAAAATTTAAAGACGGATATCTCTAAAGTTTTCAGCAGCGACGATTATGAACAGGCCAAAGTGGCCATCGTCAAGGGTTTTCAGGAACAACGGGCGGTGATTATCGAGGAGTTCAATAAACAGGCGGAAAAAATCGGTATTATGCCGCAATGGCTGACTACCGGTTTTGTCGGTGTTCCTTTGGTGGATGGAAAACCGATCACCCCGGAAGAATACCAACAGTTTCCCAAAGAGAAGCGGGAAGAAATTGACAAGAAAATGATGGCTGTACACGAAAAGGCCATGGAAGTCGTCAGGACCATGCAGCAGATGGAGCGCGTCGTTCGGGAAGAATTAAAAGCCCTCGATTCGAAGGTGGGTTTATTCGCGGTTGGTCATCTTTTGGATGAATTGAGCGACAAACATAGAGACCATGATCAGGTGGGGGTCTACCTTGATGCAGTGAAACAGGATATTGTCAAAAACATTAATGATTTTAAACCGCAGCCGCAGGAAGATGAATCCAATCCGATGGTGATGTTCAAAAAAAATATGCAGGATTCTGTCAGAGATAAATATCGGGTGAATTTGCTGATTGACAACTCTGAAACCAAGGGAGCGCCGGTTGTTATTGAAACAAACCCATCCTATTATAATCTGATTGGGCGGGTGGAATATGAAGCTCGTATGGGACTGGTCAGTACGGACTACACGATGATTAAACCGGGCGCCTTTCATAAAGCGAACGGCGGTTATTTAATCATTCATGTCAAAGACCTTTTGTCCAATATCCAATCCTGGGAAGCGCTCAAGCGGGTTTTGAAAACGAAACATCTGCATATTGAAAATTTGGGCGAGCAATACGGTATGCTGGCGATGTCTTCGCTGAAGCCTCAACCGATCCCGATCAACGTGAGGGTCATTTTAATCGGCAGTCCGTATATTTATCAACTTTTGTATCAATACGACGAAGATTTTCAAAAACTGTTCAAAGTACATGCTGATTTTGATGTGCAGATGGCAAATACTTCTGCCAACATTCAGAACTTGGCTGCTTTTGTCAGTTCGACGGTAAAACGGCAAAATTTGAAGCATTTTGACCGGATGGCGGTGGCCAAAGTGGTCGAACATTGTACCCGCTTGACCGAAAATCAAAAGAAACTGACAACCCGTTTCAATGAAGTAGTAGAGCTTTTGTGCGAAGCGGATGTCTGGGCGACCTTGGATAACAGCGCTGTGATTTCCGAGAAACATATCAAACAGGCGATTGAAGAGAAGCGCTATCGTGCCAATAAATATGAGGAACGGGTGCAGGAATTATTCGCTGAAGGGGTATTGCTGCTGGATACGGATGAAGAACGGGTCGGACAGGTGAACGGCCTTGCGGTGATGTCGGTCGGCGAGTATATGTTCGGCAAGCCTTCCCGCATTACGGCCAATACGTATCTCGGCAGAAGCGGGATTATTAATATTGAACGGGAAACAAAGATGAGCGGCACCACTCATACCAAAGGGGTGTTGACGCTGAGCGGTTACATCGGCCAAAAATATGCCCAGAAACAGCCGCTGACACTGACGGCCAGCCTGACGTTTGAGCAGATGTATGAAGGCGTGGATGGCGACAGCGCGTCCAGTACGGAATTGTATGCGTTGCTGTCGAGTCTATCCGATTTGCCGATCAAACAGTATATTGCCGTCACCGGCTCAGTAAACCAAAAAGGCGAAGTCCAGCCGATCGGCGGCGCGACGGAGAAAATCGAAGGGTTCTTTGCCATATGCAAAATCAAGGGGCTTACAGGCCTCCAAGGCGTTATGATTCCTCAACAGAATATTGCTCATCTGGCGTTAAATGATGAAGTCATCCAGGCTGTGCAGGAGGGCCAATTCCATATCTATCCGGTTCGGACCATCGACGAAGGAATTGAAGTGTTAACCGGAGTGGAGGCGGGCGTTGCCGATGCGGAGGGGAATTATCCGCCGGGAACCGTGCATTATCTTGTCAATCAAAAACTAAAAGAATATATGGATACCATGGTGAAAATCGGCAAAGCAAGCGACGGGGAGACCAAACCCAACGGAGATAAAACTTCTTGACAGAGTGAGAAAGGTGATATAGGGAACGTGGACAAGAAACAAAAAAGCGCGCCTCCGGTGCAAAAAGGAAGCAAAATTACAATCGAGATTGATGGTCTGGGACACAGCGGAGAAGGTGTAGGCCGGGTTCAAGGCTTTACCGTCTTCGTGCCCGGCGCTCTGCCGGGCGAAGAAGTCCTTGGCCGGATTATGCAGGTAAAGAGCAGCTACGCGAAGGCGGCGCTGCTCTCGGTGCTTACAGCATCGCCGGACCGCGTTGCGCCGCGCTGTGAAATTTATGAAGCCTGCGGCGGCTGCCAATTGCAGCAGTTGAGTTATCCGGCGCAGTTAAGAGCAAAACAGCAGCAAGTCAGCGACGCGGTTTCCCGCATTGCCAAACTGGAGAATATCAAGGTGCTGCCAACCCTGGGAGCGAAAAACCCTTGGGATTACCGGAATAAGATGCAGTTTCCGGTTGGCTTGGAACACGGGAAACGAACGATCGGCTGTTTTGCCAGCGGCACGCATAAGGTCATTGATACGGAAAACTGCTATATTCAGCATGCTCTGAATAACCGGATTGCTGCAGAGGTCCGACGGCTTCTGCAGCAATTCAATGTCAGCGTCTATGATGAACAGACGGGACAAGGGGTCATCCGTCATGTGATTGGCCGGGTGGGCACAGCCAGCGGCGAAGCGATGGTTGTTCTGGTAACGGCGACAGATACACTGCCGCACAGCACGGAGATCGTTGCGCAATTGCGCCGGAATGTTCCCGAACTGGTCAGCATTGTTCAGAATATCAATTCAAAACGGACCAATGTAATCATGGGCGATCGCAGTAAATTGTTATGGGGCAAAGAGTATATAACCGATAAGCTTGGTGACTTCGTTTTTAATATTTCACCCCGATCCTTTTTTCAGGTCAATACGGAACAGGCCAGAGTGCTGTATGACAAAGCAGTTGAATATGCCGGATTAACGGGATCGGAAACCGTAATCGATGCCTACTGCGGTACGGGTACCATTGCCATGTTCATGGCCCGGCAGGCGGCCAAAGTCTACGGCATTGAGATCGTGGAAGCGGCCATAGCCGATGCTAAGGTGAATGCCCGGAATAATGGCATTTCCAATGTCGAATTTATCTGCGGCGATGCGGTGGATGTGATGCCGAAGCTGGCAAATCAAGGCATCCGGGCCGATGTTGTTGTGACGGATCCGCCGCGAGCCGGCTGTGCGCCCAAGGTGCTGGAGACGTTTGCCGGCATGAATCCGGACCGGATTGTCTATATTTCCTGCAACCCGGCTTCCCTGGCGCGGGATCTGGCCGTTTTAGCCGAAATTGGGTATATTGCCCGGGAAATTCAGCCGGTCGATATGTTCCCAATGACGCATCACGTGGAGTGCGTGGCGGTGCTGGAGAAAAAATAAATGTAGATTGCAATAGCAAATGCAACACCCAGTGAGTAACTCGGAAATGATTTCAAAATAGAGCAGCAAGTTCTGCTTCAAAGCAAGCCTGTGGAGTTTTGTAGTCTAGTATTTTGCGTGGTAAATGGTTGCACCAGTTTTGAATGCGAAGAATAGTTTCAGGGAGCACCATCGCGATGGATGTTTTTTTAGGAATAAATCGGCGAATAAGGCCGTTGTGTCGTTCGTTGGTGCCGCGTTCCCAAGAAGAGCATGGATGTGCGAAGTAGACTTCACAGCCGGCCGGAATCGTTTGCCGGGATAAGCATTTCAACATTGAGTGGCAGCACCAATTGATATGAAGTTGTTTTTGTTGTAAAATTCTTTTGTTTAAAGTTTTTCATAGCAGTTTAATTTTACACCGAGAGGCAGGTTCTTCGGAACCCGCCGCTTGTATTTTTTTACAAAAAAAAGAAACTGTCCCAATTTTTCTTATTGAGACAGCCCCTTTTTAAGCAGATATTATTTTGCGAGTGCTGCACCCATCGGCAGGATAGTTCTCCCGAACCATTTGTTCAGGAAATTGGCACCGCAGGCATAAAAGCTT
>JAGFZV010000046.1 GCA_017889545.1 Bacillota bacterium
TTGATACATTCCTACCGACGCATTGAAAAATAATACTGCAAAAATAAATAATGCGTCTCGGCCCTTGCCAATCAGGGTTGAAGCAATTGCCGCTGCAACTAGGATATAAATCAAGGGATTTAGAAACTGACGAAAAAAAATAGAGATAAGACCTGGCGGCTCTTTTACTGGAAGGGCATTAGCGCCGAATCTTTCTCTGCGTTTTTCCGCTTCCTCATCCGTTAAACCATTTTGGTTCGTATCAACAATATCCATGGCTTCTTGTGAAGGGATTGCATACCAATTTATTGATGAGTTCTGTTCTTTATACATGATAAACCCTCCTTGTTTTCAAGAGTAAAAACATTCATCGTGAATAAATAAGGGTATATCGCGGAATAAGAAATCATATAGCCATGCCGCCACTTCATTTCGGGTATTTGCCCGCGCAGCGATAAATAATTTTAGAAATCTGCAGTGCTTTCGAAGTGCTTATTTGCGTATCGTGCATAATCCACCGTTTGTAAAAAAAGGGAACGGTCGTTGTTCGTGCGTCCGTTCCGCTTCATCTTGAGTGTGATAAACATCAAGGCCATCAATGGATAAATTGTAAATGCGTTCAATTTTTTTTCGGCAATTTCAGAGATTTTATCCGCTGCATTATTTTGTTTTTGGTGTTAAGCCATAAGTAATAATACCGATTTTTTTATTTAGTATTTTTTCTTTTAGCATACAATCTCTCCATGCCCCGGTCAAGTCAAAATTTGTGTTTAGAATCAATCCTCGTAAAATGAACATCCAGTTGCTGAATGTTCATATGAATAACTTCTCACTGCCTGATATTCGAAATTCGAATATCAGGCAGTTGAATTAAATATTATTAATATATTTAGTCCTATGATAAGATGATAAATAGAGAAGGTCCAGGAGGAAGGATGATTTGATTTTGAATAATCTTGAGATACATGGGCATAGAACAAACTGAAAGGACGAAAAAACTTATCAACTATTGTAATGAGCTTTTTGAAAAGAGAGGATCAATTTGCTGACAGAGATTTATGTTCTTATTGTACTGATGTTATCCAGTTTTCTCCATACCGTAACTGGGTTTGGCTTTGTCATCATTACTGCGCCGCTATTGGCTCTTGCGCTGGAGGCGAAAGAGACTGTAATGTTGGTGGTGACTACCAGCTTTATTGTCATGCTTTTTATTTTGAGAGCCGCTAAGAAGGAAGGCAGCTTCAAAGCAATATTCCCGCTAATCGGAGCAGCTGTTGTCGGGGCGATACCAGGCGCGTATATAGTGACGGTGATTAGTAACGATGGGCTGAAACTCTTCATCGGTATTGTTCTGCTTCTGGCTACCGTTGTCATGTGGAAGGATTATTCCTTGCACACGAAACACCAAAAGGTTGTTGTAACTATCGTGGGGATAATAAGTGGTTTTCTAGCCACTACCACAGGCGTAAGCGGTCCGCCGGTAATACTGTATTATCTTAACGCGAAAGCAGAGGAAAACAAAGCTGTTTTTCGCGGTAATCTCACACGTTATTTTCTTCTGTTAAATATTGCTTCGATTATCATATCTTGCGCGTCGGGAACCTTTCAGATTGGGAAGTTATGGTTGCATACGCTGCTTGCCATACCCGCCCTATACATTGGATTTTATCTTGGTGAGCGACTTTTTCACCGCTTAAACGCTGAAATTTTTAAGAAAATCTCTTTGGTGATGGTTTTACTCAGCAGTATCGCGGTTATCGGATCAGTGCTGGCCAATCACCTGCATTAAAACAACTCAAAATGCATCGTTTTATTTGAACATTGAAATAAAATTTATTGCAACCGAAGACAAAGGACGATTCTTCCTCCATAATAATGCACTATTAATTTTAATGACAGGACTAGATATTTCTTTAAAAATCAACGAAGAGCTAGATAACAGATTTTGTGCAGAGTCCGGTATAAGCGCAATTGCTATCCCGGAACGCGCCCAATATAATAGAGGCATAATATCGTCGCTTGTACAGAAAACCTGTGGATCAAACCCGGTTTGGTGACAATGATCAAGAATTACTGGCGTATCTCTTTTATGCAGCATCAAGGGTTTTCCCTTAAGTTCATGTAAATTAATCGTTTGACTCGTTTTATCATCAAACCATACAGATTTACCAATTGCACCCATTCGTTGTTCTGGTAATAATATAAAATCATATATAGACAAATCAATAGGAAGTCGTACAATCCCCAGATCGACAGCACCGGTATTCACTAAATCTAAAATGCTATACGTCTCTCTATGCCATAATTGAAATGTGACGTGCGGATGTTGCTTGCTAAATTGATGGATGTGTTCAAATAAAAGAGCGTTGACCGAAGGTATTGTGCCAATCGTCAATACACCGTGTGTTCCATCAGTAATTTGTTGTAATTCACCGATTGTGAGCTCCATTAAATTCACCATTTGTTCCGCTCGATTGCGTAAAGCATGACCCGCTTCCGTTAGTCGAATGTCCCTGTTTCCTCGCTCTATCAATTGTGTGCCTAGTTCTTTTTCAAGTAATTGCATCTGCTGGCTCAACGGCGGCTGAGTAATATGTAGTCGTTTAGCAGCCTTTGTTATTTGTCCTTCTTCGGCGACAGCAAGAAAGTATTTAAGTTGACGAATGTCCATGTGAATAACTCCTTACCACCGGGTATTCAAAATTCGAATATCAGGCAGTTTAATTTTGTTAAAATATTTTTAATATATCCAAGCCGTTACATCGGAGGCGGACTTGAGAGATTAAAACATGATTCCATGTATCATACTACATTAAATTCAAACATTTTTCACCAATATTTTCTGGAATAGTAAGTGATCTAATGCAAAAATGTTCAAGCAGGATCATACTTTTCTCAACGATTGAAATCAAAGATTTTTGTAACGACAGGATTTTGAATGGACAATTTTGGTGTGTGTATATAAGAAAAGAGGAAGGATGACCTTCATCTGAAAATAAGCTATGTTCGCCTAGACTTCGGTTTAGGCGAATTTCTATATGTTGTTATCTTTATATCAATTAAGAAATCGTTAGTCTTGCAGGAATTTCTTCATCAAACAAAGTAATAATATTATGAATATTTTAATAATATCGCATAATCTTTTTTGCAAAATTGACGAAGCGCAAGCACCCGGAGCAATTCACCGGATTTTCGCGGACAATAATTTGTAGGATAGAGAGGAAGGACTAAAATGAATAAAATTTTAGTGGCGGGCGGTACCGGTTTTGTGGGAAAAGCTTTAGTAAGTCATCTTCGTGCAAATGGATACGACCCCATCATCTTAAGCCGCAGCGGCATTCTGTTGCCGGATAAAGTTATCCGCTTCGACAGCGAAGGATTAGTCCCGGCCGAGGTGCTGTCAGACTTTTATGGTATTGTAAATTTGGCCGGCGAAAATATTGCCCAGCGCTGGACATCTTCTGTTAAAACCGGAATTTTATCCAGCCGCCTGGAAATGACAAACCGAATCACAGCTGCCCTGCGGCGAAACCGTCAAGCTGGCTTGCCGCTGCCGTCTGTTCTGGTAAATGCTTCCGCGGTCGGTTACTATGGGATTCGACCGCTAGGGATACAAACAGAAGAAAGCCCTTCCGGAGAAGGCTTTTTGGCTTCTGTCTGTCGCCAATGGGAACAGGCTGCGACAGCCGCGGCTGAAGATGGCTTGCGAGTCGTAGTATTTCGTTTTGGTCTTGTCTTGGGACATGGCGGAGGAATTCTAACCGAGATTGAAAAACCATTTCACTTCAGAATCGGAGGAGTGATCGGCAGTGGCGAACAACACATGTCCTGGGTGCATAATAAGGATCTGGTTCGTGCAATACAACTGGCTTTTGACCGGTCAGAAATGCAAGGGTCATATAATCTCACTAGCCCTCATCCGGTTTCCATGGCGGAATTTACACGTTGCGTCGGCAAGGAACTGGGGCGACGCAGTTGGACAAAAGTTCCAGCGTTTATAGCCAAAATTATATTTGGCGAAATGGCCGAAGAACTGTTGTTGGCGGATCAGCAGGTTGTTCCCAAACGACTTCTTGAACAAGGCTTTACGTTTAGTTTTCCTGAAATTTCCGCCGCCGTAGCCGATATTTACAAAAACGCTTCGGCGCCGTTATGAGTGAATTGTTAAAACTACCCAATGTAGGAAAAGTGATGGAAGAAAATTTGCTGGCTGTCGGTATTGAAACGGTGGAGCAGCTTAAGGAGACTGGCGCGGAGGAAGCGTTCCGGCGTATTCGCCTCCAACGCGATCCTGGCGCCTGCCTGCATATGCTGTATGGGTTACAGGGCGCAATCCTCGGCATTCCGGACAAACATTTGCCAGCTGATATTAAACAGGAATTAAAAGCATTTTTTCATAGTTTATAAAAGAATATCGAAGGGGAAATTCATCATGAACAAAATTAGCATTATTTGCCTTGGGGTAAAAGATATGGCCCAGTCCATACGTTTTTACCGCGATGGGCTTGGTTTTGCCACCGATGAAAAAGAAGATAATCC
>JAGFZV010000018.1 GCA_017889545.1 Bacillota bacterium
TTTTACACCGAGAGGCAGGTTCTTCGGAACCCGCCTCTTGTATTTTTTTACAAAAAAAAGAAACTGTCCCAATTTTTCTTATTGAGACAGCCCCTTTTTTATTCACGTGGACTGCCCTAACTGCGCCGTCCATGCTAACCCGGTAGGAGAAGCAGCCAATCCGCCTTGTGCCGTCTCTTTCAGAGAGGAGTGCATGCATTTTCCTACTGCGCCCATCGCATCAATCACTTCATCAACCGGAATGACACTCTTTACGCCTGCCAAAGCCATTTCAGCGGCAACAATCGCTTGCGCTGCCGCTCCGGCGTTTCTTTTTACACAAGGAACCTCCACCAATCCCGCTACCGGATCGCAAACCAGTCCCAGCATATTTTTCATCGCAATCGCCGCCGCATCGCCGACTTGTTCCGGGCTTCCGTGCAACAGGCTGACAATAGCGCCTGCCGCCATCGCAGCCGCTGACCCGCATTCTGCCTGACAACCGCCGCTAGCGCCTGACAAAGAAGCCCGATCGGCAATCACCATGCCGATCATTCCGGCAACAATTAAAGGCGGCACCAGTTCTTCGCGGGAGAACCCTTTCGCTTCGGCAAGTGCAAACAACACGCCAGGCAATACTCCGCTGGCTCCGGCAGTCGGCGCGGCAACAATCCGACCCATGCAGGCATTCGCCTCGCCAACCGCAAGTGCAAATGTAATCGCCCGGTTCAAGACCGGTCCGGCCACACTGCGTTCCGGCTGTGAATGAAAATAGTTTTGAATGCGCAGCGCATCACCGCCAACCAGCCCGCCTTTGGAACGGTTCCCTATAAGTCCGGTCTGTATCGATTCTTCCATCACCTTCAAAGCCGTCAGCATTTTACTCAAAAGATCTTCTGCCGTTATTTCCATTGCCTGTATTTGATGCTGCAAACCGATCACATATAAAGAAGTATGCTCGTCTTGGGCCTTCTGGATCCAATGCTGCAATGAATATTTTTCGGCCAATGGCCCGCCCTCCTTTTCCCTTCTCATACTGCCAGAAGTATTGCGTTATTGGAGCGGTACAATTTTCCGTACCGTGTTGATCTGCGGACAAGAACGAATCTGATCGACAACCTCATCGTCGATCATCTGGTCAATTTCCAGCATCATCAGTGCAGAAGCGCCCTTATCGGTGCGAAAAACTTCCATTTTGGCAATATTGACTCCCTGCTGGTATAAGATATTGGTTACTGCCGCAATCGCTCCCGGCTGATCTTGATGACGGATCAACAGAGTCATTAACTCACCATGAAATTCTATGGAAAAATCATCGACTCCCGTGATCATAATCCTTCCGCCGCCAATCGATGCGCCTACGACGCTGACCTGTTCGTTTTTCACACCGGTTAATTGCAATTGTGCCGAATTGGGATGAGCAGCATCGCCCAAGTCGATGATTTCAAACCGAAAATCCAATCCGGCTGCTTTCGCATAGGAAAAAGACGAGGGGATCCGGCTATCATGCGTTGGCCACCCCATCAGCCCGGCGACAATGGCTACGTCCGTTCCATGACCGCGATACGTTTTCGCAAACGATCCATGCAGGCCGATCGTTGCCTTTTGCACAGCTTCGCCCAGAATAATCCGCGCCATGTTGCCCAACCGGACAGCACCGGCGGTATGAGAACTGGAAGGACCGATCATAATTGGCCCGATAATATCCAAAATATTCATCTTTCAGCGCCTCCCAAACTCAAAGATCACTTGTTTGTGTTGGAGTTTTCTTCCTGATAACATTCCAATGCTTGAGCAAATTGGTCCGCGCAAGAAGTGGGGTTGTTTTCGCAGCGGATCCCTTTCAGCCGTTTAATGGCTTCTGCAACCGTCATCCCTTCCACCAGCCTGCCTATCGCCTTCAAATTGCCGTCGCAGCCGGCTACAAACGTTACATTGTGCAGCAAACCGTCAATTACTTCAAAATGAATACCACGAGAACAGACTCCCTGTGGTGTATATTGGTTCTTCAATGAATTCATCCCTTTCTGCTAACAAGATGCCATCTATTGGCATAGTAGCACAAACAGCAATAGATGCCAAGTGTTCTGTCCATTCGCCGACTAAGAAAATGCGCCTGCCAAAATCCGGCAGGCGCATCGTTGCCCTCTGCAAAAAATTATTCCTTTTTACCGGTTTTGGGAACACGAGGCGCCCGCAGACGGGCAATCGGCTGCAGCCCGGATCCCAATAATGGCCGTACATAAAATTTGAATGCATCGGTAACGTTATTGCCGGCGGCATTAATAAATTCATCCGGAACGGATTGTGTCCGGCCCGCAATTTCCGCCAAAGGCATTAATTTATAATCTACGGAATAATACCCGGTGCGTTGGATGGTTACTGATCCGTCCTCGTCATTCCACACCGCAAGCTGGACCGCCCGTTCGCCGACTTCGCGCGCTTCCGCCTGGTCCACATCAGAAACACAGCCCAGGAAAGACCGTTGCAAATAGCCAAACGTATCGCTGCGCACCCGTTTGATTTTCAGTTTTTCCTTTATCGTATCCGCCAGCAGATCACCTAAGGCGCCGGTCCCGGACATCGATATATTTCCATGAGGATCACATTCCACATTTTTCATTAAATTAGCAATCATCGGAGTTCCATTCACATCCTGAATTCCTTCCGAAACCGCGGCAATACAAAATCCATACTTATCGTTTACCGCTTTGACGTCATGCAAAAACGTTTCCATGACGAAAGGTCTCTCCGGTAAATAAATCAAATGGGGTCCATCCTCCGGATACTTTTTGGCAATGGATGAAGCCGCTGTCAAAAAACCGGAATGCCGTCCCATCACAATGCCGAGATAAACGCCATTCAGCGACCGTACATCCAGGTTGATGCCGGTAAAAGCCTGGACAATGAAGCGCGCCGCTGATCCATAACCAGGCGTATGATCGTTGTGGACCAGATCATTGTCGATCGTCTTCGGTACATGCATCGCCCGCATTTCATAATTGGCTTTCTTGGCTTCTTCACTGACAATACGCACTGTATCAGAGGAATCATTTCCGCCGATGTAAAAGAAATAACGAATATCGTGGGCCTGCAATACTTTAAAAATCTTACGGCAATATTCCTCATCCGGTTTAACCCGGGTAGACAGCAACGCCGAAGCAGGAGTCAAAGCCACCTGTTCCAGATTGTGGCTCGTTTCCTGTGTCAGATCCAAAAAATCTTCATTCAAGATCCCCTCTACACCATGCAGCGCTCCATAAATTTTGCTGATTTCGGGAAATTTGCGAGCTTCTAAAACAATTCCAACCATGGTTTGATTAATGACCGCTGTCGGCCCGCCGCCTTGCGCGACGAGAGCCTTTCCAGATAAAGCCATATTTTCATCCCTTTCTACATCTGTATTTTTACCTCACAATTGTTGTTCACTTTACTATTTATATATTGCGCCCGGAACATGATATTTCCTGCCGGCGACCTGCGTTTTTTTACTGTATGCCAAAGAAGAAGAACTGTATCGATCTGGAAAATCAGCGGAGTAAGCGCGGTAAAAGTTTGCCGACCGCTTCCTTCTTGATATATTCTTCATTCAATGCCGGCTGCCCCTGCGGCGCAATCTGCGCCAACGCCTCTTTCGACAATTGTTCCGGATAAATCGTTCCTGCCATCGTCTGCATAGCGATGCCGGAAAGTTCCGTCGCACTGCCTCGTTTAACGAAATTTCCTTTCATTGTGATAAACGGTATTCCATACGCTTTGCCGTCTCGAATGTTGAACGTCCCCTGCGTCACGGCTGCATCGCCTTTGCCGCTCACATGAGCGGTAAAGGCAAGCGGGCCCTGCACATCTTTGTCTGTTAATCGAGAGCTGTCAAGTCCCTGGCCGGATGCTTCCAGTTCATAACTCTCATTACTGATCTGTACTTCCCCCGAAACCCCTATGGTTCCTTGATAAACCGATCCGGAAACCCCCTGCAGCCACAACCGGTTCCCGCCATATTTGAAATTCCCTGCAACACGATCCACCGGCATGTTACTGAATGTAGCTTGCGAAATGCGGAAGCTTCCGGACACATCGGGCTCTGCCAGCAAACCGGTAAGCTTAATCCGGCATTCCGCCGGCCTTTGGACTGTAAGTCCAGAGATAAAAGCCGCCGGATCGGCATCCGGAATCGAAACATCAGCATCAATCCTAGCTGAACCTTGAGACCAGAATAAACGTCCTTGGCCTTCTGCCCGCTGACCGGAAATGGCAAATTTTATATTCTGTAATTGGAACCCATCCTGATTGCCGCTAAATTGGCCCTGTCCCTCTGTAATATCGGCTTTTCCGGACAATTTCACGCCTGCAAAACCGCCTTCCGCCTGCCATTGCACGGTACCGGCCGCATCACGTTCTATTGTTACTGCCGCCGTTGTTACTTTTCCGCCTTCGAGACTGACCGGTTGCCCAGCCGGCAGACTATCGCGAAATTCCAGCAAGTCAATGTCTTGCGCTTTCACAATAATCAGCGCGAACTGGCCGTTTGTCCAATTGCCGTCAGCCGCAAGGGTTCCTTGACCAATTTTCCCTTTAAAACTGATCGTCAAATTCGGGTACGCGTAAAAATCAATTACTCCGTTTACTTCATTGATCGTTTTTGACAATAATGAGGCCTGGCAATGAACCTTAGCCGCTTTCATCTGCATTTTCCCCTGAAACTTACTATCAGCAGTTTCTTCTTCTTTGATCAACCCTTCCCAATTCCAGCGGTTTTTTTCTTCCTGGAGCCAAATTTCCGCTCCGTTCACTTCCACTTCCTGAATATTTGAGACGCCAAAGTTCAATTTTGCCAAATCAGACCAGCTATACTTTATCTTTACCATCGGAACCTGCGCCAGTAAGACTCCTTGTTTCGAGTAGAGCTCTACATTCTGGATACGGACCTGTCCGAGCAGCGACAAGTCGACCGTTCCCACTTGGATTCGGCCGTTGACTTGCCGACTGCTGCGTTCCGTTAAAAATGCCTGCAGCGTTTGACCGGCCCGGTCCGCAAACACATGCCATAATGCACCGGCTATTACCGATAGTATGATTATACCCGTGAGAAATCTCCGATAGCGGAACAATGTTGCGCTCATGATTTTGCCTCCAAACCTACATAAAATATCCCATCTTTCTTTTTTCTGTGCGGAGCCCTAATAATCCTGTTTACCCGCCGTAAACACGATTCTTGACGCCAAAAACAAGCTATAGTAAACTGATGACGAAATGGTTAAGAAAAACATCGGGAGGAAATAATGCGCATACATCCAGTGTTCAAGATATTCACAATCATGATGCTTTTGTTTGCCCTGACCGTGTCTGCTGCACATGCCGCCAGTACAGAGGAAAAACGGGATTCGATCCGAAAGATGCGGAATGAAACGCTGCAAAAATTATACACTTTTCGTCCTTCGGCCCAAACAGCCTTGCAGGATGCATATGGATACGCCGTTTTTAACAATTCCGACTTTCACTTGGGTCTGCTCGGCGGTGGCGGCGGCAAAGGGTTGGCCGTAATCAACAGCACCGGCGGCGAAATTTTCATGAAAACTCTTGAAGGATCTGTCGGAATCGGTTTTGGCATCAAACAATATATGATGGTCTTTGTTTTCGAAACAGAAAAAGCTTTTGAAGATTTTACCGATCAAGGCTGGGAGTGGGGCGGTCAAGCTACTGCAGCGATCACCGACAGCGTAGCGGGAGGCGCTCTGCAGGGTGCGATTTCTATTGCGCCCGATACCTGGGTCTATCAAATGACAAACAAAGGTCTGGAAGCCAGTGTAACGCTCCGGGGGATCCGCATCTATAGAAACAACGCCTTAAATCAATAAATAAACCACCAAACCACGGGTTGCACCACGGACAAAACAAAGCGAGGATGACGTTTTTGCGCTACGTCATCCTCGCTTTGTTTTGCCTATGAATCATTTCTATTCATTTTTGGTTTTTGGCAGTTTCATGCCGGCCAAATTAATGACCGGAAGGATTTTCCGCGAAAATTGATTATCTATCTGGCTCGCAATCCTAAAAAACGTCAGAAAAATTATTTCGCATCGGGGTGACTAACGATATTTTCGTACGCCATAATAACATGATGGGTCATCGCTTTTTCCGCTGCAGCCGCATCCTTTTTGCGAAATGCTTCCAACAACGCCAGATGCTCGGTAACGGATGCAGAAAACCGGTTTTCAATATTAATCGAATGCAGACGTGCCGGTTGAACGTACTCGTGAAGATTTTTGAGCGTCAGGTTTAACATTTTGCTGCCTGAAGCCTCGTAAACCAGTTGGTGAAACCGATCATCCAATTTTGCCAGCTCTTCCATATCCCGTTTTTGTGCATAGAATTCGCTGAGGTCACATATTTTCTGAAGCTCTTTGATCTCAACTTCGGTCAGTTTTGAAACGGCCCAGCGCGCTGCCAAACCTTCCAACAACTGCCGTATGGCAAAAATGTCTGCTACATCTTTGGCCGAAATGCCGACAACAATGGCTCCCTTCTTAGAAGTGGTTTCCACTAAACCTTCCACTTCCAATAACCACACTGCTTCCCGGACAGGGGTTCGACTTACGCCAAGTTCATCGGCGAGTTTCGTTTCCAATATCGTGTCTCCGGGCGCATAAACTCCTTTAATAATTTGGGATTTGATATGCTGAAATACCTTATTGCGCAAGGAGGTATCGCTTCCAGAAAAATCTAGGTCTTTAGACACAAAAAAACCTCCTAAATAATATCGTGATAGTTATATTCTATTACAAACAAGAAAGTTTCACAAGCCGCTTTCAGTCCGTAAATATATGCATTTGCAAGCGTTTCGGCCATGCTGCGGCAACCACATGACTGCAAACCGCGCACACATATCGCTTGAAAAAAACAAAATAAACTAAATGTTACAACTTTTCATAAACATATTGCTTTTTTTGCAAAATAGTGTTACAATGCTTTCAAAAATACATGTATTTAAGGAGGCTTGTATTTATGTATACGTTAATTCATTGCATCGATGAGAATGAAGAAAGAGAGTTGGATCTTGATATTTTGGAAGAAGAATTAAAGTTACAGGAATTCGAGCTGGGCTTATTTGCCGAATATTAATCAACGCACATGAAAACCGCATTCGTGAACAACCGATGCTGCCGAAGCCACTGCTTCAAATGGAGGCCCAAAAATGAATATTTTTCAACTGTCAACGAGTGTGCCTAGGGATCCGCAGCAATTACGCTGGCCTGAACCGAGCGGCACAGATGCAACAATGCATTACACCGTGGGGAAAAAAGCCTCTGCGGAAGGTCGTAGGTGCGATTTTCTGTAAAGGCTTTTTTATTTATATTCCCTTGTAATAATACATCTTTTCACCGCATAATCATATATTTAATATTATTGAGGAGGAAATACAATGACAATAGTCAAATCAAAAACCTGTAATAAACTGGAAGAAGGAAAAAATTTATACATCGTTGACACCACTCTGCGCGATGGAGAACAAACGGCAGGCGTGGTATTCGCCAACAACGAAAAAATCTATATTGCCAAACTTCTGGACGAAATCGGCGTTGATCAAATTGAAGCCGGCATCCCGATTATGGGCGGCGACGAAGCGGAGGCCATTAAGGCCATCGCAAAACTCGGTTTAAAAGCCAGCATCATGGGCTGGAACCGCGCCAATATCAAAGATATTCAATCCTCCATCAACTGCGGCGTCGATGCCGTGGCTATTTCCATTTCTACATCGGATATTCATATTAAATACAAGCTGCAGTCTTCCCGGGAAAAGGTGTTGGAAAGCATGGTCAAAGCAACCGAATATGCTAAGTCTCAGGGGATGTATATATCCGTCAACGCAGAAGACGCTTCACGGAGTGATGAAGAATTCCTCGTACAATTTGCCACAGCTGCGAAACAAGCCGGAGCTGACCGCTTGCGTTACTGCGATACGATCGGAACCCTAGACCCCATTCGCGCTTTCAATAATATTCAATCTTTGCGGCAAAAAGTGGACATTGATATCGAGATGCATACGCACGACGACTTTGGCATGGCGACTGCGAATGCAATGGCCGGCATGCAGGCGGGGGCCCGCTTCATCGGCGTAACCGTCAACGGACTTGGCGAACGGGCCGGAAATGCAGCTTTGGAAGAAGTTGTCATGGCGCTGAAATATGTGTTCCAAAACAAAAACGTCCCCTACAATACTTCAAAACTCAAAGAAGCCTGTGAATATGTCTCCCGCGCTTCCGGGCGGATCGTGCCGATCTGGAAGTCCATCGTTGGTTCTAATATGTTTGCGCATGAATCTGGCATTCACGTTGATGGCGCTATCAAAAATCCTTTGACTTATGAAGTGTTTAAGCCGGAAGAAATCGGCCTGGAACGGCAAATCATCATTGGGAAACACTCTGGTTCTGCTTCCATAGTAAAAAAATTCCGCGAATTCGGTATTGAGCTCGATGATGCGGCAACCGCACATATTCTCTCAGAAGTAAGAGCGCTGTCGGTTAATCTAAAGCGCACCGTGTTTGATAAAGAGTTAATCTATCTGTTCGATGATTATGTGCGCCACCACAAAAAAGCGGCAACAGAATAACGATTAAATTTTCAAGTGCAATTTACTGCCAACATTATGAGACAGGAGGCGTCACAATGCCTAAAGTGACACTAATCCCCGGTGATGGAATCGGGCCGGAAATTTCCCAGGCCGTACAACAAATTTTCTCGGCGGCTCAAGCCCCGATTGAATGGGAGATCTGTTTTGCCGGACAGGCTGGAATCAGCCAGTCCGGCGATCCTCTGCCCGAGGCCACTGTTCGAAGTATTCAGCAAAACCGTTTAGCCCTGAAAGGGCCTTTAACGACTCAAATCGGCAAAGGGTATCGCAGCATTAATGTGACGTTGCGACAATCCTTTGACTTATATTGCAATTTGCGGCCTGTAAAATCATTAAAAGGAATAAAAAGCCGTTATCAAGATATCGATTTGGTCATCTTTCGTGAAAATACCGAAGATTTATATGCCGGCGTTGAACACAAGGTGGGCGACGAAGCTGCTGAATCCATCAAAATAATCACAAAAAAAGCATCTTTGCGCATCGCAAAAGCAGCATTTCGTTATGCCGCTTCACAGGGACGCAAAAAAGTTACCGCCGTGCACAAGGCAAATATTATGAAATGTTCGGACGGACTTTTTCTTGACTGCGCTAGAGAAATTGCCGCTCAGTACCCACATCTGACCTATGAAGAAGTGATTGTCGACAACATGTGTATGCAACTGGTCATGTACCCGGAAAAATATGATGTTCTTTTGGCTCCTAATCTTTACGGTGATATTATTTCCGATCTTTGCGCCGGATTGGCAGGCGGTTTGGGCGTCGTCCCAGGCGCTAATGTCGGAGAAAACTGCGCTATTTTTGAAGCAGTCCACGGAACCGCACCGGATATCGCAGGCAAAAACATTGCCAATCCGGTCGCAATGCTCTTATCCGGCTTGATGCTGCTGGAACATATCGGTGAAAACGCAATCGCTTCACGCATTCGCTCCGCAACCGAAGCGGTTCTCATGGAGGGACAAGTATTAACTCCCGATTTAGGCGGAAAATCAACAACTACTGAAATGGCAAATGCCATCATCAGTAAACTCTAGACGATCTTGGGAGAACGGGGGAAAAAAATGATTGAATTAATTGCAAAAGGAAATTATCTTTTAAACGGCGCATTGCTGCTGGAAGACGCCGACAAGCTGGATATAGCGGAAATAAATAACCGGCTGCTCCACGCAAAACTTGCACCTCTGTCCAACAACGGGATCACACAAGAGATCGCCCGTACAGGCACAATTGCCTACCAAATTTTATCTTCCCATAACACAACAAATGATCAGCGCAATTTAAAACTGAAATTTGATGCGCTGGCATCGCATGATATTACTTATGTAGGAATTATCCAGACAGCAGTCGCCAGCGGGCTAAAGGAGTTTCCTGTCCCGTATGTTTTGACGAATTGTCACAACAGCCTTTGCGCCGTAGGCGGAACAATCAACGAAGACGATCATGTATTCGGATTATCGGCCGTCCGGAAGTATGGCGGTATTTTTGTTCCTGCCCATCAAGCAGTCATCCATCAATATATGCGTGAAATGATGGCCGGTTGCGGGAAAATGATCCTTGGCTCCGACAGCCATACCCGCTATGGTGCATTAGGGACTATCGCTATTGGCGAAGGCGGGCCGGAGATCGCCAAGCAGCTATTAAAACGAACCTATGACATCTCTTACCCTGAAATAACTGCCATTTATTTGGAAGGCAAACCAATCAACGGAGTTGGCCCGCAAGACGTGGCATTGGCCATCATCGCTGCTGTCTTTAAAAATGGTTTTGTGAAAAATAAAATCATGGAATTCGTAGGTCCCGGCGTAAGTAATCTTTCTGTTGATTTCCGCAACGGGATTGATGTGATGACAACGGAAACAACTTGCTTATCCTCAATTTGGCGGACAGATGCATTAGTTGAGGAATATTGCAAGATCCACGCGCGTGCCAATGAATATCGCAAGCTTGAACCCGCCGCTGTGGCCTATTATGACAGTGTGGTGAAAGTGGATCTTAGCCGCATCGTACCGATGATCGCCTTGCCATTTCATCCGAGCAATGCGTATGCAATTGACGATGTCATTCGAAATGCCGATGAAATTCTCCATAAAGTGGAAGCGGAGGGACAACAACAACTTGAAAATCCTAATTTGGTTTTTCACTTGAGAAACAAAATTGTTGACGGGCGCGTAAAAGTCGATCAAGGCGTTGTCGTCGGCTGTTCAGGAGGAACTTTTGAAAACATCACTGCGATGGCAGCAATCTTGGAAGGGAAGTCGATTGGAAATGGCGACTTTGGACTCAGTGTTTACCCTGCCAGCCAACCCATTTTTTCCGAATTAATGAACAACCATTCTGTTCAACGGCTGATGTCTGCAGGAACCGTTATTCGCACTGCGTTCTGCGGTCCTTGTTTTGGCGCCGGTGATACTCCAGCCAATAACCAGCTTAGCATTCGTCATGCCACCCGTAATTTTCCAAATCGGGAAGGATCCAATCCAGCGAACGGCCAAATCTCTTCCGTTGCATTGATGGACGCTAGATCTATCGCCGCAACTGCCATGAACGGAGGCATTCTGACCCCGGCTACGGAAATCGGCTTTGTCGAAACGCCGGTAAGTTACCGGTTTGACAAACAAGTTTACGACAAACGGGTCTATCAGGGGTTCGGCAAAGCCAAACCGGAGGAAAGCCTAACGTTTGGCCCTAATATTGCCAACTGGCCGCAAATACGTCCGCTTCCCAAAAACTTACTGCTCAAAATAGCATCGGTGATTCATGATCCGGTAACCACTACGGATGAATTAATTCCTTCCGGCGAGACATCGTCCTACCGTTCCAATCCATTCAAACTTGCAGAATTCACATTATCCCGCAAAGATCCCGCTTATGTTGGCAGAGCGAAGGCGATCCAGTCATGCGAAACACAGCGTCAGGATCTGATAACGGGCAATGAAGCTTCACCTTGCCTGGAAGAAGTATTTTCGCTGTTGGTAAAAGCAGGGCTCATAGCCGCGAAACAAGTATCGCAGATTGCACAAGATACGGGTATCGGCAGCGCGATTGTCGCCATGAAGCCGGGAGACGGATCCGCCCGGGAACAGGCTGCTTCCTGCCAACGGGTGCTCGGCGGCGACGCCAACATCGCCGTCGAATATGCTACCAAACGGTATCGCAGCAACATGATTAATTGGGGAATGCTTCCTTTCACTATGGCCCGAAGCAATATCGAAAAGCTATGTGTCGATGATATGATCTTTATTCCGGACATCCGGCAAAACGTCAAAAACGGCGCAACAAAAATTCCTGCTTTTGTCATCAACGAACATGGTAGTGCCGCGATCGAACTAGGCCTTGACAATCTTTCCGCAGATGATAGGGAGATCATATTATCCGGTTGTCTGATTAATTATTATGCCCAATAAATGATTTAAATGGTTTTTTTACAAAAAGACTGAAGAAACGGCTTGCACCGTTTTCTTCAGTCTTTTTGTCATTTTCATTCATTTTCCTGCTTGCTTTCAAGGATGGCAAGATCATACGGTGTTTCTTGATATACATAATAGTTAAGCCAGTTGGAAAAAAGCAAATTGGCAGCGCTGCGCCATCTTACCAACGGCACTTTCGCTGGATCGTCATTAGGATAATAATTGTCAGGAATATTAATCGGCTGCCCTAACCCGATATCCCGGTCATATTCGGTTTTTAACGTAAGCGGATCGTATTCAGAATGCCCCATAATAAAGATTTGCCTGCGTTTGGTATTCGCTACAGCATAAACGCCGGCGCTTTCCGATTCTGATAAAATACTCAACTTGGGAATTTTTTCAATATCCTCCCGTATTACATGGGTATGCCGGGAATGGGGAACATAAAAGATATCATCAAAACCACGAAATAGCTTTTCATGCTCTACATTGACCGTATGCGGAAAAACGCCAAACATTTTTTGCGGTAAATCGTATTTGGGGATACCATAGTGGTAGTATAGCGCCGCTTGCGCGCCCCAACAAATGTGAAGAGTTGAGTATGCGTGTTTCTTACTCCACTCCATGATTCTGCAAAGTTCGTCCCAATATGCTACCTCCTCAAACGGCATCTGCTCAACGGGCGCACCGGTGATAATCAGGCCGTCATAGCTGCGGTCTTTGACATCATCGAACGTCTCGTAAAATTTAATCAAATGCTCTTGAGCCGTGTTTTTTGGTTCATAACTGGCTGTATAAATAAAATCCACCTCGATTTGCAGCGGCGAATTGCCCAGGAGGCGCAGCAATTGGGTTTCAGTGATGATCTTTGTAGGCATGAGATTCAAAAGCAATATCTTGAGAGGCCGGATATCCTGCTGATATGCCCGGTCTTCATACATGACAAAAATGTTTTCCTGTTCCAATATGCTGGTGGCGGGCAGTTGATTTGGTATTTTTATTGGCATATTCATTCCTCCATTATTCAATTCGAATTGTCGTCCGATGAAAGAGCAAATCGAGAGCCCCTTTCAAATGATGAAAGGGGCTCTTTTTAACAAGCTCACTTCCTCTCATCTGTCAGGATTTCTCCTGCTGGATTTAGCACCTTGCGATTAAGCCGGTTGCCGGGTGTCATTGGGCCAGTCCCTCGACCACTCTGGATAAGAGTTCCTATTAAATTGTACATCGATAATAGCATACCATTGTCGCCATTGTCAATATGAATGCCCATTCTGCCAATACCGATTATCTTCAGCCGCAGATTCCAATTTGCTCTCTTATTTCTTTGTGGCGCAAGTAACGTTTGCGGCCCTGTTCAAACAAACGCCGTTCTTCTTCCGTCAACGGTTGAAGAGATGGGACCGGCTTCGGTACTCCATCTTTTCCTATGGCAACCATCGTAAAAAACGCGGTTAAGGCTTTTTGTGTTGACTGGTCTTTGTACAGATCTTCTATCGTCACATTAACCGCTACCTCCATGGAAGTTTTCCCTGCATAAATTACCTGCGCATGGTATGTGACCAAATTGCCAACCCGTATCGGGAGATGAAATGTCACTTCGTCTATCATCGCGGTTACAACAATACTGCGTGCATGCTTGTGAGCGGCAACTCCAGCTGCGGTATCCATTACCTTGAGAATTTCGCCGCCATGAATATTTCCATAAAGATTTGCCTGATCTGCCATCATGACAACCGACATAGTGACTTTAGAATAGTCCATTGTTCTGCTTTCCACTGTTTCTATCTCCTTCAAGTGCTGCGTTTCCTGCAACATTGTATCCTATTAAAATTTGTGTTTCCCTTTATTTTACTGCATAACCGTTGATATCGTCAATATCGTTTCCATTGAACGGACCAGTTTTGCAAAAACGTATTTTGCGGTTATCGTATAAAACAAGTGAAAGCGACCCTGCAGAAAAGGGCCGCTTCTTATCTGAGTGCATGATTGTTATAACCCATTATGCTTATAGTTTTACTATCCGCGTTTCACCCCAGGCGGCCAATGGATCGCATTGCCGGTCACGGCTAATGCCGCTTCCCCCACCGCCTCGCTCACGGTCGGATGGGCGTGGATCGTACTGATTAATTCATCGACCGTTGCTTCCAGGCGGATCGCCAGGGCAGCTTCCGCAATCATGTCTGTCGCTCGCGGGCCAAAAATATGAACGCCGAGAATTTCTCCGTGTTTGGCGCCGGCAATGATTTTGATCATTCCGGTTCCGCCGCACTCAATCATCGCCTTTCCATTGCCTGCAAGCGGGAAACGGCCTACGTTGTAAGCAATCCCTTGGGCCGCAACTTGTTCTTCCGTCATACCAACACCGCCGACTTCCGGACTGGTGTAGATGCAGGACGGAACAATATTGGCTGCATAGAAAGCTTCGTGCCCAAGAACGTGTTCCGCGGCGGCATGACCTTGCGCCGATGCGGCATGAGCCAGCATCATCATCCCGTTGCAATCGCCGATCGCATAGACTCCCGGCACGTTGGTCATGAAATTTGCATCGACTTTGATCTTGCCGCGCTCTGTTGCAATGCCCAGAGCTTCAAGGCCAATTCCCTCCGTGCGGGGACGCCGGCCGACAGCGACAAGAACCAGTTCTCCCGGCAGATCCTGAATGACGCCATTGACCTCGGCCTTGGCGCATAATCCTTCTCCCTGCCGGACAACTTCCGTCAGGCGGGCTTCGGTAAGAAACTGCACGCCCTGCGTTGTGAGTTCCTGTCGGACTTGCACAGCGATCTCACCGTCAATCGGCGGCAGGATCTGCGGCAGCATTTCCACAACAGTGACTTTGGCGCCAAAGGCGCTGAACATGGCTGCAAATTCAACACCGATCACTCCTCCGCCGATAATGACGATGGATTTCGGTATTTTTTCCAGGCTGAGGGCAGCCGTACTGTCAATCACTCCAGGCAGATCGGCTCCGGGGAATTTCAGCTTGACCGGTTCCGAACCGGTGGCGATGATGATGGCGTCCCCAATGATTTTTTTCGTCTCCGCTCCATTGACTTCCACGGTACGAGGATCAACCAAGGTTCCTTTTCCTTTGTGAACAGTGACTTTGTTGGCTTTTAACAGTCCGTCTACGCCGCCCACCAGTCGTCGTACGACTTGCTGCTTGCGTTTCATAACCGCCGGCCAATCAACACGGATGTTGTCAGCCAAAAGGCCAATGCTGGCGCCTTTCAACACTTCCTGATAAAGTTCAGCTGTATGCAACACGGCTTTGGTCGGTATACAGCCTACGTTGAGGCAGGTTCCACCTAACTTGTCCGTTTCCACCAGATGGACTTCGGCTCCCAATTGTGCGGCCCGGATCGCAGCAACATAGCCGCCTGGTCCGCCGCCCATGATAATTATTTTTTTCATGGCATCCTCCTTTTCATTCTAACGAACAGTACTGCTTATTCTAACTTTTTTCGGCTTCTTGCACCTGCTCATCCTGTCATAATTAGCCCCAGTTGCACCCGTTCGAATTCACTGCCTGTCAGCTAAATTTTCTTAATAATCTTTCTTTTTCTTCATTGGCGTGAATTCTCCTGCTCATGAGTGATGAACGAATTCTTCCCTAACGCAAAGCGGCAGAAATATGCTTTTCTTAGCACATTTCTGCCGCTTATCAATCCAACTCTACTGCTTAGAAGTTTTCAAAGAATCGGCGCTAACTTGCTTGGACGGGATGGCAAGCACAGAAAGCGTCCCCAAAATCGCAAAGGAGGCAAGGAAGTACATGCTTGCGTTAGTGGAACCGGTAAAATCTTTGAGGAAACCGACAAAATAGGGTCCAAAAAATCCGCCTAAGTGGCCGGGAAAATTCGAACAGATTTTTGAGTTATTTTATGCTTCAGGACCGGCAGCCAGGATCTCTGGTGGAATTTGCGCTGCAAAACGATTGATATTTTGCGCAAATAATCCAGCTAATCTCCTCGCCATGAGGTCATAAGCCGTTTTATCGTCCCATGTATTGCGAGGATTGAGCAATCTTGCATCCACTCCCGGACAAGATTGCGGCACGAACACATTGAAAACCGGGTCCATTTCATACGCAACACTATTCAACTGTCCTTCTAACGCCGCACTTACCATTGCACGGGTATAAGACAGTTTGATCCGTTTGCCAACTCCATGAGGTCCGCCCGACCAGCCCGTATTAATCAAAAATACATTCGTATCATGCTGTTCCAGTTTTTCTCCCAGCAATTTCGCGTACGTTAATGGCGATAGCGGCAAAAAAGGCGCGCCAAAACAAGCCGAGAATGTGGCTTCCGGTTCAGTAATTCCTCGCTCTGTCCCAGCAACCTTACTGGTATACCCGGAAAGGAAGTGATACATGGCCTGCTCTTTTGTCAATTTTGCAATCGGCGGCAATACGCCAAAGGCGTCTGCTGTCAAAAAGATCACCGTTTTGGGATGTCCGGCCAAGCTCGGGGAAACAGCATTGGAAATGTGATCGATAGGATATGCTACCCGGGTATTTTCTGTGATCGAATCACAATCGTAGTTCACCATACAATGATTATCCACTACTACATTTTCTAACACAGCGCCAAACTTGATGGCCTCCCAAATTTGCGGTTCTGTTTCTGCTTGAAGGCGAATGCACTTCGCATAGCAACCACCTTCAAAGTTAAAAATTCCACTGTCGCTCCATCCATGTTCATCATCACCGATCAAGCCTCGCTTGTGGTCAGCCGAAAGTGTTGTTTTTCCCGTGCCGCTGAGACCAAAAAACAAGGCCACATCGCCTTCTTCGCCAACATTAGCCGAGCAGTGCATGGGCATAACTCCCCGGGCAGGCAGTAAAAAATTCATCAGAGTAAATATCGATTTTTTCATTTCTCCGCCATAGTGCGTTCCGCCAATAAGCACGATCCGTTTTTCCATATTCAAGATAATGAAGGCTTCAGAATTCGTACCGTCCACTTGCGCTATTGCTTTGAATTCCGGCAGGCAAATTAAAGTGAAATCAGCCGCAAAATTTGTATCTGTTTTTTCCGGGCGGATAAACAATTGATGTACGAATAAATTCTGCCAGGCAAACTCGTTAATAAAGCGCACTGCAACACATTGTTCCCGGTCGGCTCCTGCATAGCCGTTAAAAACAAAAATATCGCGGTTCTGTATATACCCCATCATGCGATTATATAGTTGAGTAAACTGCTCTTCCGAAAAAGGTTTATTGGCGCTCCAATCAATCACCTGCTCTGTCTTCGGCGATTTTACAATAAACTTGTCATGCGGCGATCGTCCTGTATATTTGCCCGTTTCCACGCGTAAAGCGCCTGTATTTGTAAGCATTCCTTCGCCGCGAATGATTGCCATATTCACCAATGCTGCTGGAGAAAGGTTCACATATTCATTTTTTGCCCCATGCAGTATCGTAATTTTATCGCGTCCTTCCATACCAACCCACACCCCTTAATTTTTTCATGTATTTCTTTTGTTCTCTCTTAATGTCAAAGTTACCTTCAAAAATACCCGCTGCCGGGAATTATACAATCTTATCGCAACACGTCTTGGATTTTGTATACATTGTACAACGAAAGCGGCAAAAAAAAAATTAGAAAAACGACGGCGAAAGCCGTTGGTTGAACTTATGTCCATCAGACAAAATTTATCCTTTCTGATAGACTAAAAAAGCTTCCGTGGCAAAATCCACGAAAGCTTTGTATGCACCAGCACTATCGTAAAAGTTCTTGTCGCACTTCGGAAGCGATCTCTTGCATTCGTTTGCAATGCATTTCCTGGCCCCAATGGTATTGGGGCAGATCCCAGGTTATCGTCTTTAAGCTGTCTACAATTCCCGGCAGCACATCAAACGGCAGCGATAATAACAACAAGCCCTCAGGAAATAAATTTCTCGCCTTCATACCGTGATGAAGACCGGTAACCATCATGTTGACTTCGCCATGCACGTATGGGTACAAATATAGCCATGCGCATCCCAAAACCGTAGTGCCTTTCGCGTTCCAACCACTGCCTGTCTTGTATCCCGCAGCCCTGAACACTATTTCCGCCTGGCTGGGTTTGGCGGTGATAATGAGCAAATCAGGGTCAAATGACAGTTTTGCCAAAGAAGAAAAAGCAGTATAGTTGACGCTGCCCTTGGCCAATTTTGGCATCGTTTGATAAATCCTGCGGTTCGCACGCGGATCTTCATACACCCCGAGTTTCGGCCCAATTTGTCCGCTTTCGAAAACAGGATCAGGATCCTTCATTCCCAATAAAATCGGTGCTGCTGCACACTCCTGATTTTCTTTTGCTGCATAAAAAGGTTCTGCCTCTTGCGCTATTTTAAGCATTTCGCAAAAAGCCGCAGAACGATCGAGTTGGTTCATCCCTTCCGGTTTTGCCAACAAAAACTTTACCCCTACCGGTTGATAATCAAAAGCAAACTTTTCAAAAATGGATAAATCGATTTTACCAGACATCTTTTACCTCCTAAAAGAATACCTTCCCTTGTCATGGCAATTTTTCCGCAAATTCAGCTAACATTCTGGTCAATCCTCTGATCAGGCATTTTTTTCTCCACAGTTTGTGCTTTTTCCTGTTGTGCGTAGGCCCTGGCTAAAATGCTGTTAATGGTGGAAAGCAAATTTTCCAATCGCTCACTTTGCAATGTTTTATCATGAATGGAATCAGAAAGGTCTCCGCTAAATCGTTTCAAGTAGTCCGCGGTTTCAATAAAATAATTGTTGATTGCCGGCTTAAATTCCCGGCGCATATAATTATCCAGAGTGATCCATAAGATATCAAGATCTTTTTTTACCTTTTCCTGCAATTGTTCGACTACATCCTTCGTATAAACGCAATATACATGTTCCTGATGTTGATATACGACCTTATGCCTGCGGCTCCATAATGTGTACCATTTCCGTTCAAACTTCGTATTTGTCCGGATGATTGTATCTTCTTTTATGGAAGATTGGTACAAACTGTTAAAATCGATCTGAATAGCCCCTACATTCGGCTTGGGAAAGTCCACCTCTACCGAAAATGTTTCATTTAAGTTTCTTTCTACCGCATGCAGCGCTTTATCAAGCCGGTTCCCAACACCGGTCCATACTCCAGTTACCAATTCCTCTACGGCAGTTTCGATCATTTCATGCATTTCCTGAAACTGCGGTTCAATTGTTTCCGCACCGGCAGCAATCAATTTGTCGATGAATTGATTCGCCTCAGCCTGTGTGGAAAAACCATTGCGCATATATGGGTTCACTTGTCCGGTTTTTTCTTGTTTTGAAGTGCCAATAAATGGTGTTAATCGCCGCGTTATCCAATTTTCCCGTTCAAAAACAAGCTCTATTTCATCTTTAACAATTTTGTCGATTTTTCCGAAGAGTTGAAAAATCTTGTTTTGTAATGTTTTGGCACTTTCATCAATCAGCTTCCGTGCCTCATCTTTTGAAGCCTCAATCAAAAGTATCTTTTCATTTAACGACTGAATACTGTCCTCAATGATCGCAGCGTTTGTATTCAGAGCATTTTGCCGCAACTGCAAACTCTCAATGATCCGTTTGTTATATTCCAGTATTTTATCTAATGCCGCTCGCAGGCTCATGCTGGCACAATTGGCATAGCTGGCTTTAACGACATCGGCCAGCGGCGCGTCAAATCGGCTGTTACGCCACAGCTTTTGCGCCCGATTTTTCAATTCTGCCAAATCAATGTCCTCGTCTTCCCACGATGCCCCTAATGCAACCGCGATAAAATCGTCCACCCACGGGTTAACTGTATAATCGGGCAGGCGATCGTTCATCTGTAATTCTTCCAGGGCTTTGGAAGCTAAGTATCCATAACGGCTGGATACCGGATACACACGGGTTTCGGCCATTCTTCCTTCGAACAATTGCTTTGCTACATAGCTGCGCAAAGTTTCGACATCCATGCCATGCCGATCTTTTTGATCAAATTTATTGACAAACACAAACAATCGGTCACCCTTAACACTGGCAGCTGAACTTAAAGACCGGCGAACATCCGCCTCGGCCTCTGCGTTCAGTTGCGTATAGTCCAGTACCGCCACCACTGCAGACGCTTTATCCAGTTGCTCGCGCACGATTTTTTTCAAGAAAGTCTGCCCCGCCTCATTCGTTCCCGGAGTATCGATGAGTGCAAACTTTCCATTTTGGATTCCATAATCTTGCCCATTCAAATGAGTAAACTCGATTTCGATGGAAGGAAATTTTTGGATATCGTCATATTGACTCAGACAAGCGTCAATATCGATCCCGATTCCTTCACTAATACATAAACGCCAAATATCATTAATGTTTTTTAAGAAATCGAAAATTTGGCCCTGTCCCTTATAATGACCGCACACTTCTTCAAAGGATCCGTCCACTATTTTTTGCACTAACTCTTTGCCATCATCGGTAGCGCAAAAAGTCAGTTTTTCCAATTCGCCCCGTATTTCCGCTTCCCGAAGCGCAGAACGCAGTTGAACAATCAAATCGTTCATCGGCCGAGGATCCGGGAAAAACAATTCCGGTTCTTTTTTCCCAGGGTAGTGGCGTATCACGGTAGGCAAGGTGGTCATGGGGTGATTACGGTTCGGCAGGACTTCTGCTCCGACAATCGTGTTGATCGTTGTTGATTTGCCGGCTTTCATTGTGCCAATGACAACAAAAGACGCTTCCAACCGGTCCACTTTATACCGTTCACTTTGCAATATCTCGCGCCATTGAGCAATCGCTTTACTGCTCAAGTTACGCTGTTGCTCATCCACGGTCTCATTTTTTAACAAATCAGTCGAGTTCAACAGAGGCAGGAAAATCCCTTCAAGCTGCTCATCAATAAGCCGCAAAACTTCCGAACGGGTAACATCCATTTGCTGCAAAAACACATTCGTCACCTCATTTTGCATTTAAATACACTAAACCACTGCATCAGTTGAAGTAATGAGCTTTACACCAAGCAGTCCCATAATTCCACCCGCCACCCGGTCAATCCAGAACTTAGACCGCAGGTACGCTGCCCGGGGAGCCGCAGAAGACAAAAGAAGGGCAACAACACTGTACCAAGCCGTTTCAACCAAAAATACTAACAACAGGAGCACGAGAGAAAACTGCCAAGATGTCGTTTGCGGCAAAAGCGCAGCAAAAATGCTCCCATAAAAGACAGCCGGTTTCGGATTGCTCAGTTGAGTAAACAACGCGGTAACATAAGAATTCCAACCTGTACGTTTTTCTTGGCAATCAACCGGTTGCACACGGATCGGCGCACTGGCTCCACGCCAAATTTGCACACCGATGTAAAGCAAATAAGTTCCGCCAAGCGCCTTAAGAACAATATAAAGCCAGGGAATACTGACAAAAACGGCTTTTAAACCCAGCAGCGCCAGCATAGCAAATGCTGCCCCGCCAACTCCCATCCCGACAGCTGCAAAAATCCCATTTCGCCGCGACTGAGAAATAGAAATTCGAGCTACCAGCAAGAAACTGGGACCTGGACTGACTGCACCAATCAAAACAACCATTGTGATACTGGTCAATCCCAAAATCAGATCCATCGCATATCACACCTGCCCAACAATAATTCGGAACTTGTATTTTTCTACATTTTCCCTATATTCTCCGTTATTGGCAAAGTTCCTTCCCGAAACTATGCAGGCGATCCTGGCCATAAAACTACGCAAAGATTTTTTGAAACCAATCCATATGTCGAATATGTTCTTATCGCACATTAGCAGACCCAAAGCAATAATGTATTTTATAATACGATATTTTCAAAATACATTTGACAATTGCAAGATTTTTTGCTAATATTCAATTAATAGAAGAATTATTAGGCAATGAAGCCTTCGCAACTTTGGTGCGGAGGTTTTTTTGTTTAAAATGAAAGGAGAATGAACCATGAAAAACACAACTTCTACTCATCCTATCCCCGAAGAAATCAATGAGATGATCTGCAGACTGGAAACTACTTATACAATAGAAGAAATCTACGCCATTTATGAAGATTGGCTAAACAGCATGGAATTCTCCCCTGATTATTTCATCAATTAGCTGTCACTCACTCTTTCCTTCTACTAGTATAAAACCCGGTTTGCGCTGAGCTTTGAAAGCGACGGCGAAAACCGCTGGTTGCAATTATGTACACCAGATATACAAGACTTGCTTCAGATGGTTACCGCCATCTGAAGTTTAGTCGCACTTATTTCAAGCTGCAGACTGTCGACCCCTTCATAAGGGAGCTTACAGTCTGTGCGTAGAGGAAAATTTATACCTTCTGATGGACGAAACAAAGCAAACAGGAATAGACATCGTTTTGTTGTCTGATTCCTGTTTGCTTTGTTTTATGTTTAATGGAAATCAAAGCTCCATGTAAAGTAAGTCTCTATTTATTTTATTGCGTAAAATCCAGCCTGCATTCCTGATACCCATAAAATTTCAACTGTCGAAAAACCGGTTTCTTTTAACAACGCCAGATGCGCATCAATCGTAATCGGTAAAAGTTCCGTCCCATACCGACTCACATGCTTATCCGCGCTTTCGGCGCTTTTCCCATTCGCCACTTGCGCATCCCGCCACCGTTTAAGCCCAATTTTTGTTCCTGCCTCCGTTGCCGGGCGAATCGTTTCAAACGTAACATAAACGCCTCCCGGCTTCAGCATGGCATAACAATTTTTCGTAGCCTTCCTGCGCATCATTTCATCCAAATAATGGTGTGCCAAAATAGCTGTAATAACCGAAAAAGGTCCCTCCTGGTTTAGCTCTTCCGTCCCTGCCAAAATACAGGGAATATTCATTTCCGAACATTTTTCTTGAGCAATTTCCAGCATGTTTTTTGCTGGATCCGCAGCAATAAATTGTATGCCGGGGAAATGTTCTTTCGCCTTAAGGATAAAGTTCCCCGTCCCGCAGCCCGTGTCCAGCCAAGACCCATTCACTGCCCCGCAGGCTTTCACAAGCTTGATCGTCTCTTCATGAAATAACATATAATAAGGGATCGTCTTACTCACGTTGGCGTCATATTCACTTGATGGCTGTGATGTTTTATTATCCCGCATAACCATTTAAGCCTCCACTCGTCAAACCGCAATTGTCACTCTAAAACTTGAATAAACAAATCCATTTCACCGCCGCAGGCCATGCCTTCGCGTGCGGCCACATCATTGTCCATGGCAACTGTGTGCAGCATTGCTTTTTCCGTATCCAAAGCGAGCAAAGCCCATTTCCTTGCCTCGGCTTCGCCGCATCCTCCGCCAATGGTACCGTGAATTTTTCCGTCAGACATCACCAGCATCTGGCTGCCTGCTTTGCGCGGCGTTGAGCCTCGCGTTTTTATAATCGTAACCAATGCAGCGATATCGCCATCCTGCTTGGCGCGGCAAATCAGAGGCAATAATTTTTCATCCATGATGTATTCCTCCTAGCGCTGACTGAGTGAACGGCCTGCACCGCCGCGAAAAACTGCTATAATTTCGCCGGCAATACTGACTGCGATCTCTGCCGGAGTCTGTGCGCCAATATCCAGTCCAATTGGCGCTTTCACTTGAGCAAGAGAATCTTCTGACACTCCTTCGCTGCGAAGCAGATCAAATACGCCAATGATGCGGCGACGGCTCCCAATCATTCCTAAATATCCTGCTTCTGTATTTAACATGGCCCGCAGACAATCCAAATCATGCTGGTGGCCCCTTGTGATGATAATAACCGCTGTATGGCGGTTGATTTGAACAGTTCCGGCCGCTGCAATCGCAGCAAAATCGGCACAGTAAACTTGCTGGGCTTTAGGAAACCGCTGCGCGTTGGCAAACTGAGGCCGATCATCCACCACAGTAACCTTGAAGTCCAACAGCCCAAGGATCTCAACTAAGGGTTGACTGATATGACCACCGCCAAAAACAACCGCTTCATAATTATTCGTCAACCCATCAAAAAACAGTGTGTAGGTCCCTCTATCCTCTATAAAAAGTTCATAGAGAAAAGGTCTCTTGGTTTGGTTTTTTTTACTCGCTTCAATAACTCGCCTAGTAATTTCCTCATCTACCATACAGCCGTTCGTTGTTCCGTCAGGATACAAAATAAGCATCTGCCCTACATGGGAAGCTTCACTCTCCGGTGTCGCCACCAGTGTTACTATTGATACCAGCATCCCTTGGCGGGACGCTTCCAGCAACCGCTGAAACTGATTCAAATAATCGCCCCCAACCATAATAAAGCTTCCAATACGCCGCCTCCGACTGCTCTGGCTTTGTCCGAGATGGTCAGACAGTTTTCAGGCTGACAGCGGGGATCAATATCACCGATCTTCATTCCCTTGTCCACTTGCAATCCATCCTGCAGCAATCCTCGAAGGATACCGTCAATTGTGGCATAAACCGGTTCCGGGCCGATCCAACCAATAATATCGCCACGCGCTGCCAAATCGCCAATCCTACAAACTCCTTCAAACACCCCGGCAACAGGCGCTCGCAAAACCCGTTCTGTGGTATAGCCGCCGATCGCGCCGGGAACACCGGTATTGGGTTGAGCGGTTCCGCTGGTGATGACCCTTCCAAGATCATGACCGCGCATGGTCTCTATTACGGCATGAACATCCTGCCCAGCAGTGAAACCCGGCCCAACGCCAATCACAAGGGCCGCATCTTGAATAGAAGTACCTGTATTTTGTTTTGCCAAAATCGCATCCACGACCGCCCATGGCTTTAACTCGGCAATGCAATCCGCATGAGGATCGACAACGACCGGTATCATCCTTGCATTTAAACAACGGTTAACATCGGATAACTCCGTCCGCTTAGCGGCAACACCTTCAATCACAACCGTGCCGGCATATACTGCTTCTGCAAACGATACTGTACGCCGGATCACAGTGGGTTGAGCAATTTCCGTAATGACAACAAAAAAACCACTGCGAAACAAGCGATGAGCAATTCCGGTAGCTATATCGCCGCCACTTTTAACAACAATTATTTTTTCCATCTGCGGCTCACCTCAAACCTCAGGGTCATCTTTGACTAAATTACGGCTTCCCAGGAACCTCCGGCCATGCGGATTGCTTCATCCAATGCGCGGCGAACAATCTCCGGACCCGCTTTTCGCTTGTATACAGCCGAAGCCCGTTTGCCTAGAGTCGCAGCCATCTCTTCAAAGGCCGCTGTGATACATTTATTGCGGTTGTCCGCATTTAAGGGACAGCTTAACATCATCTGCTCCGCACTGCGAACCCGAAACGGATTTTGAGCGACGGATCCTACGGAAATTCGGCAACTAGTAATCAGATTTTCGGCATGATCATAGCCGATGATCGCAGCGGCACTGATTCTTGAAATCGCCAGTGCATTACGACGTCCCAATTTTACAAAAGCGCTGCCTGTTCCTTTTTCCAAAACAGGGAAACTAATCCCGGCAACTATTTCGTCTTTTTCCAATTTGTTTTTGCTGATGCCTAAGTAAAAATTTTCCAAAGGCATTTCCCGTTCACCGCGTTTACTGATAATTTTCAACACCGCATCCAAGGCCATCAATGCAGGCAAACTGTCTCCCGCAGGTGATGCATTGGCAATATTCCCCCCTACGGTTCCCTGATTGCGAATTTGCGGTGATCCTACCGAAACAGCCGCCTGCGCCAATAGCCATGCATTTTCACGAATAATTGGCGATTCAACCAATTCAGTAAAGGTAGTCATTGGCCCAATAACTATGTTCGTCCCTTGTAAAGAGATCCCTTTCAAGTCTGATACCTTTTTTAACGCAATGACGCATTGAGGAGCAATTTTCCCCTCCCGCAGATGAACGGTAACGTCCGTCCCTCCGGCTAAAATTTTGCTGTTTTCTTGATTTGCTGACAAAATATCCAGCAGTTCAGACATCGTTTCCGGTGCATAATATTCAAATGAGCTCATACTATCCTCCTCCTGATGTTCGCGCCGCTATCGCGGCAAAATATCACTTTACTTTTCGTATTTCCCCGCGTTACTTTAGATCGTCATCAGCGCACAGCGTCTCCGCAAGCATGTCAAGCTGCTGAGACATTCCGCTCACCTTTTGAACCACACCGGCCGCCTGCGACGTCGCTTCGGCAACCTGGCCAATCACCTGATCAATATGGATCAATTGCTGGTAAGTATTATCGCTGTCCGTCCGCAAATCATGAAGTATCGCGCCAATTTGCTTTGTCGATTCTGTGCTGTCCACTGCCAGTTTTCGAATTTCACCGGCCACAACACCAAACCCGCGTCCTTGGTCACCAACTCGGGCAGCCTCAATCGCAGCATTTAATCCCAACAAATTCGTCTGACTGGCAATATTTTTAATGAAATCAAGAACCTGATCTGTTTGCGCAACCCGCGCCTGTGATTCTTGGGCCAGTTGCGCCAAATTCCGGCTGACTGCAGAAATTTCCTGTGTCTGTGCCGAAATTTCTTCGGTAGTGGCAGCCAATGTAGCAAGGTTATCGCTTAACTCACTTGCCATCTGTTTTAGGGCGTCTTGTTTATCCACCGGTTGGGTAATCGCAATCGAACCAATCACGTTTCCACTCTGTTCCTGGATTGGAATCGCCATTGCAATATATGGAATTCCGTAAAATTTCTTATCCACCTTGGCAACAATCCGCCGCTCTTCATGGATCGCACGGTAAATACCCGTTCCCTCTATTAATTCTGAACCAGCCGGGCATTTCAGATCCAGATTCTTGGCCGGCATATACAAAAGGATCTTTTCCCGGTCTGTCAATGTCACGCCGACCTCTTTGTTGAATAAGAAGTGAAGCAATGGCAAGACATGCAAATAATATTCATACTGCATTTTATTCCATCCTTTGTTATTTCTCGTCCATCGAGAAGCTGATTATTTTGCAAACTTCCACCGAAAACCTTCTTCAATTTGGACATATTCTGTTGGAACAGCAAAATTTTCCGGCACAAGCACACCCAAGGTTCCGACAAATAATGCTGCTCCGATAATCTGTCCGCTGTTAAACCAGCCATTTGCTTTTTCCCAGCCGGCATACAACGCCTGCTTTAATATTTCCGGCGGCAACGGCCCCACTTCGGTAACTACTTGGTGTCCGGCAATATCCGTGTCCGGATCAAGCTGTTCCGCAAACGTCACTTTAATGTTCTGGTGCGGGATATAGGTTGAATTAGCCAAACTGGTGGCGCAGGCGTCGGCCAATCCTGCGGTTGCAGCCGCTACAACCGCAGCAGATGCGATCCCTTTGGTAAAACTGCGGCCGCCAAGTCCGCTGGTTGCGATGCCGCCGATTCCATCGCCGGCCCGCAAACGGATAGTATGGGTATAAGCTGAACCAATAGCCGGCGCGATCCCTACCGTGGTCGTTTCGTCGTCCGAAAGACGAATTGCCAGATCTCCGCCATTATTGACAATGACCTTCGTCGCACCGTTTGCTGCGATGAAATCTGCGGTTAAACCGGCGATTGACCCCGCAACTGCAGCCATGGGAGTCAGCGTATCATCCCCACTTTGTCTGACTGCCGTTATCATTGTCTGCAGGATCAGCGGGAGCGAATCCAAATTCTTCAGCTTGCATTGGGGTAAAACTGCAATTTGTTTATAGTCAGCCAGTTCACGGAGTATTGCTATCGCCCGCTCTGCACCATTTCGAGCCACTTCCGTCAAGGGAGTTCCCTGACATTCAGCTTGAAGAGTCATTTGCATCGGACCATAATCAAGTTTGATTAGTCCTGGGCGTAGTGTTGTAATCATTTTTTCAACTCCGCAAGCAAGTCTTTTAACGGACGAATGCTGTTAACATGACCACCAATTTCTTCGTATGCTTTACGGGTAATCGTGTATTCAACCGGTGCGACAGTAGCCGGTGTCGGAACCCACGTAAAGGCTTTGGGAACTACTTTTTCCACGTCCACCATAAAATTGATGCCGCCACCCGGCAGAATGAAGGTCGGAGCGCCGCCGATCGTCAGCTTTGCATCGCCATTATGTACGGCCTGGGATAGTTTGCGCGGGTATGTCGTGACGCCTGCCCTGGCGCTTCCGCCGGTCCCGCCTACGTAAATCGCCGATACCCGTGAATCCTCGCAATTACTGGCAATCAAATCAGCCAATCCCTGAACTTCACCGGTCATCGGAATTTCTTTTACTGTACCGTCACTTTGTACTTCCAGTAACCCGGCTTTTTCGCCAGTCGTTTCTGTTACCAAAATTTTCATGCCCGTTTTGCCAATTTTCATATCAACACTTTTCACTGCATCGACAGCTCTCTCGATGTGGGTTCCGCCCCACCCTTTGCCGGATTCACCAAAATAGCGTCCGCGTGTACTTTTTCGCCCATTTACGACTACACCGCTGAATTGCATGCCTACTTCTTCGCCGGCACGGTGCTCGGACAAGAGGCCGATCACATGGTGATCCAAAACAATCGCTTCGCCAACAACCGCACTCATCTGACGGGCGAACATCCCCACCGTAGCGCTGCCACAGCCTACCCGCATTTTCTTTTCCTGTACCCCGTCAATAGTTGGCGGGAACCCAACCTGAAGTTCTAATTTACTGCCTTTTTCAACTTGCAGAAGGACTCTTTCTTCATTCGCCAGTTCGACAATCGTACGGGCAGCCATAAAACCGGCCTTACCGCTGCTTAATGTGTTGGCTCCGCCGATCGAAAGCATTTTGGAACCATATTCTTCTGTATCCACCATCCCGACAACCAAGCCCTCACGCAAGACTTTCGCTCCTTCAGCGCCGATATGATGATTGCAGTCAATTTTAACTTTTACCCCACTGTAACTCAGCGGCGCCTCCGTAACGACAGTAACGACTTCTACGCCATTCACCTTATCCGATACAATGTGCGGCGCCGGTTTGCAGCACGGATACTCTGTTCCGGATCCAACAGCTGTAATCAGCGGTTGATCAGGCAGTTGATGATTGACCTTATCGGCCCGGTTGTTTTCTGTTTCCAGCGGCCGATTCCTAATCAACGCACCTCCCGCATTGATGTATCGCCGGCACGCTCCGGAAAACCCCGGCTTGATCGAACACTGCACCGGGCAAGACCGGCACTCTATGGCTCCAGCAGCGCTCTCGTCATTGCGGGTGATGGCCGCAAAGGGACAAACCCGCAAACATGCACCGCAGCTTACACATTGCTCGCCAATATACGCTTTTTTCTCCACCATTTCAACGGCGTTTACAGGACACGTTTTTATGCAAAGACCACAACCTTTGCATAATTCTTGGCTAATTACAATCATTTTTTCTCCTCCAGTTACTCATCATACTATTTCCGTTCCTACACACTCTTGTTGTGAAATCCTACCGATACAGGATCTTCTCGAGATAAGTTAGTTTCAGCTAATATTCAGACGATATATAGATATAAAGCTCTGAACTGATTGCCTTCAGAATCATCAGCTTTCATTTCAAAACATTTTTTTCATTAATAATTTTTGATTTTGGATTGTATTTTGGATTGTACCAGTAACTGGTTTTTACTGAGGGGCATTCGCCCCTCAGTAAAAATAGTTATTTTGCTTTACTTTGCTGTAGTTGTTCCTTGGGCACTGTCACCGAGTGACTTATTCATTGTTTCTTCACCTAATATCAAGACATTCAAGGCAATTACAATTAATACCCCGGTAAATAAGGCAAAGATCAAAGAGAACGCATTTGCGCCAGTCAATAAAGCGCCAACTACCAACGGCGCCGCCATGCCGCCCACACGGCCGCAAGCTCCTGCCCAACCGGTACCGGTGGCCCGTGCTTCGGTAGGATACATTTCAGGCGTATAGGTGTACATCAGACCCCAAGCGCCGAGATTGAAGAAGGACATCAAACAGCCCCAAAGCAAAATCTCATTGTATGATGTGGAGTTGCCAAACATATAGGCTGACCCGGCACAAAGGATGAGAAATGCCGCTAAGGTCGGCTTTCGTCCCACTTTATCAACAAGAGCAGCCGCAGTGAAGTAACCCGGCAGCTGAGCCACCGTCATCCATAAAACGAACTCAAACGATTTAACCATGGTATGTCCGGCTTTCACAAGCAGCGTCGGCAACCACAGGAAAATTCCGTAATACGAGAACATAACGCCAAACCAAAGGATCCACAAACAAATTGTCTTTTTGAGATAAGGACCAGTGAACAGCATGGCCAGTGTAAACGCTGGTTTTGTCGATTGTGCAGCATCAGCGGCTGTCGGCATTTCACCACACGGAACGCCCAATGCTCTTTCAACTTGACAAACCGCTTCATGGGCCTCTTGAATCCGGCCCTTTTTCATGAGATACAATACAGATTCAGGAACCTTATTCCATACATAAAATACCCAGATGGCAGGAAACGCACCGATGTAGAAGGCAATTTCCCAACCATAAGTAGGGATTACCATCCAGGAGATGCAGGCAGCTGCCAGCCAGCCGATTGCCCACGTGCTTTCCAATAAAACGATCATCCGCCCACGGTATTTGGTCGGTGAGTATTCGCTCACGAGAGTCACCGCAACCGGCATTTGTCCTCCAAGACCAAATCCAACGATAAAGCGGAATACAAGCAGTGATTCATAATTCCAAGCCAGACCACAAGCGCCGGTACCAAGGCCATAGATCAGCAATGTCGCTGCCAGAACCTTTTTTCGGCCGATGGCATCGGCAACCATCCCTGAGAAAGCAGCTCCAACAGCCATCCCTACCAAGCCCACGCTGCCGATCATGCCCATTTGGGGAGGAGTTAATTGCCATAAAGTCATCAATTTCGGAAGAACAAAGGAAACAATCCCTGTGTCCATTGCGTCAAATGCCCAGCCCACACCGATGAGAGCCAATAGACGCCAGTGCCAGCCCCCTAAAGGTAAATTACCTAATCGATCTGCAATACTTACCTGCATAAATCCATCCTCCTTCTGTTTTATAGGCCTTACATTAAGATCTTTCGGCTCGCCTCCTCATTCAATTTAATGTCTGCATTTATAATTTCAGTCGTGGTCAGAGCCCAGTACGGGTTGCCATGACGCTGAAAGCCGGTCTATTGTTCGTATTTCTCATCAAGCGCAGCCAATACCTTTTCCGGCGTAATCGGCAAAGAATATATCCGCACTCCGATCGCATCATATACAGCATTCGCTATTGCCGCAGCCGTCGGTATCAGTGCCGGTTCGCCTACGCCCTTAGCGCCAAATGGTCCGGTAGGCTCCTGATCTTCTACAATAACCGATACGATTTCCGGCACATCCAGAGATGTAGCTAGCAAATACGTATCAAGGTTTGGATTTTTAATTTTCCCTTGGTTGATTTCAAGTTCTTCCAGCGTCGCATACCCCAGTCCCATAACTGTGCCGCCTTCAATTTGTCCAACCACCATATCCGGGTTGACCGCCCGGCCGACATCATGAGCGGCAACTACCTTGAGAACTTCGATTTTTCCGGTAGCGGTATCCACCTCAACTTCTACGATCTGTGTAGCAAAAGCATATGTGCCGAATGGCGATCCATACCCGGTTTCAGGATCAAGTCCTGTCGTATCAGGATTAAACCAGCCATGACCTAACGTAAGCTTTCCCTTGGCACGGCAACACGCGATAAGATCTTTCAGCGCCAAATCCGACTTACAGCCACTCACATACACATATCCATCAGCAAAGCTCAACTGCTCCGCAGGTACAGAAAGTTTTTCGACCGCCTCTGCCAAAGCGACCTTTTTTGCCTCGGCAGCCGCTAAGCGGGCTGCATTTCCGGAAATATAGGTTTGCCGGCTGGCTGATGTCGCTCCGCCTTCGGGAGTAATCATCGTATCCGCGGAAGTGACTACGATTTGGTCAAAGGAAACACCCAACTCCTCAGCAACGATCTGAGCAAGTACAGTATCAGATCCTTGCCCGATATCAGCACACCCCACCATCAAGTTGACTGACCCGTCATCCAGCCATTCGACAAATGCACTGGCCGGATTTGGAAGCCCGGTGTTTCCGATCCCATACCACATACAACCGATCCCCACACCACGTTTCTTCATTATTCCACCTCCCATTTCGGGAAATTAGGTCCCTGTTTCTGCGCTGTTTGTGCAGCTTGCAATAATGTCTCTTTGATTCCCACGCTGTGCTTAAGAACTTGCCCGGTAGCAGTAATGCCGCCTGGAACCAATACGTTTTTTAAGCGAACTGCCAATGGCGATAATCCTAATTTTTCTGCTAACAAATCCAACTGGGATTCATGGGCAAACGCCACTTGCGGCACCCCAAACCCGCGCATTGCACCGGCCATTGGATTATTCGTATAGACTGCATAGGCATCAATCCAAACGTTTGGCACCTCATAAGGGCCGGTAGCATGGACAGCAGCTCTCGTTATTACTCCCGGTCCATAGGAAGCATACGCCCCGGTATCGGCAATAATCGTCGCTTTTAATGCAGTCCACTTGCCATCCTTTGTCGCTGCCGTTTTGTAATCAATGATATATGGATGGCGCTTAGCAGAAGCAACCATCGATTCTTCACGGGAATAAACTAATTTTACCGGGCGCCGGGTATGATAGGCCAGTAAAGCAAGGTGGCATTGTACTGAAATATCCAATTTTCCGCCAAATCCGCCGCCGGTAACCGCTTGGATAATACGCACTTTGTTAACATCCATATTCATCGTACGGGCTACTTCTTTACGGTCAAAGTGTACATTTTGGGTTGATACCCACAAGGTCAGCATGGAACCGTCATATTCGGCAACCCCGGCCTCCGGTTCAATGTAAGCGTGTTCTACCGACTGTGTCCGGTATCTATTTTCCAGGATTACATCGGCATTGGCGAAAGCGGCCTCAACATCTCCTTTGCGAATTTTTCGCACTGTCAAGATATTGTTAGGATGAACCTGCGGCGCATCCGGCTTCATCGCCTCAATCGGATCAAATACCGCCGGCAGTTCTTGGAAGGAAACTTTAATCAGTTTTATCGCCGCCTCAGCCGCCTGCTCCGTTTCCGCCGCAACCAGGGCAATGGCATCGCCAATCCGTCTGATTTTGTCATGAACCAACACCGGCTCATCTTTTAATATAATCCCCACTCCGCAGGGTCTAACCGCCGGGAAGCAAGCGTCCCTGTCAGAACAAATCTCGCCTTTTACTAAAGTGCCATCCCCGCTGGGCCCGGGAATATCCGCCGCCGTCAAGACTTTTACCACGCCGGGGTACGCTGCCGCTTCTGAAATATCCAGCGCTTTTAAAATGGCATGCGGAACCGTGCTTCTCAGAACCTTTGCATGCAGCATGCCCGGCCGCACGATATCAGCAGCAAACAAAGCCTGCCCCGTAACCTTTTTCACAGCGTCTTTACGGGCTACCGATGCGCCCATGCCTGTATTACTCATTCTTTTCCCCCCCGCAATCGGCTTCGCTGACTGCAGTTACAGCAGCGACAATTTTGTGATAACCGGTACAGCGGCATAAATTACCTGACAACGCTGTCTTTATTTCTTGTTCCGTTGGCTTGGGATTGCTGTCCAATAAAGCTTTCGCGGATAAAATCATCCCTGGAGTGCAAAAACCGCATTGTACCGCGCCATGATCGATAAAAGATTGCTGCAATCGATGCAGTTGTTCGCCTTTATTTACCCCTTCGATCGTTGTAATGGAAGAACCGTCGATGGTAGCCGCCAAAACCATGCAGGAGTTAACTGCTCTGCCGTCAATGATCACAGTGCAAGCGCCGCATTCACCGACGCCGCAACCCTTCTTTGTTCCTGTCATCGCCAAATCTTCCCGCAAAAAATCCACTAATAATTTGTCAGTCTCAACCTCAGCTGTTGCCGCAATTTCATTTATAAAGAATTTGATCGTTTGTTTAGCCATCTCTACACCTCCATATAATAAATTATGCAAATTTTATGCCAATACTTAATGTTTTTAATCATTGTTATGTGAATAAAATCACCTTTTTCTACGTTCGCGCTAAATCAAGCAAACTGCCCCTCCATCGCACTAAAATAACACCTTGTTGACTGTCGTCGAATTCAGCCACTCCATCAAAAACAAAGTTTACATGATTTGTCGTTGCTGTTGATAAAAAAGACTTTTCAAAAACGAACTTACTCATCCATTTTTGAACTATTCATTTTTGCAAACCTGAAAAAATAGACCAACAGACTGATTGAAATACGACAATCAAGTTGTTGGTCATCTTTGCCCAAAAGGTTAATTATTTTATTGTCTTGATTATTATATTCTTTTTATTGTTAAAAAACAACAATTAGAGGGTTTTGCAATACCAGAATTCTTCCTGCGCAGTTCTTTCTGCCTGCTTACTATTCCTTCGGCAGGTAGGTGTTTTCCAACGCACGGATCTCCGTCAGGCCGATCAATTCGTTAAATTCGCCGAAAGGAAGCATTTCACTGATCATGCCTTCTGTCGTGCCCTTCGCTTTCAGCTCATTCATTAATTTCGTTATCGCCCATGCCGTAACGTACGTCGAAGCCGTCGGATAAATGACAAGATTATAGCCCAGTTCCTGCAGTGTTTCGTCGTTCAGCATAGGAGTGCGGCCACCTTCGACCATGTTGGCCAATACCGGAATAGAAAAGCTGGAGGTGATCATTTTCATTTCTTCGATGCTTTCCGGCGATTCAATAAACAATACGTCGGCGCCTGCCGCCTCATAAGCCTTGCCTCGGCGGATCGCTTCGTCAATCCCAAATAAAGTACGGGAATCGGTCCGGGCAATAATCACAAAATCCGGATCCTGACGAGCCGCAACCGCTGCCTTAATTTTCCCAACCATTTCTTCCATTGGGACTACCTTCCGGCCCAGCATGTGACCGCATTTCTTTGGTGCAACCTGATCTTCCAGCTGGATCGCCGCAGCGCCTGCCGCCTCGTATTCGCGTACCGTCCGCATCACGTTGATCGCATTTCCGAAGCCAGTGTCGCCATCGGCGATGACCGGAATATTGACAGCGGCCGCAAAATTTCGCACCCTCGTGGCCATTTCGGTCATCGTCAACAGGCCAACGTCCGGAGTACCCAAATAGCTTGCTGCCTGGCCATAACCAGTAAAATATATGGCATTAAATCCCGCTTTATCAATAATTCTAGCAGAGAGAGCGTCATGGGCTCCCGGGGCAACCAATATTTCCTTCGCCTTTAACAGTTGACGCAATTGTGTTGTTTTTTTCATAATTCTGTCACTCCTCGTTCTTCTATAATGCCGCTAAATGCCAAAATGATTTTTGGCAAAGGCCAATGCGGCGGCTGGCCTCCGATCCGCTAACCTTCCTATCGCATAAAGCAAATATTGCCGGTCAATAATAACGTTCACACTCGTTGCCGGAAGAAGGGAAATACCCGGATCTGCCAATGCCCGCACAATAATGCTCCGGACTTCCTCTTCAGGAAGACTGGCAAAAATGCCACCGACAGCAATGATGGTCTCAACCCGCCGCAAATCGCGCCCGACCGGCGTACCGGGAACAATCCCCATCACGGGATCAAACTTCTGTGATATATAGCCGGCATGGCGCTTTAACGCGATTTCAACTGCGGTCTGCGCCAACGCCCGATCAAACAATTTTTCCCGTTCCGTTGCGGCAAGGTATTCCGGCTGCTCTTCCAGCGATGCGGCGTATGCAGCGATTTCTTGCTCATGCTCTTCACCGGCAAGGCCGATACGATTCAGAATTGCCTTTGCTCCGGCCGCTTCCACAATTCCCCGCGCACTCACTCTAAGACCGAGATTGCCCTCTACCGTCCGGTAGGCAGTTTGTTTTTCATTCGTAATGACTAAGCCGCGTTCCTCAATCGACAGTTCTTCCAACTCCGGAATTACGGAATGGATATCGGTCGTCGCGCCGCCCAAGTCAATGACAACCAAGCTGCCAATACCTTTTTCCTCATGACTGCCCTGAGCAAGCAGTTCTGCCGCCATAAGGACCGCGCCGGGAGTCGGCACTACTTTTTTTTCGGTTAGCCGGTCCACTAAATTGCCTAATCCTTTGGCATCTGTAATTTGGCGAATAAATTGTTCGTGGATCGCCTCACGAGCAGGAATCACTTTCAGCTCGTGGATCGTTGGCATTACATTCGGCACACGCACAGTCTTAAATCCCGAATCCTGCAAAATCGCTTTTACAATCGGCTGCGCTGATGCGTTGCCAGCAATCACCACCGTAGCTTTCACTTTGCTGTCGACGATAATTCGGGCGTCATTGATCATGGAATCCATATCGCCGCCGTCGGTTCCACCGGCTAAAAGAATAATATCGGGATTAATTTCCTGCAGCATCTCAAATTTATTTTCGTCTTTATCTTCAAAAGACATGACTTCGAGCACTCGGGCGCCGGCATTCATCGCTACCTCTTTGGCGGCCTTGGCCGTAACTCTGGGCATATAGCCCATGGCAACCATCCGCAAACCGCCAGCTGCGCTGCTGGTGGAGTACATAGATTTTGCAGTAACAGCCCGGCAATGCAGAGCTTGGGCCAAATTCCGGAGAGCGGTCTCTATTCCCTGGCCGATATCATCGACTGTTGTAGGCGCTTGCGCTCTGGCTGCCCAAACCAGCTTGCCGTCTTTTTCTCTAAAGGCTGTCGCTTTGGTAAATGTGCTGCCGATATCGAAAACAATCGTATCCAATACTTCCTCTGCAGTATCGTCCATGCTTACACTCCATGACTCTTAATAGATTTTTCTTACAGGGCAGCAGCTCGTTTTCTACCTTCTAACGTAAGCATACCCTTCCATGATACGGCGAGCTGTCCGCGACATGGCCGCACGTTTCAACACGACTTGACCGGCTTGATTCTCAACTGCTACCTCCACCTCAATCACTCCTGCCGGATGACCAATGCGGATGCATGATTTTTGTTCGACGTCGACGATCGCTTCATTTACTACCGAACCGGGGATCTTAGCTGCTGCGCCGGTACAGATCGTGGCGGTTCCCGCATACGTCTTGTGCAATTTTTGCATGAACATGAGGCGGGAGACAAAATCCACCTCGCCGGCGCTGATCGGATTGCCGGTGGTAAAATCTTGATAGTCGGCAGCAGGGCTGACGAACGCGATCATCGGAAACGCCGGCACATTAGCCAAGGCATCCTCCGGCGTCCTTGCCATGCCAATTTTTACAGCCGCCGTTCCGCGAATCTGTTCGAGCAGTTGCAAAAGATCCTTATTGCTATCCACCTGCTGCGGAGTTTCAATGCCGCTCAGTTTCAAATCCTTGGCAGCCACATAAACGACAGGGTTGGCCACATCAACAATACTTACTGTCACCGGCCCATACCCCGGAATATCCAGGACATCTTTCACGTTGCCGGTCGGCAGCATTTTCCCGGTTGCCGCCCCAGCTGTATCGGAATAATCCAGCATGATTTTTGCACCAGTGCCAGGAACACCGGCAATAGCGCAGTCGCCAACGATTGATGCCTTGCCGTCTACAGTTGGCACTTCGGCTACAATAATTTTTTTGGTATTGGTGTTGTGAATTCGAACGGTAGTAAGCCCTTCCTGGGCTCTTACCAAACCCTCATCAATCGCAAAGGGACCGACAGCGGCGGAAATATTGCCGCAGTTGCCGCTGTAATCGATATAGGGTTTTGTGATGCTGACCTGGCCGAAGGTATAATCAACATCCGCATCCGGCCGGGTTGCCGGAGCGATAATCGCCAATTTGCTGGTCAGCGCATCCGCTCCGCCGAGTCCGTCAATCTGCCTGACATCCGGACTGCCGAAAATTTCACAGATGAGTTGATCTCTCTTTTCATTGTCTTGCGGCAGATCGTTGACTTTTAGAAAAATGCCCTTGCTTGTGCCGCCGCGCATAATGACGCAATTTATTTTTTCTGTCTGACTCATGAACAGTTTTCCTCCTTCAGCTTTTCGTCAAGCCATTCAATGACCTTGACAGGATCAGTCCCCGGACCAAAAAATGCATCCACTTTCAGGAAGCCTGTCCCTTCGGTTCTCATTTTTTCTTCCATTGCGGCATGATCTTCCTCTTTTTCCGCGATCCGTCCGCCGGCGATCAAATAGGTGTTCTCCCGGATGCCCAATTGTTTCATCCGGTCATGAACCCTAGGATACAGCACCGTTCCCATCCCCAGCAGATTGCTGATGCCAACTACGGACGCTTTCGCCTCTGCTGCGACTTCTGCTACGGTTTCCGGCAAGTTCATTCCCCGCAGATAGATGACTTCATAACCGGATTTTTCAATGGCTTCGCGAATCACATTCACCCCAACCACGTGTGCATCCGCACCGACCGTCGCTAAAACAATTTTGCCTTTTTTGGTGATTTGAGCCGGTTTATCTACTGTTACCGGTTCAGCAGTGAAGGCAACCTTCTCCGGCGCAATAGCAGCCGGCCCGAACCCTGGTACATAACGGCGAATTCCGTCTTTATCACGGTGTGTCCGCACGCTGCGTTTCAAATCCCAGCCGCCGGCCCGCGGGCAATCCATCACCCCAGCCTTACCGGCAGCGACAATTAAGCCGATCAATTCTTCCGCATTGTATCCGCGCCAGAAGTCAGGAGTGATGTCCTGAGGCTGTAGCATTCGCGGCAGTTTCAAGACAGAACTGACCACTGCCATCGCCTCAGTGATAATTTCTTCCTTGCGCAATTGAATAAACGGATCTTTTATCTCAATCGGCGCCGTATTTTCGAACACGTTCTGCGTGGCCCAAATCGCTTTACCCATGGATGCGCCGGTCGGAATACCAACCGATTCCGCTGCTTTCGGACGGTAGAAATTGGCGCCACCCAAGCGGGCGCTAATGGCCATCCGGGCAAAATGAGCCTGCTCGGCAATCAAATCCGCCGGCGGGTTCTGGAATGTTTCCGGTACCACAATCAGAGAACTACTCCACATTGTTTCTTTGAAAGCCCGCATGACTGCTAAATCGGCCAATACATTAATCCCACCGACATTCATCTGCAGTGCGCTTAATTTTTGCGGCAGACCGGCTAACACGGCCAGCCCTTCCGACAGCAGACACATGGCCAGAGCCATTCCGTCCGTGCCGCCTATATTATTTAAGTGCTTATGGGAGTCGGTTTGAACATGCATATTGTTTTCGGCGCAAATTTGCAAAGCACGATAGCCATTCAATACTTTGGTTCGATAATCATGAATGCCCCGTCCGCCGAAATGCACATGAATAACCGGGCCAATATCGGTGCCGTCAAAGCCGGCGATCAATGCATTGATGATGGAAAGATGGGGAGTGTCTCCGGTGGCGTTGATCCGCATCGGATGCTTGCTTCCACCGCCCAATTGAACAAATTCCCGTTCGCCCATTGGGGTAATTCCACCTTTTCCGCGCGACTGCTCAATGAGTTCGGCGCCATCAAGCGGATCGATATGCCGGGTAGCTTCCGAGTGAACAAAATGGAACAGCGTTAATCCGAGTTTTTCTGCCGCAGCATACATATCGTTTGATTCGGCTAATTGTTCTTGCGCTGTGTTGCGGCCCAAAATGGGGTTCTGCACAGGGATGCCTGTTTCAGCTGCCTTTTGCGCAAGTTCCGAAATACGATATCCGCTTCGCTCGACGCCGGCAACCACACGCGGATAAGGGGCGGGCAGTCCACTAACATCACCATCTTTGGTTACTTCCGGCATCGGCGCGTTGAATATTTTTTCATAAGCGCGTACTCGTTCATGGTCGGCAATAATAATCTCTTTTGTTTTTTCCTGCATTACTTTGCTTCGCCTCCTTTGCGTTGTAGCTGTTGCCGAACTTTCGGAATCAGCCCCCCGGCGGCCAGTATGGAGCGTACGCTTTCGCCCGGCTGTTGGCCGGCGACTGTCCGTCCATCCGGCAGAGTAATCTCGCCGGTATTAAAGTCAACCGTTATTTCATCTCCACTTTTTACAAGTCCAATCAAATCTGCATACAAAACCGGCAAGCCGATGTTAATCGCATTGCGGCGAAATATGCGCGCAAACGATACAGCAACAACAGCGCCCACGCCGGAACTCTGCAGAGCTACCGGCGCTTGCTCCCGGCTGGAGCCGGCGCCAAAATTCTTGCCGGCGACAATAATATCGCCAGGTTGAACTTTTTTGGCAAAGTCCGGTATCTTGCTGCCGGCCAAAGCATAGTCTTTCAACTGTTCCCGTTCACAAGTCATCGCATAGCCTGGCAATATTTGGTCTGTATCAATGACGTCTTCGCCAAAATACCATACCCGGCCATGAAAAATAAGTTTTTTATCCATCGTGCTACTCTCCCTCCAGCGGCATGATTGTCCCTGGAACAACAAGGGTTCCGGCCACTGCAGCCTCAGCGGCAGCGCGTGGTGAAACAAGATATACTTTGGCATCTGTCGCTCCCATGCGTCCGGAAAAATTACGGTTCGTAGTCGATGCCACCGTATCGGTCGACGAAACTAATCCCATATGTCCGCCGTAACAAGGACCGCAGCCCGGATTGGTGACCGTAGCGCCGGCATCACGGATAATTTTCGTCAAACCTTCTTTATCCATCGCATCCGCCACTTCAGCCGATGCCGGGACCACAACGCACGTTACCTCTGGATGAACACGCGCTTTGGCAAAAACAGCGGCGACATCCCGCATGTCGCTGAGACGTCCATTCGTGCAGCTTCCAACCACGACTTGCGTGATTGGCGTCCCTGCAACCTCCGATAGCGGTTTTACGTTGCCCGGCGAATGCGGACAAGCTGCAACCGGCACGAAGGTGCTCACATCAAAACGATGCGTAAGCGCTACCGGACCAACATCATCCAGTTCGGAAAAGTAACTGAGCATTGCACCCATTTCAATCGTCATGTTACTGATCGTCATCTTTTCCGCCAAGGTAGCATTTTTGACCCAGCTGCCGGCAAAAATAATACCCTGATCCGTAAATCCATCTGTACCGAATTTGCCAACCAGATATAACACAATATCTTTGGCATACACTCCCGGCTGCAATACCCCATCTAACTGGATCAATTGAACCGGTGGCACCTCGATGTCCAAGGTCCCTGTCGCCATTGCCGCTGCCGCTTCGGTCGAACCAACGCCAAACGCCAATACGCCATAAGCGCCTGCAGTGCAGGTATGGGAATCGGCTGCTACGAGTACGGAACCCCGAGCCAGATTGCCCTTTTCCGCCAACAATTGATGAATAACGCCTTCGCCTTTACCGAAATAACGGACCCCATATTGTTTGGCAAAAGCAGCCATCTGGCAATGATTTTTCCGAGCCTGTACCGTCGGCGCCGGAAATACATGATCCAACACAAGCATCACCTTATTCGGATCAAACACCTTGTCCGTTTCAATGTCCGCAAACTGATGAATTGCCATCGGCGCAGTGACATCATGGGCAGCGACGGTATCTACTCGAATCGTAATGTCTTCGCCGACTCGTACGGTATCTTTATTCGCCGCTTTCGCTAAATAACGTTCGATTTCGTTCACATTCGTTCCTCCTAGTCAATTACATCAATCTGCAATGTGCGGGCATTTTGCCTGGCTTCTTCAACGGAAGGACTGGCTGCGCGGATGACCAGACGGCCGCCGCCGCGGTTCAGCGCTTCCACAACCGCATTTTGTTCCTTGGCATAAATCGTAATGCGCTGGAGCTGCGGTTCATCGACTTCAATAATTTCAACGTTCAGTTTGGCTTCCAATACCTTGCCCATTACTTCTCTGTACATCTGGGCATTGTCGGTAGCAGCACCGTAAATGGCGCCCATCAGAATGCCTGGAACATTGATCCCCCGCCGGGCGAACAATTCTGGATACAGTTCAATCTTGACGCCCGTGATTTCGCCTTTAGCTAAGGAGTGGGCAATCCTGGCAGTATTCGTGGGCGATCCGACCGCCTGACTGCTCCCGCCAACTACGGCTTCGCCAAATGGTTTAACGATCGAATTTGCCCGTGCCGCCAACGATCTGGCCTCCGCAGACGCTTGAGCGATCGTTTCTTCAATTCGCGCATGTTCTTTGGCCTTCACTTCATCTGTCACATAATGATCGACTGCATCATTCGTTTTGAAGAAAGGTTCCATATATTGAATCACTACCGGTACTACATATTTGGCCGAAACAGGATGCACGGCTGTAGCCATCGCAATCATCACATCAATCGGTACCGTAACCGGCAACGTTGTATTCACTGCCAAATTAGCCGTTAAATGGGCATTGACAACCGCTCCGCCGATATGAGCAGCACAAAGTCCGGCAACCATTACCCTCGGCGTGCAAGGAACAGCAATCGTCGGCGATAACGCCAAAACCATGGCTCTCTCCATCTGCTGCGGAGTTCCGCCTAACCGTTCCGTAAATGCCGCTGCCAAAGCCGCCGAACCGGCCCCGAACCCTTCCAGGTTGCAGCCAGTCGTTACTTTTCCCACACGGAAAATCGTTCCGACTTTCAGTATCAATGCAGTTAATGCAGCTACCTGTTCTCTATTTTCCATTGTTTCCAGAAGAGCTTTTACAATGCCGGCGTACGGGCAGGAGTCGCCGGTCCCCGCACAAGGCTGAAGTCCCACTGAGTGGTTGCCAACCTGAGCTGCCAATGTGTAGTGCAACACTTTATTAATAAAAGGATCCTGATTCAAGACAATTGCTTGCTGATTCAGTTCTTGTCCCACTTTTCCCATGATAAAACTGCTGCCGGAAGTATAACCGACTTCTACAGCATGCAGATTGTGATCAAACGCTGCTAAAACAGAGGACAATACTTCTTCATGAGTCATTTTGTTTACTTGCATCGCCTCGGCGATCACTACATCGCTTACTTTGAGGTCAAGTTCACCCGCCAGTTCGATACATTGTCCGATGGTCAGGCCGCCAACCGTATATCCTTTGCGTTGAGCCAACGCGTCTATTCTTTCCATGAAAACACCCTCCTGCCGCTTATCTTAAGCCTATATTCTGTTATTGCTTATCGTAAAAATTACCTTAGCACACACGGCGCCTAGCCTCCATAAGCCGAATGCCAAGCGCCAGTGGTTTCTAACGTTCCTATATCGATTGGTCAGCGATCCTATTAAAACGCTGCTATTCGCGGACAGTTACCTGTGCTGTTTCTTCCGATAACGTAATGATGGAAGAAATATCCTTGCGGCCCAATCCCTTGGCTTTTGCAGTTTCATAAACCTGTTGCGCCACATTCGTCAACAACAGCGGCATTCCCAATTCTTTTCCGGTCTGAACTGCCATTTCCAAATCTTTATATTGCAGATCCACAGCGAAACCTGGTTCAAAGTTTCTTTTCAATATAAAACCGGGTACTTTGGCCTCGAGTGCATAACTGCGGCCCGAACTCACGCTGATGATCTCCAAGAGCACTTTAGGATCAAGGCCGGCTTTTACCCCTAATGTCATTGCCTCAGCCACTGCTGCCATGTTGATGCCAAGCAACAGGTTGTTCACCAATTTGACGGCATCCCCCGCGCCAACGCTGCCGGCATGAAAAATTTTCTTACCGATTACTTGTAAAATATCCTGACATTGCGCAAGCGCATGTTCTGAACCGCCAACCATAATCGTTAGCGTCCCGGAAGTTGCTCCGGCAACACCACCGCTGATTGGCGCATCCATGTAGTCTACCCCTTTTGCTTCCGCCAGTTTCGCCATTCTCCGGGTATGCTCCGGAGTAACGCTGCTCAAGTCGATAAAAATTTGTCCCTTATGCGCGCCTACTAAAAGACCGTCTTCGCCAGTCATTACCGCTTCGACGATTTTTGCATTCGGCAAGGATATAAGTACCACATCACAGCGCTCCGCCACTTCACGCGGTGTTAACGCTGTTTTTGCACCTTGTTCCGCCATTTGTTCCACTGCCGTTTTGACCACGTCAAACACAGTAAGTTCATATCCAGCTTTTAAAACATTGCTGGCCATAGGCCGTCCCATAGCGCCTAGACCAATAAATCCGACTTTTTGCATATTTTCCTCCTAACGAAGACCGTCTTCGCCTTTTATTTCCTCTTTTTTCAGTCCGCCAATGCGCGGCAACGGCCGTCCTCCGTTGGTTACAACAACAACCAATGCCAGTTCATTGGCACGCGGTCCGTCAGAAACCCGAACTTCCATCGCATCAAAATGACTGCGGACAAAGGCTGCATCTTTAAAACCTAGTGGTACATCAAGAGCGGTACCAACTCCACCGCGTTTTTTGGCTGAAGGAATAAGCGCTTTACCACCACCCACACAGCGGCGCATCGGGGTTCCGAGTTTAGGGTGCATCAATGCTGCAGCATGTTCCAATTCACCATTTTCTCCAACAATGACGCCTTTACCATAACTTTCTACTTCATCCAAGGAAGACACTCCCAGAACTTCCACCGCTTTTGTGGTCAGCATTTCGCCCAGTTCCAAACTTGCTTCTATCAGCGGGGTCAGATCTTCGACATATTTTCCGGCATACGGATTTTCAAATACGGCAATTGCAGCCGCTTTGCGAAGCGGTTTCTCCAGTTTCTGACCAGCCTCCATATGAAATTCTTCCACCATCGTTACAATTTTACGAATTTCCATTTTAAATCCCCCTCATATATTATCTTCGTTTATATGGCGACGCTGCCGACTATTCAGTCTCTTAGCGAACCGTTACACTGCGCTCGGCAGGCGGCGTATTCCGGCTCTTATTCACCAGGATTTTTCCGTCAATCAGTACCATCGCTACGCCTGGAAGATCTCCTGCCTCCAACGCTTCCAATGCATTGCTGCCGATCGATCCCATTGGCTTATCAGCGATAACTAGGTCAGCCTCTTTCCCAACGGCTATCACACCGGTATTCAGTCCATATACCTTGGCCGTATTTCCGGTCGCCATAGCAATGGCCTCTGCTGCAGATACGCCGGACATACCGGCAACTTGAGCAATATTACGCAAAATGCCCAGCGGGATTAGCCCCGTACCGGATGGAGCGTCATTCCCAAAAATAATCCGGCCGAGTTCGCCTTTTTTTGCTAGTTTTCGGACTACCATGTCGCCGATTTTAATATTGCCGCACTGGACAATTTCCAGCGCTAATTTTGTTTCCTCAATCAGACGATCCACTTCAGCAGGCGATATGGCGGTTGGCCCGCCATTCACATGTGAGACTACGTCCGGATCAACTGCAATCACATCGGCTGCGGTAACTGTAGAACTGCCCGGTATGGATGTTCCGCCGGTATGCATCATGACTTTCATACCGTTATTCTTCGCCCATTGCACCATCGGCGCCGCGTCCTCCGGTTTTTTGATCGAACCCAAACCAACTTCCCCAACCAGCCAAACTCCGGCTGCCGCCAATTCGGCAAAATCAGCTTCAACCAATCCTTTTTCCAATATGAGGGCGCCGCCATGAAGTTTGACACCGGCCGGTCTTTCATTCGCAGACGACTTATGAGCTACTATCGCCAACGCTTTTGTACCAACAGGATCTTTCGGGCGTCCGGGCGTATGACATTCACCGGCAGAAATCATCGTGGTAACGCCGCCATGGAGGGCGCTGCTAATGAAATCCAACGTTTTTTGCCGCGGCGTAAAGTCGCCAAGCACCGGATGGACGTGAGAATCGATTAGGCCCGGCATTACTGTCATTCCGCCAGCATCAATGACTTGTACTCCGGGCGTTTCTTTTTGAGCTTGTTCAGCCAAACTGCCATCACCAATGGCGGCAATTTTTCCATCCCTAATAATAATTGTGTTGTCTTTCAGTACAGTGTTTTTGATATCTCCGGAAACTAACACGCCAATATTTGTTACTACTGTAACTGCCATACAAATCACTCCTTATATATTTATTTGGAACCTGTAATACTCCGACTTACAACGTCGTGATGACAGACTATAAAACTAGCACTTCATTCTTTACCGTTCAGGGTATTGTTCATTTTTGAAAACAACTGTGTTTTGCCTTACAACCCTTTGGCTCTTGTCTCAACACCCAAGAGAGCAACAACTAGTCCGGCAAGCACAAAAGCTCCGGCAATCACCGCATACACACCGGTGATACCAATCGATGCCAGGCTATAGCCGACAATCAGCGGAGCCAGCATGGAGCCAACGCGCGAACAAGTCGCCGCCCAAGCGGTACCCGTAACCCGAATGCTGGTCGGATACAATTCCGGCGTATACGTATAGGTGATTCCCCATATCCCGGAGACAAAGAAACTTGTCATAACGCCCAGCAGAACGACTTCCACAGTGCTCAGATTATGACCCATTGCCCATCCAAGAATGATGGCCGATACGCCACTCATCACCAAGTTGAAGACCAACAGTTTCTTGCGGCCGATTTTATCCATCAAATAGGCCGATAACACCTGATTGGGCAAGTACGCCAATTGCATGATAAAGACGTATAGATAAGACCGGACCATGCTATGCCCTGCTTTGACCAGCAAGGTCGGCATCCAGGCGAAAAGTCCGTAATAGCCGAACATTCCCAAAAACCATAAAACCCAAAGCATGATCGTGCGTTTCAGGTACGCCGGCGAGAACAGAGCGCTAACCGGTTCATTCTTGATTTCCGGTATTCTGGCGATGTCTTCTTCTGTTAATGGCGGTACCGGTGTGGTTTTGCCTACCCGTTGTTCAATATCTTCGACAATCGCCTGCGCTTCCGCATAACGGCCCTGCAGCAGCAGCCAGCGCGGCGATTCCGGCAAATGACGGCGGACTACCCACACATAGAAAGCAGGTAAGGCTCCCGCTACAAACGCCCATCGCCAGCCTACCGCCGGAATGACGAAGAATGCGATGGCTGCAGCCGACAACCAGCCCACAGCCCAGAAGCAGTTGAGAAGACCCTGGACTTTGCCCCGATCCCGCGACGGAACAAATTCGCCTAAGAGCGAGGTGACAACCGGTGTTTCCCCACCTAACCCCACGCCGACCAAAAACCGGAAAACGACGAGGGAAGTAAAGTCCCACGCGACAGCGCACAACAGCGAAGCGAGCGAGAAAATCAGCATTGTCCATTGGAATACAGCCTTGCGGCCAAACCGGTCCGCTAACGGTCCCGAAAAGAACGCGCCCACCAGCATGCCAAACATTCCCGAACTCAGCACGATCCCGACTTGTGCCGGCGTTAATTGCCATGCTGCTACCAGCGCCGTAACAACAAAGGTCACCAGTCCGACGTCAAAAGCGTCAAAGGCCCAGGCGCACCCGTTGATCCCCAAAAATCGATAGTGAAGCGGTGCTAACGGCAATCTGTCTAATCTTGCAATGATTGTTCTGACCTCTTGTTCATTTGCCATTGAATACAACCATCCCCCTTCCAATTTAGAAGCACGTTCATTCTGATCAACCAAGCTATGCGGCGTCTTATTTCTCCACCTCTTTTTAATGGATTTGCCAGTTAATCAATCATTCTGCTTATTTTATATGCATATTCTATGCCAATTCACAAATTGGCTATCTATTTCCTCACAAATGCCTCTATTTTCATCTATATGCTGCGTAATAGGCTTTGTTAAACTAGATTTTGGTGCATTTTTTTGTTATAACAATCTTACATTCTCCCCAAAAGTACTTTATAGCGCAAAAACTCTTTCAAATGCGAAAAGCGTCTTTTCATATCTGAAAAGACGCTTTTGTCTATCCTTCGTGCCGGTCATGCCTCTTGGTTCGAATTGTCCAGCAAGTTATGCTCTTTCATTTTACGCCATAAAGTCGTAATGCTGAGTCCAAGGCGTTTAGCCGCCCGTTTGCGGTTATTTTTCTCCTCCGCCAGAACATTTACAATAATTCCCTTTTCCACTTCACGCAGCGTCGCCTCAAGATCGAATGTCATTAAGGGCTGCACAACCTGAGGAGTAAAATGAGCCGAGTGAAATTGCGAAGGGAGGTGACTGATCGTCAAAGTGTGATCATTGACCGATACAAAATTAAACCCGCTTTCGATGCAGTTCTGCAATTCTCGAACATTCCCCGGCCAGGAATAGGATTTCAGGACATCCATGGCTTGGGGAGAAATATCGATAATAAATTTTCCTAATATCCGGTTATATTTTTGCACGAAAAACTCCGCTAAGAAAGGGATATCGTCAACTCGTTCCCTTAGCGGCGGTACATTCAGCTCCACAACATTCAACCGATAAAAAAGGTCTTCCCTGAAGCGTCTTTCTTTCACCATTACGCGAAGATCTTTATTGGAAGAAGCTATAATCCGGACATTCACAGGTATCGGCTTCGTACTGCCAATGCGCGTGACTTCACGTTCTTGGATCACACGCAGCAATTTTGCCTGTAAATCCAATTCCATCTCACTGATTTCATCCAAAAAAACAGTTCCATTATTTGCGTCTTCAAAAATTCCAGCGCTGCCGCCTTTTTTTGCCCCTGTAAAAGAACCCTCTACATAACCAAACAAATTACCTTCAATTAAAGAAGCCGGCAATGCGCCGCAATTAATCGCCACAAAGGGCTTATCCCGACGGTTGCTTTCATTATGAATGGCCTGCGCAAAAAGTTCTTTGCCTGTCCCGGTTTCACCGTAAATAAGCACTGATGAAATGCTTTGCGCCACATGTTTGGCTTTGCTTTTGCATTGTTCAATACTGCTGCTTATGCCGATAATGTCATCAAAATTGTATCGGGCATATTGACTTTTTTTGACTTCTTCAAACAATTTGTATTTTTGTGAAACGACTACTTCATTATTGAACCCCAATCCGTATTTTTCCGTGATCGGCAAACGCACTGCAATCCCGCCAGGTACAGACATGGATTGCCCGATGATCGGCTTTTGCTTATGCATCGCCTCACTGGCCGCTTTGCTTATTTTCCCGATAAAGGCCTGATTTCTCTGCCCTGTATGATCAACACTATCGAGGCGTCGTCCATCTTGATCGAATAATACCGCTTCCCCGCCTGCTACGCGCGCAATCAAAGGCAGCGCCTGCGTGAGCGCCTCTTTCAATTTGATGTCTCTTTCTACCCGTTCAATGTTGCTGCAGGCAATGACGTAGCGGCCAATTGGCAGCGCCCATGCTTCTGCTTGTTCCAGAAATTGCGACGGGCCAAACATGGGCAGTTGGCTTTTGGCAGCTTGTTCGGCCAATTCATATACTTGACCGGAATAGTCATCAATTTCTTGTCCATGGGAGTCCACTGTTTTCAGTCTTCGTCCCTGAGAATCTGTAACAGTGGCCATCCCTCCCGTGATGTGGGCCAGAACGGTCAAAGACCTGCATAATTGTTTTACCAATTCACTGTCATCCAACGATTTCACCTGCCAACTTTTAATCAGCTTCACGATGATTTACATGCAACATCATGTTTATCCCACTCAATAATCATACCATACAACCAGAATGCCAGCAATCCTCCCGCCAAGGTCGCTGCAACGGATGAGAGAGGCGGCTTATGCCGCCTCTCTCATCCGTTGCAGCCTTTGCTTTTTTTGCGACAGCGGCTGCAGTTTCCTTCACAAGCCGTCAGCAACAGCGCATTGCAGCGCGGACAGCGGATATTCCCGGGTTGAGGCACGTGATTAGCGCATTGAGGACAAACGATTGTCTTCATTTTTGCGTCCATTTTAACTCTTCTCCTCATTTTCCTGACAACTTATTAGAGCCAAACCAGCAATCGGCTAAGGATCCCGCCGATCAAAAAGGCGCTAACCCAAGACCCTACCCAAATCAATGCCCCTTCTTTTTTACCGCGCTCTTTCAACATCACAATCATGGAAGCTACACAGGGTACAAACAAAGTAATCGTAACCAGTGATACCAGCAATTGATCCGGTGTCAGGCTGATTTCCCTAAGGCCGGCAGCGCCGAAATCCCGGCGGATAATTCCCATGATAAAAGCGGTCGCCGTTTCCTGCGGCAATTGTAAAATCCCCACTGTCAAAGGGGCTACTGCACCCTGAATAGCAACCAAAGCCCCTGTCAGTTCAAGCAGACTGATAATCAATGCGCCCAACATAAATAACGGCGTTGCTTCTTCCAAAAAAGCATAGGATTTCGTGATCGTCTTCTTCAGAACATTTTCCATGCGCGGCCAGCGGATCGGCGGCAAGTCAATAAACAAATCCGTTGATTCCCCCGGCAGCACTGAATGCAATATCTTTCCAACCAAGCCGAGAACCAACAGCATGACCACTCCATAAATAACAACATATTTAGGTCCCAATGCCGCAAGCATCCCTGAAATTACTCCCAACTGCGCCGAACAAGGAATTGCCAGCCCCAATACAGCCGTTGCAATGGTCCGCTCGCGAGCCGATCCAAGAATTCGAGTGGTAATTGTCGCCATCGTCACACAGCCGAATCCCAAAATCATCGGGATAATCGCTCTCCCATTGAGACCGATCGTATTCATCATGCGATCAACCAATGTAGCCAATCTCGGCAAATAGCCGGAATCTTCCATGATAGACAAGGCAAAATAAAAACCCGCTACCAATGGCAACAATAAACCCAAAATGTACGTTACCGTCATCGTTGCCAATCCATATTCACCGATCAAGATCGTTCCCAAAATAGAATCTTCTGCAATAAAACGACTTGCCATATTGCGGACGGCAGGCTCATAATACCCAAGCATGAGTGATTTTTCCGTAAAGCCGACAATATCCTGTGCAACCAAAACGCCGATTAAATAATATATGCCGTATAGAACCGCCAAAAAAATCGGGATCCCGGTTATCGGCTGGATCATCCAACGGCCCAAACGAGCGGTAAATCGCATTCCCTCTTTGTTTTCCCGCACTACATGGTGCAGAATATCATTCACCCGGTGACGGCGGTCATGGTAAATCTCTTCTCGCCGTGTTCCTGGTTCCACGCCATGACGCTCGGCAACGTTCGGATCTCCTTCTAAAACCAGCAGCGCCTCCGCCCACGAGCCGGTGCGGTTCAACATTTCCTGCAAATCACGTTTTAACGCCGGCGGGATATGTCCCTCACGCGCCTCATACAGACGTTCACGCAACCGGTTGATGCCCTCGCCGCGAACCGCCACCGTGGATAAAACCGGCACACCCAGCAAATCTTCCAGCAAATCCGTGTCAATCGAAAGACCTTCTTTGGCTGCTTCATCCATCATATTCAACGCAACGATCACTGGAATACCCGTATCAATTACTTGCAGCGTCAAGAATAAATCCCGTTCCAAATGAACCGCGTCTACAACATTTACAATTAAATCCGCCGCCAAGATTACATCCCGTGCGACTTTTTCTTCATCATTAAAAGAAGAAATTCCATAAATGCCCGGCGTATCAATAACCACATCCTGACCAAAGCGGCCATGTGAAATATCTACCGTTGTCCCGGGGAAATTGGAGACGTCTACATACATACCGGTAAGAGAATTAAAAAATACCGACTTCCCGACATTTGGGTTTCCGACTAATACGATTTTTTTTGCGCCTTCCGGAATATTGATATTGCTCAATCCAATAGATTCGTGACAATGCATACTCTACTCCCTCAGTCCTTATTTTCAGGCTGCTTCTACCTCAATACTTTTCGCCAAACGATTGCCGATCGCAATTTCCTGCTTGCCCTTGCAAATTACAATTGGTCCTGCAGGCAGTTTTTCAGCACATTCCACTTCTACGCCTGCCATAATGCCAAAGCGGATGGCCTGCGACCTTACCGTCTCGTCCGGTATCGCAACAATCAATACTCGTTGCCCACGTTTTGCTTGATCCAGTGTCATATTCAAGTCCTCCTGTCAGCTGCTTTCGTTTATTGAGAATGGTTTTCATTCAATGGTCAAAAAAATAATTTTATTTAGTTACTATCGGTTAGCAGAAATCACTTTTTATTTAGCAAGATAACGAAACTCATTTTCAATTAGATTATACTTAATCCCAACCAACTTTGTCAACATTAATTTTGCAACGCGCCATCAAAATCATCCCGTCACTTACAACAAAAGAAGAGATCGATCCGCCATGCATATGAAGCGGTCAATCTCTTCTCACTATTTCGGGGCAATCACATCAACACCCATATAAGGACGCAGCACTTCCGGAATGATCACGGATCCGTCAACTTGCTGATAGTTTTCCAGAATTGCCGACACCGTACGGCCAATTGCCACGCCAGAACCATTCAATGTATGAACAAACTCCGGTTTCGCTTTGACTTCGCGGCGGAATTTAATATCCGCACGCCGCGCCTGAAAATCTTCAAAGTTGGAACACGATGAGATCTCCCGGTACTTACCATAGCTTGGCAGCCATACTTCCAAGTCATATGTCTTTGCAGAGGAAAAGCCCAAATCGCCCGCGCATAACGCAACTACCCGGTAAGGAAGTCCTAAAAGCTGCAGAACCCGTTCCGCATTATTCGTAAGCTTTTCCAATTCTTCATACGAGTCTTCCGGTTTCGTAAACTTCACCATTTCCACTTTATTAAACTGATGCTGGCGAATCAGACCGCGAGTATCCCGTCCGGCCGCTCCGGCTTCCGCCCGGAAACAAGCGCTATAAGCTGTATAGTATAATGGCAATTCACGGCCGTCAAGAATCTCTTGCCGATGAAAATTCGTGATCGGCACTTCTGCTGTCGGTATGAGATAATAGTCCAACCCTTCCAATTTAAACATGTCTTCGGCGAATTTCGGCAATTGACCCGTTCCAAGCATGCTGTCCGCATTAACGATGAAGGGCGGAAAAAATTCAGTATAACCATGCTGGCCGGTATGCAAATCAAGCATAAAATTGATCAAGGAGCGTTCTAACCGGGAACCAAGACCGCGATAAAAGGTAAACCGTGCCCCGGTTACTTTGCCACCGCGTTCAAAATCAAGAATATTAAGATTTTCCCCAATCTCCCAATGAGCCCGCGGTTCAAAATCAAAGTTGCGCGGCAGCCCCCAGCGACGGACTTCCTGATTGTTGTTTTCATCCCGGCCAACCGGTACCGACTCATGGGGTATGTTCGGGATCGTCAGTAAAATGTCCCGAATATCCATTTCCACTTTTTTTACTTTGCCGTCTAACGCAGCGATCTCATCGCCCACTGCCCTCATCTGTGCAATCAAGTCGTCGGCATTTTCACCTGCTCTTTTTTTGCGGCTAACTTCCTGTGATGCGGTATTCCGCTTATTTTTTAATGCTTCAACCGCGCTTAATAGATCACGGCGCTCTTTCTCCAGCTCCAAAAACGGTTCCAGACTGATTTTCGCCCCGCGTTTTTGCAACGCTTGTTCCACAATCTGCGGATTGTCCCGAACAAATTTAATATCGAGCATATTTCTTTGCAACCTCCTGTAAAAAAAATAAGACCTATCGGCAAACAAGCTCTGCCTGCCGTTAAGAGACATTAATACCGATGCAAGCCATTCTTTAATTTTATACCATGCTCTCAACAATGTAAAGCTTCATCAAAAAAACGCAAAAAAGAACAGTACGGCAAAACCATCGATTGGTTCTGCCATACTGCAGTTTCCATTTACCCAACGCAAAAAATCATTGTTGCTTGTTCAAATTATCCAGATAACTAATCGCAGTATGAACCGCAACCACGCCTTCACCGACCGCTTTGGCAATTTGCCAAGGTTTACCGGTACAATCCCCTGCTGCGAATACGCCTGGTATATTCGTTGACATATCCCGGTTAACCTTAATCACCTCATTGGCTAATTCCAATCCTGGCAGTACATTTTCAACCGGATCAGACTGGCGTAGAATAAAGACGCCATGCACACTCAGATCCCCCTGATCAGTCACAAGGGTGTCCACCGGTCCAGCGCCTTTCACCGCGCGCGGCTTGGCTTGCAGAATATGAATGGCCGGGCGCATATGAGACAAGTCGCCTTTATATTGTGGCAAATACGTTACACTGCGGCAAATTTCACTCAAAAAATCAGCTTCATGTTCTCCTTCCGGCGAATAAGAAACTACTGCAACGTCCTTATCTCGATAAAACATTCCGTCGCAGGTTGCACAATAGGCAACCCCACGCCCCAAAAATTCTTTTTCCCCGTTGATCAGAGAAGTAGCCGCAACACCTGTTGCCAAAATTACCGTTTTCGTTTCATATGTGCCTGCTGGCGTCAAGATAGTAAACATTCCTTCTCCGGGAAAAATTGTCACTACTTTTTCTTTGATCAATATCGGTTCATGCGCCAAGCAATGCGCTGCAAACTGCTTCATTAATTCCGCCCCTTTGATTTGGGGCAGTCCGAGGTAATTATCGATCAAGTGCGCTTTTTGCAATTTACGGCTAAACTCAAGATGTTCAAATAAGGCGACGCTTTTGTTCCGGATCCGTCCAGTCAACGCTGCTTCCAAACCTGCCGGACCCCCGCCAATAATTGCAATATCGAAAAGCTCTCCCATGCTGATCCTCCTTTTGCATTTTATATGCGCTTTGATTTAGTGAAAAAAATCACTTTCATTTGCAACCGTATCTCTTTTCTCTATGAATATATTATTCTGCAATTTACCTCTCAAACTCCTGCCTTTTCGCAAAGAAAAATTTCCTTCCTCAAAATAAATGGAAGGAAATTTTTCTTCTTCATGGAATCACAGGCATAAGGGCAGTGTAATGCAATATTTCTTTGCTGCCAAATATATTGCGAGGGAGATGGATTTTATGGAATTTACTTTGAAGTGCCCGAAATGCAAACAAACATTTCAGGTTTGCCACGAAGATCTGGCAAGAAAAGACTTTTCTCTGCAATGCTGCCATTGCGGCAACGTGCCCACTCCGGACATCATGACTGCTTATCAAAATGTTGGAAAAACGTTGTCCGACCTTTATGGCTACTGCCAAGGCAATGAACAGGATAGCTGGCTGCCGCAAAATCAGAAAAAATAACTGTTTTATTCATTGCTGCTTTAGCCTGCGTTAAAATTCACCAGTCTGGCCCCAAGCAGACCTTCAATTGCCCTGATTTTCAGCATCACCGGGCTGGGAATATCATTTTCCACACTCATTACCATGATATTCGTCCCGGCTGTTTGCGTGTGTCCAACTTGCATGGCCGCAATATTGATGTTATTTTCACCCAATACTGTACCAATCTTGCCAATCATACCCGGTTGGTCAATATGCGGACCAATCAGCAGCCACCCTTCCGGCGCTACGTCGACCCGATAGCCGTCTATCATCACGATACGGCCTTCATTTTTCCCAAACAGGGTACCGGATACCCGGTGCTCGCCTTTATCGGTTGTCACTTTAATGGTAATCAAATTGGCAAAATTGGCAGTATCTTTACTTTTCACCTCTTTAATCCCTATGCCGCGCGATTTGGCAATGATCGGCGCATTAACGTAATTAATATTTTCCTGCAGGATCGGATTTAATATCCCTTTAACAACTGCCGTTGTCAGCATTTTCGTTTCCACTTCGCTGATTTCCCCATTATACTCGATCTCCGCATTTTGAATTCGCCCTTCGGCTAAATGAACCGCTAAGCAGCCCATTTTTTCAGCCAAACTGAGGTACGGTCGAATAATCTGCAAAACGTGCTTGGGAATCGGCGCCATATTGACTGCGGTAGTAATCGGTTCACCACGCAATGCGGCCAATACCCCTTTTGATACGTCTACGGCAACGCCAATTTGCGCTTCTGCGGTCGATGCTCCCAAATGCGGAGTCAATACTACTTTGTCCAATGGAAGAAGCGGGCTTTCAGCGGCCAGCGGTTCCTTGGCAAACACATCCAGCGCTGCACCGGCAACCCGTCCCTCTTGAATCGCCTCTGCCAAAGCAACTTCATCGATCACACCGCCGCGTGCGCAATTGATAATGCGTACGCCTTTTTTTACCTTGGCCAATACTTCTTTGTTGATCAAATTGCGTGTATCCGGGGTCAGCGGCAAATGGAACGTAATAAAGTCGGCAGTAGTAAAAATTTCTTCCATCTCTACCAAGTCAATATCCAGCGCTTTCGCCCGCTCCGCACTGATAAACGGATCGTAAGCAATCACATTCATTTCCATGGCTAAGGCCCGTTTGGCAACGCCTGTTCCAATTCTTCCCAACCCTAAAATTCCCAAAGTTTTTCCGCGCATTTCCACGCCCATGAATTTGCTGCGCTGCCACTCACCGGCCTTGACCGTGGCATGCGCCTGCGGAATATTGCGGGCCAAAGCCAGCATCATCGCCATGGTATGTTCGGTAGCTGCGATCGTGTTGCCTTCGGGAGCATTCAGTACAATAATCCCTCTTTGCGTTGCCGCTTCCACATCAATATTGTCAACACCGACGCCGGCCCGGCCGATCACCTTTAGATTGGCTGCGACATCAATGACCGCTTTCGTTACTTTGGTATCACTCCGTACCACCAAAGCGTCATATTCAGGAATTATCCGCAGAAGTTCTTCCGGCGGCAGCTTCGTTTTAATATCTACCGTATATTCTTTTTGTAAAATTTCAATTCCTTCCATCGAAACTGCATCACTGACTAAGATTTTCATCGTATAAACCCTCCATATTATCATCGTTTTCTTATTTTAGTACTTAGGCGTTCGTTTTTTGAAATTCCACCATGAACGTCTGCAGCGCTTTGCAGGATTCATAGGGGACCGCATTATAGAAAGAAGCCCGGCAGCCGCCGACCGACCTGTGTCCGGCCAGACCCACAAAACCTGCTTTTTTTGCCTGTTCCAGGAACTTTTTTTCCAATTCTTCGTCAGCCAGACGGAATGTGATATTCATGATGGATCGGGCTTCAATCTGAGCATGTCCAACATAAAATCCCTTGCTGGCGTCAATAGTGTCATAAATCAGAGCCGCTTTTTCCTGGTTACGCTGGTATATCGCTTCCAATCCACCCTGTTCTTTGACCCACTCCAAAACCAGGCCCATAATATAAATTCCAAAAACAGGCGGAGTATTGTACAAAGAATTGTTTTTTGCGTGCGTCGCGTAGCGCAGCATGGTTGGAATGTTCGGATTGGCCGTTTCCAAAAGGCTGCGGCGAATAATAACCACGGTCACTCCTGAAGGCCCAAGATTTTTTTGCGCTCCGGCATAAATCAAACCAAATTTACTAACATCAATTGGCCGGGCCAAAATATCACTGGACATATCTGCAATTAGTGGAACACTTCCGGTGTCAGGAAAGGTTTTCCACTCCGTCCCAAAAATCGTATTATTGGAGGTGATGTGGAGATATGCCGAATCAACATCATATTGCAATTCATCGTTGCCGGGGATCCGGCGATAATTTCCTTCCTTGGCACTGGCAGCTTGAAAAACATCACCGATTTTCTTTCCCTCTTCATACGCTTTTTCCGACCAGGAACCGGTCATAACATAACCGGCCTTTTTCCCGGCGGACAAGAAATTCATCGGCACCATGGCAAACTGAAGACTAGCGCCACCCTGCAGGAAAAGCACCTCATAATCTTCTGGAATCGCTAATAAATCCCGCAATAATGCAATCGTCTGATTATGTACTTTTTCGTATTCTTTACTGCGATGGCTCATTTCCATAATAGACATGCCCACACCTTGAAAATCAAGAAATTGAGCTTGCGCTTTTTGCAGTACCTCGAGCGGAAGAGCGGCCGGTCCGGCATTAAAATTATGTGCTCTAAAGATCGTATTTTTGTTCATTTCCTGTTCCTCCCTATTCATATTGTGCTTGCATTAGCAGATAAAAAACCTCTCGCCCAGACAAAATATTCTTGTCTGGGGCGAGAGGTACTCCCACGGTGCCACCCAGTTTAAGCTTTTAAGAAAACATGGATCCGGCAAAGAATATAAAAAACCCTCATCCCTATAGGGACGAGAGTTATTCCCGCGTTGCCACCCATGTTGCCTTTCAGCCAACTTTATCCGCTATATCGGGCGGGACCCGTCATGATTCATCATCAGCCACTCCCGGGTGGAATCCATCAATCCGATCTACCGGTTCGCACCAATCACCGGCTCTCTGAAGATCGTACAGAACAGACTTCCCGTTCATCGTGTCGTCACTATTGACTTGCTTATGATTATAATTTATGTTCCTGAGAAAGTCAAGTGTCTTTTTGCAAAAGTCAATTTGTTAATTGACCCCTACTTTGTTCCTACATGAACAGCCGTAATTCCTCCTGTTAATTCAAAAAAATGGGCTTCTTTTAAACCGGCCCGTTCAAATAAGTCGCGAATTTCCTTTTGATGCGGATATGCTTTTAATGATTCCGGCAGCCAGCGATAAGGTCCTTCACGGCCCACACCCAATTTCCCGAGCAAAGGAAGCAAGTGCTCGAAATAGAGGTAATACAATTGTTTGAAAACCGGCGCAGACGGTTTCGCCAGTTCCAAGGATACAACCCGTCCACCGGGACGAACAACCCGCCGCATTTCCGTCAATGTTTGTAAAATATCCGGCACATTACGCAAGCCAAATGCAATTGTCGCGCAGTCAAACGCATCATCCGCAAAAGGCAAAGCCATTGCGTTGCCTTCTATTAATTCAATTCTCTCGCTATAAGGCGTTTTTGCAATGTTCTCAGCCGCTACAGAAAGCATTGGCGGGGAAAAATCCAATCCGGTCACATGGCCGTTCGGCCCGACAATTTCCGCCTCGGCAATAACCATCATGCCTGTACCGCAGCAAACATCCAACGCCTTTCCACCCGCCTTCAGTCCAGTTTGCCGGATGGAAAACCGCCGCCAGTAACGATCCTGATTAAAACTTAGCACCGTATTCAACAAGTCATACCGGCGCGCAATCGCAGCAAAAACAGACTGTACATGCGCTTCCTTGTCTTTTCCTTTTAATTTTGCCAAAAAACGTCCCTCCTTCGGTGACCTTATATAATTCCAGCCAAGCTACAGGAATTCCTTGTACACAGCAAGAATATTTTAATGTGAAAAGGGGGTCATATGATGACAAAAGAAATCGCATACCAAGAATATTCTTCGACCGTTCTGGAAACAATCAGTAAAGGGGCTTTTTTGACGACAAACGCCGGCGGTCGTTCAAACACCATGACCATTGGCTGGGGATCCATCGGCGTAATGTGGGGATTACCAGTGTTCACCGTTCTCGTGCGAAAATCCCGCTATACTTATGAATTAATTGAAAACAGCAGCGCTTTCACCGTAAGCATCCCTTTGCATGACATGCAGGCCGCTCTGGCACTGTGCGGCAGCAAATCCGGCCGGGATATGGATAAATTCGCTGCCGCCGGCTTGAAACTGCAACCGGGTCAAAAAGTATCTGTGCCGGTAATCGGCGGCTGCGGGTTGCATTACGAATGCGAAATTCTTTACAAAAGCGCAATGGATCCAGCGCAGCTCGATCCCGCTATCCAAAAGAATGCTTACAAAGACGGCGATTATCATACTTTCTATCATGGTAAAATTGTCGCCTGCTATCTTGATGATTAAAAAAGCAGCGAACTTTAAAAAACGATGAAAAAACACCTCTTATGTGTATTGTGTTCACATGGGAGGTGTTTTTTGTGGTAAGAAGCGCCCTTATTTCAATTTTCCGCTCCATTGGCGAAGGCTGTCAAGATACAGTCCTGCTAGGTTCGCCAGATCGATTTGAGCCGCGTTTGCATCCTGTTCAGATATGGTTGTGATCAAACGGCCTTCATAATAGATGTGAACTGCATTCTCATCTTCACTGAGAACAAAATGATCCGTGGAAAAATCCGGCGTCTGCGCCGTTCTATACAAAGCTCCGGCTGCAAAATAAGCCCGATAAAAAGGTTTATAATTGTCGTAGCTGACCCGGAACGTTGGTAAAGTCCACTCTCCTTGGGCTACTCGCGCTGTTTCCCCCTCAATGACGGCTTGCGGATATACTCCCGCCTGACTGATCTGTTTTTTCAACAATGCAGCACGGGTATCTGGTTCAGGGTGAGACGAAAACAGCCCGTAACTTGGTTTGTTTTCCATGTCAGCCAATTTTTGCATAGCCAACAGCATACTATACGGATTGTAGCCAGCCTTATAGGAATGAATAAAACCCAGGCGATCCGCTTCCCGTTCATCTTCACGGCTATAACCGGCCATCAAGGCATTATAGGCTAGATTTTGCAAAAAAACGCCGCGATCGCCAAAAATCAGGCCAAACAAAATACTCATTGTCAAGCTTTTTTCCATTTGGCGAACAGTATGCCGCTTCGCAACATGACCCAGTTCATGACCTAGAACTCCTGCCAATTCCTCATCAGAAGGCATATAATCAATCAATCCCTGGAAAACGTAGATAAAACCGCCAGGGAGCGCCAAGGCATTGACGTCTTTCGATTTCAACACTTTAAACGTATAGGGAAGATCTTTACGGTCAGTCACCGCTACCAAATTTGCACCGATTCTGGCCACTCTGGCTTGCAGTTCTGCATCTTCAACAAGGCCGTATTTCTTTTCCAAGTCATTGGCGACCTTACGGCCAATATCGATTTCTTCTTTCGTCCCAATCAACGCTGCCTCAGCCGTCGATAACCCCAAAAAACCGGCCAAAACTGCAACACAAATCAGCAGACTTGCTACTCTACGCCACATTGATATCAACATCACCACCGCCTTTTTGCCTATTCTACAATGCTCAGATCGATGGTTCTCCTATTTGTTTTTCGTCGAATTCTTTTTCAACCATTTACGTGCTGATTTACAAAAACGTTGCCAATCATCCCAAAATTCTGTTTGCTTATTTTGCATTTCATGCGCCTGCCATCCCATCAGAAGGCCGGCATCCCTATGCAAGGCCCGGCTGGAACGTGTTTGAAGCCACTCATTCAATAACAACGCCGTTGCTTGGGTATCCCGCATAAAACCCAGCCCGTCCTGCAGTTTTTTCAAACGGCCGAGCAACTTGCCTGTATTGTCCGCCTGGTCCGAAAAAGCCTCCAGCATATAACGAAGTTTCTTACCGCGAATGCGCAAAGCATGCAGCGAAACCGGATCTGTCAAATCTAAACTTTCACCTGTTTTTAAAAGCTCCTCCAGCCAATCGCACACACGAATAGAAATGAATGCATGCAACGACTTTCCACTGGTTTCTTTTACGATTTCGGCAGTTTCCATCAGGTTCGCCAACCAAGACCACAACCCTAAATACACCGCCGTTGCAGATCCTCCGCGCAAAGGATTTGCAAATTCCTTTAACGCTGCTTGCCGTTCATCAGCAAGCACATCGGTCAGCCAAAGGCGTCCGCTGACGGTGATTAATTCACTGTCAAGTACACCCTGCCAACTTTGTGCCGCCACATCGAGTTGTCGTAAACTTCCTGATGCAGCTCCTAATTGGAACAATTCAGCCTGATAACGCTCGTATTCATCTGCTGGCAGCAGCGGTTTGGCAAAAGACAGGGCGGCCCGCAAACGGCGAAGATGAATTCGCAGGCGGTGCAGCGTTTCCGGCTCCTGGCTATTTTGCAAAAACATTTCTTCGGCATTCAGCACTTCGATTAAAATGGCGGTTAAAAATTGCGGCATGACTGAAAGCACCGGCTCAGTTCCCTGTAACTGGCAAGCTGCAGGTTTACTGTTGATCTCAATTTCATCCTGCAAACCTGCTAATTGCAACCCTCGAAAATACTTGCTGCGCGGTTCTACGCGCAGAGGAAACGCCTTGGCTAATTCAGAACCTAATGTCAGTACAGCGGAAGGATGCCCTGCCTTTAATTCCAATTCCACTTCACAAATCGGTTCTGTTTGACCGCCTGCGATAATCTCGCCAAGATCAATCGCCAATTCAATACAACTGCCATCCACGGTTGTAACATCCCGTTTATAGCGGGAAAAGCGGGTAGCGAAAATCGCTTCCAATGGTTCCTTGCCAATCACTTTATGAAGTCGTTCCCCTGCCGGAGTGCCCAGAAACACAGCAACGGAAGGCTCTTGTTCCGTCAAAACGGTCGTATATTCTTCACGCCGGTGAAGACCTCCATCAGAAATCCCTCCCGCTTTCACAGTCGCCAGCCACTGCCCTTCTTCCATGCGGATGCGGTATGCCATTTGCGCTTTTTGCAACTGTCCCGACGGAGTATCATAATACTGCGACTCTAGAAAATCTTGCTTAACAGCGCCTACACTTCCGGTTACCGGCAATAATTCAGTTTCTGCCATTTGTTGCCAACATTCCGGTTCAAGGAGTTTCAACTTCAGTTCCGTTTCGATATAACTCACTAAAATGACCCTCCTTTTCTAATTCAGCTTTTTCCCAGTCGAGCTAAAATGCCAGGGTGAGCGAACCAACGCAATTTGCCTTGCAATGTTTTCGGTTCTTTTAGTTCAATTCCAGCGGCGGCGGCTGTTTTAAATGGAATGACCGCACCGGTGAGGCGGGCACACCACTCGCTCAAATAGGGCTCGTGCCCGACTATGATAATTACATCTTTTTCATCCATCTTCTCCCACAACGAAGCCAGCTCTTCCAAATCTCCTTTGGCGATTTCCGGCCGCTCTGTCAACGGTGCATGACCTAGCCCTTCCGCGACTAAACGGGCTGTTTGCCGGGCTCTTGGCAACGGACTCGTCCAAATTTGGATGTGCGCAGATGCTCCGGTATACCGCGCAAGTCCGGATACAGCATCTTTCACTTCTCTGCGGCCGGCGCTGGTCAGTTCTCTATCGAAATCGACCACGCCTGAAGTAAGTTTCTCTGCCTTACCATGCCGCAATAAGATCAATTCCACTTTAACCACCCCGCTTTAAAACAGTTCGTTGCATCTGCCGGATTCTCACTGTTCCAAATAGCCGAAATAATTGCCAGTCCGTCAGCGCCAGATTGGATTACCGGTTCGGCATTCTCTAAGGTAATGCCGCCGATTGCAATTACCGGCGTTGCCGGAAATTCAGTTTTTAATGCATATATGGGAGAAAGCCCACATGGCTGTTTCGCATCTTTTTTCGTTGACGTTGCATAAATCGGCCCTACGCCAATGCAATCCGCTCCAGCTAAAATTGCTGCCCGTCCTTCTTCATAGGTGTTGGCAGATACTCCGATTTCTTTGTCCGCACCCAAAAGCTTCCTTGCCACCGAATAGGATAAATCATTCTGTCCCAGATGAACCCCATCCGCATCAACCGCCAATGCCAAATCAACCCGATCATTAATGATCAGCGGTATTTGATAACGATTTGTGAGCAATCTCATTCGTTCAGCATCACGCAACATGGCCCGCCCTGTTTTATTCTTAGCCCGGTATTGCACGGCCGTTACACCGGCAAGCAGACACGCCTCTAAAATTTCGAAACAGTCTTCCCGTTGTAAATAAACATCATCCGTCACCAAATATACGCGATAATCAAATTTTTCTTTCATGATACCGTTCTCCTGCTTGCAAAAATTCTTAGTTAATGAATTCGCTGACAATATAAAAATCCCTTTCTTTTCTGCACATAAGCGTAATTGAAAAGCAAGCATGCGGATGGTTAACCGTCCGCATGCTTGCTTTTGCTTGGCAATCCCGTCTATTCCCCGTTTAATGCCGCGGACGATTTTTAATTTCGCCCCGGATACTATAAATATACGTGCCAAACAAAACAATCGCTAAAAGGACTAACAGCGGGTTCAAACAATTTAAATTGGTCCCGAATGTATTATCAAGATAATTAAACAAATTCCCCAATATGACAATACCGATCGTCATTACAGCAAGATAGGCAGGCGAAAGAAGTTTTTCACGCAACTTGCCCAGTAATTCTTTGCTTGTTTTATCCATAGCTGCACCTCATCTGCTGATAATATCCAGTAATTCTATTCAGCCGTCAATTGATCGGCCATCTTATCCAAGTCAGTCGCCATAACGCTTGCCTGTTCAATTGCTCCCGCCACATGGGTAATTGCAGTCGCAATTTGCTCGATAGACTCACAAACCTGTTCCATTTGTCCTGCAATCTTCTTGCTATCATTCTGCAGCGAATGAATAATTGCATCAATCTGTTTAATTGATTCCGTGCTGGTACCCGCAAGCTTGCGAATTTCCTCCGCTACCACGCTGAAGCCCCGTCCCTGTTCACCAACTCGAGCCGCTTCAATGGCAGCATTCAAACCCAGTAGGTTCGTCTGTCCGGCAATGTTTTTGACCAAACCCAAAACTTGATCCGTTTCATACATCCGCTGCTGCGACTCTTGGGCAATTTTGACGAGATGATGGCTTACTCCTGAAATTTCTTGGGACTGTGCAGAAATTTCTTCCGTAGTACTAGCCAAAACATTCATGTTTTCCATCATTTTGGCCGCCATTTCCTTCATATCATTTTGCTGTGCGGTCGACTGTATCAATACAGCAGCGCCGATCACATCTTTTTGCGCATTGTAGATAGGAATGGCCATAGCAATATAGGGAAGCCCAAAAACAGCTTTATCCCCAAGTGTAATCCTGCGTCGTTTCTCATGGATCGCATTGTAAACAGCCGTATTTACTTTCAAAGGAGTTCCCGCCGGTATTTTTAAATCCAAGTTTTTGCCCGGCTTATACAGCAAATATTTTTCTCGATTCGTCACCGCAATTCCGACATCGCCGCTGCATAATTCGGTAAGACAGGGGAAAACCCGCAAATAGCTTTGAAGAATTTCCTCATTTGTCTCATTCATATTTTCCAAAACAATCACCTCTATGTTTCCATGGAATCGAAGGTTATCTCTACTTTAAAAAATCAGGAGCGTTGGACTTAGTATATCATAATCCAACCACTCCTGACAAAAAAAACAATCTATGCAAGGGTTAATTACTCTTCCTCAACCGTAACGGAAAGCGACGCCAAACGTTCCGCGCGGATACGTCCACTTGGTAATCCCTTTGTCTTTGCACATTACGCGGCACGTTCCGCATTCCAGGCAGCCGGCGTAATCAAAGTTGATCTCGCCGTCCTTCAAGGTGTACAGTACCGCCGGGCAAACCACCAGACATGCTTTGG
>JAGFZV010000047.1 GCA_017889545.1 Bacillota bacterium
TAATATGGTTAAAGTTGAATATTGGGCAAACTTATCGAAAGATAAGGTCGCAAAGCCATGGGTCTAAGGACGATAGTCTATGACTGCCAGGTTGCCGCTTAAAAAGTGTTATTCGGCACCGGCATTCTGAGGAGGCGGGTGTCGCTTTATTTTGTGAGGGCGTCGCGTATTTGCGGAAAAAGATTTTGAACGGAAAGTGATCACGGAGGTTGAAAATGGACAAACGAAATATTATGATACTGCGCGAATGCAATCAAATTCCCTTTGCGATTGTCAGTTGGTTCACGGATCCACATGAGATATCGATTGATCCGGAAAATGGTAATATCATCGAGGCCGAGGCCCTGCTGAAGGACGAATACGGCTTCTATTATGCTACGATCTGGACAATTGAGCGGCATAAGGATAAGTGTGAACAATATTGGAGGGTCAAAGAAGTCGATATGGGTAAAAAGCCGGAAAAGGGACTTCACATGACAGGTTGAAAAACTGGTGTATGTCTGTATGGATTAAGAAAGGGATTTGCAACATGAAAGATAAAGAAATCCCCCCCTTTTTTGCCTTGTCGGCGATGATTAAGGCGGGGAAGTTCACAGTGATTGATCCGGTTGAACAGGAGGAAAATGATAAACTCGAACGATTTTTTGCTGTTACTCCGGATCTTCTTTGCATCGCCAATATGAAAGGGGACTTTATTAAAATCAATAAAGCTTGGACAGTTTTGCTCGGCTATTCCGTTGCTGAATTAGAAAAACGAAAATTTCTTGACTTTGTTCATCCGGATGATCAGCAGGCTACGTTGGATGCGATGGCTCAATTGGCAAACCAGGAACAGGTGTTGAGTTTTGTTAACCGGTACCGTTGCAAGGATGGTTCTTATCGTTATGTTGAATGGCGTTCCCAGTCCTATGGAAACTTGATTTATGGTGCAGCAAGGGAAGTTACCGACGTGGTTCAGCGAGAACGGGATTTGAAAGCCAACTTGATTATAAAAGAAAAGCATCTTGAATTAATGAAATTAAATACCATTACCATTCCTGAATTGTTGAATAAGTCGTTGAATCATGTGATTCCCTTGACTGGCAGCAAATTGGGGTATATTTTTTTGTGCGATGAGGAGAAACAAGAAATTCTTCTCCACTCATGGTCTGAAGAAGTGCTGCGGGAATGTGAAATAAAGGATCGTCAGCGGTTATATTCACTTGCCCATGTTAAGCTATGGGGCGAAGCAGTCCGTCGGAGAGGCCCTGTTATTGTTAATGACTATATGTCATCCAGCATAAAGAAAAAGGGTTATCCGCCAGGGCATGTGCCGATAAAAAAATTTCTTTCCATTCCTGTTTTTGATCGGGAACAGATTGTAGCAATTGTAGGTGTTGCAAACAAGGAAACGGATTATAACGAGGAAGATGTAATGAACCTTAGCCTGCTGATGAATACGGTTTGGATCCAGGTGGAGCGTAAAAAGAACGAAGAACTCTTAAACAGGGAGCGGGCATTGTTCAGAGCCACCCTATACTCGATGAATGAAGGGGTAATTGCTACGGATCAAGTGGGTAAAATCATTCTCATGAATAATGCTGCAGAAGATTTAACCGGCTGGTCAAAAGAAGAGGTTTATGGCGGGGATTTTAGTAAAATATTCAATGTTATTGATGCCAACACCAGAGAAAACGTCCCCGACCCTGTAAGTTATTTACTGAAGACGGGTCAAATTCGCTCTACCCCTGTGGACGGTGTACTAATTGCAAAAAACGGTTGCGAATGTTATATAGAGAGCAGTACTGCGCAAACCGTCGCCGAAAACGGCGTTGCCCTAGGGGCGGTTGTTAGTTTTCGCGATATTACCGCAGAACGGGAGAAACAGAAGCAGATTGAATACTTGAGCTATCACGATCAACTGACAGGCCTGTTTAACAGGCGTTTCTTGGATATGATAATAGGCCGAGAAATGGAAAGGTCAGATCGTTATAATGAACCGCTTTCAATGATCGTTCTGGATTTGGATCATTTCAAGAAAGTAAATGACACTTGGGGCCATCCTATTGGCGACGAGGTGTTGAAACAGACTGCTGCAATAGCAGGCAACATAATACGCAAATCGGATATCCTTGCCAGGCTCGGCGGTGAAGAATTTGTCATAGTAATGCCGGCGACCACCCTGGGAGGTGCAATCATACTCGCGGAAAAGCTTCGTGAAACTCTGGACAAAAACAGTCATCCGCTTATTGGTAAATACACAGCTAGTTTTGGTGTTGCTGAAAGGGTGAAATTTGAATCTTTCAAACACTGGTACAAGCGAGCAGATGGAGCCTTGTATCGAGCGAAAGCGAGAGGGCGGAATCAGGTGGACGGTTTCAGTGACCAAGAAAATTGAAAAAGGAATCATTAATTTTTTGGCGAATGTGAATGTGGTAATCACTTACTAAATAATTTCTTGGAGGTTGCTATGGAAAAATCAGCTTTGCGACAGATGCGCATGGACAATGAAATACCATTTAAAATCCTTACTTGGACCGTGGAGACTCATAAGATCAATTCCAATACGTTTCAAGGGGAAGCTGTTCTGGAAGATCCGTATGGAAAATATATCGCTACTTTGGCGGCCCGGGATATTAAGCTGCACATGTTTAAGAACAGTGCTTGGAGAGTGAAAGCCATCTCGGCTGAATATGATGAAGAGGAACAAGAATGGCAAGCGCAAAAATAACAAACGAGACTTTTGGTCTTGACTTACTTTTGTGCTTATGGTAATATCTTCATGTCAAGGACACTAGATATCTAACCGGTGTGTTTGACAAGTTCAAAAAGTAATAGCGCTAGGACCTTGTGGGTCGTACGCTGTGAAAAGAACTTATATGCGGGAGTGGCGGAACTGGCAGACGCACTAGACTTAGGATCTAGCGCCGCGAGGCGTGCAGGTTCAATTCCTGTCTCCCGCACCATTTAACAATGAACTTACAGGCAAAAGCTTGTAAGTTTTTCTTTTTCAAGACTTAAAGGGTTTTGCGAAGTTTAACCGAAACAATAATTAGGCTAAGCGATCAAACGGTAAAGGGGTTGGATATATGAAAATACTGGTTGTGTATTACTCCATGTATGGTCATATTCACAGGATGGCAGAAGCGGTAGCTGCCGGCGCCCGTGAAGTTGTTGATGCGGAAGTCACTGTGCGGCGGGTCCCTGAAACCCTATCGGAAGAAATACTGGAAAAAATGGGAGCTTTGGAGTTCGGCAAGGCAATGGAGCAGATACCGATTTGTACTTTGGAAGAATTGGCTGCCGCTGACGCGATCTTATTTGGAACGCCAACCCGTTTTGGCAACATGTGCGGCCAAATGCGCCAATTTTTGGATTCTACCGGAGGTTTGTGGAAGCGGGGGGCTTTGGTTGGGAAAGTCGGAAGTGTTTTTACAAGTTCAGGCACTCAACATGGCGGACAAGAAACGACAATTGTAACTTCTTGTATCACCCTTCTTCATCATGGAATGGTTATCGCGGGATTGCCGTACACGTTTGCAGGACAAACAAGGATGGATGAGATTACGGGCGGATCTCCTTACGGCGCATCAACGATTGCCGGTGGGTCCGGCGAACGGCTGCCCAGTGAAAATGAATTGGCAGCGGCGCATTTTCAGGGTAAATATGTCGCTGAGTTAGCGGCAAAATTGGTGGTATAACATGGTGTGAAATATTGCTGAAGTTTTTTGCTAAAAAATTAATTAGAAGGCGTTGACAGATTAATCATAGCGGGTTATAATAAACAACGTTGTAAGGCAACATTGTTTGCGGAAGTAGCTCAGCGGTAGAGCATCGCCTTGCCAAGGCGAGGGTCGCGAGTTCGAATCTCGTTTTCCGCTCCATATTGTTAAATGGCCCAGCATAGGTATTTGCTGGGTTTTTTTGCATCTATCTTGTTTTTGCCGAATAAATATGGTACTATATAGTTCATGATATGATTTGTATGCTATTATGCGGGCTTAATAGGCGGGCATAGTTGTAACAATAT
>JAGFZV010000019.1 GCA_017889545.1 Bacillota bacterium
GATAAGGCCTATGAAGCTGGCCGGAAGGAGGGAAAATGATGAATGCAAGCATCCTCAATGAACTCCGGAACATAGTCGGCAAGGACTATGTCATGAGCGAAAAAGAAGACATGATTATTTATGCCAGCGATGCGACGATGTTCGATCATTGGCCGGACGCCGTCGTACAGCCGGCCAGCCGCGACGAAGTCGTAGGCATTGTCAAAGTGGCTGCAAAAAACAATATCCCTCTGACCGGACGAGGAGCCGGAACCTGCCTGTCGGGCGGAGCGATCCCACTGAAGGGTGGAATCGTTGTGGATATGGCACGGATGGACCGGATCCGCAAAATCGATGCAGCGAACAAAATTGCCATTGTCGAGCCGGGGGTCATTACCTTCGAATTGGCATCGCAAGCCGCGAAATTGGGACTGTTGTATCCGCCGGATCCGTCGAGCTGGAAAGAATCCACCTTGGGCGGAAACGTGGCCGAATGTGCCGGCGGGCCTAAAGGAGTTAAATACGGGATCACCCGCAATTTCGTACTGGGATTGGAAGTTGTATTGCCGGATGGCAGCGTGATCGAAACCGGCAATGCGGTGGACGGAGAGATGTGCGGACCGGACTGGACCGCAAGTAAAAAAGACAATACTGGCTATTTACGCGAATTTGGAAGATGCTGCGAATACAGTAAGTAAAACCATGGCAGTTGGAATTATTCCAGCAACTTTGGAGATTATGAATGATCAGACAATCGTTGCTGTGGAAAAATATTTACATATTGGGCTTCCTGTTGGAGCAGGAGGGCTTTTGCTGGTTGAAGTTGATGGAATGGTTTCAACAGTAGAAGAAAACACCAAGCGTATTGAAAAAATTTGCAAAGAATGTGGAGCTACGGAAGTTAAAATTGCACAAACAGTTGATGAAGTTGAAGGCTTGTGGAAAGCTCGAAGGGCTGTTGGAGCAGCCTTTGGGCAAGTGGCGCCAAATAAATTTTCAGAAGATTCGACTGTTCCACGCAGTCTTGTCCCGCAATTGGTAAAACACATAATGACGATACAAACAAAATACGATGTACCGATTTTTATGTGTGGTCATGCCGGCGATGGGAACATGCATCCAACCATCTTGTTTGACAAACGGGACAAGGATGCTGCGGCGCGGGCGGAACAGGCACTGGATGAGCTGCATTTCATTACGCTTGAACTGGGTGGGACCTTAAGCGGAGAACATGGGATTGGATTTGCGAAAGCGCCCTATTTAAAGGCGGAAACTGGAAAGGCTGGCTATAAGATGGGGCAAGATATTAAGTCTGTTCTCGACCCGCAAAAAATTATGAACCCTGGCAAGATGTTTTTTTATGAAGGTAAGCTGCATTGATATGCTAGTCATGATCGTTAAGTTAAGTCTATATTGTTGTGTATTAAAATATGGCGCTATATATGGGTCCACCGCATTATCAAACGAATATTATTAAATTTCGCAATAGCGAAAAATCGAAATCCTGTCATATCTTCTGAGGTTTGGCAGGATTTCTGTTTGCCTTTCTGCAATATGAAATTTAATAGAATGTTAAATAAGTCGATGAAAATTAAGTTTGGGACATATTTGCGCTACAGTAAAACCTGCATTTGATCGACACGAAGAATACCTCTATAATGAGTAATGAAGATACGGTCAAAAAATTAAAAAACAAGTGATTTTCAACTGATTGTGAGAGGTGATCAATGATGCAGCAAGCTGAAGTGAAACTGATGAATCCATCGGGTCTTCATGCTCGGCCGGCAGCACAATTTGTAAAAACTGCCAGTCGATTTAAAGATACCAGCATAAAAATGATCAAAGGAGAGCGAGAAATCGATGCCAAAAGTATCATCAGCATTATGAGTTTAGGCGCTTCTCAAGGCACTGTCCTGATAATCCGGGCTGAAGGAGTCGGTGAAAGTGAGGCAGTACATGCGTTAGTCGGTTTAATTGAAAGCGGATTTGGCGAAGGGGCGTGAATGAGATGTGGAGCGGGATTGCCGCCTCTCCTGGAATTGCCATTGGGAAGATTCTGCTTCTTCCGAATAAAATTGTGCCGGAAGAGAAACAAAAAAAACATGATGATCCGCAGCGCGCGTTTGAGCAGGCTCTCCTTGCCAGTAAAGAAGAACTTATCACTCTGCGTGAACAAGTGGCGCGAACGAATGGGGAAGAAATGGCGGCGGTATTTGATGCTCACTTATTAATGCTCGACGACCCAAGTCTGATTGAAACCGTAAATCAGGCCATGCGAGACGGGGCCGATGTAGTGACGGCGGTTCAAGAAACGATTCAGAATTTGTCATTGATGTTTTCAGGGTTAGAAGACGAATACATGCAGGAACGGGCGGCCGACGTTCGAGATATCGGTCAGCGCTTGCTCGGACATTTGACCGGTGCTTCTGCTATGGATTGGAGTGCATTAACGGAACCAGTCATTGTTATTGCGCATGATTTGACTCCCTCTGATACGGCTCAATTTAATCCCGAAATGATCTATGGCTTTGCTACTGAAATAGGCGGGAAAACTTCTCATAGCGCAATCGCAGCGCGAATGATGGGGATACCGGCCGTAGTTGGAATAAAAGAATTATTGAAGGGTGCTCGAAGCGGTGAACTTGCCATTGTTGATGGTGAGGCGGGACAGTTGATTGTAAATCCGACGCAGCAGCAGCTTGTTCAGTATGAAGCAAAATTTCGGCAGAGCAGGGATTTTTGTGCTGGAATGGATAGCTTCCAAGAACTCCCGGCGGTAACGGTGGATCGTCAACGGATTGGAATTGCTGCCAATATCGGCTGGGTGCGTGATGTGGAATCCGCTTTGCAGTACGGCGCCGAGGGCATAGGATTGTACCGTACTGAGTTTTTATTTATGAACCGGGAAACAGCGCCGACGGAAGAAGAACAATATATTGCCTATAAAACAGTTCTTGAGAATATGGCAGGAAGGCCGGTTGTCATTCGGACCCTGGATGTTGGGGGCGATAAACAGATTGGGTACTTGAACATGCCGGCGGAGAAGAATCCTTTTCTCGGCTGGCGGGCTATTCGGATGTGTTTAGACCGGCCGGAGTTATTCAAAATTCAATTGCGCGCATTATGGCGGGCGGGCCGTTATGGTGATTTGAAAATCATGTTTCCCATGATCAGTAATCTGGATGAACTGCGGCGGGCAAAAGAGCTGCTTCTCCAGGCGCGGGAAGAATTAGTGGCGGAAGGGAAAATGGTCGCCGGCTCGATTTCTGTTGGCATGATGATTGAAATTCCGTCAGCCGCCCTCATCGCTGACCAACTCGCACCGGAAGTCGACTTTTTTAGTATTGGCAGTAATGACTTAATCCAGTATACAATGGGTGTAGACCGGATGAATGAAAGTATCAATCACTTATATCAACCGCTGCATCCCGCTATTCTTAGGCTGATTTCCATGGTGATCGATGCAGCGCATCGGCAGGGGAAATGGGTAGGAATGTGCGGGGAGATGGCAGGAGATTTAACCTGTGTACCGGTTCTCGTTGGTTTAGGACTGGATGAATTCAGTATCAGTGCCAGCGATATTCCCGGCGTGAAAAAGCTTGTACGTACTTTGTCAGGGCGGAAATGCCGTGAAGTGGCTGCAAAATGTTTAGCGGCAGGAACTGCCGCTGATATCCGTGCGCTCATTGCAGATTTGAGCTAATTGCAGGGAAAGTTGGTTTAGCGATGTAGGATTGTCAAATCCCAGCGTCATAAGGCCATACCGGAGGCCGGCGCAGATGGGCTGGCCGCTAGGTGAAACTACCTGTAATCCCGGGCAGGTACCGGTTAGCAGCTGAATAACCGGGCGGCGGACAAACGGGTTTTTTAGTACTCCGCCCGATAGAACGAGGCTGAATTCTGCGCCAAGCAGGTCTAGTTTTCGAACGACTGTCAATGCCATGTCGACGAGGTCTTGACAAGCGCGCTGGATAATCTTGTTCCCTTGCCAGTCGCCGTCCTCGGCCAATCTGATGATGACGGGTGTTAAAGCGGCAACCTGTGCAACGGAAAAACGGGAACTATAAACCCAATGAATCAAATCCTCTTCATTGGCAAAGGACATTGCACTTAATATTGCTGCTGAAATGCCAGAAGGCTTTTTCCGGCCATCATAACTTTTCAGAACATGGGCAATTGCGGCTTTGCCAATTGAATAGCCGCTGCCTTCATCACCGACTCGATGTCCCCAGCCACCAACGCGAGTCTCCAGACCTTCTTTTGTGACGCCGCAGGCAATGGAACCGGTGCCGGCGGCGATTAGCACACCGTTGGTTTGGCCCACCGTACCCTTTAAGGTCAGTATGGCGTCATTACAGAGATAAATGGTATCGGTCGCTATATTTGCGGCAGTCAATGCTTGATTTGCGATCAATGTCAAGATCGCTTCATCTTTTGTTGTGTCCAGGCCAGCCAAACCAAACACCACGCAATTGATGTGCAAAGCCTGTTTTTTACTAAGAGCGGTTAATAACACAATCAAACTCTCAGCGGCCTTTTCGATGCCAATGTTGTGATAGTTGCAGGAATTGCCTTGGGCAAAGCCCAGTAGTTGTCCGTCCTGATTGCAAAGTGCGGCCCGGCAGCCTGTGCCGCCTGCATCTACAGCTAATACTGCTGCTTCCTTCATATCGATTGCCACCTTTTGACTCGTTTTTTTCTTATATCATAATATTAGTAAGGTTAAGTTGCAAGGCTCCGGATCGTCTAAGCTATTTTGGCAACCGATGAATCATCACAATGGGGTGTGAAACCGTGAAAAAAGAACAAGAACTCGCGACGCAAATTAACCGAATTATTGGCGGCAGGGAGAATATTCATGCGGCAACGTATTGCATGACTCGCCTGCGGCTTACTGTAATTGACAAGTCTAAAATCGATTTGGCCGCCTTGAAAAAACTCGACGGGGTGCTTGGCGTTGTTGAAGCGCCAGACCAGCTGCAAATTATCCTTGGCCCCGGTGTTGTTGGCAGGGTAGCCGCAGAAGTAACTGCGTTGACGGGAGTGCAGATGGGAGAAGTCCAGGATTTAAAAAGCCAGATTAAGGATAAAAATCGTACGCCGCTCAAAATGCTCTTAGGTAAACTGGCTGCGATCTTTGTCCCTTTGATTCCGGCCATTGTCGGCTCGGGTATGATGGCCGGCTTAACCAATATTGCCGTTCAATCGGGTGCTGATCCGCAAGGGACTTTTATTACGAGCTTGAATGTAATCGGCTGGGGCTTTTTTTCTTACCTGGGTATTTTTGTTGGGATCAATACAGCGAAAGAGTTTGGAGGCACACCGGCGATCGGCGGACTGGCAGGGATATTGATTATCAATCCCGCCATTGCTTCCATAACCATTAATGGAATGTCTCTCGTTCCCGGCAGGGGAGGATTATTTGGCGTGATCCTTGTCGCTTGGTTTATGACCATGATAGAAAAACAAGTGCGTCGAATCGTGCCCAATGCGCTGGATATTGTGGTTACACCTCTGGTTACCCTGCTGATTGGCGGGTTTGCCAGTTTCTACGTATTGCAGCCGATCGGCGGTCTATTATCGGACGGCGTTATCAATCTATTTAAAAATCTGCTGGATATGGGCGGAGCTGTGGTAGGGTTTCTTCTGGCGGGAACGTTTCTGCCTATCGTCATGACCGGTCTCCACCAGGGCCTCATGCCTGTTCACATGGAGTTTTTAAATATACTGAAGGCTAATCCGCTCTTGCCCATCCTTGCCATGGCCGGTGCCGGACAAGTGGGAGCTGCGGCCGCAGTATACCTGAAAACGAAAAACAGCAAGTTGAAGAAAATCATCAAAGGCGCACTGCCGGTGGGTATTCTTGGCATTGGTGAGCCGCTGATCTTCGGTGTTACATTGCCGCTGGGCCGACCTTTTATTACGGCTTGTGTTGGCGCCGGTTTTGGCGGAGCTGTTCAAGCGGCTATGCACGTAAATGCGATTTCACTCGGGTTATCGGGATTGCCGCTGGCTTTTTTGATTCAACCTGGCCATATCGCGTATTATTTCGCGGGAGTTCTGGTTGCTTATGCGGCGGGTTTTAGCATTACCTGGCTAGTTGGTTTTGACGATCCGGCCGAAGAGGAATATGAGCAGCCGGCCAAAGGGGGCGCATGAGAATGTGGGAAAAAGGAATATCGGCCTATGTGGGTATGGGACATTCGCTTGAAAGGATCCAGCGTTATTTGGAACTTGCCAAAACGTATGGCTATACGCGTTTGTTTACATCAGTGCAGATACCGGAAGCAGATGCGGCGGGTCTGGTAAATGACTTTCGCAAGTTTGCCGCGCAGGCAGTGAAGTTAGGTTACTCGATTACTGCGGATATTTGTCCCCAGGCTTGTGCGATGCTTGGAACCAATCTGTCGGATTTTTCCGCATTGAAAAAACTGGGGGTAGCGGCAATCCGTCTGGATGACGGCTTTTCGCCGGAACAAATTGCAGCTTTAAGTGTGACGAGCGGATTGGATATTGAAATCAATGCCAGTGCGATCACTCCGAGTATTTTGCAGCAAATCTGTACGGCCAAAGCCGACGTATCCCGGCTGCGGGCTTGTCATAATTACTATCCTCGTCCGGAAACAGGGTTGTCGTTTTCGTTGTTTTCCGAGCGGGGTCAATTGCTGCGTGATTATAAGATACCGGTGCTTGCGTTAATTCCGTCCCGGAGTTGCCCGCGCGGGCCTATTTTTGCTGGGCTGCCTACTTTGGAAAAGCATCGGTTGGTTTCTCCACAGCTAGCTGCCAAAGAGTTGTTGGCTTCCCAATTGGTCGACGGAATAATCTTTGGAGATCCGCTGGCAGCGGAAGCGGAATTGGCTTCTGTGGCTAGTCTTGATCTTAGTCATATTGAACTGCAGGTAATTGTCGAGGCGGACACTTCGGCCGTAGAGAGAAAAATTTTATTTGCTGCCCATACCAATCGTATTGACCCCGGGGAATGGGTCATTCGCTCGCAAGAAGCCCGCAGATTGTGCCAAGCTGCCATTCCGGCCCGTACCGGCAGGCCGCGCAAGATCGGCGCTATCACCATCGACAACCAGGACTACCTGCGCTATATGGGGGAAATGCAAGTGCTTCGATCCCCCATGCCCGCGGATCCACGCGTCAATGTAGTGGCTCACATTATTCCGGAAGAACTTTTTCTGTTGGATTATATCAAGCCGGGCGGGAGTTTCCGGCTAAAGGAGTTTATTGCCCATGAAGCTTGAGAAACTAGTGACGGAAGCGCGTAATCCCGATACCATCGACATTGACAAGCAATCCAGTCTGGAGATTGTAGAATTGATTAACCGGGAAGACCAAAAAGTGGCTGCGGCCATTCAAACGATTTTGCCGGATATTGCCAAGGTTGTTGACGCTATTGTTGCAGCGATCCAGGCGGGAGGCCGTCTCTTTTACCTTGGCGCTGGGACAAGCGGGCGGATTGGCATTCTGGACGCATCGGAGTGCCCGCCTACTTACGGTACCGATCCCGAACTGGTACAGGGACTCATCGCCGGAGGCGCGCAAGCCATTTGGCGGGCGGTAGAAGGCGCTGAGGATTCGGATATCTTGGCAGCGGAAGATTTAAAAAGCAAACAACTGAATGCGGCGGATATCGTAATTGGTATTGCGGCCAGCGGCCGAACGCCTTATGTAACCGGTGGGTTGCGTTACGCAAAATCAATGGGCTGTAAAACCATATCCTTAACCTGCAGTCCGGAGTCCGAGATGGGCAGAATCGCTGATCACAGTCTAATGGTAGTAACGGGACCAGAAGTCATTATGGGATCGACACGGATGAAAGCGGGCACAGCTCAGAAAATGGTACTCAATATGCTGACAACCGCCACGATGATTAGACTGGGAAAAGTCTATAGTAACTTGATGGTCGATGTACAGGCTACGAATCGAAAGCTGCAGGAACGGGCCAAACGCATTGTTTCCCTGGCTGCGGGAGTCAGTCAGAGCGAAGCCGAAAAAACATTACATGCTGCGAGCGGATCGGCAAAACTGGCGATTGTCATGATCTTGGCCGGGGCGTCGGCTGCAGAAGCCGCTCAACTGTTACAGGCTGGTAACGGCTTTGTCGCAAAGGCATTAACGCTGCGTGGCGGCAAAACTAACTAATTGCATTACTATTGCATTACTAAAGAGAGGGATTGTTATGTTCAATAAAATCTCCACATGGTTTTCGGGCGACAAGGCAGCAGATACAGCCGCCGTCGGTAAAGACGTAATTGTCTACGCGCCCCTGGACGGACGAATCATTTCCCTGGAGGAAGTTCCTGACCCGGTTTTCGCGCAAAAAATGCTCGGCGATGGAATGGCTATTGAGCCGACTTCGGCAAAAGTACTCGCTCCTTTTGCGGGCAAGGTCGTTGCGGCCTTTCCTACTCAGCATGCCATCGGTCTTCGCTCTGCAGCAGGTTTGGAATGTTTGATCCATGTTGGCATCGATACCGTAACTCTAAATGGCCGGGGTTTCCGTCTTCTGGTTGCGGAGGGGCAGGTGGTGCAGCAAGGCAATCCGCTCATCGAGCTGGATCTGGATGTACTGCGTTCGTCAGGTAAAGAGCTGAGTACTCCGGTTGTCATCACCAACAGTGAATGCTGGCAAATCAAACAGCGATCAGAAGAACAAATTATTTCAGCCGGAAACGGGATCTTATTCATCGCTCAAAGCGTTGACTGAAGATCCGAACTCGTTAACAGTAAGGTGTACTCGCAAGGAGGGATGCACTTGAAACAATTGATTCGTCACGCGGCCATTGTTTTTCCGGATCACGTTGCTGTCGATTGTGATATGTTGATTATTGATGGGGTAATCGGCGCCGTTGGCCGCAATCTTCCTGATGATCGGGATGCGGATCGCTGCGATTTTTCCGGCGATATGATGATCCCCGGTCTCATTGATACCCATGTACATGGCGCCGGTGGCAGTGATATCATGGATGGTACTGCCGAAAGTTTAGCTACCCTCCGGCAGGCTCTCTTTCGGGAAGGAACTACCGCTTTTCTCGGTACGACCTTATCGAGTTCTGCCGAGCAATTACTAGCCGTTCTCAAAAACATTGATTCCGGGCGAAAAGAAGCAAGTTATTCAGGTCAAGCGGAACTGTTAGGAGTTCATTTGGAAGGCCCTTTCTTAAACGCGGAATATAAAGGGGCTCATGTTGCTGAGTATATTCCGCCGTCGATTCCGGGCGGCGATATTGCGCTGCTAACGCAATTAGTGAATGCCTATCCCGGCCTCATTCGGATCCTCACTTTTGCCGTTGAACGGATGGATACGGCAGAGTTGATTGACTTTTGCCAGCGTCATGGCATTATTGCGTCAGCGGGCCATACGGATGCCGATTATATGACGATGTCTCAGGCAGCGGAAGCCGGAATCCTGCGCATCACGCATGCCTTTAATGCGATGCCGGGCATTCATCATCGCAAGCCGGGTCCGATGACGGAAGGTTTGCTTAATGCGGATATTGAACTAGAATTGATTGCCGATGGCGTTCATGTTCATCCCGCGATCCTGGAAATGGCCTTTCGCCTTAAGCCACAGGATAAAGTGATTCTAGTGTCGGACGGCACGCGCTCTGTGGGGATGCCGGAAGGCGAATATGAACTGGGAGGACTGATGACGACGGTGAAAAATGGCATCGCTCGTTTAGCGGATGGTACCATTGCCGGCAGCGCCTATCCACTATTGCAGGGTATCCGGACACTGGTCCAGGTGCTGAAACGCCCAGTGCAGGAAGCCGTTCGTTTCGCCTCGCTCAATCCCGCCCGCGCCTTAGGCGTTGACCATCGGCTGGGCAGCTTAGAGGCGGGAAAAGACGCAACCTTCGTGCGGTTAAATTCGGATCTGACGGTAAAGCAGGTGTGGGTTCAGGGGGAATTGGCGGCCGAGGAAAATGGGCAGAAATAAAAATTTCAATGAACCTTAACCTATGCGAAATTGCTGGGTTGAGGTTCAGCTTTTTTACAAGAGCAGGGACCTTATTTTTTCTTCTGCAAAAACTGCTTGACATTAATAGTTGTTGCACATATTATTAGTATAACAACTATTAGCAAAACAATTATATTCTGAATCGACAGATGCAAACTTCGTTCAAAATGATGAAGGATAAAATAATTTTTGGAGGTGAAATAGTTTGACCATCTCCTTTTCTTTCGATGAATCTATTGGAATTCTGACCAATGAAACAAGCCGGAAAATAGTTCACTTTTTAGCAGTGCACCTTGAAAGTCATAATATTACTCCTGCACAATGGATTGTATTACTCCGGTTATCCCAGCAAGAACCCCTTTCTCAAAGTGAGTTGTCTAAAAAAGTGAATAAGGATCAGCCTACGTTGGCACGGATATTGGATATTTTAGAACATAAAAAATTGATCGAAAGACAAGCAAGCAAAGAAGACCGGCGGTCCTTTGTGATCCTGCTAACCGGAAAGGGCGCTTTATTAGTACAGGAGCTGGCCCCTTATGTTGAAAGCATATACGGTAAAATGTTACGAGGCATCCCCAAAGAACATTTAAATATATATAGCCAAACGCTCAATGCGATTAAGGAAAACATCCTTGCTGATGATGAAAAGATGCAGTAAAAAATGAAATGATCGATGAGGAGGAAGATTTGATGTCCAAGAGTGAACATCCCTTTGCCCCTGCGGCGCCAGCCGGCCTGATGGTATTAACTTTTTACCTAAGCTGTTTATTTCCGGTTCTTATTGGTACTGCGCCGGAAGAAATGATTTATGTACTAATTCCTCTTGGTTTAGCCGGCGGAATTGTCCAGCTTTCCAGCGGTATTATGGAACTTCGCTGTGGAATGATCGTACCCGGAAATATTATGTGCGGGTTTAGTGCATTTATGTTTCTTGGAATGGGGGAAAATATCTTAAAACTGTTTAAGTTGATCCCAGCCCATACGGCGGCTGTTGATGGCTATGTTTTTATGGTCATGGGACTTTATATGGTCGGCTTTACACTTCCTTTTTTGCATAAAAACCTGGTTGCCGGAATTTTCATGATCACAACGGATATCTTTTTCTGCGGTTGCGGTATTTCCTGGCTGTTTGGACTTCCTATCTTCTTTAAAATTGCCACCTGGTCTTTGGTGCCCATCGTCATAACGGCGATGTGGCAAGCGATAGCCGAAGTATTGAACCACAGTATGGGGCGCGAAATCGTTAAGATGGGAGCTCCGCTGCTAAAAGGGACCGGACAGCTAAAACCCGCTGATGCTTTACAGATTCACTAATGCAACATGGACAGTAACAAGAACCGTCTGCCTTTGGGTAGACGGTTTTCTATTTGCCGCCATCGATCCGATAGAATGTTCCGCTGTTTTGTGAAAGAAATGCCTGTGTTATAATAAGCTGAAGGTTTTCATTATGTGGAAAGTGTGGTTGTTTTTGTAGTATAGGTGTAGTAAAAGTATCAGCACATAGGAGAATAATGATGCAGAAAAAGAACCAAATTTTAGTATGGATGGCCATTGCCATGATTATCAGCTATCTGCCGTGGTACAATTTCTCCGCAGTCCTCAAATATATATCCGCCGAATTTTCCTTGACCGCCTCTGATACGGGACATATTATCGCAGCGTTTCAAGCCGGTTACGTAATCATCGTGTTAATTACGGGTTGGTTGGCAGATAAGGTAGGCGCTAAACGGGTAGTGATGTATGCGACTTTTTTAACAGCACTATTTTCCACCGCATTTGTGTTCGTCGCTCAAGACAAAGAAACAGTATTATTGATGAGGCTGCTGACTGGGTGCGCTGCAGGAGCTATTTACGCTCCCGGCATGGCGTTGATTTCGAACTGGTTTCCTCCAAATGAACGCGGCAATGCATTGGGCGCGTATACGGCTGCATTGACCGTAGCTTCTGCAGGCGGCTATTTCGTAGCCGGGCCCATAGCGGCGGAAGCAGGTTGGCGGATCGGGATGCTTTGGACATCGGTACCTGTTTTCGCCGCGTTTATCATTATATGGTTATTTATTCAAGAAAAACCGGTTAGTGCGGTTCAATTTGATGGACCTCCGTCAATGGCTCCTCAAGCGGCGCCTTTGGCCGCTCCGGAAGGCGGTTATGCGGGCCCTGCAATGATTACGGGGGCTTATATGGGTCATATGTGGGAACTGCACGCTTTTTGGGCCTGGATCGGACCATTTATGGTCGCTTGTGCCAGCGTGTCCGGCATGCAAACAGTCGAAGCGGTAAAATGGGGCGGGTTGATGGCCGCAGCGATTACTCTCGCGGGTGCTCCTGCGGTATGGCTTATGGGGAAAGTGGCCGATAAGATGGGACGCACCAAGACGATTATCCTGTGTGCCACCGCTAGCCTTGCTGCCGAATTTGTCTTCGGGTTCCTCATTGGGCAGCCTCTTGCGATCATAGTTGCTTGTGGAGTATGGTTAGGTTTCTGGGTGATTTCAGATTCTGCCATTTATAAAGCTGGTTTAACCGACATGTGTACGCCAAAGGTCCGGGCCACCATGCTGGGACTGCAGTCGGCAATCGGTTTTTCTATGACGATTATTGCGCCAATAGCCTTTGGCAAAATACTTCAGGCGTATAACTCTACTAATGATCCTACAGCGGCTGTCGTATGGGGCCCATCATTTATCGCTTTGGGCCTGGGCGCTATTCTGACCCCAGTAGCGGCATTGGTTTTACGCAATCTTTCGCAAGCGAGTCTCATGGCAGGGGGGAAAAGGTAGATTATATGAACCAATCACTTGGCCTGTATTACCAGCCTGGTTTGGATGAGCAGATCCAGAAAATCAAGAAACAAATTGAAACAGTCTTTCCACAGCTTGCCGTTGCTATTCTTGGGCCGCTTGCAATCTTTCCGGAGGCATGGGATACGGCAGCGAAGCATTATGATGTGCGTTATCTGATCGCCCGTTCACCGGTTCCGGAAAGGAATGCGTATTCTTTGTGGGTTGTAACGAGTGAAATCGGGGATGTTTGGCACAGCTTTTTGTTTGGTGCAGTTGATGGCGCCAAGGCGGTTGTTTCAACAGCCCGCTTAGAAGATATTGAGGATATTGGCAAAGAAGCTTGCCACGAAGTAGGCCATTTGCTTGGCTTGGGCCATTGTCCGGAGAATTGTTTAATGGGTACATCATGGACGGTGCACTCGGTAAGCCGCAAGTCTGGAGATTTGTGCAGGGAGTGCCGCGAGAAATTGGCTGGAGAATTCCAGCATGATAAAAGCATACAATGAGACAGAAAAGGGGCCGTGTTTTCACACGGCCCCTTAAAATATTAAAATTTATAAGTCACAGTACTGCGGAAAGAAGTATAATGGGCGCCTGCGGGAGTTGCTCCTACGGTTTCGATTTTCTGCATATCGCTGTAGAAGAGACTGAAAGTGGTCGATTGATCAAATTTATGGCTGAACCCATAGTACATTCCTTTTCCGTTATTATCATACGTGGTGGTTGACCAGTTATCGACAATATTACCGTCTCTTTCGACATTCGAGTAGCAGGTCCAGAAGGAATTCTTCTTGTCGACATCATAGTTAAGGCCAACGACGTAGGCTTTGTTGTACGAGGAAGCGTCGGATTGGGCATACTCACCGTAGATATTCAGTTTGGAGTTAATCGTATAGCTGGTGTTTACATCCCAGAATTTCTTGTCCGCAATAAAGTTTTCCCCATTTAATTTAACAAGTGTAGTTCCCAGGGTGAGATCTTTACTGGGATTGTAAGAAGCGGCGACGGCAAAAATTTTAGGGTCTTTTGGCCCGTATTGATCAAGTTCAAGGGCCGTAGCGGAGACATTTGTCACACCGCTTTTCCCTGTAATCGTAATGCCATCAGCGAAGATATGCTTGCCGACGCCGTACGTGCTGTCGTAGATCAATCCATTCGCGCCGATGAAAGCGTCTTGGCGGCCAATTTTGTAGTTCCAATTGCCATTTTTAACTTCTACGCCGAATTGATCAAAAAAGCCGATCACATTTCGCACATCATCGCCCTGGCCGGGGAAAGAATTAAAGTCGCGGGCAGATTGCGTATCGCCATTAATTGATTCAGCGCTGATACGGAAGTATAAGTCCGTATTCTTTGCAAACGATTCCGCTGTGCCATTCAGTATGAATTTCCATCTATTTTCAATGGCGTCCGAAGTATTGTCTTTCGTGTTCATGCGATGCTGGTATTGTACTTTTCCATCAAATTCAACCGGGTTGGCTAAAACGGTGCTGCCTGCAGCAAGGACGAAGGTTAATGTAAGAGCAGTAGCGAGAGATTTTTTCATTTGTTTTCCTCCTCAGGATTATCACGTTTTTATCTGTTGACCAAGGTCATCACGCCGTCCAACTTCCACTGAGAAATTTTTAGCACAATCACATAGTTTGATTTGATACCGCTTTCATTCTTAAAATTTTATTCCAGAACTTCCGAAATTTTTTCTTCGACTTGTTCATCCTCGACATTGCCGGCAAGTTTTCCCCGAAGCTCACCTTCCTTGAAAAAAACGATGGACGGAACTCCTTTTAAGGAAAATCTTTGTGTCAGGTTTTTATCTTCTTCAACATCAACGGAATAGAAGCCGAATTTACCTTCGTATTGAGGCTGCATTTCTTCCAGCATAGGCACGACTTCTTTGCATACGTGACAGTTCTTTCGTGAAAAAATCACCAAACAAGGGTCCCCGTTATCATAAATAATTTCTTCGAACCGGGTTGAATCTAGTTGTTGCAACGACATTATTTTCACTCCTTAAAATTGTAATGTACTGCAATTCTGTTATCGTTTCCATTCCCATTAAAAGCAGCTATCAGAGTGTTGTTTCTGACAGCTGCTCTTATCGCAATTTATCAAATATCTTCTGAGAAAATCTGATAAATTGGCGCGCCTTCGCATTGCGCCGGGTAACGCACGCCAAGCAATGCTGAGACGGAAGGGGCGACATCAACTTGCCGAATAATCCGATCTGTTGCAAATCCGGCCTTAATACCAGGACCTGCCGCTACAAAGATTGGCGACACGGAGGTGTCAAAATATCCCTCTGAGGTTGAAATGCTGTCACCATGCAATCGGTTATGGCCTTCTTCAATCGAGAAGAAAATATCTCCGCATTCCGGTCCATGAGTACCGATTAATACGGCATCCTTGTTCCTGAGACAGATGCCGACAATCCGTCTGCCTGACCGGGCATCTCTGTAATTGTACAAATCATTGATGATTTGTTCTTCCAGCTCATATTGATCTTTCGGATCGACAATGCCATGTTTGTCACGGCCTTTGATATTCAGATAAATATAGTTGCTGCGGATTTGGACCGCTCTGGTTTTCTCCCAATCGACTTCTCTTAGAGAATTGCCGTTTTCATCTTTTTTCAGGACCGTATAGCCCAGTTCTTCCATGATTTTTGTATTGAGGCCACCATATTCGCCTAAAATCGGCGGTACGTTTTCTCCAACGATGAGGCCATGATCGCTTAACACGAATACAGTCCAGCCGTCATCCAGCAAATGCAGGAATTCACCGATATAATCGTCTGTTTGCAGATAGAACTTTTCAATAAACCCTTGATACGTTTTTTCATCCGTATGATCCCATGGAGTCAATGTTTTAGCCAGGTGCCATAATTGATGCCCTGCGCAGTCAATATTGTGCAGATGAGAAAATACGACTTCATATTCTTTTTCTTTGATGCAATAATTCATACAATCCGCTTGCCACTTGTTGTAAAGCACCCAAGAGGGTTCAAAGATTTCGCGCACTAATTCGGCATCTTCTCCGCCGATCAAACTAACAGGAGGAACGACACCAACATTTTCAACAATTTCATTGAAAAGCGTTTTGGGGTGCCACAGCTGATCGTTGGAAATATCAAGCGCATTGCTGATCCAAAGTCTTACTTTGTTGCCTGCCGGATCAAGTTCCAGAATTTTCATGGAACGGCAAGCCGGTTTAGTGATTTCTTTTTTTGTAACGTCATCAATAATCCCGGATACCATGCTGTTACCGGATAAAGTAACAATCGGAGTTTCTGCTTTTTTATTCTTATAAATCGCTACGCGGTCGTATTCACCGGCTTCGTTTTTAAGGATTAAAGCAGGGCGTCTCATGACACCGCCAGAAGTAAGGATAGTGAATTCCTTCGCACCTTCAGGCGCATTTCCCCAACCAGCAGCATCTTTGAGCGGAGAGTTTACGATATCATAAGCCACTTTGCTGCCGATGACCACTTCGGTGTCTTCATCGTCCATGACATAAGTGCGAATTTCACCGCCTTGGCGAGCCGTATCACCCCACCAAAGCTCCATCATTTCATCATCCACTTCATCATCCAGAGTGTCTTCCAAATCGGTAATGATACAGCCAACGCCTGCCGGCTTATCCACTCTTGGCGCATAACGCACTTCTTTAATATCAGAGGAAGCGACAATCACTTTTTCCCAATCCAGCTGCGCAACACCCATGTTGACGGAGCCAGGTTGTGTACCATCTACAACGCTTAAATGTTCACTTTGAGAGGTTGGAGGCCAGGAACTGCCGGGCCAATGCCAAACGAGTGTCTTTTTACCGGCTTCCGATGTGATATTCCAGATTTGTTCCGCAGTGCAATTACGGGAATCCATGTTGTAAACAACAGCATCGAGACTATCCGGTGATTGACGCCAATAACAGGTGATGCCATGAGTTCCCGGGTAAGCGCCGGTCGCAAGTGTTGTCCAACATGGCGGGGTAATCGTCGGAATTGCCCCCAGTAATTTTAAGTCTTCTCTGGCAGCTCCGCGGTTAATTAATTTCTGTAAGTGCGGCATCTTCCCTTCAGCCAAGTATTTACGGGTAATTACCGGGTCCATGCCATCGATGCCTAATACTAATAATTTATTAGTAAGGGCTGTTCTTTTCATAGTAATAATCTCCTTTCGTTTCCCTTGCGCAAGTTCTGACCTTCACTAATCGTCTTCATTATAAAAATTATGCTGTTTTCTGTAAAATACTCACTGATTATACCTGGTATAAACAACAACATTTCAGCTCATGCAGACGCAAGACCTTGACGTTTGCAGTTCCGGAGCATAAATTCAGCTCTTGACAGTTCCGATTGGAAGCACCAAGAGCTGAATTGTTTCGTCATGAGATTCGGTTAAGACGCCCGGTCTTGAGCAATCGCTTCCAAAGAACGTCCTGCGGTGCGTTCGCCCCAGAAATGGGTGACTACCGCAACCAGGAAGAACATAAGACCGATTACCGTGAAAAGTACGCTGTAACCGAATTGTTTGAAGATCACCGGTACAATCAGCATCGCGCCGGCTGTCAGAATACGGCCGGTGCTGTAAATAACGCCGGTACCGCTATTTCTAATATGGGTCGGGTACGCTTCGGCCAGATACGACCACATCAGGACAAAAACTCCGTCCATGAGCACGCGGATAACAAAGCCGATAAAGACGATCATCATGGGGGCTGTGATGGTGCCGAACATAATTGTCAGAACGCCAACCATGAGGCTGTACACAACAATCGGTATTTTACGACCGCCTTTGTCAGTAAAGAAGGCAGCGATATAGTTGCCGATCGGACTTCCAAAAGAGACCAGCGCTGACATCCACAACGAATCTTCCATGCTGAAGCCATATTCGTTGAGCAGCGTCGGCATCCAGGCAAAGAACATGAAGTAGCCTACAGTAATACAGCAAACCATATTAATGAGTACCAGAGTCTTTTTCAGTAAGCTTCCGCTGAAGATTTCTTTCAGGGCAGACAAACCACTTTGTTTTGGTGCTTGAGTCGATGTAGTCTTGGTTCCGAAATCTTTATTCAGATCAACAACTTGTCCAGGTACGAAAGCCTGGATGACTTTTGTCGCTTCATCATATCGGCCTTTCGATAAGAGCCAGCGGGGAGATTCTTTTAGCCAGAAACATCCCAAGACGAGCAGTATCAAACCAGATCCGCCAATGAAGAAAATATAACGCCAGCCATCGGCGCTGCTGGGAATAATTTGTCCGGCAATATGTCCTATTAATGGAATGCTCATCAGTCCGGTTGCCAGAGAGATGGCCTGCCATTTTCCACGGGACGCTGCAGGCAGTATTTCTACTATATATACCATTGCCACAACTACCATCGAGAGGATACCGAAACCGGTCAACGTTCTTGCAACTAAAAACAACTCTTTGTTAGGCGCAAGTCCGTTGCTGATGGAAAATATCGAAAAGAGGAATACAGAGATTAAAAATGTTTTCTTGCGGCCCGCTACATCGGAGAGCCAGCCGCCAAACCAGCAGCCGAACAGCATTCCAACAAACGTACAGGAGTTAACCAAACCGATCCATTCCATGGATACGCCCCAGTATTTTGTCAGAGCGGGGGCGACAAAAGAAAATGTAAATAAATCCATTTGATCGAAACAATATGCTAATGCCAGGAGCACAAGAAACTTATAATGTTCTTTTCCCATAGGAGCATTATCTAAAATAGTATTGCCTGATGATTGCTTTGAGTCAACAAAACCGGCCATGTATATTCCCCCTCGTATAATTGATTGGAAATGATTTATTTGCCATGAAATTATTCAAAAGTAGTTTTGATAAGGCTTGTGCTGCACTCCCCCTATATAGTTAATTATTACTTAAAATACGCCCCCGGGCAAGCGTATAATTAGTCTTGAGGTTTCGAAAAAGTTCGACTATTCACATTCACCTAAAGTATAGAAATCCGCCGCATTTTTGTAAAATAGCCGTTGGTTATACCCGGTATAGAAGAAAAACGCCAATACTGCTGCATCTTTCGGTATATTATTTGAAAGACTATTGATCTAACTTTGTACGCCAATATCGATGATAAAGAGGAATTTGCAAAAAAAATACAGCAAAACTTATACCCCATATAATTGCTAAGTATTTTACAATCGCGCGGATGCTTTCTATAATTCAAAATATGGAAACCGTGGGACGTGGACAACGCGTCTCCCAAAAAGATGAGAGTCAGTGAGGTGTGTGTATTGTCACAATACGATTTACTTATTATCGGTGGCGGACCTGCTGGATTAGCGGCAGGCATATACGGAGCAAGGGCAAGACTGAAGACAGCTATTCTTGAGAAAGGGGCTGTCGGCGGACAAGCATTTACTACGCGCGAAATGGTGAATTTCCCCGGATTTAAAAGCACCTCCGGTCCGGAATTGATGAAAACATTAGCCGACCATGCGAAAAGTTTTGGAACCGAAATTATTAAAGAAGACGTTGTCGCTGTTGATCTAAGCAGTGACATAAAGCAAATCCATACAAAGAAAGGCCGGACATACCAAGCGCGAGCGGTCATTCTTGCACCGGGATCACAGCCCCGTTTGCTGAATGTACCTGGCGAAAGAGCGTTTCGCGGCAATGGCGTCTCGTACTGCGCAACCTGTGATGCGGAATTTTATCAAGATCAGCATGTGGTTGTTGTGGGAAATGGCGATGCTGCGATTGAAGAAGCGATGTATATTGCTAAATTTGCCACAAAGGTAACTGTCATTGTGATCCATGATGAAGGCGTGGTCGATTGCAACCGGGCGAGCGCAGAAAAAGCGTTCCGTCATCCTAAAATTGAATTTATCTGGAACTCCGTTTTGGACGAAATCAAAGGAAACGGCGAAGTGGAAGCAGTTGTACTGAAAAACCTCAAAACCGGTGAGCTAAGAGAAATGGTTGCAAATGGCGTATTCATTTATGTTGGTATGCTTCCCGGTACAGGATTTCTACAAAATCAGGTTCAACTTGACGAACGCGGGTACATTGTTGCCAATCATTCCATGGAAACATCAGTTGATGGTGTCTTTGCAGCAGGCGATGCAACCGTCAAATATTTACGGCAAGTGGTGACGGCTGCGAATGATGGGGCAGTAGCCGCAGTTGCAGCGGAACGGTATCTGGAAGAGGAGCAAAGTTTCCAAGAAGAAATCGTAGATGCGGAGACTCCCGTGCTGTTGGCTTTCTGGAACCCTGCCAACTCGCAGAGCATTACGATGCTGTCGAAGTTTGAAGGGTTGGATAGCGTGATCAACCAACGGGTGAAGTTGGTAAAAGTCGATGTTTCCCGCAAAAAACGCTTGGCACAAAAGTATAATGTACAGGAAACTCCAGCGGCATTGATGTTAGATAAGGGGCAACTGATTAAAACGGTTACAAGCGAAGCAGATCTATGTGAAGTCTCCTGAAATCGAAGAATGGGATCGTATTGACTGGGGTGGATAAAGTCAACACGATTGGATAAGACGAGCGACCCTCTTAAGCAACAGAGGGTTGTTCGTCTTATTTTGGAAAAACCGCATAGAATAGTGCTATTTCTTTACCGGTTTTCTGTTGTATAATGAAAGTATGATTAAATAAAAAGTGACTGAGGGTGATGCCATGCGCCTGGAACAGTTGAAGTATCTTGTCGAGATTTACCGGTCAAAATCGATATCGTTAGCTGCTGAACGAACTCATATTTCTCAACCTGCCCTTAGTTCTGCTATCAGCAAACTGGAGGATGAATTAGGAGTTCAGCTCTTGAAGAGAACCAATCAGGGAGTATACCCTACCGAAACCGGAGAATTAGTGATACAGAAATCAATTGAAGTCATTGAAGCGTTGCAGGATATTGCTTCGATAGCCCGTGTGAATTCAAGCGATTTGCAAGAGGATATATCGCTTGCCGTAGAAATTAATGTCAATATGGCTTTTATGCCGAAAGTGTTTGCTGAGTTCAAAAAACACTGTCCGAAGGCAAATATATTCCAAAAGGTTGGCGAATCGAATAACATTTTACGTGATGTTAAGTCGGGAAAAGCCGATTTCGGGATCATCATTGGAACGGATGAGCTGGTTGAAACGAAAGATGTAAGCACAAGAGAATTGATGCATGACAATTTGGTTATACTCACAAGCCGGAATAACCCTTGGGCCAAGCAAAAAACAATAACTTTGGCGATGGCGTTAGAGCAGCCGATTATTCTCTATAATTCAGAGTATGTGACGGATTGTGGTATTTCGGCTATTCTCAGAAAATACGGTTCCATTAATGTCAGTTATCGAGTGGATACAATTATTATGCTGGAAAAGCTGCTATTGCAAGACCAGGATAAAAACATAGCTTTTGTCCCGAGTTTTGTTGCAGGTGCTTATACTGATAAAAACAAGGGACTCATTGTGCGTCAAATTCAGGATCCCCCGTTGGATATATCGATTGTTCTTATTTGGTCCAAACGGCATCATTTAAGTTCGACAGAAAAAGAACTAGTGAAAGTCATTCGATCAGTATTTAGTGAACCGATCGTACCCGGCAAAAAATAAATAATGAAAAATCACTCCTTGCTTTATCGCAAAATAAAGCAAGGAGTGATTTTTTTCTTTATTTATATCGGGTATAGTCACTGGATATTGTACAGTTCATATCTTGCCACCGTATACTTTATACTGTGAAACAATTCTCATGTTCCAAGGGGACTTTCGAAATCCGTACGAGGAGATAAGAGTGTATGCAGGGTCAGATTGACAAGATATTGCAGCAGCAAGAAGGTTCATTTGCAAAAAAAGGGATTGGTTGGGGCTTGTTAGCTGGATTAGGGTGGGGACTGGACTGTACGCTGATGGGTATGGCCTTGGGAATGGCGCCTTTAGCGGGGGGGATCAGTTTATTTGCAGCCCCGCTGGTCGGATCCTGTCTCCACGATGGGTTTGCAGCATTATGGATATTTCTTAAAAATTTCGTTGACGGGCGCTGGCGCGATTATCTGCGCACTCTTCGGACGCGGCCGGCGCGCTTCATACTGATTGGATCATTTCTGGGAGGCCCAATTGGAATGTCCTGCAATCTATTAGCGATCTATTTCGCCGGGGCGTCATACACAACAGCCATAACTGCCGCGTATCCTGCTATTGGCGCGCTGCTGGGAGCGATCTTTTTAAAAGAAAAAATTTCCCGCCGGGTCTGGGTTGGCATATTTACTGCTATCCTTGGTTCTTTTGTTGTTGGATACGTACCCCCGGCCGGCGATCAATATCCGCATTTTTATCTGGGCATAGGCTTGGCGGCTGTAGCAGCGCTCGGCTGGGCCATGGAAGGAGTGTTCTCAACTTACGGGATGGACCTGGTCGATTCAGATATCGCTATCGGAATTCGTCAGCTCGCTTCTTTCATTGTGTATTTTTTCGTTGTGTTGCCAATTGCCGGCAGCGTTGCATATAAAATTTTGCTGGAAAGCCTGACCTCGCCGGTATTTCTTTTTATTGCCGGTATCGCAATGGTAGGGAGCATATCTTATACGTCATGGTATCGTGCAATGAATATGACAGGTGTTGGAAGGGCTATGGGTTTGAATGTTACCTATGCCCTCTGGTCGGTGTTATTTGGCTGGCTGTTAGTAAATTTAACGATTACGCCAAACTTATTAGCCGGCGTAATCCTGATCTGTATCGGTACGATACTAACCATAGGAAGCCCGAAAGATCTGGTTAATTTGAGGAGTAAGTAGGAGGAAACGGTATGCAAAAGTTACCGGTTAAATTCCGTGTTTTTCAAATTATTTCGCAATACGAAGACATAGCAAATGAAGAGCTATACAAAATACTAAAACAGGAATATCCGCTTGATCGCCATGTGACGCTGCACGGGATAGACAATTATTTAATGTCACTCAAAGCGGTAGGGTTGATTAGGAATTCTCTTACTCTATTGTCTGATACGGGAACGATGATACAGAAGTATCAGTTGACGGAGAACGGAGTAAATAAACTGAAATACATCTAGAAAAAGGGGAGTTTCCATGGAATATTTCGGCGAAGAAGCGTTGGGGCTTGTTGAAACACGTGGGATGGTTCCGGCAATTCAAGCTGCGGACGTCATGTGTAAAACGGCTGATGTTGTTCTTGTTTCGTATGAAAATATGGGCTCGGGGCTTGTCACGGTTATGGTTAAAGGGGATGTAGCGGCAGTGAGATCAGCTGTAGAAACAGGTGCGGCAGCAGCATCGGCCATTGGCGAAATGACAGCCGCACACATCATGCCACGTCCTATCAGCAAGGTGGGAAAGATTGTTTCAAAACACGATATTGACGAAAATTCAGTGTTGGCTCCAGAAAAACAAGAAATCAGTGTGCGGAAAAATGATGCATTGGGATTCATCGAAACGTATGGGCTGGTTTCAGTGCTGGAAGCCGCTGACGCCATGTGTAAGGCCGCGGATGTAGAATTGGTCGGTTATGAGAACGTGGCCTCCGGACTGATTTCCGTTGTAATTAGCGGCGATGTGGGGGCGGTAAAAGCGGCGGTGGAGGCTGGCATCCCCGCAGCCGGCAAGGTAGGGAATATCTATAGCTCCAATGTCATTGCGCGGCCGCATGCGGACGTAGAAAAGATTATTGCCAAGTACGTTATCGACTGGTAAAAAGGATTTTCCAAGCCATTGATTTTTAAATGGAAGGGGGAAGCGACATGAACCGAATTGACAATGACTTGCTCTCAGTCCAAGAGGCTCGTATTCTTGTGGAAAACGCCCGCGAGGCGCAAAAAACGCTGGCGGCTTTTCCTCAGCAAAAACTGGATAATATTGTCGGGCATATGGCAAACGAAGCTTGCCGATATGCCCGGGAATTTGCCATTATGTCCTATGAAGAAACGGGCTTTGGTAAATGGCAGGATAAGTTTATCAAGAATATTTTTGCCAGCGATTTTCTTTATAAAAAAATCAGGAACATGAAAGTTGTCGGCATTATTGACGAAGACAAAGACAACAAGACCATGGATATTGGCGTGCCTGTCGGAGTGATTGCAGCGTTGCTTCCTTCTACCAACCCTGTATCCACCACAATATATAAAATCATGATTGCCATAAAATCCGGTAATGCGATTGTTTTTTCTCCCCATCCCAGGGCAAAAAAAACGACGGGCAAAGTGATCGATAGCTTGATCCGGACGGCCGAAGCCAATGGATTGCCATCCGGCGCCATCGGCTATTTGCGGACGATGGCCGCTTCCGGTACGGTTGAATTGATGAACCATAAAGACACGGCGCTTATTTTGGCTACTGGTGTCCCTAAACTGCTCAAGGCAGCGTATGCATCAGGGAAACCGGTTATTTATGGCGGTCCCGGTAATGGCCCTGCTTTTATTGAGCGTTCAGCGGATATCAGACAGGCAGTGGCAGACATTATTACTAGCAAAACTTTTGATAACGGAATCGTTTCTGCTTCAGAACAATCCATTGTAGTTGAGGAATGCATTGCCGATCAAGTAAGGCAAGAACTCAGAAGGATGGGTGCGTATTTCCTCTCCGGAGAGGAAGCTGATCAGCTCGGCAAGCTTTTTCTACGGCCGGATGGCAGCATGAATCCGGAAATTGTTGGCAAATCCGCTGTCGAATTGGCGTGGAAAATTGATATTCGGCTCCCGGAAAATACGAAGGTATTGATTTCAGAGCAAAAATATGTTTCTGATACCAATCCGTATTCAAGAGAAAAGCTTTGTCCGGTACTGGCATTTTACGTGGAAAAGGATTGGATATTCGCCTGTGAAAAATGCATCGAATTACTGGTAAATGAAGGACGGGGCCATACTTTGGTCATTCACTCGAAGAATGAGAAAGTGATCAGAGAATTTGCTCTAAAAAAACCTGTATCAAGAGTGCTGGTAAACACTCCCGCCGCATTAGGCGGCATTGGAGTGACAACCAATCTCTTTCCGGCATTGACGTTGGGGTGCGGCGCAGCGGGCGGTAGTTTTACTTCGGATAATGTCTCGCCAATCAACTTAATTAATATTCGCAAAGTCGGTTATGGGGTACGGAAGTTAGAGGATATAACCACGACCGAGCAGGCGATTGTAAGCGCGAAATCAAGTGGAAGTTGTATTTTGCCAAAACAGCTTTCCCCGGAAAGTACGCGCGATTTGCAGGCGGTGCTGGAAAAATTGCTTGAGCAGCTTGCACAAGGCACAAAGCCATGAATGGCGGCGGAAACGGAATTGCTTCACGAGATAGCAGCACACAAGAAGAGTATCCTGCTGCATAAGTAAAGGGAGGACTAAAAGTTGGATATTAGAGAGTTTTCAAAAAAATTTGCCGATGTAACGAGACATTTGTCTCCGGAAGAAACAGCTGTAGTGATGAAATTATTCCAGGGAATTTCCAAAGAACTGTCTGCAACACGGCCTGCAGCATACATAGAGACAAAATCGCCTGTGTACGAGGGGGAAATTAACGGATTGACACCGCGGCTGGAGCGGCTGCGCGCAGCATATCTGAAAGCAAAACCCAGCGTCAGCACCTATCGTGCCAGAGCGTTCACGCAGGTGGCCAAAGAAAATGCAGGCTTGCCGAAAATCCTGCTGCGGGCCAGATGTTTTCAAAAAGCCTGTGAGACAGCTCCGTTGCTGATCCAGAAAGATGAACTGATCGTCGGACATCCGTGCGGAAAACCGCGCGCCGGCGCAGTATCTCCAGATATTGCCTGGCGATGGGTTCGTGATGAGTTGGATACCATGGCAACCCGCCAGCAGGATCCTTTTCAAATTAGCGAAGAAGATAAGCGGATTTTACGGGAAGAGATTTTCCCCTTTTGGGAAGGGAAAAGCCTGGATGAAATTTGTCAGCAGCAATACGAAGAAGCCGGCGTATGGTCATTTTCCGGGGAAGCGTTTGTCAGCGATCTTTCTTATCATCAGGTCAACGGAGGTGGCGATACCTGCCCCGGTTTTGATGTCATTTTAATTCAAAAAGGGATAAATGGCGCAAGGCAGGAAGCTATCGACCGGTTAAGCAAATTGTCCATGGAAAATCCGGAGGATCTGGATAAGATTTATTTTTATAAAGCGGAAATTGCGACATGCGACGGAATTTTGGCCTATGCCAAGCGGCTTTCTGACTATGCGCGCGATTTGGCTGATCGGGAAGAGGATGCTTTTCGCAAGAACGAACTTTACAAAATTTCCTCTATTTTGACTCATGTGCCGGCCAACCCTCCCCGCACTTTCCATGAAGCGCTGCAGTCGGTCTGGACGCTGGAATCTCTGTTTGTGGTGGAAGAGAACCAAACCGGTATTTCTGTCGGACGGTTGGATCAATATATCTATCCTATGTTTAAGGCCGATATGGAAGCAGGCCGTTTGAATAAAATCGAAGCATTTGAATTAATCAGCTGTTTTTTAATAAAATGTTCGGAAGTGATGTGGCTATCCAGTGCGTTGGGAGCAAAATATTTTGCCGGTTATCAGCCGTTCATCAATTGCACCGTAGGCGGTCAGAAAAGAACCGGCGGCGATGCTACCAACGATCTGACGTATCTGATTATGGATGCCGTTCGTTTCACCAAGATGTATCAACCATCTTTGGCTTGCCGGATTCACAACCAGTCACCGCAAAAATATTTGCAGAAAATCGTAGAAGTTGTTAAAGCTGGGCTGGGTTTCCCTGCCTGTCACTTTGATGACAGTCATATCAAAATGATGCTTGCCAAGGGATTCAGTCTCGAAGATGCAAGGGATTACTGCCTTATGGGCTGCGTTGAACCGCAAAAATCCGGCCGGATTTACCAATGGACATCCACCGGTTATACGCAATGGCCGATTGCCATTGAGTTTGCCCTGAATCGCGGCATGATGAAATGGCGCGGCACTGTGGAGGGGATCGACACCGGAGAACTTGAGAATATCAAGACCTATGAAGAATTTGATGCGGTCTGCAAAAAGCAAATTGAAAATATTATCCGTTTATCGGCTATTGGAACCATTGTCAGTCAGCGGGTTCACCGAGACCTTGTCCCCAAACCGCTAATGTCGCTGCTTGTAGAAGGATGTATGGAAAAAGGCACGGATGTTACAAATGGCGGTGCCATGATCAATTGCGGTCCCGGGTTGATTTTCTCGGGCTTGGGAACCTACGCTGATTCTATGGCGGCGATTAAAAAGCTGGTTTTTGAAGAAAAAAAATATACTCTGACCCAGATCAGGGATGCATTGAATGCGAACTTTGAAGGCTGGGAAACCCTGCGTACGGATTGTATGAATGCGCCGAAGTACGGGAATGACGATGACTATGCTGACTTGATTGCATCCGATATCGTTGCTTGGACCGAACGAATCCACAATTCCTTTAAAATGCTGTATTCGCGCTTCACTCATGGGACCTTGTCCATTTCCAACAATACACCGATTGGCGAAATTACGGGTGCGAGCGCGAATGGACGCCTGGCTTGGACACCGTTGTCGGACGGAATCAGTCCGACGCAGGGCGCCGATAAATTAGGGCCGACCGCAATCATCAAATCGGTCAGCAAACTGAGTGTCGAATCGATGAATATTGGCATGGTGCACAATTTCAAACTGCTGCGCGGCATTCTGGAAACGCCGGAAGGCGAAAATGGCCTGATTACCTTGCTGAGAACGGCATCTATTCTTGGAAATGGTCAGATGCAATTCAGTTACGTTGACAATGAAGTATTGAAGAAAGCTCAGATCGAGCCGGACAAATATAGAGACTTGATCATTCGTGTCGCGGGTTACAGCGCTTATTTCGTTGAGCTATGCAAAGAAGTACAGGATGAAATTATCAGCAGGACCGTGCTGGAGCATTTTTAATGAGTACTGAAATAAACGGCATTTTGGAACGAAAAGCGAGAATATTCAATGTCCAGAAATATTCCATCTATGATGGACCGGGCATCAGAACGTTGATTTTTTTCAAAGGCTGCCCGCTGCGCTGCAAATGGTGTTCTAATCCGGAAGGACTGGAACGAAAATATCAGGTTATGTTCCAAGAAGATTTGTGTATTCACTGCGGCAGTTGTATTCCTGTTTGTCCTGCCCGAATACATTGCGTATCGGCTGAAATCGGAGATCCGCTGCAATGCAGCAATGAAAAAACCAGGCATCGGGTAAACCGGGATATTGAGTGTGTAGGTTGCCGGAAATGCGAAGTCATTTGTCCTAAACGGGCGTTGTCTATTGCCGGAATGGACAGAAAAATTTCCGAAGTCCTGGAAATCATCCAACAAGATTCACTCTTTTATCTGAGCTCAGGCGGAGGAGTGACTCTTGGTGGCGGGGAAGTGACAGCGCAGCCGGAATTTGCCGCCAATCTGCTGATGGAATGCAAACGAATGGGGATTCATACAGCCATAGAAACCTGTGGATATGCAAAACTGGACTCGCTGCTCATGATCGCCCAATTTACTGATTTATTTCTCTATGATCTTAAACAAATCGACTCTGATTGTCATTACGAACTTACGGGAGTGCGTAATGAACGCATTTTGGACAATCTAACGGAGCTCATAAGTCGAGGGTTTGCTGTTAAAGTCAGAATGCCCCTTATCCGGGGATTAAATGACAGCGAAGATATCCTCAGCAGAACCATGGAATTTTTGCTGCCCTTTAAAAGTTATAAAAACTTTCAAGGCGTCGATTTACTTCCTTATCATAAATTAGGGATTAACAAATACAAGCAATTAGACATGAAATACGCTATCATCGAAGATTTGAGCTTTACAGCAGAAAAATTGGATCACATTGCTGAGGTCGTAAAAGATTATGACTTACAGGTTAAAATTATTAAACATTAAAACTTGTGATACCACACGATAGGAAGGACGATGGTTTTCTATGAGTACAGCGGATGAATTTGGCAAAAAACGCATTATCCAGGAATATGTGCCTGGCAAGCAGGTCACGCTGGCTCACATCATTGCGTCGCCTGTACAAGACATATATGAACGGCTGGGGATTGAAGAAAGAGGAGCCATTGGAATTTCAACTCTTACTCCAAGTGAAACGGCCATTATTGCCGCTGATATTGCGACAAAGGCATCGGACATAGAGATCGGTTTTCTGGATCGCTTTACGGGATCCCTGGTCATATCCGGTGATGTGGCCAGTGTCGAAGCCGCCATGATTGCTATAAATGAAACGCTGGAAAAGTTGTTGGGCTTCACACCGGCCAAGATTACACGTACATGAAAAAACGCATTATGATTGTCGGATCGACCCAATCTGGTAAAACCACCCTGGCAAATGCGTTAAATCATTGCAGCCGGGCATTGAAAAAAACCCAGGATGTGATTTATGGGGATAATGCCATTGACACACCGGGCGCCTATATTGAAAATGCTGCTATGTACAAATACCTGATAGCGACAGCCCAGACCGCATCCCACGTGCTAATTCTTGTTGATCAATCCAGACCGCAGGAAATATATCCGCCCAATTTTGCGAAAATATTTACTTGTCCAGTCCTTGGCGTGGTTACTAAGCTGGATATTGCTCCGGAAAATGCCGGTATTTGCATTCGTCAATTGAAAAGAATAGGGATTTTTGAACCTTATTTCCGGATATCTTTGCGGGACAATACGGGTGTGGAAGCTTTGGAAAAACATTTACTTGGGAAATAAGAACCATCGGCAAATGAGATTTTGCCGTGAAAGTGTGTAGGAGAATAGAAATGAAAACCGTAAATTCCGCTTTTCAATATTGTGATCAGCTTGTTCGTGATTTTGAAAAAGTCATTGCGCAGCCGATAGTGGGAAAATCATCCGTCTATTACACCGGTATTGATCTGGGGACGGCTTATATTGTCCTGGCAGTTCTTGATGAGAATTATCAGCCTGTTGCCGGTGCCTACCGTTTTGCCAATGTTGTCAAAGATGGTATGGTAGTCGACTATATCGGCGCCATTCGCATCGTCAAAGAATTAAAACAAGAGCTTGAAGAGAAACTTGATGCAGAGTTGGTTTATGCTGCAGCGGCACTTCCGCCGGGGACATTTTCTCTCGATTCAGGCGCCATTAAACACGTCGTACAAGGCGCAGGCTTTGAAATTACCAGTCTGTTGGATGAGCCGACAGCGGCCAATGCAGTGCTTAAGATAAAAGACGGTGTGATTGTCGATGTTGGCGGCGGCACTACCGGAATTGCTGTTTTGAAAGATGGTGAAGTGATTTACGTCGCCGATGAACCTACCGGAGGCACGCACTTCTCACTCGTTGTTGCCGGCGCCTATAAACTGAGTTTTGACGCTGCGGACGAATACAAACGAGATAAGAAAAACCATGCGGAATTGCTTCCCGTATTACGGCCTGTCATTGAGAAAGTTTCATCGATTATTCGCCGTCATGTGCGTGACTGCCCGGTAAAAGAAATTTACCTGGTCGGCGGGACTTGCTGTCTGAACGGGATCGAAAATATTATCGCCAAGGAAACAAAGCTGCCGACATATAAACCGCAAAATCCTATGTTTGTAACACCGTTGGGAATTGCCCTGAATTGTACACAGGAAATTCTTTAGACAGGAGTGATTTGGACACATGGACTATCGAATCATCAAATCCCCTTCTCAAGGGACAGTGGATATTCTTTTCCGGCGGAAAGGTTCTGCGCCCAGCATTGCGATTAAGAATTATGATGCTGTCGGTTTGGTTCAAGGCCGGATGATTGATATGGTTTTTGCTGTTGATATCGCCGAAAAAGCGGCCGGAGTAGTCGTGGAAGATATTAAGGGACACTGTCCGCAGCATCTGATTATGATTGCCATCTTTGGCGACACGGCATCGGTGGAAGCAGCGATTCAAGAGATACAATATAAATTACAAGAAGCAAAAATAGGTGAGATGCGATGATAGCAGCAAAAGTAATCGATAAGATATGGGCCACAAGAAAAGCCGATTCCCTTATCGGACTGAAATTTATGTTAGTGGAAGTGATTGGCGGGATCGATGCCGGTCGTCTTATGATCGCTGCTGACAGCATTGGTGCCGGCATGGGTGAGCGCGTGCTTGTCTGCACCGGCAGTTCGGCCCGAAAAATGCTGGATCGGAATGATGCTCCCATTGATGCGATTATTATCGGGATCATTGATGAAGATTGCACGTTTTAAGAAACCCGGAGGTGGAAAAATTTGGACTTATTAACTATGATTCAAGCTGCAGGGGTTATCGGGGCAGGCGGAGCCGGATTTCCAACTCACGCCAAACTCACCGCGAAAGCAGAATATATATTGCTGAATGGAGCGGAATGCGAACCATTGCTGCGCGTGGATCAGCAATTAATGGATCGGTTTTCTGACGAAATCATCAAAGGCTTGGAAGCTGCGGGACGAACAATTGAAGCTCGACAAGCAATTATAGGGATCAAGGGCAAACACAAAGAAGTCATTGACCATATGCGCGCAAGAATTGCCGTTCTGGGGCTTTCAAATTATATGGAAATTATGGAACTGAAGGATATCTATCCGGCCGGCGATGAACAGGTTCTGGTTCATGAGTTGACGCAAAGAATCGTTCCGGAAGTCTCCATCCCTCTAAAAGTGGGCTGCGTGGTGATTAACGCCGAAACGGCATTGAATATATACAATGCAATGGGCGGAAAGCCTGTCACCGAAACCTATACCACTGTCGCCGGCGACATCCCGGGCCGCATGACTGTCAAAGCGCCTGTCGGAGTACCTGTCCGGGATGTAATCAGGCAATGCGGTGTGGAAAATATCGATGATTATGCAGTGATCGACGGCGGTCCCATGATGGGAACGGTCATGAATAACGTCGATGGGTATGTCACAAAAAAAAGCAAAGGGTATGTGCTGCTCAAAAAAGAACATTTTCTCATCCGCAAAAAGTCGGTGAATCCGGATCGGGCAAGAGTGATCAGCAGAACCGCCTGTGAACAGTGCCGCATGTGCACCGATTTGTGCCCGCGGTATCTGCTGGGGCATAACTTGCAGCCGCATAAAGTGATGCGGGCCCTGAACTACAATATTGAGGACATAAAAGAACAGCAAATTGCACAATTATGCTGCGAATGCAATGCCTGCGAACTATTCTCTTGCCCGGTTAATCTCCACCCCAAATCAGTCAATCTTCTTTATAAGCAAAAACTTGCGGAGCAAGGGATCAAATATCAACCGGTACAAATGGAATTAAAGCCAAGGTCGGCTCGGGAATATCGCTTAATTCCCAGTAAACGTCTGGTCGCAAAAATCGGCTTGACCGCTTTTGATAAACCAGCTCCGCTGACCGAAGTGGAATTTCGGCCGGAACACATTCGGATTGCGCTGCGCCAGCACATTGGAGCGCCGGCGATACCGGTCGTCTCCGTTGGCGAGCAAGTGCGAGCGGGGCAGCTGATTGGGAAAATTCCGGACAATAGCCTCGGGGCTGCGGTTCATGCCAGTATGGCTGGTACTGTCCGCGAAATCAAAGAACATTCTATTGTGATAAAGGTGGATTCATATGTATAGAGCGATTGGCATGATTGAACTTACGAGTATTGCAAGAGGAATTTACGCGACAGATCAAATGCTGAAAACAGCGTACGTTGAAGTGGTCAGTGCAACCCCTGTCTGTCCGGGAAAATATATCGCCATCGTCCAGGGGGACGTAGCCGCTGTAGAAAGTTCAATCAGCACAGGCGCCGATATAGCCGGAGAATATCTGGTGGACAGCTTTATTCTTCCCAATGTCCATCAGGGCGTTTTTCCAGCCATCACCGCGACAACCATGCCGGATGGAACCGGGGCGCTGGGAATTATGGAGTCTTTTGGCCTGGCGACAATGATCATTGCGGCCGATGCAGCACTCAAAGCTGCTGATATTCAGGCGCTGGAACTTCGTCTGGGCAGCGGATTAGGCGGCAAAGCATACTTTACATTCACCGGGGATGTTGCTGCTGTAGAGGTGGGGATCGAAGCCGGCAAAGCCATTGTCAGCGAGAAAGGCCTGCTTGTAGATGTCGAGATTATTCCTTCGCCGTCTGACAGATTATGGACAGCGCTATTTTGACATAACAAGCATATGCTTTAGACGGATATACGATTGAAAGGAGGTGCGATCTTGCGAAAACTTGTTTGTGCAGCCGAGGTGAAGGCCGCAGCAGATGATGGACAAAAAATATTCTGCATAGATCGGGGTACGATCATTACACCTGCAGCAAAGGATTTGGCCAAAGAATTGGGTGTGGAATTTACACTGGATTCGTATACGCCGGGAAATCACAGCAGTTGTCAGCAGGAGACAAGGAATAAAAGCGCGGCGTTGGACAGGGATATCATTTATCATGTGGTAAAAGCGGTATTGACCAACCATCTTTTGGCGGGCGTAGCTGCGCCAGTTCTCCAAACGCCATTTCATGCTGAGAGCGAGCCCAAAAGCGGACTGAAAATTGTGCGCGGCCGGACCGTGAAATTCGAGGATTTTGATACCGGGACCCCCGGTGCCAATGTAGCTTATCGTGAAGTGGTCTGCAAGGATGAGTCCAAAATGAGTGCTGGCTTTTTGACGATTGAAAAGTCCAGTTTTGACTGGGAATTATGCTATGAAGAAATTGACATCATTCTTGAAGGCAGCTTGTCCATCACTATTAATGGGGAGACGTATGAAGCCTGCCAAGGGGATGTGCTTTTCGTACCGAAGGGTTCGAAAGTAACCTGGAGCTCTTCCGGGTATGTGAAACTCTTCTATGTAACCTACCCGGCAAACTGGCCTGATCTTATGGCGCAGCAATAGGAGGATAAGTGATGCAGGCTCTTGGCTTAATTGAGACGCGGGGTTTTCTTGCCGCTATTGAAGGCGCGGATATTATGCTCAAGACGGCGCAAGTAAAACTTGTGGAAAGGACTTTTACAGGCGGCGGTCTTGTGACAATTATCATAACGGGTGATGTAGGCGCTGTGAAAGTTGCTGTGGAAGCCGGTGCATCAGCCGTTGGCAAGATTAGCCATTCGCTCTTGATTTCTCAACATGTAATTCCCAGACCGCATGATACGATTGACAATATCGTAGGCCAGGCAAATTCTGCTGAGGCTTGGGAGACCGGGGAAGTAGCGGCCATAGCGTTAGATGAAGATCCTGCTCCCACAAGCTTAAAAAACTTTCATAAAGAGGAAATTGATGCATTCGTGCAAAGATTTGGCCTGGAACACAGCGTAAAGGCCTTGGGATCACTTCCGGTAGTAAAATTGCGAAATCTGGCAAGAGAATACAAAGAACTTGATATAGCCGGAAGAACCATATCCAAAGCAAATAAAGAATTGCTGCTTCAGACACTAGCGGGATATTACAGGAAGGGGGAGTAAATGGCAGCCAGCATGGAAGGTGACGAATGTTTAACTGGTATACCTGTACACGCAAGGATACGACAGTGGAGGGAGAAAACGTAAATTGGGGAATTTTGATTATGATTTACAATCTGTGCAAGAAACCAGAAATCTTGCCCGTCAAGCCAAACAGGCACAAACAGAACTTGCAAAATTCAATAGTGAACAGATTGATAAAATCATCCGTAATATGGTGAAAACGGCAGAAGATAATGCCGTTTCATTGGCAAAAATGGCGGTGGAAGAAACGGGGTTTGGCAAAGTAGAAGATAAAGTTTTTAAAAACCGGTTCGCTTCTACGGACTTATATGAGTTCATCAAGCCGATGCAAACTATTGGAGTCATCAAAGAAGACAAACTCAATAAAACCATGGAAATTGCAGAGCCGGTGGGCTTGCTCATGGGAATTATTCCCTCAACCAACCCCACTTCTACGGCGATATACAAATCGATTATTGCCATTAAATCGCGTAACGGAATTGTCTTTTCGCCGCATCCTTCGGCTCTGAAATGTACGCTGCAAGCGGCAAGACTCATGCATGATGCCGCAGTAGCGGCCGGTGCTCCAGTCAATATTATTGGCTGTATCGCAAAACCGTCGATCAATGCAACCAACGAACTGATGAAATGCGATGAAGTCGCCATGATTATTGCGACGGGTGGTTCCGCGATGGTAAAGGCGGCCTACAGTGCAGGAAAACCGGCTCTGGGTGTAGGTCCGGGCAATGTTCCGGCTTACATAGAAAGAACTGCCCAAATTCCACAGGCAGTCAAAAATATTATTGCCAGTAAAACGTTTGACAATGGAACCATCTGTGCATCTGAGCAATCGATTATTGTTGAAGAATGCATTCGCGAGCAAGTGATGGAAGAAATTAAACGCCAAGGCGGCTATTTCATGACTCCCGCACAAACAGACCTGGTCGCCAAAAAGTTATTTGTTCGCGGCCATGCGATGAATGCGGAAATGGTGGGCAGATCCGCTGAAGTGATTGCAGCCAGTGCCGGAATATCGATCCCTCCGGGGACAAAGGTTCTGCTGGGTGAACAACAGGGAGTGGGTGAAAAATATCCCCTGTCGTATGAAAAGTTGACGACCGTGTTGGCGTTTTATACCGTAAAAAATTGGCAGGAAGCCTGTGATTTATGCGTCAAATTACTGAATAATGGCGGTGTTGGTCATAGCCTGTCCATTCATACGGAAAATCCTGAAATGGCCATGAAATTCTCTGAAAAACCTGTATTCAGGATCTTGGTCAACACGGCTTCCAGTCAAGGCGGTGTGGGAGCAAGCACCGGACTCGCCCCGGCCTTTACATTGGGGTGCGGCACTTGGGGCGGAAGTGCAACCTCCGATAATGTAACGCCTATGCATTTGATCAACATCAAACGCATAGCCTATGGCATCAAAGATTGCACTGAACATACAAATCCAGACTATTCCGCTTGCTTGGCAGAGAATGACAGCTCCAGAGAAGTCAGCGAAGATCATATTCTGAAACTCGTAGATGAAGTTATTTCACTGCTAAGAAAAAAAGGGGAATATTAAAATGGGAAAGTATGATGCTTTGGCAGATCTTTTGCTGGAAGTAATCAGAGAAGGGGGAGAAAGACGCAAAAAGGACACCAACTTTGTGCCTGTAGGAATCTCTAATCGTCATATTCATCTTTCCCAACCAGATTTGGATACCCTGTTTGGCGTTGGGTACCAATTGACAAAAACCAAGAAGTTATCCCAACCCATGCAATATGCATGCAAGGAAACCTTAACTATAGGCGGACCAAAAGGGGCGATAGAGAAAGTTCGCATCCTTGGGCCCGCAAGAAGCGAAACACAGGTGGAAATCCTCCAGGCGGATTGTTTCAAACTTGGCACAACAGCACCCGTGAGATTGTCTGGTGAGCTGCAGGGAACGCCGGGGATCACTCTGATTGGCCCCAAAGGCAGCATTCTTCTTTCCAAAGGTCTAATGATTGCGCAACGCCATATCCATATGAGCCTTCAAGATGCAGAACACTTTGGCGTGACCGATGGAGAACAAGTAAGCATTCAAATAGACGGACTTCGTGGAGGAACTTATTCGCATGTTGCCATCAGAGCCAATCAGACCTCGGAGCTTGAATGCCATATCGACACGGAAGAAGCGAATGCTATGAACCTTACAGCAAATTCACAAATAACAATTATAAAATGAAATTTTAGGAGGAAACAAAAATGAGTAAAACGGAAGCTTTAGGATTAATTGAAACCAAAGGTCTGGTAGGAGCAATTGAAGCGGCAGATGCCATGGTGAAAGCAGCCAATGTTTATCTGCTTGGCCGCGAATTAGTCGGCGGTGGTCTGGTAACTGTGATGGTAAGAGGAGACGTTGGCGCCGTAAAAGCCGCAACTGATGCCGGTGCGGCTGCCGCCCAGCGAGTTGGGGAACTGATTTCGGTTCATGTCATTCCGCGGCCGCATGGCGATGTCGAAATGATTCTTCCTTCAGCCAAGAAAGAGGCATAAGTACCAATTATACAGAACAAAAAGAAAGGCCAAGACTTCCGTTTGGAGGTCTTGGCCTTTCTTTTTGAAACAGTTTTTGCAGCATAGTGGATTAAAACACGCTTTTGCTCGATCTGTTTTATGATATAATTGCGGTAGAATTATCTGATTTAAAAGTCAATTCTGTGCAGTCTTGCGAAACAGAAGCGCAGCACAGTTCTGGTACAAGCGGTTGCATAGAATAAGAAAATTGTGGATGAGTTGAGGTTGTTGTTATTAAATGATAAAGTTACCTATTGAAGCAATTTTGCCCGAATTGAAACAAACGATAGCGGCCAGTTCCAATGTTGTGCTTGTGGCCCAACCGGGGGCGGGAAAAACGACTCGTGTTCCTCTGGCGCTGATGGAGGAGCCATGGCTTGGCGGGCGAAAAATCATTATGCTGGAACCGCGCCGTTTGGCTGCCCGGACAGTCGCCAGATACATGGCGGCTGTTTTGGGCGAGCAGGTGGGGCGTACCGTTGGCTATAGAGTTCATCGCGACACCTGCGCAACTCCTCAAACGCGGATCGAAGTGGTTACGGAAGGAATCCTGACCCGCATGCTGCAAAACGATCCGGCTTTAGAGAATGTAGGGCTGGTTATTTTTGACGAATTTCATGAGCGCAGTTTGCAGGCCGATTTAGGTTTGGCTCTGGCTTTGGAATGCCAGGCTGTGCTGCGCGAAGATATAAAAATAATGGTCATGTCAGCTACGCTGGAAACCGAAAATGTAGCGTCTCTGTTAGGAAACGCTCCGGTGATACGCAGTGAAGGAAAAAACTTCCCGGTTGACACCTATCATTTGATACGGCCGGCACAGGAAAAACTGGAAGCAGCAGTCGCGGCTAAAGTACAGGAAGCTTTGAGGCATCAAGAGGGAGATATTCTTGTATTTCTGCCTGGAACCGGTGAGATCAAACGAGTAGAACGGCTGCTTCGCGAACGGCTTGCTGCTGACAAGATTAAAATCAGGCCTTTGTATGGAGAACTTTCGCAAGAACAGCAGGATGCAGCGCTTTTGCCGGCAAATCCCGGGCAGAGAAAAATTGTGCTGGCGACATCAATTGCCCAAACCAGTCTCACGGTTGAAGGTGTACAGGTAGTCATTGACAGCGGACTGATGCGTGTTTCCCGATTTTCACCTCGTACGGGGATGTCCAGACTGGAAACTGTGAAGGTATCGCGTCACTCGGCAGATCAGCGTCGAGGCCGGGCCGGGCGGCTTGGACCCGGAAGTTGCTATCGTCTATGGACGAATCTCGAAGACGCCGGATTGGCTTTGCGTAATACGCCTGAAATACTGGCGGCCGATTTATCAGCACTTTGTCTGGAACTGGCGGCTTGGGGTGTGGCAGATCCGCAGGAACTTAAGTGGATCGATGTTCCGCCTAAAGCTGCCTGCAGTCAAGCTGTCGAACTGCTGCAGCAATTAGGGGCATTGGACAGTGAAGGAAAAATAACTGCTCACGGGCGGAAAATGAACAAAACAGGACTGCATCCCCGATTGGCCCATATGCTGCTAACTGCCGTTCCGATGGGAATGGGCGCAGAGGCATGTTGCCTGGCGGCGTTGTTAAGTGAGCGGGATGTATTGCGTAGTGCAGATGGTGCAGAGGATGTAGATTTACGGCTGCGCCTTGAGGTTTTGCAGTTTTGGCGGGAGGCATACGCAAAACGTTATCCCGGTTATACAGTTGACCAGAGCCGGATGAAACGTTTAAGGCAGGAAGTTGCTTATTGGCAAAAAACATTTGCTGTTTCTGGAAACAAGGATTTTGACATTCATCAATGTGGTATTCTATTAGCGTTGGCTTATCCTGACCGGATCGCACAAAATAAAGGGAAGGGACGGTTTTTACTTAGAAACGGCCGGAGAGCAGTGCTAAAAGAGCAGCAGACTTTGGCCGCAGAACCATTTCTGGTGGCTGCTGATTTATCAGATGCCGGAGTCGACAGCCGCATCTTTTTGGCGGCGCCGGTACAGGAAAAAGAATTGCGCCAGTATATGGCTGAACAAATAGAAGATACTCAAATGATCAGCTGGGATGAAAAGTTAAAAGCCGTTCGGGCTGTAAAATACCAGCGACTGGGGGCATTGACGCTCAAAGAAGAGCTTGTAATTCCAGAGGATAAGGAACTGCTTTTGACAGTCCTGCTGCAAGGAATCCGTATTGAGGGCTTGGGAATATTACCGTGGACAAATAGCACAAGACAACTAAAAGCACGAATGCAGTTTATCCATCGCATCGAAGCATCTTGGCCGGATGTTTCGGAAAGCAGTTTATTGGACACCTTGGAAGTTTGGCTGGCTCCTTATCTTTATGACGTTAAGAATGCACAGCAGCTTACTAAACTTCGGCTCAGCGAAATTATTGAAGCCATGCTGACATGGGAGCAGAGGCAAATCTTGAACGAGTGGGCGCCAACTCATTGGAAAGTTCCAAGCGGCCGGAGTATAGCAATTGACTATACCGACCCTGAGGCACCAGTGTTGGCGGTAAAACTGCAGGAAATGTTCGGGGCTGTCGATACTCCTGTTATTGCCGGCGGCAGGGTTCCGTTAACCATTCACCTGCTGTCCCCTGCGAGCCGCCCAATACAGGTAACCAAAGATTTGGCCAGTTTTTGGTCTGCGGGCTATTTTGCGGTAAAAAAAGACTTGAAGGGAAAGTATCCTAAACATTACTGGCCGGAGGATCCTTTCAAGGCAATGCCGACAAGCCGCGTCAGGCCGAGGGAGGGATAATGGTGAAAGAAAGCATGATGATGAAAAAACATGTAAATATTTTCTTTCCCCAGTGGCAAGGCGGCAAAAATAAATTAACGTATGAAGGCGCCGTTGAAATCAAAAAAAATTATCTAAGCAAGAAACCGTTTGTTGATGTAGAGGTAACTTTAGAAGATAACGATCCTATTGAAAATGACATTATCGGTTATCAATCCATTGTAAAACAGCTGGAGCAATGCAAGAACTTGATCATAGAGGAGAAGCCAACAACCATTTTTACTGTTGGCGGTGGTTGTGATATTGTAATTGCTCCTATATCTTATTTGAATAGCAAAACAAACGGCGATCTTACAGTTCTATGGTTCGATGCCCATGGAGATCTCAATACTCCAGAAACTTCAATGAGTAAAGCTTTCCACGGGATGCCGCTTAGGGTGTTGCTTGGAGAAGGGAATAAAAAAATTCTGGATCACGCATTTTCCAGATTGCGGCCTTCCCAAATTGTATTATTGGGCACTCGAGATCTTGATGATGCCGAAACTCAATATATAGAAGAAAAAAATATTCATTTGGTAAAGGTAGATGATATTGAATCAAATGAAAATAGTGTCTTGGATGCAATTAAATCAAAAGGCTCGGAGAATCTTTATATCCATATCGACTTGGATGTGATTGATCCGAAAGAGTTTTCTTATGTTCCGATTCCTGTTTTGGGTGGATTAAAAATTCAAACTATTTCCCGTCTTTTGAAAGCATTGGATAAAGAATTTACTATCTTGGGTTTATCGCTTACTGAATACCAGAGATCAGGAGAACAGACCATCCATATCTTGCAAGAGATTATCGATATGGGGATTGCTATTAAAGAATGAAAAAGAGCTTATTAAAATATTCTTCTTTATAAGATTATTTCAATAATGTTACGCAAAGTGCTACAATTGATGGTAGATGTTTTCTATTTGCCCCTGCAGATTGAATTGAGAGGTGCTTCGATGAACAACATTCGAATTCTGGATTATGTTATTCGCCAGGCAATAAAAAAGCCCGATAGTCCGGCGATTTTTGCGCCTGATAAGAGTTGTATAACTTACAAGCAGTTAGAAGCCAAAGTGAATAAGCTTTCGGAGTATTTGGTGCAGAACGGATTCGGAAAACAACGTATTGCTGTTGTTATGCCGAACGGTCCGGAAATGGTGATCACTTTCTACGCCATTTCGAATGTAGCTGTTTTTGTTCCCCTTAATCCGGTGTATTCGGCGGAAGAATTTAAAAACTATATGAAGCTGATGCGTGTAGATGCTTTGATGCTGCAGGATGGGACTTATCCGTCGGCGAAGCTGGCTGCGCTCGATCTTGCAATCCCTTTAATTCTTTTGCATCCGAGCAAAACCGGTGCTTTCAGTGACTTTCGGATAAGCTGTGAAGAAAATTCCAGACCGGCAAACCAGTGGCAGATTTCTCGCGGTAACGATATAGCAGTTGTTCTTCATACCTCGGGCACAACGGGATCACCTAGAATTGTCCCATTGTCACACGCCAATCTGAATAGCTTCATCGAAAATGCTCCTTGCTTTGATCTAACGGAACGCGACCGTTGCATACATGTCACCCCGTTATTCCACATTGGCGGTATTGTGGGGCCCGTATTGTCTTCTGCAGTAATAGGAGGAAGCCTAATCAGCATTGCATCTTTTGCGCCTAGAGAGTTTTTGCGGTTAATCGATGAACTTTCGCCAACCTGGTATGCAGGAAGTCCTGCAATACATCAAGCCATTATACGATATATTGAAAGCGAAGGCATTATGCCATTGCGCTATTCTCTTAGGTATATCCGCTCCAGCGGAGCACCTTTACCTGTACAACTAGAAGAAAAACTGGCCAAGTATTTTGGGGGCATTGTAGTAAAAGTCTATGGGCTTACAGAAACCGGCGGTACGGGAACGTTTACTCCGCCTATGTCGGGGAAAAACAAAAAAAATTCAGTAGGGATAGCCGGTGGATGTGAAGTAGGCATCATGGATGATGGCGGTTCTTTTTTACCGCCTGGCAAAGCAGGGGCGATTTTCATCAAGGGCCCCGGTGTAACGAAGGGTTACGAAAACAATGATTTTGCCAATGCCCGTTCTTTTCGGAATGGATGGTTTGCCACAGGAGATCAAGGCTATTTTGATGAGGATGGCTGTCTTTTTATAACTGGCCGCACAAAAGAGATTATCAACCGCGGGGGAGTGAAAATTTCTCCGTATGAAGTTGAAAATATTCTCAGTCAGCATTCAGATATCTTGGAAACTGCCGTATTTGCTGTTCCTCACCCGGTTTTCGGAGAAGCCCCTGCAGCGATGGTGGTGTTGAAACCTGGCACGAATGCAATGCCCCGGCAATTAAAACTCTTTTTAAGAGATAAAATCGCCCAGTATAAAATACCGGAGCAAATCATTATTGTTGACAAGATCCCCAGAGGCGCTACCGGTAAAGTACAGAGAAGCAAGCTCTATGAACATGTCGCTGAAACAATTCAATCGAATCCACAATGGAATGACTGCCGGACGACTGACTTTTTGCCGCCAGGGACCGAGATGGAGAAGATGGTGGCGGATATTTGGCGAAAACTGTTGAAGATAGAAGAAATCGGCGTGCAAGATGATTTCGTCGAATTGGGCGGAGACTCACTGGCAGCAGCGGTTCTTTTTGCGGAAATAGAACAAGTGTTGGGCAAAAAACTTTCCATCAACACCATTTTGGAATACAGGACGATCGAACAATTAGCCTCCCTGCTTGAAAATGAGGCGAATAGCCAGGCCTTACAGTCATTGGTGACAATCAAAGCGGAAGGAACCCGTTCGCCTTTATTTTGCATTCATGCTGTGGATGGAGATGTCCTTTCATACCGGAAATTAGCTACATATCTGGGGAATGATCAGCCTGTTTATGGATTTTGGTTTAATAAATTCGCTGAAGGGCTAAGGCATCCCGTGGAAATTTCCGACTTGGCTTCTTGTTATATCGGTGAGATGCGGGCTTTGCAGCCAACAGGACCTTATTTTATTGTTGGGCATTCTATGGGCGGTTTAATCGCGTATGAAATGGCCAGACAACTACGTTCACAGAACCAGCAAGTAGCCTTGCTGGCTATGTTGGATACGTGGCTAATACACAAAAGAGACCGGAAAAAACTGGCAGAAAAGGTGAATAAGAGTTGGAAAAAGTCTTCTTCTGTTTCTGTCACACAAACTCCTCATTATTTGTTTGCGAAGATAGCAAAAGAAATAGGCCGGTTTAGGCAAAAGCTGCTTGCGCGGAAATATCGTATGAATTTCATAAATAATGCCGAATTGAATGAGTTGCGGACGCCAACTATTCTTAAGTCTGCGCTTAGAAAGTATCGCCCTGGTTCCTATGACGGGACAATTATGTACTTTAAATCGGAAGAAGATCCTGATGGATATTCAAGCGAAGCAGTGGTGGAATGGTCTAAATTGGCCAACCACATTCAGACAGTGCAAATAGCCGGCGACCACGGAAGTATGATTATTGAGCCCCATGTAAAAGAACTGGCGGATAAGGTTCGATATGCTGTACAAACTGCGGCTCATCAAGCCGATAGGGTTTGCATGAAATAATGAACCGGTTTCTTGTTTCTGCAGCAAGTTAAATCTTTAACTAAATGAAAACCGCTTGATATTATTGTTGTTATTATGTACCATATAAATAATTGCATGATAAATGGGCAAACTTATCGAAAGGTAAGGACGCAAAACCATGGGTCTACAGACTAGGGTCTATGATTGCCAGGTTGCTGATCCGCTAGCATCTGTCTGACATTGACCGGTGCTGGCTTTTTTATTCACTTTACCAGGGAAAGGAGCAAATTTTAATCGATTAACCGATGGCAAACTAATTAGCAATCGCAGTTAACAACGGTAAAATTAATTTGATTAGGAAGTGTGCAACAATGAACATGAAAAACATTCAGACCAAACTGCTAATTATTCTCTTGCCCCTTGTTCTTTTGATCTTAGGCGCATTGTCGGGGTCAAGCTATTATCTTTCACAGCAATCTTTGGCGAAAAGCATCGACCAAACAGCCATTGCGGTGGGAACCGATTATGGCCACCGGGTGCAGGATGACATGAAACTCATGATATCGAAACTAGAAGACTTGGCCAGTATACAGCGTGTGCGCACAGGCGGCGATAAGGTACAACTTGTCGAAGCATTGGCAGAAGCGCAAAAAAGGCTGGGCGTTTTTGATGCCATTGTTTTTATTACGCCTGAGGGTGCGGGCTTTACCAATATGGGGACAACAGCCTCCTATGGTGAGCGTGATTATTTCAAGAAAGTAATTGCCACACAAAAAGCCGCTGTTTCAGATCCGGTGATTTCTAAGTCAACCGGGAAATTGGCAGTAGTTTTAGCCGTACCGGTGATGAATAACGGCAATTTGACCGGAGTGCTTGTTGGCACATTTTCTGTGGAAAGATTGACCGCTATGATAAAGGATTCAAAATTTTTGGATACCGGGTATGGTCAGATTACAGACAAGACGGGCGTTGTGATTGCTAATCCGATCAATACGGAAGTCATTGGTAAATTAAGCCTTCTCGAGAAAAAAATTAATCCGGCATTGAAAATGCAACAGACGGAGTTGGATGATCGTTTGATCAATATGGTCAAGATGACAACCGAAGCGGGAAAACAGACACAGGGAGAATTTGTTTTTGTGGATGGAGTGCCCAAAGTCGCTGTATTTACTCCTATCGATCTGCCCGGTGACCAGCGTTGGGTGATGTCGGTGGCAGCGCCTAAGGCGGAGGCCGCCAAAGAAACCAATGCATTAGCGCAAATGATGCTTGTTGTCTGTATTGTATGCTTGATTGTCGTTGTAGCCGCTATTATCGGCATAGCGAAATGGTTTGCCAAGCCGATTTCAATGATCCGGGATGAGTGTCTGCTTTTGGCTCAAGGCGATTTGCGGGAACTGGAAGCAAAGATTTCTTCAGAAGATGAGATCGGTCAACTGGCAAAGGGTTTTCGTGAGATGCGGGCAAATTTGCGCGAACTTGTTGGCAAAGTGCATTCGCAATCGGAACAACTTGCGGCTTCCTCAGAAGAACTTACTGCGAGCGCTGAACAATCATCCCAAGTCGCAAGCCAGATAGCGATATCGATCAACGAAGTGGCCAGCGGTGCGGAAAAACAGGTTCATGCGATCAACGAAACATCGGCAGTAATGGAGCATATGTCTGCAGGCATCCAACAAGTTGCCGCCAATGCCAATCTTGTAGCGGAAAAATCGTCTCAAGCTGCCGAAACGGCCAAAGAAGGCGGAAAATCAGTAGAAAAGGCTGTCAGTCAAATGCTGCAAATTGAACAAACAGTCAATAACTCGGCACAAGTTGTGGCCAAGTTGGGTGAGCGTTCCAAGGAAATAGGACAGATTGTTGATACGATATCTGGGATCGCCGGTCAGACAAATTTGCTGGCATTGAATGCAGCTATTGAGGCGGCAAGAGCGGGCGAGCAGGGACGAGGGTTTGCCGTGGTGGCGGAAGAGGTCCGAAAGCTTGCGGAACAGTCACAAGATGCGGCGAAACAGATCGCCCAATTAATTAGAGAAATTCAAGGGGATACGGATCATGCGATTGTTGCGATGAATGCGGGAACGCAGGAGGTTGCAGTTGGGGCAGAGGTTGTAACCACTGCCGGTCATGCATTCGGGCAGATATCGAATCTGGTCAATGAAGTGTTTAATCAAGTGAAGGAAATTTCCGCTGCAATTCAGCAGATGGCGGGCAGCAGTCAACAAATGGTATTATCTGTAAAGGAAATTGATCGTCACAGTAAAAACGCGGCCGGAGAAGCGATGACAGTATCGGCGGCTACAGAAGAACAATTGGCGTCTACAGAAGAAATTGTATCTTCCAGCCAGAACCTTGCCCAATTGGCCCAGGATCTTCAGGAAGCGATTAATAAGTTCTATGTTTGACGTAAGTAAATGATTTATAGTCATAAAAGCTATCATTTATGACCATAGATGATGCCCTTTGCAAAACTCATGCATGAATTTTGCAAAGGGCATCTATTCATGTATAGGAACTACTATTTTATTGCAATACTTAGTTGTTGAGCCATGATCAGGAGGATTTGAAGCGATGATAGGGTAATAGTAATACTGTTAGCATTTAACATAGCCTGAATCCGAAGGAGGAATACATATGCTTCCAGGGTTAGCTACGAGAACCGGTACGCTTGCGTATGCAAAACGTCATCCGGGATTATCCTATCATTCAATGGGAAAAACGGGTTTTTTTTCAAGTGAGGCGGGTTTTGGGGGCTATCGTATTCATGATCAGGTTCCGAAGCATTATGGTGCTTTGGTCAAAGCACTGTCGTCGGGAATTAATTTGATTGATACAAGCGCAAACTACACTGACGGAGGATCGGAACGTCTCATCGGCAAAGTGTTGCAAGATTTGGTAGCTAAAGGAGAAATTCTGAGAGAAGAGATTATAGTTGTATCCAAAGGCGGTTATCTGCAAGGAGAAAACTATCAGTTGAGTCAACAACGCAAAACGGATGGGAACCCTTTTTGTGAATTGGTGCAGTATGATGACGGGCTCGAGCATTGTATTCATCCTGAATTTCTATCAGAGCAAATAGGCCGCAGCTTAGAGAGGTTAGGACTTGAAACGATTGATTGTTATTTGCTTCATAACCCCGAATACTATCTGAAATGGGCGGAAGAACATGACGTTCCCGTTAGGGAAGCACAAACTGAGTATTTGCACCGTATACGGGAAGCATTTATTTTTCTTGAAGAAGAAGTAGCCAAAGGGCGTATTGGTTGTTATGGGATCAGTTCGAATACGTTTGTACTGCCCAAGCGAATCTATACGTTTACTTCATTGGCGCAAATATGGGATATAGCTGAAACTATCAATTCATACAACCATTTCCGGGTAATCGAGTTTCCTTGCAATCTTTTAGAAACAAGCGCGATTACAGAAAACAACCAGCCAGACGGAGAGACTGTTTTAGATTTTGCCTATAAGAAAGAGCTGGCAGTCCTGATTAACCGACCGCTTAACGCAATCCAAGACAACCAACTGATCCGTTTGGCAGAAAAGGCATATGAAGGGGAAGCAGCTCAAGAAGCGGTTGATTTTTTCAAGCGTGTTTCATCGATTGATCCAGATTGGCATAAAGCCTCTTCGCTTTCACATTTAGCATTGCGGGCGCTTCGCTCCACAACCGGAGTGACTGCTGTATTGGTCGGCATGCGCCAAGCCGCTTATGTGGAAGATATTCTGGCAGAACTTCGCGAACCCTGTGTGAAGGAAAAACGGCGGGCTTCTTGGGAAAAAATAAAGTGAAGCAAAAAGAACGTCCCCTTGCTTCTATCTAGCCCTTTTTGAAGTGAAGAGGAGTGATATATATTCAGGATTTGATCAATACACGAGTGCATGATTATTACTGGAAACAGGATTTGAACTGTGCGGTAACAACGCTTAAAATCTTGTCGGAATTATTCCATATAGATATTCATCCTCAAGTGATGGAAGCTGCGTTCGGATTGAATGCAGGCAGGTCCGCTACTCAATGCGGGCTGATTGAAGGATCCTTGATGTTTATTGGCGTTTATGGGAGCCAAGAACGGATCGAGAGTGCAAAAATCCAAGAATTATGCCAGAATTTTTCCGAAACATTTCAGCAGAAATTCAATAGTTTATTGTGCAAAGAATTAAGACCGCAGGGATTTTGTTCCGAGAACCCGCCACACCTTTGCGAGAATTTGACTAAACTTGCGATCCTGTTTTCTGCTGAGTTTATCCTTGGCGCGATGGGGGGATCTCAATGATAGGTTGGATAGAACCGTTTTCGCCGGTGGTGCAAGCATTGATCGGGACAATGTTTACATGGGGGATTACGGCATTAGGCGCCGGTTTGGTTTTTTTCTTCAAAACAATTCACCAAAAAGTATTGAAGGGCATGTTGGGTTTTGCCGCCGGGGTGATGATCGCAGCAAGTTTTTGGTCTCTTTTGGCTCCGGCCATTGAAATGGCGGAGTCTTTCGGTCAAATTGCCTGGTTCACTGCAGCGGCCGGTTTTTTGGCTGGAGGAATGTTTCTTTGGCTTGTGGATATTATTTTGCCGCATTTGCACAGAGGACTTGAGAAAGATCAGGCGGAAGGAATTAAGACCAACTGGCAAAAAAGCATTCTTTTGGTGCTTGCCATTACGCTTCATAACATACCGGAAGGGTTAGCAGTAGGAGTGGCTTTTGGAGCAGTTGCGTTTGGTCTGCCTACGGCATCCTTGGCGGGAGCAGTTGTCTTGGCCGTTGGTATAGGGATCCAAAACTTTCCTGAAGGCGCTGCAGTATCGATCCCGCTTCGAGGAGAAGGGTTGAGCCGGACCAAAGCATTTTTGTACGGTCAGGCATCAGGAATTGTTGAGCCCGTGGCGGGTGTTATAGGAGCCTTTGCGGTCATATCCATTCAGCCGATGCTGCCTTATGCCTTGGCATTTGCCGCTGGCGCCATGATTTATGTCGTAGTGGAAGAATTAATTCCGGAAGCGCAGCACGATGAAGGCGGAAATTCCACGAACATTGCAACGATTGGCTGTATGGCAGGGTTTGTTGTGATGATGATCCTGGATGTTGCGCTGGGCGGGTGAAACATCCTCGATTGCAGTTGCTTAATGAATAAACATTTCATAGAGTGACAAGATAATTTCAATGACAATGAGTATGATAATGGCCCATTCTAACCGGGTGCCACGTTTTGCATGCACCAAGTTGGAAAATGCCTCGGTGATATCCATCAGCGTTTCTGTCTTATGGCGAATTTTTTCATAGCGCTCTTTCAGCTCGAATAATAGTGACAACCGTTCATATAGAGTTGCGGCTTCTTCATGCGTCCATGTGATGTCCGGGTTGTCCAACAACATAATGTATGAAATTGTATTCAACTTGAAATTTAATATTTTTGCCAGCATTTTCGCCAGGTCTTCATCCGATACGCCTAGTTCGCCGCGATTCAGGTTATTGACAACATTTTCGATGCGGTCAAGCAAAGTATCCACTTCTATTTCATTTTTATCTAACGAGACAGATTTGGCTAAAATTGTAGAAACAATCTCTAATTGATAGTCACTTTGTGCGCCGACGATCATATAATCGTTATTAATGGCAGGCGGTTGTTCGAGATTAACTTCCAATTTATAGTCATCAGCATAAGTGAAAATATCGGTCTCGCTGATTAACGGTTCCAGCTTTTTCATATATTTCACGACATCCATAATTTCATGATGCTGAAAATTAATAAAGACCATGCTGCCAAAATGGAATACATAGACGAACTTATTTTTAGCATCATTTACAATGCCTTGCAGATTATCCGCTTTCAAAATCAAAAAATCTTCCCAGCGAAACTTACGGGTGATGCCGAAATGTTCGCCGATTTTATTGAGATTTAACTCTTTGCATAAAGCAATTGCTTTAAATTCAGCATACATTGCAGGTTTCCCCTCCAATTAATGATTTTCATTCACTTCTCAACCGGGCCTTTCCATTGCATCATCCCGCCTGTCACATTGTAGACGTTCGTAAACCCTTTACTTCGCAATAAATTGACAGCTTGGGCACTACGGTTGCCGCTCCGGCAGATGACATATACTTTTTTTTCTTTGGGAACTTCGTTAAGGCGCTCAGGCAGTTGATCAAGAGGAATAAGCATAGTATTGGGAATGTGGCCATCCGCATATTCACCGGGTGTACGCACGTCAAGAATCACAACGGATTTATTTTGCCAGTCGGTCAAGGCTTGATCAATGGATACGTTGTAACTGGGGACGGGGGAACTATTATTGGATGCCTGTCCACAGGCGCTCATCAATATAGATAGCAGTATAATGATGGAAACCGACAGGATGGTTTGCAGTTTATGCATAGAAGCCTCCTAATAGAAATTTTTGCTGCCGCGGCAGCGGTACAAAAACAAAACCATGTGATAGATAAGTCTATTATATCATCTAGGATGCTCAGTAGTCTTTTTTGCTTGCAAAACGAGCTTGAGTGAAAATATTAATCAATTCACTATTTATTCTTAAAACTTCTGTCAAATTAAAGAGGATTGACAGGAGTTTTGTATTTTCGTGGGAATATTAACCTAATGAAAGAATATACATGTTTCATAGTTGCGAGGTAATTTTTATGAAAGTAGCAGGAGTCAAAGTCGATACGTATTCTTATCGGGAAATAGAGCAAGGGCTTGATCAAGCGCTGGGACTTTTGGGTGATATGTCAGATTGGATAAAGCCCGGAGATAAGGTGCTCATTAAACCGAATATGTTGGATGGGCTGCCGGCGGAAAAAGCGGTAACAACCCACCCGGAATTAATCCGGGCGATCATTCGCAAGGTGAAGAAACACGGGGCTGTTCCAATGGTTGGGGATTCGCCCGGAGTAACCAGTACGCTAAAGGCCGCTGAGAAGTGCGGGATTTTAGCGGTATGCCATGAAGAGAGGACAGAATTGCTGCCTTTTGACACGACTGTTTCGATCTCCTGCCCGGATGGCTTGACGGTAAAAAAGTTTCTTCTCGCCAGCCCCTTGACGGAAGTCGACAAGGTCATCTCGGCAGCAAAAATGAAAACCCATACTTTCATGGGCGTAACCGGACCAACCAAGAATTTGTTTGGCTGTATTGTCGGTATGCAAAAAGCGCAATTTCATTTACGTATGCAAAGAAGACAGGAATTTGCCGGAATGCTGCTTGATTTGGCAAGAGCAGTGAAACCTGTGTTATCGATTGTTGACGGAATCGTCGGCATGGAAGGCGATGGACCGCGCAATGGATATCCGGTAAAAGCCGGTATACTGTTGGCGGGGACAAATTGTTTTGCGGTGGATGTTGTGATGGCGGAAATAATGGGATTCGACCCGTTGTTATTGCCGGTAACTGCGCTGGCTATTGAAAAACAATTGACACCGGCCTTGGCGAATATTCATCTTGTTGGTGATGCGCAAGCGCTGCGTCTGCACTTTATTGAACCGAGGAGTATGCAGTCATTGGAGGACCGTTTGCCAAAGTGGATTGCTGAACTTGGTCACAGCCAACTAACTGCCAAACCTTCAATAACAACTCATTGTATCGCTTGCGGGAGGTGCGTTGATCACTGCCCGCCTCAGGCAATGCGAATGATTGGTGGCCGAATATTGATAGATTATGACAAGTGCATCCGCTGCTATTGCTGCCAGGAACTTTGTCCGGAAAATGCGGTGCAGGTAACGGAAGGACTTTTACTTAAAATCGTGCAGCATTTCTTGTGAGTGATGCACGAGGAAATACGCGGCTGAAATTAGTGCTATTGGCAGGAGGCTGCCTAATCATACAAGGTAAAATTAACAGAGTGTGGGGAGGTCTATGTTGTGTTAAAACGCAAAATGAAGACGATGGACGGGAATACCGCCGCTGCGTATGTATCATACGCATTTACCGAAGTCGCAGCTATTTACCCAATTACTCCTTCGTCACAGATGGCAGAAGTTGTGGATGAGTGGTCTTCTCAAGGCAAGAAAAACATTTTCGGTCAGCCTGTCAGGGTGATTGAAATGCAATCGGAAGGCGGCGCGGCAGGAACACTTCATGGGAGTTTGCAGGCCGGCGCCTTGTCGGCAACGTACACTGCATCCCAGGGGCTGCTGTTGATGATCCCTAACATGTATAAAATTGCCGGAGAACTTTTGCCGGCGGTGTTTCATGTGAGTGCACGGGCTTTGGCGGCGAATGCGCTTAGTATTTTTGGCGATCATCAAGATGTTATGGCCACTCGGCAAACGGGTTTTGCGTTATTGGCCTCCGGCAGTGTGCAAGAAGCTATGGACATGGCGGCGGTTGCGCACTTATCGGCGATTAAGAGCCGGATCCCTTTTCTGCATTTTTTTGACGGCTTTAGAACCTCGCATGAGGTGCAAAAGATCGAAATCCTGGAATACGATGAATTAGCTGATTTGCTGGATATGGCAGCGGTCAAGGAATTTCGCCGCCATGCGCTGAACCCGGAGCATCCGGTCGTTCGCGGCACCACACAAAACCCGGATATTTACTTTCAAACCCGCGAGGCAGTGAATAAGTTTTATCTTACTCTTCCAGACATCGTTGAAGATTATATGCAGAAAATCAATGCATTGACGGGGCGAAACTATCAACTTTTCAATTATTATGGTGATCCTGAGGCGCAGCGCGTTATTGTTGCCATGGGGTCAGGCTGCGATGCAATCAGAGAAACAATGGACACCTTGAATGCACGCGGTGAAAAAGTTGGATTGATTGATGTACACCTGTATCGTCCGTTTTCGATCAAACATCTTCTCAAAGCGATTCCTGGAAGCGTAAGGAAAATCGCTGTTCTCGACCGGACAAAAGAACCGGGATCGGCCGGGGAGCCTTTGTATTTGGATATCAAGAACGCCTTCTTTGGTCAAGAAGGTGCGCCGATCATTGTCGGCGGGCGATATGGCTTGGGTTCGAAGGATTTTACGCCTGCCCATATTGCAGCGGTATTTGAAAACCTAAAACTTGAAAAGCCTAAAAATGGTTTTACTGTCAGTATTATCGATGATGTAACGTACGCTTCATTGCCGGAATACCCGGAAGATATTGATACGACTCCGGCTGGAACTACGAATTGTAAGTTCTGGGGGTTGGGTTCGGATGGAACAGTAGGCGCCAATAAGAATAGCATTAAAATTATCGGTGATCATACTGATTTGTATGCGCAGGCGTATTTTGTCTATGATGCGAAGAAATCCGGCGGATTGACCATTTCTCACTTGCGGTTTGGAAAACAGCCCATTCAATCTTCTTATCTTATCACGAAGGCGGATTTTGTAGCTTGCCACAATCAAGCATATGTGCGTCAATATGATGTATTGGCGGGGTTAAAACCAGGCGGCAAATTTTTGCTGAACTGTTTGTGGGGTCCGGAAGAGCTGGAAACGAATATTCCCCCAGCGATGAAACGCTATATTTCTGCAAACCATATTGAATTTTATACGGTGAATGCGATTGAAATTGCGCAAAAACTTGACCTTGGCGGCCGTATTAACAGTGTCATGCAAGCCGCGTTTTTCAAGTTGGCAAATATTATTTCTCAGGAAGATGCTATTCGCTATTTAAGAGATGCAGTTGTAGAATCGTATGGAAAACAAGGTCAGGCCACGATTGAAAAGAATTATTCCGCAATTGACGAAGGAATCCGCGGTTTGGTTCGAGTTGAGATACCGGACGCCTGGAAGAATTCGCTGGATGAAGAAATTGGCGATGCCGGCCAAATCCCCGAATTCATTAAAACAGTGATGGTCCCCATGAACCGGCAGGAAGGAGACAAACTACCGGTAAGTACGTTTAATGGAAGGGAAGATGGAACATTTCCACTGGGCGTGACCGCTTGGGAAAAAAGGGGCGTTGCGATTCATACTCCGGAATGGCAGGCGGAACATTGCATTCAGTGCAATCAGTGCGCTTTTGTCTGTCCCCATGCAGTCATCCGGCCTTTATTGGCAAATGAGGAAGAACTTAAAAATTCTCCATCTGGTTTTGCAGCGAAACCGGCGACCGGGTTTCCGGGTTTGCAGTTCCATCTGGCTATTTCGGCATTGGACTGCACCGGCTGCGGCAGCTGCGTCGATATTTGTCCGGCGAAAGAAAAAGCATTACTCATGAAGCCTTTGGCCGAACAACGGCCGCAATGCGAAGAATGGTGGGCTTTTGCCGGATCTATTTCAAGCAAACCAATTCCGGAAAAACAAAAATTAACGGTGAAAGGCAGCCAGTTTGCCCAACCGCTGCAAGAATTCTCCGGCGCTTGCGCCGGTTGTGGAGAAACGCCGTATGCCAAGCTGGTTACCCAGCTGGTTGGTGATCGCATGATGATTTCCAATGCGGCCGGCTGTTCGACCGTATGGGGAGCCAGTGCGCCGTCTATTTCGTATACGACAAATTTGCGGGGCTGTGGGCCTGCCTGGGGGTTCTCATTGTTTGAAGATAATGCCGAATATGGGTTTGGCATGCATATGGGAGTTCTTCAAGTTCGAAAGACACTGGCAGGATTAGCAGAACAAGCAATGCAGCTGGACGTTGGTCAAAATACAAAAGCCGCGATGCAAGATTGGCTGACGAATTTAAATAATGGGGAAGGAACGCGTGAACGGGCTGATCGTCTGATTGAAGCGTTGGAAACTGTGAAAGGCGAAAATCCGCTTTTGAACCAAATTTATGATCAGCGCGATTTCTTTGTTAAGCGCTCTCAATGGGTCTTTGGCGGCGATGGTTGGGCGTATGATATTGGCTTCGGCGGGTTGGATCATGTCTTGGCCTCTGGAGAAGATGTGAATGTTCTTGTGTTTGATACAGAAGTATATTCCAATACCGGCGGCCAGTCTTCGAAAGCGACACCGACGGCTGCGATTGCGCAATTTGCCGCCGGTGGCAAAGCAACACGTAAAAAAGACCTGGGTGTTATGATGATGTCTTATGGATATGTTTATATAGCGCAAATTGCCATGGGAGCGGATAAAAACCAAACCCTCAAGGCGCTTGCCGAAGCGGAAGCATACCCTGGGCCATCCCTCATTATTGCCTATGCGCCTTGCGTGAACCATGGGATCCAGGGGGGGCTGAAAAGCCAGTTGCAGGCCAAAAAGGCGGTAGAAGCGGGATATTGGTCATTGTATCGCTACAATCCTCTGTTGAAAAAACAAGGAAAAAATCCTTTCCAATTGGATTCAAAAGAGCCAACGGCAAGTTTCCAGGAATTTTTGAAGAGCGAAGTGCGTTATTCAGCGCTTTTGCGGCAGTTTCCGGATAAGGCGCAAGCATTGTTTGATAAGGCGGAACAGGATGCTAAAGATCGATTGGCTACATACAAATGGTTGGCTTCTAAATAGCAAGAGGGTTGCTTTTTTTGGCTGTATAAAAAGCTCGGAAATTTTTTCCGGGCTTTTTAACTGCATGCAATAATAAAATCTTACCAAGTCTTTTTTGGTACACCAGAACCCAAGCCAGGTGATCATGTTCAATTCATTGATTAAACATTAGCCGGCTGCAAAGAAGAGTTAGAAGAAAGATTGCTTTTGTATAATATGTATACAGGCATAAATATCAATGATAAAATGAGGAGAAGAAACGAATGTGAAGCCGCAGTTGAAATTGGATTGCCGGAGGAAACAAGAGAGCAGGAATATCAGTTTAAAACTCGAATATTCAAGGGGGAAAGTCACCCTATTCACCTTGCGATATCTCAAGTTAAAAAAGCAACAATTTGGAATAAATTTTGTGTATGCGAACATAAATCATAATGGCAGGCTGTATGAGGGATTAAGACCGGCGTAGCCTAAAACATGACCAGAAACATGGAAAAATGGCAAAAATTGAGATGGAATATGCTGACCCATACGATATCTCCGTTTTCTAGAAAAGTATAATGCATGTTGGAGGGAAACGCGTGAACGAAGAAACGTATACCATCGCCGAAAATGTCCTTAAACCGTGCGATCCAAAATTACTATTTAAAATATTGGATAACATGCAGGAAGTAGTCATGGTTTTGGACGTGAACACAAAAATTGTCTATGTAAATAAGATATACTCTAAAATTTTGGGAGTACCGGTAGATAAAATAATGGGACGCAGACTCGATGAAATCGAACCAAAGTCTATTGCGATTGAGACGTTGCGTACCGGAGTGCCTACACACGGCCGAAGAGATTTTTTGTTTTCAGTTGGAATTGATACTGTAGGGAGTGCGGCTCCTATTATTGAGGACGACAAGATTGTTGGCTGTATTTGTATTTTCTCTAACGTAAGCGAGTTAGTAAAGTTGGACAAGGAATTACAACGTACCAAAGAGTTGGCAAATTATTTTCGTGACCAATTGAATGAACGGGAAAAACTTCCACAATCGTTTAAGGAATATATAGGGGAAAACAAGCAATTAAGAGAAACTTTGAATTTGGCTGCGAAAGTGGCTCGGACGGATAGCACAGTCCTTATTCTTGGTGAAAGTGGGGTTGGCAAGGGGGTCTTGGCTGGCGCTATCCATAATAGCAGTTCGCGCAAGGACAGGCATTTGATTAAAGTGAATTGTGCGGCCATACCGGAGAACTTGTTGGAAAGTGAGTTGTTCGGGTATGACGAAGGAGCTTTTTCCGGAGCGAAAAAAGGCGGAAAACTCGGAAAATTTGAATTGGCTCAATATGGCACCATATTCTTGGATGAAATAGGGGATATGAGCCTTGGCATGCAGGCAAAACTTTTGCGGGTTTTACAGGAACGGGAGATTGAACGGGTTGGAGGCAACAAAACCATAAAATTGGATATACGAGTGATTGCCGCTACGAATTGTAATTTGGAAAGTATGGTTGAAAAAGGAACGTTTCGCCGCGACCTGTATTATCGGCTTAATATTGTACCTATCCATTTGCCGCCTCTGCGCGAACGCAAGGATGATATTCCTCTTATTGCCGACAAATTTCTTGAACTGTTTTCAGAAAAAGCGGGCGAAAAATTAACGTTATCCTGGCAAGTGACAAAAATCCTTCAGAAATACAAGTGGCCTGGAAATATAAGAGAATTGCAAAATGTATTGGAACATGCCAGTATTGTCCGGACTGGAACGCAAATTGAAGTGCAGCATTTGCCGGAACATTTACGTCCGGCCGAGAGTGAAGTCAGGCCGGTTCCAAGTAAACCTCATGATTTAAAGGAGGCCGTGGCAAATATTGAGCGTGAAATGATCATGACAGCTTTGGCAGAAAGCAATAACAACCGAAGCAATGCAATAAAAGCCCTGGGCATTTCCCGGCGCGCTTTCTATGAAAAACTGCAAAGGTATAAAATTGACACATAATTTGATTGAAAATCGTCTGCATTTCTTTTAAACCTTACTAAAAAAGCACACGATGATTGCAAAGAAAAATTGCAATCATCGTGTGCTTTTTTAATTTATACATTTTTGGAAAAGTAAGTACGCCTTAAAGATAACTTATGTGCAAATGAAACTGTTTATAATATATATATAATATACAAATGTACGTAATCAAACAATCTAACTGTGCCGAAAATATACAAAACAATTTATGCTGCAAAGCCGTGGCGCCAATCGCAAGAAGGTTTTTTGAATTGACCGATAGTTGGCATGATTTATGCAACATATACTATTGAGCGGCAGTCTTTATTGGAGCCCTTAAATAATAAAACATTTTGGAGGTAGGAAAGATGGCAATTAAAGGGTATGAAG
>JAGFZV010000037.1 GCA_017889545.1 Bacillota bacterium
CGGAGGGGGTGGGATTCGAACCCACGGTCCCTTGCGGGATCACTGGTTTTCAAGACCAGCTCCATAAACCACTCGGACACCCCTCCGTGTCCGACACATTACGTATTATAGCAATATTAGCATCCTTTGTCAACAGCTGCGCGTCTCTATACAGTTTTGTTTTTATCAATGATATCCAACACATCACAATCATAGGAGAATATCGGTATCCTCCGCAGGGCAAACGGGTGCGTTCCCTTAGAACACTTGCCATTCAAGGTGGTAAAGCCGCTGGAATAACCAAAGTCATCCGCCATATCAATCGTATCATTGCTGTACGAGCCGCGCGGGTACGCGATCGATGCAACGGGCATCCCAAGGGCATTTTCGAGGATGCGGCGCGACTGGTACATTTCCGTACGCATTTCTTTCACCGATAGTTCTCCGAGCGGCCTATGCGTAACAGTATGAGAACCAATCGTCATTCCGTGCTGGGCCATTTCCCGAATATCAGCGGCCGAAACGCGTTCCGGTTCGCCTAACATGCCGGCAATAATAAAAAATGCAGCTTCCATTTGGTATTTGCTCAATAACGGAAAAGCATTTTCATAGTTATCCCGGTACCCGTCATCAAAAGTAATTAGCAGGGGTTTTGCAGGCAGTTCCGTGTCGCGATCCGCCAAAAAGCGTTCAAATTGCCGCAAATCGATTGTCGAGTACCCTGCTTCTTTCAGTTGCCGGAGATCCCGTTCGAAGCGTCCAGGAGTAACGGTTAGCGGGTCTGTTGTCTTCCCAACCCGATGATACAGCAACACTGGAATTTGCTGGTCTGCCATACCGCTGCTAATCGGCATCTGCCACATTAATTCTGCTACACTAATCGCCAATAAGGAACTTGCACATCCTTTAAGAAATTGTCGTCGTGTAATCAAAGCGTAAATCCCTGCTCCTATCTTTTCTGTTTTTCCGGTAACGGGAACCGCCCGCCGGAATGCTTCATATATAAGTGTTTCTACAACCGCTCTATTCGCAATATTCTTTTTAATAGTACCATTTTAAATGATTTCTCACAAGCAATAATTCGCAAAAAGGATCGAATAGTATTTACTATCCGATCCTTTTGCATGACTCTTCTTTTATCGTTTTACACTAACTCCACAGTGTCTCCATTTCGCAGTCCAGCTGCGTTCGCTTCATCCAGATCCACATGCATTTCAAGCGCAAAATCGCCGCTAACCCGCACCAACACTTCATTAAAAACCAGGCTGCGGGCCCCCGCTGTTTTTACACTGACCCGATCGCCATTTTTCTTGCCAAACTTTACAGCATCGGCAGTATGCATATGGATATGCCGGGTTGCAACAATTGCACCATTTGGCAATGCCACAACTCCCGCCGGACCAATCAATGTAATCGGCGCTGAAGCCTGTAAATCACCGGAATCTCTCACCGGCGCCCTGACGCCTAATTTCACGCAATCGCCAGGAGAAAGTTCTACTTGCGTTTGGCGGCGTTCCGGCCCTAACACGCGCACATGTTCAATCACACCTTTTGGACCTGCCAAAATTACTTTTTCCTCGCAGGCAAATTGGCCTGGCTGGGAAAGATCCTTCATTTTTTTCAGCTGCGCCGTCGGTCCAAATAGCGCTTTTAGATCACCCCGGGAAAGATGGATGTGCCGGTTTGAAACGCCTACAGGGATGGCACTCCGATCTGCCGGGGGCTTTTTCAGTTGCTTGCTAACTTCTTCGGTAATGAACGCAATCAGTCGATCTTTGTCCAACTCACGGTCACCTTCTGTCTGTGTTCCTTATCTTCGTAACAGCTTCCCGTTACTGTAATTGCAATTGTTTCAGAACTTGCCGCACCACACCGGCTACCTCATCAGAGCTGAACCCGCTGACAGCAGTTTTTTGCGGCACAGCGTTTTGCGCCAGGCACACTTCTTTGGTTCCATAGGCCAAGCGTTTGATATTGGTAAAGTGCTGCGGACCGAGATTTTCCGACAGGCTGCTGCCGCCCCACGTACCGCAGCCAAGGGTTAATGACGGCAATAAACCGGTTGAATAACCGATTCCGCCCAATGCCGACGGTGTATTCACCACAATTCGTGAAACCGGTTTTTGCAGGAATTCACGAATGACCGTGTCGTTTTTCGAATGGATCGAGAACGTATGGCCAATACCGCCCAATTTCAACAATTCAATGCTTAAACGGCAGGCTTCTTCCCAGTCGCCGACCGTATAGAAAGCCAGCACGGTTGTAAGCTTCTCATGCGAAAGAGGGTACTCCGCTCCGTAACCGTCCAATGGAGCGATTAAAATTTTCGTATCCTGTGGTACCGAAATACCAGCCTTTGCTGCAATAGCAATCGCCGTTTGTCCCACCCAAGCTGCGTTCATTCCGCAACGCGGCGTCATAACGATCGCACTGACTTTGTTTGTTTCTTCCGGCGATAAGAAATAGCCACCCTGTCTTTTGAGTTCTGCCACGACCTGCTCTTTCACGGGCGCATCCGCAATGATCGCTTGTTCAGACGCACAGATCATGCCGTTGTCAAAGGTTTTACTGGTCATAATATCCTGCACCGCTTGCCGAATGTCTGCGCTGCGTTCAATAAAGGCCGGAACATTGCCGGGGCCAACTCCAAGAGCCGGTTTTCCGGCACTGTAAGCCGCCTTTACCATCGCCGAACCGCCAGTCGCGACGATAACCGAAACATCCGGATGATGCATCAAAGCATCGCTGGCTTCCATCGTACTCTGGCTCAGACAAGCAACCAATCCAGCCGGCGCTCCGGCTTTTACAGCTGCATCATGCAGCAGAACAGCCGTAGCTACCGAACTTTTCACAGCCTTGGGATGAGGAGAAAAAACAATGGCATTGCCGGCTTTCACAGCGCACAGCGTATTATGGATAATTGTCGAAGTCGGATTTGTTGTCGGAACGATGCCTAGAACAACGCCCACCGGGGTCGCTGCTTCAATCACTTTGTTTTCTTTGTCTTCTCTTAATATTCCCGTCGTTTTAATGTTTTTGATCGCCTCATACACATCGCGGGAAGCAAATAAATTTTTTATGACTTTGTGCTCTATCACGCCGTACTTTGTTTCTTCGACAGTCATGCGCGCCAAATATTCCGCATTTTCGACAATGGTTTTCACCATGGCCCGCAGAATTTTGTCAATTTCTTCACCACTGGCTCCCGCAAAAGAATCGTAGGCAAGTTTTGCCTTGCGAACCATATCTCGGGCTTCTTGAATAGAGCTTAGATCTTTATCAAGTATCAATGAATTTCATTCCTTTCTGGATCTTCTTAGCAAGAAAGAGTTTCCTATTCGCTCTCTTTCGGCAGAATCATCTCTACCTCGCCATGCGGTCTAGGAATGACATGAATGGAAACCAGCTCGCCAATCCGCTGCGCAGCTGCTGCACCGGCGTCAGTGGCCGCCTTAACAGCGCCTACATCTCCACGAACCATTACGCTAACCAAACCTCCGCCAACCAAAACCTTACCCATCAGATGAACATTTGCTGCCTTTACCATTGCATCCGCAGCTTCAATCGCTCCTACCAGACCCTTTGTTTCTATCATACCTAACGCTTCTTGTTGCATTATAAATTCCTCCTGTTTTTTCTTTTTATTTTGTATTGTCGTCTTACTGTTTGTCTGCGGCATCGTTGTCGGCACTGCAACGCCTGCAGAAAAGCTCTTTCGTTTTGATTTTACCCTTTTTTCTTCTTGTGGTTGTACGCTAATCGCCGCTTGCATTCCGTATTATTTACCGGTTTGGGGCAAAATGCATTCAACTTCACTATGAGGCCGCGGGATCACATGTACGGAAACGACTTGACCGACCCGTTTTGCCGCTGCTTCACCCGCATCAGTTGCCGCCTTGACAGCGCCAACATCTCCGCGAACCATCACAGTAACCAACCCGCCGCCGACCAGAATTTTTCCCATTAGATGCACATTGGCTGCTTTTACCATTGCATCGGCTGCCTCTACAGCACCAACCAGGCCTTTTGTTTCAATCATTCCCAATGCATTGTCCATTGTATTCTCCTCCTTGTTTTTTCGATTCGCTATCAAAAATATTGTGTATCAAATCTCTGAGGTTAACACTCTGACCAGGCAACAAAAAACCATTTTACCGGATCCGTACATGAAAAAGTAATTCTTTGTTTCGCCGGCAGATAAAAAACATCGCCGCTTTTGCCTGCATGTTCACGGCCTCCGACACTGCAAGTTAACGTTCCCTGGACAACATAACATAATTCACCGCGTTCCATGTCGCGCGATAATGCCCCGCTCTGCATCGACATAAAGCCAGTGCAAGGGAACGGCGGAGCCTGTCCGCCAAAAATTTCTTTTCGCTGTACCCTGTTGCCAGGTTCCCCCGGAACATCATCCATCCGGACATTATTTCCCTGTACCAATCGCAACCCGGACGGATCAGCGGTTTTATTGCCAAGGCAAGAGATCACTTCCTCTACTATTCTTGCAAGCAGCGAAGGATCAATCCCGTTGCCGTTCATCGGAGCGCTTGCGCCATGAACAGCCGGAGCCGATTGTACTGCTAAGCTCTCCTCGACAAATTCAATTCCGTTCTCACGAGCCGCATCACGAGCCGCCGGTGTAATTAAGGTTTGGGAATTGATATGGATCCTCTTTTCTTGTCTGGCGGCTGCCTGTTTAATTTCCGCAACCGAAATTAATTTTTTCAAATGGACAATTCACCTCCAGTCTTGCAAAACCGATCCTGCATCATAACAGATATGGTTTTAGCGCCGGATGCAAGGAAGGAATCACTACTTTTTCAACCAGCATGCCTCGTTCACCGGCTTTTACAGCACCTGCTTCAATGGCCGCAGTCACCGAGGATACATCGCCCGTCATAGTGACAAAAGATTTTCCGCCAATCGCCATACCCAGACGGATTTCCATTAACTCGACATCACCGGCTTTTGCCGCTGTATCAGCAGCAACAATCAAGGAAGCCACGGAAAAGGTCTCAATAATCCCTACTGCCTGAATATCTCCTACCAAGGAAGCCACAGCAATCGCCTGAATTACCGACGGGTGTACATTCGGCAGAAGAAACTCGTCCACCAACGCGTCTGCGCTGATTGTCTTTCCAGTGTCCACTGCACTTTGCACAGCAGCCACATCTCCGCAAACCAATACGATATATTTCCCGGGACAGATTGGTTTTGCTTCCAGCAATTCGACCTGGGCCGCCTTCAGCATTGCATCTGCCGCTTCCATGCCTTTTGCGATACTAAGAAATTCAACTAAGCCTATGGCCTGTTTCATGATCGGCCACTTCCTTCCATTGCGGTTATAGTGATACGGTCAGAAATTCCTGTGACCGTTCCGCTGATACTGGCATGCAACTGAGCACCCAGAGCTTTTTCAGGGATGACTGCAATCACATCCCCTTTTCTTACTTGATCTCCAACCTTAACAACCGGAGAGCCAGGAGCGCCAACGTGCTGTTTTAGCTTTATTTCTACCATTCGCACGGTATTCTCTGCCATTGTAAGCGGAGCCTTACGATCATATGCGTTTAAACCCAATCGAGCGATCAGGCGTTTGACAGGGACCCTGCGCTGCTCTCGCAGTTTGCTCGCCTCTTGCGGTTTTTGCAGCGCATCCGGCCGCAATCCTTGTTTCAGCAACTCTTGCTTCAACATCGCATTGATCGTCCGGGGAGACAGCCGCATCAGACATGCATATTGTTCGCATAGCCCGCACTCGGAACACACCATTGCCATTTTCATAATCTTTTCCTGACTTTGAATGTGTTTGATGGAACGCATGATTTTATGAGGTTCAATGTTGTGCCCCAATAAATAACGCGGGCACAAGTCAGTACAATAACGGCACTGGATGCAAGCGGACTTGGTCTGTCTGACTATTTGACTGACCGGCATCGTTCTTTTCTGGATCAAGGGGTGTTCTTGCGGTAAAACAATCAGTCCCTTGGTTGTTTTCGTAATCGGTTGATCCAGATCATCGACAATTTTCCCCATCATCGGGCCGCCTTCAATCACTTTCACTCCGGACAAGTCTGTTTGCCCGGCTAGCGCCAACGCTTCCCGCACCGATGTGCCAATCGGCAATTTAAAGGTTACCGGCTGCTTAACAGCTCCCGTTACTGTTAAAAATGTGTCCGTTACCGGCGTACCGTCCAATGCCGCTGCAATATTAATTAAGGTTTCCGCATTCACCACTGCACAGCCGACCTGCAAAGGGATCCCCCCTTGTGGAACAAGCCGCCCCGTAGTTTCATAAACCAACACATGCTCATCACCAGCCGGATAAAAATCCTCCAGCACATGGATTCTGACCGGTTGCCCGGCGACTGCCTGCTGCAGTCGGGAAATCGCTTCTTTATGCTTGCCTTTAATGCCAATAATGCTCTCGATAGCGCCACAGGCGTCCATCATCGCCAGCAATCCACGAATGATCTGCTGAGGCATTTCTTCCATCAGCTGCTGATCGACCCTGAGCAACGGTTCGCATTCCGCGCCATTGACAATAATCATTTTTGCGTCAGTGGATATTTTCGCATGCGTGGGAAAGCCTGCTCCACCTGCGCCGATCACTCCCGCATTTTTAATTTTTTGCATAACATCTTCACGCATTGTTTAACGCCTCACCAACAGGCTTTTTTTCTTCATCGATAATGCCGACGATCATCGCATCAATCGGCGAATCAATACAACCTGCCATCTGCCTTGCCGAACTGCCTTCAGATACCAGGACTTTTTCACCGATTCCCGCGCCAATCAGATCGGCAGCAACAATAATCGCTCCTGGCCCGTTGTCCGGCCGGTCCAGGACTTGCACAATCATCAATTTGACACCGGTCATGGATTCCGCCTTGCGCGTGGCCCAGATGTTGCTTATCACTTTTCCGATCTTCATCTGTCCGCCTTCTTTCTCATTAGCCGAATTGCTAACAGTTTATCTAAGTTGCATTACCCGGCTACCATACCGCGTTTCGCTAATTCCCGGATTACGCTTTCAATAATCATTTTTTCCATTCGCTCATTGCCAGCAGGCATGCAATCATCGATAGGCAAATTGAGAACACGCGCAGCATTCTTGTACATCACTTTTTCCCTAACATCATCACGCAGCGGCAATTTTTCATAGTTCTGGATGGCCAGTTTAAAATCCACAAAGGGATGAGCGCTGGCAAACAACAATTTATCACTGATAATGGTATTCGCGGCTTGCATATACGCTTCGGCCATAGGGTAAAACTCAAACTCCGATAACTCCAAAAAGACATTTTGATTCCGTTGCGTCACGGCAATCATTTCATTGACCCACGGATATCCACCGTGGCTTACAACGATCTTGAGTTCTGGAAAATCACGAGCGACAAAATCGATATAGCGTGGCGCTACATGGTCAATGACAGCATTGGGTACCAAAGGCGCCGGTCCAGTGGAGATAACCAAAGGAATATCCAGTTCACAACATTTTGAATAAATCGGATAATATTTTGCATCATTGACATAAATTTGTGCTAAATAGGGATCAATAGAGGCGCCTTTAAGGCCGTACTCCTTGACAGCAGTTTTCAATTCGTTAATTGCTTTCATTCCCTTATGCGGGTCCATACCGGCAAAACCAATATACTTTTGCGGATATTTACTGACGAACTCGATCACGCTGGGATTATTCGATTTCGCCCCGTAAGTAGTTTCACAATCACGACCTGTGATGACTGCTTTCACAACATTATTCCTGTCCAGTTCAGCCAGTATTTCATCCAAGTTTTGCGGCTTCATTTTCGAAAAGTCAATCGATGCGCATAACCCTTTAAACATCGTGCTGTTTTGAATACCGGAAAGAGTTTCGGCGGTATTCGGCCTAAAGCGAAAATCAATTATTTTCATTTTCCTGTGCTCCTTTAGTGAATTTCACGTTTTGCGCTTACTAGCGATTGCAGTTTGCTATAAGTTTCATCCTGTAATTTTTCTTCGATCATCTCGTATGGACGATCCAAATATTCATACTTTTGCTGTCCCATCCGATGATAGGGGAGCAACTCATATTTGACGTTCGGCATATCCTTAATAAACGTTAGGATAGCCTTGATATCCTCTTCGGTATCATTAAATCCGGGGATCAGGGGTGTTCGAACGAAAATTTGCAGATCTGGAAACGCTTCGCGCAAACATTGCAAATTTTGCAAAATTAGTTCGTTTGATACGCCGGTATATTCTTCATGTTTCACCGGATCCATACTTTTGATATCAAAGAGTATGCTTTTCATATAACCGGCTGCACGCTGGAGTTTTTCCCAATCAGCAAAACCGCAGGTTTCCATTGTAACGTCTATCCGCCGTCGCTTGGCTTCTTTAAAAATTTCCTCCACAAAATCAATTTGATGCAGCGGTTCTCCGCCGCTGATGGTAATTCCGCCGCCGGAACGCGCATAAAACATGCTCTCTGACTCAATGCTGTCGAGAACTTCCTTTGCACTCATCATTTTGCCGAAGGTATGCATTGCTTTCGACGGGCAAGCCGCTACGCAGCGAAAACATTTTGTACATTTCTGCCGGTCAATCGATATTTTCCCATCGGCAGCTTCGCTAATCGCATCAAATGCACAAAAGGTACTACAACGAAAACATTCGCTCGTCCCAATGCACTTGTTGCGATTGAAAGCCAGTTCAGGTTCAGCGTACTGAGACTCCGGATTACTGCACCAGCGGCAACTCAAGGGGCAGCCTTTCAGAAAAATGATCGTCCGTATCCCTGGCCCGTCGTGTACCGAGTAACGTTGAACATTGAATACGCAACCCATCTTTTTATTCACTTGGTTCTTAGCGTTCATCATTTTTCTCCTACCATGCATATTAGAATGTAAGTCCTGTCGCGAAGACAGGACTTACAACCGTTCCATTCATTACATACTGGTATGTTCCGTCCTGGCAATCAGGTCATCCTGCAAGTCCGGCGAAAGATCGGTGAAGTATGCGCTGTATCCGGCAATCCGGACGATCAATCCGCGATACTTGTCAGGGTCTTTTTTGGCTGCCAGCAACGTTTCCCGATTGATAACATTAAACTGGATATGCCATAATTTCAAATCGCACCAAGTTTTGATGAAGGAAACCAATTTCTCAGTGCCTTCTTCTCCGGCGACGCAGGAAGGACTAAATTTAATATTCACCAACCGCGCTGCCCGCTCACGGTAACCCAGGTTTTTGGTATTAAAATTCGAAAGCAGAACCGCAGTAGGTCCATTGACGTCTGCGCCATGAGAAGCGGATGCACCATCGGAAACAGGGGTAAAGGCTTTTCGGCCGTTAGGCGTAGCGCCAACTACTTTTCCGAAAGGAACATGCGAAGTAAACGGAACAATGCGCAGATCGAGGTGCACGCCGAGTTCTTTGGAATATTTCTTGGTGAATTTCACACATTCCAAATCCAGCGCTTTTCCGATTTCGTCAGCGTATCCATCATTGTTGCCATACTTCGGAGCATTCGCCAGCAGTTGGCGGATCACTTCCTTGCCCTCAAAGTTGCATTGCATTGCCTCAATGATTTCAGCCATCGTCAATACTTTCTCTTCATAAACCAGTTTTTTGATGGCAGCCAGCGAGTCAATAACCGTGCCATAACCCATGAATTCAAAATATCCAAGGTCAATTCCGCCTTCAATAACAGGAGTGTGCAGATCCTTGCACTCATTCATGCACAGATCGTGCAGGGCGGAACCCGTCGGCCAGGCAAAATGCTTGGCGCGCAAGTTGATAATCGTATGCTGTTGAATAAACGCCTGCTTCAAGAAATTAATATGCTGTTTGAGGTAAGCATCCCAATATTCTTCCCACGTTTTGAATTCACACGGATCTCCGGTTTGCAGACCGATGATCTCATCGCCGTGGAGCTTCATTTTTCCGTTGTACATCGTCATCTCAACAGCAGCCGGGAAATTGATATACGCGTTTGGACTTGTATAGGTATCGCGGTTCGGCATACGGCACTCGGCGCAGCCGGAAACCGCATAATCATACGCCTCTTCAAATGATGCCCCTTTTGCCAGCAGCAACGGAACAACCTCTTCATCGTTGATCAGTTTTGGGAAACCGGATCCTTCTTTCACTGTCTCAGCAACTTCATGCAAAAATCTTGCCGGAGCACGGTTGTGAATTCTAGCTGCCAAATCAGGATAGTGCATGGGGAACTCGCGTTTCGACTGCAAAAACAGATAGGTCAATTCATTCGTTGCATCACAGCCGTCCGGAGTTTGTCCGCCGATCGTAACTGCTTCCCAATGGGCGTATCCTTCATTGAAGGCGCCGCCGGTTGGTGAAATGTACAGGTCAATGAACTGCGCCATTCCCAGCCACATGCACTCCAGCAGTTCAATCGCTTTTTCTTCCGTCAGGATGCCGGCATCCATATCTTGCTTAAAATACGGATATAAGTATTGGTCCATCCGGCCATTGGAAATAATGGTACCGGTTTTTTGTTCCATACGGGAAAACATCTGTGTGAACCATTGGGATTGGACCGCTTCAGCGAAGTTGCGGGCCGGATTTTCAGGAACCCAAGCACAACGTTCCGCCATATCCAGGAGTTCCTGTTTACGGACTGGATTTTTTTCTTTTTTCGCCATGTCAAAAGCCATTTTTGCATGTCGATTCGCCCATAAAGCAATGGCGTCGCAGGCAATAACAACGGCTTCTAAGAATGGTTTTTTCTCCATAGTATCCACAGCGCTGAAAGGATCCAATGCAGCTAACTTGGCCTGAGCCTCTTCTTTTATGCCCTTAAATCCTTTTTTCAATACCTTTTCATAGTCATGCACCCATTGGATCGAAGAGCGGAAAGAAGCGGTTTCATTGACAATAAATCGCGACTTGAGCGGATCTTTCGGATCGTAGGTATATTTGAGCGTTTCCTCTGGCAATGCTGCTGTCAGCGCTTCGTGGAAGGTTTTCCCTTTCCAGTACGGAGCGATGTCTTCAATAACTACTTTTGCATCCGCATCGGAAATATTGAACGGAGATTCAACCCGACTCGGCATTTGCTCCAACGCCAAATCCAAAAAGTCGCCGTCAAGCTCGGGATACAAAATCCCGTAACGGCCTTGATAGCCGACCCGGCCTGCCAACAATTGATGGTCATCGATATAAACCGTCATGTTTTCGACAATGTGCTTCATTGCTTTGGCCCAGCGCAAAATCAAAGCCTGACCTTCTGTTTGTTTAAATGATTCCGTAAAGTATTTGGCTCTTTCAACGTCAATTTTCGGACGTTCCGCCTTGAAGGTATTGAGAATATCATAAATTCTTTCCCGGCCGGCAAAGTTTTGTATTCCCTGTTGTTCTTCAAGAATGCGTTGTTCATGTGGTGATAATACCGTACAACATGATGACATAATAAGTTCCTCCCTTTATTTTCGGCTCAAATAGACTATGTATGCCGATTGATTTCTTTTGCTTCTATACAATGCAAAAATCATGCCATGTTGGCAAACCTTGCAAAATCAGCATTTTTTGTTTTAAAAATTTCGTTATTCCTGCTTTTGTTGCATTAAAGCAACAAATAAAACCGCTAATTATCTAGAAACAGCTATAATCAACAATGCGCCGTGTTGCATTTACGCACAGAAAATTGCGTTATTGCAACACGGCGCATCCTAGTAATCATATAAAAACATTTACTGCATTAAAAATTTACAGCAGATTAAATTTTTTTTCAGGATGCTTGAACTTGTTCCGCCTTCATTTGTTTTGAGAGGCGGGTCCTGATCCAATATGCCGAAAGCGCACTCACAACACCGGCAAACGCAACATAGCCTGCGATTAAATCAGAACTGCCGCCGCTCAACTTGTAAATCGCCGTCGCAATCATCGGCGTTAATCCACTGGCAAAAATTCCCGAAAACTGATATACGAACGAAATACCGGAATACCGAATCTTCGCCGGGAAAAGTTCACAAAACAGCGCGGCCTCCGGACCATAAACTGAAGCGTAGAAAATACCAAACGGGATAATAACCGCCAGCCAAATGAGGCTAGTATCGCCGTGACTTGTGTTGATGAGGTAAAATGCCGGAAAACTGGAAAAACCGGTAATCAAGCTGCCCCAAAAATAAACCTTGGTCCGTCCAATCCGATCGGACAGGTACCCGAACAACGGAATAAAGAAACACATGACCAATGCCGATGCCATAACGCCGGTAAGCGCATCCGTACGCGTGATTTTAATCGTCGAAGTAAGATAACTGATGATCCAAACACCAAAGATGTTGAAGAATACTCCGTCAATATAACGGGCGCCCATACCCGCCATCACATTGCCCAAATGCTTGTGAAGCACTTCCTTGATCGGAATTTTAACTTCTTCTTTGCCTTCTTTTACCTTAGCAAATTCAGGTGTTTCCAACACATTCAACCGGATCCACATTCCTACTGCCACCAGTACAATACTGGCTATGAAAGCAATCCGCCAGCCATACGCCATAAACTGCGTATCCGTCAGAAAATAAGACAATAAAGCTACCACGCCGGAAGCGAGACACAATCCGATGGACAAGCCAATTTGCGGCAAGCTGCCATAAAATCCGCGCAGCTGTTTCGGCGCGTATTCATAGGTCATGAGAACCGCTCCGCCCCATTCACCGCCTAAGCCAATACCTTGGAACACCCGTAAGAACAACAATGTAAGCGGCGCCCAAATGCCAATCTGCTCATAAGTGGGAACTAATCCAATCCCGACCGTCGCAACCCCCATAATCATGAGCGTCATGACCAGCATGCTTTTTCTGCCGATTTTATCCCCAAAGTGTCCAAAAATAACTCCGCCAAACGGACGGGCCAAAAAGCCAACTGCAAAGGTCGCATACGCGAGCATTGTGGAAATCAAAGGATCACCGGTCGGAAAATAGAGTTTGTTAAACACGAGACCCGCTATAACGCCGTACAAAAAAAAGTCATACCATTCGATCGTTGCTCCGATTAGGCTAGCAATTACTACGCGGTTTACCATGCCTTTTTCATTTTTTTCCATTCTTTTCCTCCTAAAATGTTTTGTTGCCTTTTAGAAAAATAAGTTCTTAACCCTTACGAAAGCTTTCGGTTATTATACTATGCAAAAAGAATGCCATATTATAAATTCCTTTATAATCGGCATTCTTTAACGGTCTATCAATTATATTATCAGTGAAACATTGCATATTTGCAACAAAATGATTTTAATAAATATCATTCCACTTGAAAATCGACAATATTGTGAATAAAAACACTTATGCAATCGGTCGCAAAAATGTCAGACATCTTAGCATCCAATAGCAAAAAAATCTTAATTTACCTCAATGTACAAATAGACCTTCGAAGCAAATTGCTCCTTTTTCCATAACCATTATATTGTTTTATTTAATTTGTTGCATGATTGCAACGCAAATTGCAATCATGCAACAAAAAATTTTATTACCTAGATTTTTTTATCCATTTAATTGCAATTACACAACAACTACTTTTTTACCAACCGCGTTCCTGCATCCTCTCATGGGGCGGAATGGTATCGATCTCAATCCCGACCATCGCTTCGCCCAAGTCGCGTGAAATTTCGCCCAGCAGCTTCGCATCCTGGTAGTAGGTGGTCGCTGCCACGATGGCTTTTGCCCGTTTTGCCGGGTCGCCGGATTTGAATATTCCCGAGCCAACAAAAATTCCGTCGTTTGCAGCTGACGGATCTCGCTCATCACCATCCGGATGTGCTTGACCGCTTCCACAACATTTCCGGTACCCGGCTCGCCTTTCGTCCGGATCATCGCTGCGCCTTCCACGATCCGCCGCAGCGCTTCGCCAAGGTTTTTGGCCCCGCAAACAAACGGCACCTTGAATTGGCCCTTGTTGATATGATACTTGTCATCTGCCGGAGTGAGAACTTC
>JAGFZV010000038.1 GCA_017889545.1 Bacillota bacterium
CTTGTTTAATACCGTCAGCGCCGATTACTCAACCCATAACTTTTTTATCCGGCTGACTTTATTCGGGGTTGGCCTTGGACTGATCATGTCGCCGCTCACGAATTGTGCCATGTCTTCGGTGCCGCATGACAAAATCGGCGTTAGTTCAGGGATTTTCAACCTGTTCCAGATAATAGGCGGCAGCGTAGGCGTGGTTTTAGCGCAAACCTTATTGACTCGCCGTGAAATCTATCATGCCGCGGAGCTAAAGGAATACCTAAATCCTGCCACCACGGCCTCCGCCGAGATATTCCACCTGCTTTGCACTTTATACAAGGGCATGGATAGCTCACTATTATCAATAGCCACACACGGCTGGATGACTGGGCAAGCCCTTTGGCCCCAGCAGTATGCAGCTTTCAAGACCGTCCTGAATGGGATGGTTTCCCGTCAAGCGGTCATTTTGTCGTTCCAGGACGTGTTTTATGCTCTTGCTTTAGTCGCTTTTTGCGGCGGATTGCTGACATTACTGCTCCGGCGCAAGTCCGTCCAACCGAAAATGACGGAGCCATAGAAAGGTTGCAAGCGCAAATTAACCAAATTACGGCTAAAATTAATCAAGTAAGAGACGCTATAAGTATCGGATACGCAAAAAACGAAACGACTGAGTCTTAGATTTATCGGCAAATTGAACAGCAAAAGCTTGCTCGTGATGCGGCAGAAGCTCGTAGCGGTGATAGAGAGAAAGGATGCTTGATATATAAGGTTTCGCTGGATAGATCATAAAATAATATGTAAGCAATATGTTCGCATAGACTTAAGTTTGTGCGAATTTTAATTTTATGGGGGTGCTGGATTTATGCGATTTCAACTTTTGTGCGAAAGTAAGGAGGCTTGTACGAAAATAAAAAATCAAAAAGTAAATATCTTCAAAGGAGTAACATCTTTAGTAGAGAATTAGCAAATATGGATATAAATATTAAGTTGGGATTGGAACATAGTGCTTATTTTTTGAATGTTGCCTTTGACAGGGAGCGCAGACGATGAAAACATATCATTTTTTACGTTGCGTGATCCGAAAAGCCGTTCAGGGTATTGCTGGATGACACTAAATTGCTCAAAGCCCTCGGGCAGGCCGATTCAGCGGTCAGCAGCGAGAATCCGGAAAGAGCGTACAGTTATTTTACTGAAGACTGCATAGGTGTCAGTTTTAGTGTAAGTCATGCGGTCGGCGACCATGTGGAATTTGAACTTCCTACAACTTTTTTCACATTTAGACCTGAAAAAGTATATTTGTTCCAATGATCTTGGTGGGAAAAATGAAAAAAGAGGTGTATACCGTATGATGCGCAGAAAAGGATCCATTGGTAATTTGCTCGGAGTATTGCTCTTGGTAATGGTGGCATTGAGTGTTCTGCCCGCGCAGGCTTTGGCCTATTCCGTGGATATCCAGAATCCTTATCCGGATAAAATGGATGTGGCGGTGATCGATTTCGACGATCCGGCCGACACTTGGCGGTGCCATGGCTGGTGGGTTGTGCAGCCGTATAGTACCAGAAGGATTACTATGCCTGACTCCACGGCAAAAAATCATATCTATCTTTTTGTGAAGACCTCGGAAGCAAGGTGGAGCGGCGAGGGGATTAGCAGCTCCATAGTTCGCACGGTAAATAACAACGCCTTCAGTTATCTGGATGGGCAGTCCTGCCCGCCAGGGCCCAATCGTCGGCAAGAATTTTTCGTTAAATATGAATTGAAAGATGGATTTCTCTACTGGGCGCCTGAATAATGAAACTACTCTTATGGCATTTGTATAGCATATGTTCGCCTAGACTTCGGTTTAGGCGAATTTTTCTGAACCCGGGGGCGGATAACCGATCATCAACCGAGAGCTGACGGTAGTAATGTCGAAGCTTGGCATAGAGGAGCAGAAGACCGGGCTGAAGCAAGAATGATTCTGGATAGAATAGCGAAGGAAGTAGGAGAACCAATTCCACCGCTTGAATAGCATAACTTATATTTAACCTTGCAATTTTTAAGACTTACGGGTCTTCTATTTCCTATTGACATATCTGTTTACAAAACGTAGTATATAACCATACAAGTGAATATTTGCCTTTTCTTTTATCAAGAGTAACCGAGGGACTGACCCGATGACGTTACAGCAACCTGCATATGCAAGGTGCTAATTTCAGCAGGATTAACAATCCTGAAAGATGAGAGGAAGTGAGAGATAGAAATATGCCTCCTTCTTCTGAAGGAGGTTTTTGTTATGCCTTAAAAAAGAAATTGTACGGTCAAGCACATTAATAAATGGGAGGTATTATGAAATGACATTGTTTAACAAGGAATATTGGATTACCCTTTCAGATAAAAAACTAAATATTGCGGAAGAAATTGAAAAGAGAATTAGCGGCACTGATATGACTTGGTATATGGGTGGTGACGGTGAAACTGTAGTGGTGCCAGTTGAGGCCGATAATGAAGATGCCGCATTAGAGTTGAGCGCACGTAAAGTTTTTGAAGCATTTAAAGATATCTGTGATCCCGAGCTTACCTGTTTCCCGCCAATATCGGCTCATGCAATTATTAAGTACGCCGACAAGCAGAAGAGGAAGCCCAAACATGAACAAGGTCATATTCAAAGGCTTGGAACAGGGTATTGTAATATTTATTTTACGGTAATACTCAATGCTGATGCCGTTGATGAACTCGCAGCAACTAATAAATGCAATAAACAGTTAGAGAAGATCATCAAAGGTCAGGACATGGTGACACGTTTGGATCTTCCTGCCCATCTTGAACGCGCCGATTGGTTGAAAAAGAATGTCTATTTCATAAATTATACAATAGGAGTACGAGTAGAAGAGGAACCGTCTGAAGTAAATATGATTGAAAAGGCTTGCTTGCGATTATGGGAGAGAGTAAAAGATTTGAAAGTTTTTGCTGAATTGGACGACGGTAATGGTACGAGTCTACAGGCCATAATTAAGTACCATATTCCTAAGAGACGTGCGTTTCATAGTCCAAAACCTGAGCCACATAAACCAAAATACTTTTCAATAAACGTAAGGGAGGAACTATAATGCCGTGGATAATGTCTCTGCTTGGAGTCACAGCAACGGTGCTTAATGCGAACCAGATAGTCTGGTGCTTTGCATTGTATATTGTTACCAACATTTATTGGACTTGGCATAATGCTAACATCAAAGAATATGCTCAGGCCAGCTTGTGTTTCATTTATTTGCTTATATCAGTATGGGGTTTTAACAATTGGCGATGAAAAAACTTGGATAATCATGTCAATTACGAGGTATAATTGATCATAAAGGAGGACAAACGCAAGGTTAATGTCTCAGAGGAAGAAAAGGAGATGGAGTTATGCCACTTGAAATAATCCGTAATGATATAACCAAAGTTCACGCCGATGCAATTGTCAATGCGGCAAATTCATCCCTGCTTGGCGGCGGAGGGGTTGACGGAGCAATCCATCGTGCCGCAGGACCGGAACTGCTTGCTGAGTGCCGTACCCTTGGCGGCTGTAAAACCGGGCAAGCAAAAATCACCAAGGGCTACAAGCTGCCGGCAAAGTATGTAATCCATACTGTTGGCCCGGTGTGGCATGGTGGTAAAAGCAATGAGGAAAAGCTGCTGGCCGATTGTTACAAGAACTCACTTGCATTGGCGAAAGAGTACCATCTGGAAAGCGTTGCCTTTCCATTGATCTCCACAGGTGCTTTTGGATATCCCAAGGATAAAGCGTTGCAAACTGCAATTTCGGTTATTGGAGAGTTTCTGTTAAATAATGAGATGACCGTCTTTCTTGTCGTGTACGATAAAACAGCATTTATGCTGACTGAGAAGCTATTTTCATCCATTGCGCAATATATTGACGATAAGTACATAGAAGAACGACCGCTTGATCGCAGAAACAGACTTCAGGAAGAACGGCGAATTAGCGAAAGCTATTTATCTGATGCCGAGCTTTTCTCAATGGAAGCGCCGGCGATTGCAAAAAAACAGAAGCGGAGCCTTGATGATGTCGTAAATCAGATGGATGAAACTTTCTCGCAAATGTTGCTGCGCATGATTGACGAAAACGGCATGACCGATGCGGAAACCTATAAAAAAGCCAATATAGACCGAAAGCTATTTTCAAAAATCCGGAATGACTTATATTATAAACCGAGCAAACCGACCGCCATCGCTTTTGCCGTCGCATTGAAATTAAATCTTGATGAAACCAAAGACCTGTTGCTCAAATCCGGTTTTGCCCTTTCTCACAGCAGTAAATTTGATATCATCATCCAGTATTTTATTGAGAATTCTGGGGGCATAACCCTGTTACGGATAAAGCAATTTGTCGCTTGCCATGCGACCGCTTCAGATAGCCAAAATGTTATCCTTACATCACAAAGAAAGGATTGGAGGATAACAAAATGAAAAAAGATTTAACGGAACTGGTATTTATTCTTGACAGAAGCGGCTCAATGAGCGGTCTTGAAAGCGACACGATCGGCGGATATAACGCCATACTGGAAAAACAGAAAAAAGAGCCAGGCGAGGCGGTAATTACTACCGCGCTTTTCGATGACAGTTATGAATTGCTGCATGACCGGATCAACCTCAGGGGCATTGCACCGATTACGGACAAAGAGTATTACGTGCGCGGCAGTACTGCATTGTTGGACGCAGTCGGCAAAACCATCAACAAGATCGGCAATGCTCAAAAGCACACAGCTGAAGAGGAACGCGCCGAACACGTTCTTTTCGTGATAACCACCGACGGCATGGAAAATGCGAGCCGTGAATTCAACTATGAAAAAGTGCGCCGGATGATTGAACACCAAAAAAACAAGTACGGGTGGGAGTTTCTCTTTCTTGGCGCAAACATCGATGCTGTTGCTGCCGCAGAAAGTTTCGGTATCAATAGAGACCGGGCGACCAATTATAATGCGGACAGTGAAGGAACTTTGCTCAACTATGAAGTGATCAGTGAAACCGTGAGTTGTCTGCGCGCCAGCCGCCCCATATCAGACAACTGGAAAGACCGCATTGACGAAGACTTCAAGAAGCGCGGAGGTAAGAGATAATATGCTAGGAGCAATTGTTGGCGATATCATTGGTTCGGTTTATGAGTGGAATAATATAAAGACAAAGGACTTTCCGCTTTTTAGCCCAAAATGCACGTTTACTGACGATACTGTGATGACATTGGCGATAGCGGAAGGCTTGATGAATGGCGGCAGTGCTGCCGCTTTCATCCAAGCCATGAAGAAATATGGTCGTAAATACCCGAACGCAGGTTATGGAGGACGCTTTGGCAGTTGGCTGTTTTCTGAGGATATTCAACCGTATAACAGTTGGGGCAATGGATCGGCAATGCGAGTTTCATCGGTGGCTTGGGTGTTCGATTCTCTGTCGGAGGTGGAGCAATATGCCGGAAACTCTGCTGCGGTAACACACAATCACCCGGAGGGGATTAAAGGCGCACAAGCAACTGCCGCCGCCATTTTTCTGGCGCGAAAAGGAAAAACAAAGGACGAGATAAAGACTTATGTTGAAAGTAAATACGGTTATGATTTGAGCCGTACTTTGGACGAGATACGCGTAAACTACCACTTTAATGAAAGTTGTCAGGAAACGGTACCGGAAGCGATAACCGCTTTTCTGGAAAGCGTGGATTTTGAGGACGCGATACGAAATGCCATTTCCCTTGGCGGCGATAGCGACACCCTTGCTGCAATCACTGGCAGCATAGCTGAGGCAGCGTATACTGTCCCGGAAGAAATAAAGGAAAAAGCGTTATCGATCCTTGATGAATGTCTGCTCAATATTTATAGACGATTTTCTGAACGGATACCTGGAAAAATTTGAATTGCAGCGGACTGAAAGCAAGCAAAGGAGGTTCGATCAATGGTGACGGAATTAACTTTAAAATTTCAAGACGCTCTTGTATATGGAACTGAGTTGCATGCTGGACAACCTCGCAAGGGAACTGATATTCCCTATGTATCGCATCTGCTGGCCGTTTCAAGCATCGTGATGGAAAATGGTGGAGATGAGGACGAAGTCATAGCAGCCTTTTTGCATGATGCTGCCGAGGATAAAGGCGGGCGAAAGGTGCTTGATGCGATTCAAATTAAATTTGGCAAAAAAGTCGCAGACATTGTAGCGGGTTGCACAGATGCTTGGACCGATCCCAAACCAGCATGGCGCGAAAGAAAAGAACAATATCTGGCCCATTTAGAGGAAGAGGTGTCACCTTCTGTGCTTCTGGTTTCCTGCGCGGATAAACTTCACAATGCCAGATCGATCCTTTCTGACTACAGAAGGATTGGCGAAAGTTTATGGGAACGGTTTAACGGCGGTAAAGATGGCACTCTTTGGTATTATCGATCTCTGATAGATGCTTATCAGCATTTGAACGCCAATTCAAACATAGTTGACGAATTGAACAGAGTGGTTACGGAACTGGAAACTCTCTCCAGACAATGTGAGAGCAAATAATAGAGTTAATCGTAAGTAATGAACAAATCTGTTGAGACGTTATTATCCCCAAACGTTACGGTATTTTTCACGAGGAGGTCTTAAGATGATCTTAGAAATCAATGTGAAGACTACTGAACTCGATCGCCCTGGCGCGACGGTATGTGCGTAAGCCTCTTTCCTGGCCGTTCGACGATCCCGCTTCATTTGAAGGCTCGGATGAGGAAAAGCTTGAAAAGTTCAGAGCAGTACGGGATGAAATTGATGTTAAAGTCCACGAATTCGTAAATGACTACCGGAAAGATCTATACATGGATTAATTATGAGTTTTTCTATGAACTTTTTTTGAACAATTTATATAAGTATTTTATAATATACACAAAATCAAAGATGAATGTGATTGGAGGACTTATGAAAAAACGAATTTTATTTCTTTGCACCCACAACTCCGCTCGCTCACAGATGGCTGAAGGACTTCTTCGCGGACTACTGGGCGATGAATATGAAGCATTTAGCGCCGGGACACAGCCGGGCCATGTAAACCCCTATGTAGCGCGGGCGATGGCCGAAATTGGCATTGACCTTTCTTCCCATCGGTCAAAACATCTCAATGAATTTATCGGCCAATATTTTGACTATGTCGTTACCGTGTGCGATAATGCCAGGGAGGCTTGTCCCTACTTTCCAGGTGGAAAAAAAGTAATTCACCATAGTTTTTCCGATCCTTCCGTCTTCAAAGGAACAGATGAAGAGATCATGAGCGGCGTCAGAAGTGTTCGTGATGAGATTAAAGGATGGATACTTGATGAGTTCGATGGAAAACGAAACTAAAGAGCCAAGGATTTGACGGAGATCTTTAAAGCGCCCGGAGATGAAACAAGGGCAGAAATACTGAGGTGTTTACATGCCTATGAACATAAACAAAAAGAAAAATCACAAGTTTGTCCCAGGTGTAGTGGGAATTTAATCGTTAGAAATGGACAATATTGGTAGGTTCTATGGTTGTTCAAACTATCCACAGTGTAGGTATACGCGAAGCTATGGGCACGATGACTTCATCTAACATGAACGTTCCCGCTGATGGCGGTATTCGAAGAAGTTAACTCGAGATAGAAAGTTGAATGATGATGTTATTTGGAATACTTGAGTTAAACCGTCTATAAAATCTTGATGTTCATTCTATTTGGCTTCGGGATATCTCGACTAGACGCGGCTTACCTTTCTCACAAGGGGGCCAACCTTTTCGCGAAACTCCAATTTCACGTATTCGTATCACTTTTCTATCAAATGGCACGTTGAGTGTGTCGCGGTGATAGAGCGGAAATAGCCTGATATATAGGGGATCTGCAAGTTTTGGACAATTTGATAAGTGTTTTTATGGTTCCTCAGACTTCGGTTTGAGGAACATTTTTTTGCGGGAGCGATACTTTTATACGGAAATAATCAAAAACAGGAAATGGTAAAGGATTTTGTTTAAAAGTATGGAAGATTATAGTAAAAAGACAGGATGAATTTTACTTTACCGTTTTTGATCAAAAACGGTAAAGCGATTAGTACAATTTGTTGTTAACTTTTGGAGTGTTTTGATGATAAGGGGGTTGTTAAGGTTGCAGGTTTTACCACCTTCAGAAGAACTTGATATACGGTCTTTGGAGCAAACCCTTTACGCTAAAAATTTAACGAATAGCTACAAGTTATTCTGGTTTTCAGCATTACTAACTGAAATAAGCATGGGCAGAAGTAATATAGGATTTCGTGAAATTATAGCCAGAATGTTAGCTAAGGCCTGGTATCCCATTATACGATTTAAGTTGTTTTTTGGACCAATTGACAAGATAAGTGATGCGGTCAGTTATTTGAAGACACATTATGACTTTCCTGTTGATATTCAGGAAAGTGAGCTGACAAAACAAATACTGCAATTAGTGCAACGTGACGACCGGTTGCGAAAACGATTGGAAGAGTTTACGAAATATGTTCCGTATCGTTTTTTATCGCCTTTTTTTTCTTCCGGTCTACGCGGATTACTTGATGCCAAAAAGAATGAAAAGATCGAATTGCTGTCAAGCGAAAGCAGCACGGCAATTTATCAAATCGTTGGTGATGCTATTAATTTACCCCCTGCGTGGGTTCGTTATTTATCCATTAATCAAGGAATTCTTCGTGGTTGGTGCGATTATCATTTAATTATGTATTTGCAGCAGCGCAACCCGAATGTACCGGCTATTGCCGCTAAATTAACCGCACCTCAAACGAGAGACTTAAGAATAGCTAAGTCATTTTGGCATGAAATTATTCAGACACAGCAGGTGAATGATATATATACAAAAGCGGATTTTAAGGAGATTTCTTTTGACGAGTATGGGTCAATTAGTATTGACCATTTTTTGCCTTGGAGTTTTGTTTTGCATGATCAAATTTGGAACTTAACGCCTACTTTTCAATCTATTAATAGCGCAAAGAATGATCGTTTACCTAATCTCGAATTGCATTTTGAGGATTTTTGCCAACTGCAATACACTGCATACAGTTTTGCTCAATCTATCGGCAAACACAAAAAGCTGCTCGAAGACTATTATCGATTGGATGCGAGATTGGCTAGTTTCAATACTCATCGTGATATAATTGAGCCTGAAATTTTTAATCGTATATTAAAAAATGCGATTGTCCCTTTACATCAAATTGCTTATAACCAAGGATTTAATTTGTGGCAATGGAACAATTAAAATAGGGATCAGGTGTGGCAACGGCAAATAACTTGCATGAAGAATATGGTGCGGTTCTTCGTGTTTGGGAGATGTGATCATGCTTAAAACAGGGATTTACGAACAGATTGTCAACCAAGGAATGGAAAAATATCTTAGTTCTGATGAGGCTACAAAGTTTTATCAGTTTGAGACTGGATTGATTGACCAGGCAGAAGCGTCTGTATATTTTGCGCAGTATTTGGCAACTTTGGTTGAGCTGCGGTTAAATCAAATGAAAGAAAGCAAAAACAAAGATTTTTTAACTAGCCAGATTAACTTGGTAAATCGTTTGATTGATGTCATGGGTTGTGGTTTTGGTAATGCTGAATATCAAGATAATGAACAGTTGATTTCTATGCGCGGAGAACTGTTGCTTGCGGTTACGAAACTAGAGAATCATGTGGCGGCTTTAGGGAAGTTTCAAGCGGAGCGTCCTGTCACCAGCATTGCACGCAGTTCGCTGTTTACAGGCGCTCCTCTTGAACCCAGTATGTTTATGGAAATTAAGAAAGAGATTGCCTCGGCAGATCGTATTGATATGCTGATTTCTTTTATCAAGTGGAGCGGATTACGACTTATTTATGAAGACTTACAGGAATTTACAAGACGAGGAAAACTGCGTGTAATCACGACATCCTATATGGGGGCAACCGATTTCAAAGCTGTCGAGATGCTCCGCTCTCTTCCTAATACAGAGGTTAAGGTATCCTACAATTCAGCTCGCACCAGATTGCATGCCAAAGTCTATGTGTTTTTTCGGGATACCGGCTTTACAACAGCGTATATCGGTTCTTCAAATTTGACTAAGGCGGCCTTATCAACCGGTTTGGAGTGGAACGTCAAGGTAACCAGTAAAGATCTGCCCAGCACAATGCAGAAAGTGGGGGCGACCTTTGACGGCTACTGGTACGATCGGGAATTTGAATTATATACTGCAGCCGATCAAAAGCGGTTACAGAAGGCGTTGAAGGAAGAACGGACTCTTACGACAGAAGATCCCGGGTATTTTTTTGAAATCCGCCCCTACGATTATCAGGTGGAAATCTTGGATAAACTTCAAGCAGAGAGAACCGTTCGAGGGTATTACAAAAATCTTGTTGTCGCTGCGACTGGTACCGGAAAAACTGTAATTGCAGCGTTCGATTATAAAAGATTTTGCAGTGCCAACCCTGCTAAACCGAACCGGTTGTTGTTCATTGCTCATCGGGAAGAAATATTAAAGCAGAGCATTGCCTGTTTTCGCGGGATATTGCATGATTCAAATTTTGGCGATTTGTTTGTCGGGAACTACCGGCCAGAGAGTATCGATCACTTGTTTATATCCATACAAACGTTTAATTCAAGAGAATTTTTGGAACTCAGCAGTCCTGATTTTTATGATTATATTGTTGTTGATGAATTTCACCGTGCTGCTGCACCCTCTTATAAAGCATTGTTAACTTACTATCGGCCTAAGATTTTGCTGGGCCTTACAGCAACTCCGGAACGCCTGGACGGACAAAGCATCCTCCCATGGTTTGACAACCGGACCGCCGCTGAAATCCGTCTGCCGGCGGCGATTGACCGCAAATTGTTGTGTCCTTTTCAATATTTTGGAGTTAGCGATGAAGTTGATTTAAGTACACTGAAATGGAGCAGGGGCGGTTATGATCGCAGAGAAATAGAAAATGTCTATACGGCTGATGGCAAGCGTGCCGGGATGATCGTTCAATCGCTTCACAAGTATGTAACAGACATTGCCATGGTGAAGGGTCTCGGCTTCTGTGTCAGCATGGCCCATGCACAGTTTATGGCTGATTATTTTAATTCTCAAGGTATTTCGGCGGAGGCCCTTACAGCAAACAGCCAAGATAATATTAGAGAGAATGTAAAAAAACGATTAATTGAAGGGGCCATTACGTTCATTTTTGTAGTCGATCTGTATAATGAAGGCGTTGATATTCCGGCCGTAAATACAATTTTGTTTTTACGGCCTACTGAAAGCCTCACGGTTTTCTTGCAACAGTTGGGACGAGGCCTGCGTCTTTCTCCCGATAAGGAATGTCTTACTGTTTTGGATTTTATCGGTCAGGCGCATGTAAAATACAACTTTGCTGAGAAGTTTACTGCATTACTCACGCACACCCACCAAGGCATTGAGCGGGAAATTAAAGAAGGGTTCTTGCATGTTCCTCGCGGTTCCTACATTCAGTTGGAAAAGATGGCGAAGGAGTACATCCTAAATAACATTCGCAAGGCGCTTGCCGGAACCAACGGACTGATTGCGCGGATGGCGACCTTTGAAGAGGACACAGAGCAGGAACTGACCTATGCTAATTTTATGAATTATTATAATATTGATCTAAAGACGATCTATCCGAAATATAGTTTTGCCAGATTGGCGGTCAAAGCCAATGTCAGAGAAGACTTTCAAGAAAGTGGTGAAGAAGTCATAACGAGGGCGTTAGCACGACTGGCTGAAATCAATTCCCGCAGGTGGATACAGTTTCTTTTGGAAAGTCTGCCAAGACTGGCGGACATTGATGAAACAATGCTTGCGGAGAATGAACGAAAAATGCTGTTGATGCTGCACTATACGATCTATCAAAAATCTTTGCCGGAAACCGGATTTAGAAGCGTCGTGGAGAGCCTTTCTGCTTTGACGCAATATCCTGTTATGTTTAATGAATGTCTCGAATTGCTGAAGTTTAACTATGAACGGATTGATTTCATCGATCAGCCGGTTGAGCTTGGGACAAATGCTGTGCTGGATCTTTACTGCACTTATACACGGGACCAATTGTTGACAGGTTTAGGGTACCATACCGCTGGAAATATGGGATCTATGCGCGAAGGCGTGAAATATTTACCGGAGAATAAATTGGATATCTTCTTAGTCACTTTAAACAAGGCCGACAAAGACTATTCGCCGACAACCTTGTATGATGATTATTCGATCAGCGAAACCCTCTTTCACTGGCAATCTCAAAGCACGACTACAGAAAAATCGCAAACAGGCCAACGATATATTCATCACAAGAAACTTGGCAGTAATGTCGCGCTGTTTGTCCGGGAATATAAGCGTGACCAAGCTGGGGCATGTCCATACACTTTCCTGGGGCTGGCTGACTATGTTTCACATACCGGGTCAAAGCCAATGAGTATCGTTTGGCGCTTACATCATCCCATTCCGGCTAAATTCTTGCAAAAAACAAATAAATTAATCGTGGGGTAAAGATGAAAATAGTAACAGCGGCGCTTATTAAAGAAAATAACAAATATTTACTATGCCAACGGGGTGCTGAAGATCGGTTGGCCTTGAAATGGGAGTTCCCGGGTGGAAAAATGGAAGACGATGAAACACCGGAACAGTGCCTGATCCGGGAGATCAGGGAAGAACTCGGCGTGGAAGCCGAGGTTACTGGACACTTTTGGGATACCATGTATCGATACAGTACCGGGGAGTTTTTGCTGAAATTTTATTTTGTCCGAATTAAAAGTGGAGTTATGAAACTCAATGTTCACAATGCGGCTCATTGGGTAAAACCGGAGTCAATGCTGAAATATGATTTGCTTCCTGCTGATATTGAGATTGTGGAGCGATTAATCAAGAGTGAAACCTGACATTTGCAGTGAAATAAAAGCTTAAGATGGCAGCTAGATTGAGCGCATAAAAAACACGGGGACAGGGTTGTGTTTCAGGTTTTCGTCCCTGAAAGGCCAAGGATCTTTATCGCTTTTCGGCCATGCAAAACTTGGCATTATGCGCAAATTGCAAAACTAACGGAGTATGACCGATTTACCGTTGGAAGGATTGAAACAATATCCCTGTCCCCGTGTTTTACCTGTCCCCGTGTTTTACTGGACTGACTGAAACTCAAATGAAGGATCTTGTGGGTGTTTTAGCAAACAAAGTTGGCAAAGCGGAAAACGATAGAGGGATAAACATCGTTTGGTATCGTAATTACTTGTGCATTACTAGTTTAATTGGTAAAATAAGTAAATAAATAAATAAGTCAAGTACCCGCAGATGTTCGTGTCAATGCTTTGACTTTCTTGCGGATTATTAATAAAATATATGCAAGAAAGTTAAGAAAATAGGAAGTGAACCCAGATAACTGAAATTTAGAACTGATGGAAAGGCTTGCGGGCGACAATTAGGTTTGCTGCATGTTGATTAATGAAAGGAGCAATAAATGGCAATTGTAAAATGCACAAAATGCGGAAAAGTGTTTGATACAGAAGGCGCAATATTAAAACCAATAGGAGACGGGGGCTATTTAGAATGCTGCCCTGCATGCGGGAGCACGAGTGTGCTTAATGTAGATAATTTTCAAAATTATGATGATAGACGATGGGAAGGGTATTAAGCCCTTTCATTTGCCTCCCTTTATCGTTTTGAAGTGTGACATTAAAAGAAGCCTCGCGGAAAAATATCGCGAGGCTTCTTTTAGGTTTGCAACAGGTTCAAATACTGTGAAAGTCGTTCTTTTATATATTCGCTCACCATATTGACCATCGGGGATGCGTCATCATCTCGATAATAGCTGTCAAAACAAGCGTAATATTTTCTCCTGTTGGTGAATTTTACATCGATGGGCGGGTATCCCGCCTGCATGAGCATAAGGTTCAATATTAACCGGCCGGTACGTCCGTTCCCGTCTATGAAAGGATGGATTCCCTCGAAGTTCAGATGGAACAACGCCGCCGTTTCTATGATATGCCGGTTACCGCTGGAAAAATCAGCAATCAACCGTTCCATTTGAACAGGAACAAGAAAAGGTTGCGGAGGTTCGTGATGTGCACCCATAATTTTCACTGGGATTCTTCTGTACACACCCTTGTCTTCTGGGCTGTCAATCAAAACCAAGGCGTGGATTTCGCGGATAATCCGTTCCGAAATGGGAACTTTTTTCTTGACAAGAGAAACAACATAAAGGAACGCATCGCGATGTCCGACCGCCTCCAGATGATGTTTGAGCGGTTTTTGGTCAATCGTCACGCCCTCCAAGGCAAGTGCAGTTTCCTGAAGCGTGAGCGTATTACCCTCGATGGCGTTTGAGTTGTACGTGAATTCCACGAGGAATTCGTCCTGTAAACGCTTTAACTCCCCGCTTGTCAAAGGGCGATGCCGGTCAAGCTCCGCTTTCATCTCATCGACAGTTGCAAAAAGTGCAGCGTATTGTTCCGGAATTTCCTTGCCACGCAGACTGCGTCCGTCAATTGGCTTCAGTGCATCCGCCGGAATAAAATAAGAACGTCCTTTTCTTACGACGCCTTGTATCCGCCCTTCCCCGCAAAGTACGCGAACACGGCGGTCGGATATGCCCCATCGCTCTGAAGCCTGTTTTACCGTAATGTATTCCATCTCTTCACCTCCCGGGCCTTTTTATAGTATACTGCATAATCGGAATAATAACAATAATATTATTACTATTTAGCATCATATTATTCCGATAAAAAAGACGACTTTTCATTCACTGTTTGCTTCGCCACTCCAGACCATTGAAAGCCACATACCAGATGATGTGTGAAAGGTGCAAGATAGGTGGTTAAGACAAGTAGGCTACCGGAAAGTAGTAATCAAGAATTACGTGCTTGTGCACAAAAGCAATGAAGCGTTCCCAAAGGTCAGCATTATGCGCTTTTTCTACGGCGCGCAGGATTATACAAAGTTAATATGATTTGCTATATGCTTTAAAGAATCTGTTATTGACAGGTGCTTTTTTTGCGCCTATTTTCAAAAGCTAAAGGATATGTATATGGCTCAAAATGTATGGGAAGAGAGGCGCAATCCAGTCTTTGTTTCATTTATCTGATCCTATCGATATGGGGATTATGCAATTGGCGCTGAAAAAATCTTGGATAATCATGTCAACTCTGGGGTATAATTGATTATAAAGTCGGACAAGCGCAAGGTTAGGCGATTTTCTGAAAAGATATTTGAAAATATCTGAATTGCAGCGGACTTAAAGCAAGCAAAGGAGCTTTGAACGATAAACTCTCTCGGTAAAACGTGAGGTTGAAAAATAGAGTTTAACGTAAGAAATGAACAGGTCCGTTACGATCCTATTTCTCCAACTATTGCAGTATTTTCACGAGGAAGAGGATAAAATGGATTGTAAGAAAAATGGAAAAATTAAAATAACGAAGAAATACTATGGAAATTTGACAATGGGCATTTAATCATCTGTTGCAGGTCACAACCACAAAAATGTAAGGATCGCTTGCGGAAAGAACCGCAGGAGGAATAAAATAGAAAGAAGGGTTAAAATGTCTTATAGTCCTAATCTATCTTCAGCATTTAATGATACGAAGATGCGAAGTGACAAAATCACTCCCGGTTCCGGTATGTGCTCTTTCTGTACTGCCGACTGTACGGGTACTTGTGAAATTGGCTTGTCTGCTGTTCTTGGCAAATCGATTGTCTATCCGACGAATACTGGCAATAACCAAGTGGCGACTGAAAAAGACTATCCCATTGACTATTCCCATTTCAACATCAACGGCCGCGTCTTCGGAGCAGTAGGCTGCCCCGCTGACAGCGAGCAGGCTACAATTTATGGTGTTGGGATTTCCACAACCATTGGCTGTAGCAATCCAGTCAAGTTGAATATGCCGATTATCCTGCCTGCATTGATTAAGTTAAACTGGAAGGACTATTTTGCCGCTGCCGCCATGGCAGGTGTCTGCTGCGTTATCGGCGAGGGTTCTCCCAGTAAAGATCCGAATCTGCAACTTGACGCCAACGGAAAAATTGTGCGTTTTGAGAAGCTGAAAGAGATGAGGGAAGCTTTCAGCCGCTATGACAGAGGTTATGGACAAATCGTTCTCCAGTGCAATCTGGAGGACCTAAGTATGGGCCTGGCTGAATATGCACTTGCGGAGTGTGGGTTTACGGCCATCGAGTTTAAATTCGGTCAATCTGCCAAGGGTACGCAGCCAGCCGTCCGGATTGGCAGTCTGCAGGAAGCGTTGGCGAAAAAGAAGAAGGGCTCCATCGTACATCCTGATCCGGAAGATCCTGAAATCATCAAGCTGTATGAAAAGAGTGCTTGTCCTGAATTCTGGAGTTATAGCCGCCTGCCTATGTGGACGGAAGAAACGTTGCAACAACGCATAAAGTCCTTGCGGACACTCGGCATGAAGAACACCTACTTCAAAATGGCCGGATATGATCGCCGTGACATCGAGGAGGTTCTCCGTCTTGCCGCTTTGCTGGATGTGGATCTGGTTACCTTGGATGGTGCCGGTGGCGGTTCCGGCTATAGCCCCAACAAGATGATGAATGAATGGGGTCTGCCTGCGGTATGCATTGAGAGCGTTTTACCCGAAATTTGTGGGCGGTTGGAACGTATAGGTCTGACTGTACCTGATATTGCCATTACAGGCGGAATTACCAGCGAAGATCAGGTATATAAGGCTTTGGCCATTGGAGCCCCATATGTAAAATTGGTTGGTCTCTGCCGTGCTGCGATGGCTGCGGCTATGGTAGGCGAAAAGGTAGGACAGTTACTGGAAAACGGTGTGGTTCCCAAGCATTTGGAACGTTATGGAGGAACAAAGGAAGCCCTGTTCCGGCATTTGCCGGAATTGCGGAGTATTTACGGTGAAGAGGCTGACCACATGTCTCCCGGAGCTATTGGTGCGTATTCTTATCTGCAGAAAATTGCATTCGGTCTGCGACACTTTGCTGCACTTAACCGTAAGTTTGACATTAAGTACATTAATCGGGAAGATGTGATACCCATGACCCGGGACGCAAAAGATATCCTAAACGGTACCTGGTTTTAACGAGATAAATCGAATGCAGCTCCACATGACCTTCTCTCTGAAAATGAGACATCTTAATTTACAATTTCGCAATAATATAAGCTGAAGAAAACAAAATAAATGACAAAAACAAAATGCGAGACAGTTACTTTTACTTCAACAAATGCGTTTGTAAACGTGATGCTGGCAATTTATATTTTGGTATTGTTTTGGGTGGCGGTTCGCTTGTTTTTGGAATTTCCTGATCTTTCTAGCTTCAGAAAACTTTTTGGATGGACCCGCATAATTCATTAAGAAAAAGGAGAGGGCAAAATGGAATGGTTGGCTGACCCACAAGTTTGGATGGCATTGGTGACACTAACTGCACTGGAAATTGTACTCGGAATTGATAATATCATCTTCATCTCAATTCAAGCAAGTAAGCTCCCATATCATCTCCAAAATAAGGTCCGACGTATCGGACTGGGACTGGCAATGTTTATACGCATAGCGCTGCTTCTTTCGCTTAGTTGGCTAATGGGACTTACCGTGCCGCTATTTACTGTTATTGGTAATGAAATTTCCGGACGTGATTTAATTCTTATTACTGGTGGATTGTTTCTGATATGGAAAAGTACCATGGAGATCCACGAAAAGCTTGAAGGTGAGGACACGGTTTCACCCAGTCGTTTTGGAACAACGTTCGGATCGGTGCTTTTTCAGATATTGCTTCTGGATATTGTTTTTTCTCTTGACTCAATCATTACTGCATTGGGGATGGCGGAACAGCTGGGTGTCATGATTGCGGCGGTTGTCATTGCCGTTGCTTTTATGATGGTGTTTTCTGAAAAAATCAGTGTATTTGTGGAACAGCACCCGACGATCAAGATGCTGG
>JAGFZV010000039.1 GCA_017889545.1 Bacillota bacterium
ATCACTCCGATCGCAATTGAAGAAGGCTTGCGCTTTGCTATTCGTGAAGGCGGCCGTACTGTTGGCGCCGGCGTGGTTACCGAAGTTACAAATAAATAACGCGACCGTAAAATGCAGCTATTGACATGACGGGATAAGTATGCTAAATTATATTAGCAACATTTTAAAGATTTAGGCACTGTTATTATTGATGGGTAAGAGAGGTGTACAAGATGCGCAATGCTGTAACATTAGCCTGTGTTGATTGCAAACAACGCAATTATCAGACGAATAAAAACAAAAAAAATGATCCTGATCGTCTTGAGTTTAACAAATACTGCAAGTTTTGCAAAAAACAAACTTTGCACAAAGAAACCAAGTAAAAGATTTATTATATACAGTAGGGGTATAGCTCAATTGGTAGAGTAGCGGTCTCCAAAACCGTTGGTTGAGGGTTCAAGTCCTTCTGCCCCTGCCAATCTTTTATCATGATGATGCAATTGGCAGTATGCGATAGGATGTGAAGAAATGGCAGCTCAGGAAATGACTGTTCAAAGGAATACTGCGCGCTGGAAAAAGTTTTTTCGTGAAGTGAGAGCGGAACTAAAAAAAGTATCTTGGCCAAACCGCAAAGAACTTGCTTCTTATACGGGGATCGTTTTCATTTCCGTTGTGATTGTTTCAGCGTTGATCTGGGTAATTGATTCTGTGCTTACAGAAGCATTGCGCATGTTCTTAAAATAGTTTTGTTGCTTTGTGATATCCTATTCTTGATAGATGCGATAGTTTCAACGTGTAAATGTTACCAAGCAAGCTGAGGGGGGTGGGAACGCATCAGCGTTCCTTGAAGCAATGGAAACCAAGAAAAACTGGTATGTAATTCATACATACTCCGGATATGAGAATAAAGTGACTGCTAACCTTGAACGAAAAGTTCGATCCATGGGGATGGAGAATGAAATTTTCCGGGTGCTTGTACCTATGGAAGATGAGGTTGAGATCAAGGATGGCAAAAAGAAAGTTTCCAAAAAGAAAGTTTTCCCAGGGTATGTGCTCGTTGAAATGATCGTCTCCGACAGGTCATGGTATGTTGTGCGCAATACTCCAGGCGTTACCGGTTTTGTAGGATCGGGAACGAAGCCAATACCCCTTAGTGATTCTGAGGTCAAACATATTCTCAAATCAATGGGAATAGAAGATGCGAAGCCGAAAGTTGATATTCAACTGAAACAATTGGTAAGAATTATATCTGGGGCGTTTGAAAACTGGACGGCTACGGTTGTGGAAATTAATCCGGACCGTGGTAAGCTGAAAGTGCTCGTCAACATGTTTGGACGCGAGACTCCCGTAGAATTAGATTTTTCACAGGTCGAAAAATTGCATTAAGAGCATTTATGCTATTATATTTTAGTTAGTAATAAGGGGGTGTAATAAAATGGCAAAAAAAGTAATCAAACTTGTTAAGTTACAAGTTGCAGCTGGTAAAGCGACGCCGGCACCTCCTGTCGGTCCTGCATTGGGACAAGCAGGGGTTAATATTATGGCGTTTGTCAAAGATTTTAACGAAAGAACTGCTCAACAGGTTGGCTTGATTATTCCGGTAGAAATTACCGTATATGAAGATAGATCTTTTACCTTCATAACCAAAACGCCACCCGCTGCTGTCTTATTGAAGAAAGCAGCAGGGATTGAGACAGCTTCGGGAGAACCAAACAAGAAAAAAGTTGCAAAAGTTTCACGTTCTAAAGTGCGCGAAATTGCGGAAACCAAAATGCCGGATTTGAATGCTGCCAGCATAGAAGCGGCAATGCGTATGGTTGAGGGAACCGCTCGCAGCATGGGTATTGATATTGTCGATTAAGATCTTGTTTTATGCAGGATCAAACGCCGCAGTGCAAGACTGAGGCGTGTGGGAGGATTATCCGCTATTACCACGAAACAGGAGGAATAAGATTATGTTAAAACAAGGGAAAAAGTATCAAGAAGTGGCAAAACTTGTTGAAAAAGACAAGCTGTATGATCCAGAAGAAGCAATTGCTCTTATCAAAACAATGAGTACTGCTAAATTTGATGAGACCGTTGAAGTTGCTGTTCGGTTGGGCGTTGACCCCAAACATGCTGATCAGCAGGTCCGTGGAGCGGTTGTGTTGCCGTTTGGCACTGGCAAATCCAAAAGTGTCTTAGTCTTTGCAAAAGGCGAAAAAGCGAAAGAGGCTGAAACAGCTGGAGCTGATTTTGTCGGAGCGGAAGATTTGGTTGCTAAAATTCAAGGCGGGTGGGCAGGTTTTGATGTGGCTGTTGCAACCCCCGATATGATGGGAACGGTTGGCCGCCTCGGGAAGATATTAGGACCGAAAGGTTTGATGCCTAACCCGAAAGTGGGCACAGTGACCATGGATGTAACACGCGCGATTAACGAAATTAAGGCTGGTAAAATTGAATACCGTACTGATAAGGCTGGTAATATTCATGTTCCTATCGGCAAGGTATCGTTTGAACCGGAAAAATTGTTGAAAAATTTCCAAACGATAATTGATACTTTAATTAAAGTAAAACCATCGGCCGCCAAAGGTCAATATATGCGTAATATTACGATCAGTACTACAATGAGTCCGGGTGTAAGAGTGAATACTCTGAAAGCGCCAGGAAAGAAAGAATAATTTGCTAATTATATAACGTGTCTACAGGCTGTAGACAGCAGGTGTTAACGACGTAAAGGGAGGGAAACCGACCGCCTGCCGAGGCCGGGGAAAAACGTTTTGGCATGCCATAAACGACCTCCGGTATATTTTGCCGCGAGGTCGTTGCTATTTATATTGAAAACCATGAAGGGGGTGGAAAAGAATGTCTATACGTAGCGAAAAAGAAGCAGTTGTTGCGGAATTAAAGCAAAAACTTTCTTCTGCGAAAGGCGCCGTATTAACAGACTATCGTGGCTTAACTGTAGCTCAGGATACTAAATTACGTCGTAAGTTGCGAGAAGCAGCAGTTGAGTACAGGGTAGTAAAAAACACCATGACTCGTCTTGCTGCGAGTGAGTTGGGGATCAGTGAATTAAACCAATTTTTGGAAGGCCCGACGGCTATCGCATTTTCGGAAGTTGATCCAGTTGCTCCGGCAAAGATTATTGCTCAATTCTCAAAGGATAATAAAATTCTTGAGATCAAAGCCGGTCTTGTTGAAGGAAAAGTAATTGATATGGAAGGCGTAAAAGCGTTGGCAAGTTTGCCGCCGCGTGAAGTGTTGCTGGCCAAATTGTGCGGCACCATGCAGGCGCCTATTGTTGGAATGGTCAATGTTCTTCAAGGCAATATTCGCAATTTGGTCTATGCGCTGGAAGCAGTGCGTAAATCGAAAGAGTCTGCATAAATTGCATTTAGAGAGAACTCTCTCGACAGGAAGAAATTGAAAATAAACAAAATGAATATTATTGGAGGAATAAAAAATGACAAAAGAAGAAATTTTACAAGCGATTGAAAACATGACGGTTCTCGAATTATCCGAACTGATCAAAGCTATGGAAGAAAAATTTGGTGTTTCTGCAGCAGCTCCGGTTGCGGCAGCAGCAGCAGCTCCGGTTGCAGCAGCAGCAGCTGCAGAAGAACAAACTGAATTCGATGTAATTCTGACTTCTGCTGGCAGCGCTAAAATCAATGTAATTAAAGTTGTTCGTGAAATTACCGGATTGGGACTGAAAGAAGCGAAAGATTTAGTTGATGGCGCTCCTAAAGCTGTTAAAGAAAAAGTATCCAAAGCGGATGCTGATGCTTTGAAAGCGAAGCTGACTGAAGCTGGCGCAAGCGTTGAAGTAAAATAAATTTTTCATTGCGAAAGCAGGCACTTATCCAGGTGCCTGCTTTTTTTTAGTACACCAGAAAGTAAAACAAGTGCAGCCAACGGCTTCCGCCATCGCTATACAAGCTCGCAGCAAGCCGGGTTTTCTAATTAAAAACGGCTTCTGGAACTTTATTAAATCACAATCCGTTTTAATTTGCATATTGACTTAAACGACACTTTGTGATATCATTTTTAAATGCGAAAGACCTTTTTTTGAAGGATGTTTTTTTTAAAAAAAAGGCACTGATCGCTTTACGTTATGCTTATATCTAAGTACAGACGGAGCATTTAAAAAATTGGAACATGGCGGAGGATAAAACGGGTTTTCCGCGTGCTGAAAAGGCAAGGTTCTCACCTGAATTGAAGATCCTTGCTTATTTTTCCTATTTATTGCGTTCGTTTTGTAGTAACGATATGTGACATTTGCCAGCATAAAATGTGCAAAGGGGTGAAGGATTTAATGTTTAATCCTGTTCCGGTAGGTAAGAGAATTCGCTATAATTATGCGAAAATTAAAGAAGTGCTGGACATGCCTAATCTTATCGAAATCCAAAAGAATTCATACAAGTGGTTTCTTGAGACGGGATTGCAGGAAATATTTCGTGATATTTCACCAATTCAGGATTTTACCGGTAATTTAGTGTTGTCCTTTGAAAGTTTTACGTTAGGAGACCCTAAATATGTAGTGGAAGAATGCAAGGAACGAGATGTTACTTATTCTGCTCCTCTACGGGTTAGCGTTCGCCTTATTAACCGTGAAACTGGCGAGATTAAAGAACAGGATGTATTTATGGGAGATTTCCCATTAATGACTAAGAATGGAACCTTTATTATTAATGGCGCAGAACGGGTTATTGTCAGCCAACTGGTTCGTTCTCCTGGCGTATATTATGTTGAAAGTATTGATACCAATGGGAAAAAGCTTTATGGCGCAACCGTAATCCCCAACCGAGGCGCTTGGCTGGAATTAGAAACGGATGCGAATGATGCAATATGGGTTCGTGTTGACCGAACGAGGAAATTGCCTGCGACTGTTTTGCTCCGGGCGCTTGGATATGGCTCCAGCGAAATTATTAAAAGTCTTTTTGGGGATGACCTTCGTATTCAGGCCACGTTAGACAGGGATAATACTACGTCAAAAGACGAGGCTTTGGTAGAGATCTACAAAAGATTGCGACCAGGCGAGCCGCCTACTGTTGAAAATGCAACCCAGTTATTGGAGACTTTGTTTTTTGACCCGAAACGATACGATTTGGCAACTGTTGGTCGTTATAAACTGACCAAAAAATTGGGCTGGCGGCGTCGTTTGGCAGGAAAAACTTTAGCTGAGGCTATTATTAATAAAGCAACCGGTGAGATCATTTTACCGGCAGGCTCCATAATTGATGAACAAAATATTGATCTTCTTGAAAAAAGCGAAGTCTTTTCGGCCGCGGAATGCATTGAAGTATTTATCAAGCAAAAAGATGGCTCCAAGGTGAAGATGCTCTGCACGCCAACATTACCAATCTCTCATAGAACGATTACCCGGCAAGACATCCTTTCATCAATTAGCTATTTATTAAACTTGATAGAGGGGCATGGCAATACGGATGATATTGACCATCTCGGAAATCGCCGTTTGCGTTCCGTAGGAGAATTGCTGCAAAATCAATTCCGTATCGGATTAGCTCGTATGGAAAGAGTCGTTAAGGAGCGCATGACCATTCAGGATGTCGATGTGATCACCCCGCAGGCTCTCATCAACATTCGTCCAGTGGTTGCTGCTATCAAAGAGTTCTTCGGGTCCAGTCAGCTTTCACAATTTATGGATCAGACCAACCCATTGGCAGAGTTGACCCATAAACGACGGCTCAGCGCTTTGGGACCAGGAGGATTAAGCCGGGAACGGGCTGGATTTGAAGTCCGGGACGTGCACCATTCTCACTATGGCCGCATGTGTCCGATCGAGACCCCTGAGGGTCCGAATATCGGCTTGATTGGTTCCTTGTCGACGTTTGCCCGAGTGAACGAATTTGGGTTTATTGAGACGCCATACCGTAAAGTTGACAAAATGAATCGACGAGTAACAGAAACCATATCCTATCTTACGGCTGACGAAGAGGACGAAGTGGTTTGTGCGCAGGCCAACGAACAGCTGGAATCAGATGGAAGGTTTAAAGAACCTAGGGTGATGGTACGTTATAAATCGGATATTCTTGCCGTTCCGGCTGAGAATGTTGACTACATGGATGTTTCTCCTAAACAGGTTGTATCCATAGCAACGGCATTAATTCCTTTCCTGGAAAATGACGATGCCAACCGGGCCTTAATGGGCGCCAACATGCAGCGTCAGGCAGTTCCGCTTCTGCGAACACAGGCGCCTTTGGTTGGAACCGGAATGGAATACAAGGCTGCCAGGGATTCCGGCGTGGTCATTTTGGCGGAACATGCTGGCACTGTAGAAAAAGTAACAGCGCGTGAAATTTATATTCGCACGGATGAGGGCGCGTTGGACACATATAAAATGTTGAAATATATTCGCTCGAACCAAGGAACCTGTATCAACCAAAAACCGATTGTGCATTATGGCGAAAAAATCAGCAAAGGACAGGTTTTGGCTGATGGACCGTCCACTGATATGGGAGAATTGGCGTTAGGCTTCAATGTCCTTGTCGCTTTCATGCCTTGGGAAGGCTACAATTACGAGGATGCGATATTACTGAGTGAAGACTTGGTAAAAGAAGATGTATTTACATCCATTCACATAGAAGAATATGAATGTGATGCCAGAGATACGAAATTGGGACCGGAAGAAATAACCAGGGATATTCCCAATGTAGCAGAAGACGCCTTACGTGACTTGGATGATCGGGGCATTATTCGAGTCGGCGCTGAGGTCCGTCCTGGAGATATTCTTGTTGGTAAGGTAACGCCTAAAGGCGAAACCGAATTAACAGCCGAAGAACGATTGTTGCGGGCAATTTTTGGTGAAAAAGCCCGTGAAGTCAGGGATACCTCATTACGCGTACCGCATGGCGAGGCAGGCAAAATTGTAGACGTCAAAGTGTTTACGCGCGAAAACGGTGACGAATTGTCTCCGGGCGTCAATCAACTGGTTCGTGTTTATATTGCTCAGAAACGTAAGATTTCTGAAGGGGATAAAATGGCAGGGCGGCATGGTAACAAAGGGGTTGTTTCCCGTATTATGCCGAAAGAAGATATGCCGTTTTTACCGGACGGCACGCCAGTACAGATCGTTTTGAATCCTTTGGGTGTTCCGTCACGTATGAATATTGGTCAGGTTCTGGAGACTCATCTGGGTATGGCGGCTGCAGCGATTGGATTGCAGGTGCGCAATGGTTCACCGGATTTGAAAGAACGGTTACAAACTGTTTATGATGTAGAACAAAATGGATTGCCAATTCCCGATAAAGCAGGTATCCATATGGCGACACCTGTATTTGACGGTGCACACGAAAACGAAGTATTTGATACGTTGCGTGCGGCTAATCTTCCGGAAGATGGTAAAAGTCAGCTGTTTGACGGCCGTACCGGTGAACCGTTTGACAATACCGTTACTGTGGGATATGTGTATATGCTTAAGTTGGCACATTTGGTCGATGACAAAATTCATGCCCGGTCCACCGGCCCGTACTCGCTTGTAACGCAGCAACCGTTAGGAGGCAAGGCGCAGTTTGGCGGACAGCGGTTTGGTGAAATGGAAGTATGGGCATTGGAGGCATATGGTGCTGCATACACTTTACAAGAACTATTAACGGTAAAATCCGATGATGTTGTCGGACGTGTCAAGACCTATGAGGCGATTGTAAAGGGAGAAAACATTCCTGAGCCTGGCGTTCCGGAATCGTTTAAAGTGCTTATTAAGGAACTGCAAAGTATTGGCCTTGATATCAAAATATTGGCTGAAGATGAACAGGAAATCATGCTGCAGGAAACGGATGAAGATGTTCATGAAAAAGCTAAGGAATTGGACTTGAATTTGGGTGGCGAAGAAACACTGAAACGTCCTATGCATGACCGTTCGGAGTCTGTTTATGCTCCTGAGGATGCTATTGTTGAAAGCGCCGATGACTTCAAACCTGTGGAAGACGATCTTGATATTATTGCGGAAATTGGTGAAATGGGTCAAGAGAATTTTGATCTATCGGGAAATCCGGAAGAAGACGATTTTGAGATGCAAAAGCAGAAAAAATTCAAACGGATGAAAGCCCAGGAACCCAAACAGGTTATAGATGATACAGACGACGTAAAGTAAACGCGAAGGGAGCGAAGAACCTTTGTTAGATGTTAATAATTTTGATTCCATGCGCATAGGTTTGGCCTCACCTGATTTGATGCGCGAGTGGTCGCATGGTGAAGTAAAAAAACCGGAAACAATTAATTACCGTACGTTAAAACCGGAGCGGGAAGGGTTGTTTTGCGAGAAGATTTTCGGACCAACCCGAGATTGGGAATGTCACTGCGGTAAATACAAAAGAATTCGGTATAAAGGCATTATTTGCGATCGCTGCGGAGTAGAGGTTACGCGTTCGAAAGTACGACGTGATCGTATGGGGCATATCGAACTAGCGGCTCCAGTTTCACATATTTGGTATTTTAAAGGGATTCCCAGCCGAATGGGTCTCATTCTCGATATTACGCCGCGTAACCTTGAAAAGGTGCTGTATTTCGCATCTTATATTGTTCTCGAACCAGGTGACACACCGTTGATGAAAAAACAACTGCTCACCGAAAATGAATACCGGGATTATCGGGACAAATACGGCAATGCATTCAAAGTGGGCATGGGTGCTGAAGCGGTCAAAAAACTTTTAGAAGAATTAGACTTAGAAAAACAGCGGGAAGAATTAAGACAGGAACTGAAAGAAGTCAGCGGACAACGCCGGGTACGGGCAATTCGGCGATTGGAAGTTGTCGAATCGTTTCGAAAGTCTGGAAATAAGCCTTCGTGGATGATTATGGATGTTGTGCCGGTAATACCGCCGGAACTGCGACCGATGGTCCAATTAGATGGCGGCCGCTTTGCTACGTCAGATTTAAATGATTTGTATCGTAGGGTTATTAATCGAAATAATCGCTTGAAACGTCTTTTGGATCTTGGCGCTCCGGATATTATCGTGCGCAATGAAAAGCGGATGCTGCAAGAAGCGGTAGACGCATTGATTGATAATGGACGGCGCGGTCGTCCTGTGACTGGTCCGGGAAATCGTCCGTTAAAATCACTGAGTGACATGCTGAAAGGAAAGCAAGGGCGATTCCGCCAAAACTTGTTGGGAAAACGGGTTGATTATTCTGGCCGTTCTGTTATTGTTGTCGGACCGGAACTCAAGATGCATCAATGCGGCTTGCCCAAAGAAATGGCTTTGGAACTATTTAAACCTTTCGTTATGAAAAAATTAGTCAACGCTGGCCACGCCCATAACATTAAGAGCGCAAAGCGGATGGTCGAAAGAGTTCGCCCTGAAGTATGGGATGTTCTTGAAGAAGTCATTAAAGAGCATCCGGTTCTTTTAAACCGGGCGCCAACCTTACACCGTTTGGGGATTCAAGCGTTTGAACCTGTTTTGTCAGAAGGCCGTGCGATCAAAATCCACCCATTAGTTTGTACAGCCTATAACGCGGATTTTGACGGCGATCAGATGGCGGTGCATGTTCCTTTGTCAGCTGAGGCGCAGGCGGAAGCACGAATTCTTATGTTGTCAGCTCATAATATTTTGTCCACAAAAGATGGTAAACCAGTCGCTACACCAACACAGGATATGGTTTTGGGCGCTTATTACCTGACAATGGTGCGGCAAGGCGGCGATGTCAACGCAACAAAGCCTATGGTTTTTGGGTCTGTAGATGAAGCGTTACTGGCTTATCATCATAAAGCAATCTCATTACATGCTGCAATACAAGTTCGTTTAGTTGTGCCGGATGGAACGGTAGCTAGAGTTCATACCACAGTTGGCCGGGTAATTTTTAATGAGGCATTGCCATTTGAATTACGCCATTATTATCAAGAAAACAATGAGTGGCATCTTGGCAAACAAATGGATAAGAAGACCCTCGGCAAGATGGTTGCGGATTCATACCGGTTGTTTGGCAACGCAAAAACTGCCAATGTATTGGATAGTGTAAAGAAGCTGGGCTTCGCTTTTGCTTGCCGGGCTGGTATTACAATTGCAGTAGCCGATATAAAAATACCAGAGGCGAAAAAGGATATCTTGTCGGCAGCGGATAAGCAGGTTGATATGATTGATCTTCAGTATCGTCGAGGATTAATGACTGCTGATGAGCGGTACCGTAAAATTATCAGCCTATGGACAAAAGCAACTGAAGATGTAACCGACGCGATGATGAAAAATTTGGATCAATTTAATGCTGTTTATATGATGGCTACATCAGGTGCTCGCGGAAATATGCAGCAAATCCGGCAGCTTGCCGGTATGCGTGGTCTCATGGCTGATCCGTCCGGTCGAATTATTGACTTGCCGATTAAAGCCAATTTCCGTGAAGGCCTTACTGTATTGGAATACTTTATTTCAACGCATGGTGCAAGAAAGGGCTTGGCGGATACTGCTTTGAGAACGGCAGATTCTGGATACTTAACCAGACGGCTGGTAGATGTCGCCCAGGATGTAATTGTTCGCGAAGACGATTGCGATATCGTAGGCATTAATTTGGTGAAAGAAAAGGCTAGATTATCTCAATCCAGTGCAGGCGCCATTGAATTTCTGAGGGATACTCTGATGGGACGCAGCTTGGCTGCAGATGTGTACGATCCAAAAACGGCTGCAGTTTTGTTTGCAGAAGGAACAGTCCTGGATGATGATGCTTTGCGGACGCTGGGTGAGAAAAACATATCGGAAATTACCTTAAAACATCCGGATGACTCGGGAGAAAACGGTGGTCTGGAACCACAAAAAATCAATTTGGGCACACCGGAAGACCAATTGAAAAAAATACTTAGAGAAGCAATGCTTAAAGAAATGCTGGGTAGGAGAACTGTGAACACGGTTGTTGACAGTAATGGCCAACAATTGCTGCCAATTGACACCCGCATTACAAAAGAAGATATTGATTCCATATTAGCCAGCGATGTTAAAGAGGTAAAAGTCCGCAACGATAACATCAAAGGAATAGAAGTAGAAGCCATTACTGATGGCGCTAGCGTCATAGAACCTCTTCGCGACCGTATTGTCGGCAGGGTTTCGGCAGAAGAGATTGTTGACCCGGAAACTGGCGAAGTGATCGTGCCGTTGAATACCACGATTACTGAGGAGATTGTTGAAAAAGTTGTAGCTGTAAGAAAGAAGGTTTCTATCCGCTCGGTACTGACATGCAAATCGCAATTTGGCGTTTGTATCAAATGTTACGGAAGAAATCTGGCTTCGGGCCACCAGGTAGACGTAGGCGAAGCAGTAGGAATTATTGCCGCTCAGTCAATTGGCGAGCCGGGCACTCAGTTAACCATGCGTACTTTCCATACCGGTGGCGTCGCAGGTGATGATATTACACAAGGTCTGCCGCGGGTCGAAGAGTTGTTTGAGGCGCGCAAGCCGAAGCATCCGGCCATTATCACTGAAATTGAAGGTACAGTTGAAATACGTGAAGCGAGTGGCCAGCGTAAAGTGACCGTGGATCCGCCAACTGGCGAAAAACGGGAGTATGTGATTCCGTATGCTTCCCGTATCATGGTAAAAGAAGGTCAGTTTATTGAGGCAGGCACCCGTTTGACGGAAGGCTCTGTGAATCCGCACGACATTTTACGAATTCGCGGGCTTAAAGACACACAGAGGTATCTTGTGTATGAAGTGCAGCAAGTGTACAAATCACAAGGCGTTGAAATTAACGATAAGCATATTGAAGTGATGGTCCGCCAAATGCTGCATAAAGTGAAAGTAGAAGAATCTGGTGATACTGATTTGCTGCCGGGAGAATTGATTGACATTAATACTTTTGAAGATGAAAATGCCAAGGCAATAGAAGCTGGCAATGAGCCTGCAGTGGCTCGTCCAGTCTTGCTGGGCATTACCAAGGCATCTTTAGCTACGGATTCATTCTTGTCGGCGGCGTCCTTCCAGGAAACGACGAGGGTGTTAACTGAGGCAGCGATTAAAGGGAAGAAAGATCCATTGCTTGGCCTTAAGGAAAATGTTATTATTGGCAAACTCATACCTGCAGGAACTGGTATGAGCCGTTACAGAAATATTGTTATTCGGCCGGCTGCCTCGAATGGACAGTCGCTGCCTGAATAATTTCCCTTCGGAAAACTTTCCAAGGATTTAAAGGAATAAAATACCGAAGCAACTTTTAAAAATGGAAGTTGCTTCGGTATTAAACTCAAGATGACACTCCAGGATGCGTGTGCATAAAAATCTTTGTAAAATAGCAAGTTTGAGACCGAATTTGCCAATAAAAATAGTTGACAGGAAATAAGACGAATGTTAAAATATTTAAGTGTCCAAGTATGTGATTCAGGGCTTTCACGGGAGGAAAGTGAAGCATATGTGTCATGAAATCTTGACAAAAGCAAAAAAGGTCATTGGTGCAAAGCAGGCTGCCAAGGCGATTGACAAAGGTTTGGCAGGGATGGTATTGCTGGCTGCAGATGCTGATGATCGGGTAGTGAGCCCGTTGCGCGAATTGTGCAACCGCAAATCTGTTCCTGTGAAAATTGTTCCTACAATGGAAGAGTTGGGAAAAGCTTGCGGCATTGAAGTAGGAGCGGCTGCTGTGGCCGTTTTGAAGTGAGGTTCGTTATCTGTTTTGCCTTCCGCCATATGACGGAAGACGAAATATTTTATAAAATACGATTTAGGGGAAGGGGGTGCACTTATGCCAACAATTAACCAATTAGTGCGCAGAGGCAGAGAGGTAATAGAACAAAAATCTACCGCTCCGGCTTTAAAAGAGTGTCCGCAAAAACGAGGTGTTTGTACTAGGGTCTATACAACGACTCCTAAAAAACCAAACTCCGCGTTGCGTAAAGTCGCAAGGGTGCGTTTGACGAACAGCATCGAGGTTACCGCTTATATTCCGGGTATTGGACACAATCTGCAGGAACACTCTGTTGTTCTGATCAGAGGTGGTCGTGTTAAAGACTTACCAGGTGTTCGCTATCACATTATTCGTGGGGCTCTTGATACTGCCGGCGTTCAAAAACGCAGTCAAGGCAGATCGAAATACGGCGCAAAACGCCCGAAAAAATAATCGCTGTCTAGGGTGAATTCAGGCCAAGGTGTTGGCGCAACTTTTGAATGAAGGAGGGGTTTTGATGCCAAGAAAAGGTGCAGTTCCTAAACGTGATGTGTTGCCGGATCCGGTATATAATTCTAAAATGGTTACCCGGTTCATTAATAAAATTATGTTATCTGGCAAAAAGGGAGTAGCAGAGAGCATTGTTTACGATGCGTTTGATGTTATTCGCTCGAAAACCGGTAAAGACCCGCTTGAAGTGTTTGAAACGGCTATGAAGAATGTTATGCCGGTTCTGGAAGTTAGAGCACGCCGTGTGGGTGGTGCGAATTATCAGGTTCCGGTGGAAGTTCGTGCTGATCGCCGTTTGTCTCTTGCTATTCGCTGGCTGGTGAATTATTCACGCTTGCGGGGCGAAAAAACAATGTTTGAAAGACTGTCGGCTGAATTGCTGGATGCAGCGAATGGCACTGGTGCTTCAGTTAAAAAACGTGAAGATACCCACAAAATGGCGGAAGCCAATAAGGCGTTCGCACATTATCGGTGGTAAAATTGGGACTTGCGGTAAGTCCTACTAAGGAGTGATGATAGTGGCCAGAAAGTTTCCTCTTGCGAAGACGCGTAATATCGGCATCATGGCACATATCGACGCTGGCAAGACCACTACATGATGGCGCCGCGACGATGGACTGGATGGTGCAAGAACAAGAAAGAGGTATTACGATTACTTCTGCGGCCACTACCGCCCAATGGAATGATCATCGTATCAACATAATTGACACACCAGGACACGTGGACTTTACTGTTGAGGTAGAACGTTCACTTAGGGTGCTTGATGGATCTGTAGCGGTGTTTTGTGCTAAGGGTGGAGTTGAGCCTCAATCGGAAACGGTATGGCGGCAAGCAGATAAGTATGGCGTTCCGCGGATGGCTTATGTGAATAAAATGGACATCCTCGGTGCAGATTTTTATCGGGTTGTCGATATGATGAAAACACGGTTAGGGGCAAATGCGGTTCCTATTCAACTGCCGATCGGTTTTGAAGATACGTATATAGGGATTGTTGATTTGGTAGAAATGAAAGCGCTGATTTACGTCGATGATTTAGGAAAAGTAAGTGAACAAAGCGAAATTCCTGAAGAATTGAAAGATCAGGCTGAATATTATCGGCAAAATCTATTGGATGCAGTAGCTGAATCCGATGACGAGTTGATGATGAAATACTTGGAAGGCGAAGAACTGACCAAGGAAGAGATCAAGAAAGGCATTCGTAGTGCTACGGTCAGCTGTAAGATGACACCGGTGTTGTGCGGATCTTCTTACAAAAATAAAGGGGTACAACCTCTTTTGGACGCTGTAGTTGAGTATATGCCTTCTCCGCTGGATGTGCCGGCAATCAAAGGCGTAATTCCGGGAACGGGCGAAGCTGACGAAAGAGCTGCCGATGACAACAACGCATTCTCGGCGCTGGCTTTTAAAATCATGGCGGACCCTTACGTTGGTAAACTTGCTTTCTTCCGGGTGTATTCAGGAAACTTAACGTCAGGCTCCTATGTGTACAATTCGACCAAAGGCAAACGGGAACGGATTGGTCGGATACTGCAAATGCATGCGAACCACCGAGAAGATATCGAAGTGGTTTACACCGGTGATATTGCGGCTGCTGTAGGCCTTAAAGACACGACAACCGGTGATACGTTGTGCGATGAAAAACGACCGATCATTCTGGAGTCGATGGTCTTCCCTGACCCGGTAATTTCCGTGGCGGTAGAACCGAAGACAAAGGCTGACCAGGAGAAAATGGGCACCGCGCTTGCCCGGCTTGCGGAAGAAGATCCGACGTTCCGGATGCAAACCGACCAAGAAACCGGACAAACGATCATTTCCGGTATGGGAGAATTGCACTTGGAGATCATTGTTGACCGGATGCTGCGTGAGTTTAAAGTAGAGTGTAATGTTGGTAAACCTCAGGTTGCTTACCGTGAAACGATCCGCAAAATGGTTAAATCAGAAGGCAAGTTTGTACGCCAATCCGGTGGACGCGGCCAATACGGTCACTGCTGGTTGCAACTTGAGCCGAAAGAACCGGGCGGCGGATTTGAATTTGTTAATAAAGTCGTTGGCGGAGCGATCCCCAAAGAGTATATCAATCCGATTGAAGCTGGTGTTAAAGAAGCCCTTGATGGTGGCATTGTAGCTGGTTATCCTATCGTTGACGTAAAAGTTACCGTGTATGATGGATCTTATCACGATGTTGACTCCTCGGAAATGGCATTTAAAATTGCCGGATCAATGGGCTTCAAGGCTGGCGCTCTGAAAGCGGGCCCGGTATTGCTGGAGCCGGTTGAAAAAGTAGAAGTGGTAGTTCCGGATGAATATATGGGTGATATCATTGGGGATCTGAATTCCCGCCGGGGCCGGATCGAAGGAATGGAGTCGCGTGCTGGCGCACAAGTGATCAGAGCGTTCGTTCCGTTGTCTGAGATGTTTGGCTATTCGACCGATATGCGGTCCCGTACGCAAGGCCGCGGTGTCTATTCGATGGAATTCGATCATTATGAAGAAGTACCTAAAAACATTGCAGAAGCAATTGTCGCCAAGATTAAAGGGGCTTAA
>JAGFZV010000020.1 GCA_017889545.1 Bacillota bacterium
CTGGAATTTCATTCTGTGGTGTGATCGGATATCCGGCGAAAAACCGACAGCCGGCTCTAACAGCTGCTTCTGCGATCGCTTCACAGCCTTTCATAAATACTCTAGCCATTTTCTGTTCCTCCTTATTTATTATTTATATACTTCAATCGCAGCATCCGGACACATTCTTGCACAAATTGAACATCCGATACAAGCATCCATATTAACCGGTACTACATACTCATAGCCTTTTGCATTCACTTTGTCTCCTACGGCGAGCACGCCCTTAGGACAAAACTTAACGCAATATTGGCAGCTTTTACAGCTTTCTGATCTAATCTCTACTTTTGCCATTTTGAATTCTCCTCTCTAACGTAAATATGATTTATTTTTTCATTTAAACATTGCCAGCAATGTTTAGAGCGAATGAAGCATTTTTTCATCAACAAACTGTCGCAAATTATTGGTTCCACGGATAGGTTAGATACAAATGGATCGGCAGCAAAGGACCGTCGATCCGCTCTTTTACTGCGTCATACAAAGTATCGTTGACGCAGGTGAACTCTATAGCCATCAGCGGACCGATCATCTCAGTCATTTTTGAATTTCCTTCCAATACCTCTTGCACGGTTGTCGAAATTCCGTTGTTCGGATTGCTGATCATGCGTACTCTGTCTAATTGAATATGGGAAATCTTCAATATTGATGAAAGTGTTCCATCAATATGGTTCACATTAGCGGACCAAGGCCGGTATGCATTCAGAACATAGTATACAACGGTATTCTCTTGATTTACTTTCGGTGCAAATCCTCCCAATGCACGTGCACCTATATCATTTCCGCCAACATCCATAACTACATAACAGTTTTCATCTTTCAAAAGACGGTTAACCCCGCCTATCAGTGTTGGTGCATCAAAAAACTGTTCCTGATGATGAAAAACAATTCCCATGTTTTCAATTTCACTCTGCACATCTCTAGAACGAAACAATGGTTTTGTCATATCCATATCAAAAAAATGTACGGGTTTTTCCTTTAAATCAACAAGATATTTTGCAAAATTGATGGCAATCTCACTCTTGCCGCTCCCGGCTTCACCAACAAAGATAAAATTGGATCTATTCATTGTGAACTCTTTGTACATACTGTTCATAAACCGCCTCCTTGCAGGCAACCAACTGAAGTAAGTCTTCCTCTATCGTGATGGCAGCAAAACCTACCATGTTACAACATTTTTATCATAAAACCTACGATATCATTTGTCAACATTTTTTGTATAGAATGAACAAAATGTTTAATAATATTTTCTCCTTCACACGGACGGAATATCCCAGTCGGGAATAACTAGCCGGAAGGCACAGGCAACTTTACCTGAAGCAAGTCCGTATTACCAAAAAACCTGAAACTCGAAATGAGCTTCAGGTTTTCATTCTCTATTTCCATTGTTCCAAACATATTGCCGGGAAATATTCTTAACTGGCAACACAATTTTTGGACATTTTTTTACCCTTATACAAGGCTTCATCCGCTTTTTGTATACTTGCGTCAACTCCTGCAGCTTCATCTAATTCCGCCATTCCCAATGTCAACGTTGTCGAAATCATCTTTTCTCTGCAAGGAAACAGCTTCGTCTCAACTATTTTACGGATTCGTTCCGCAACGATCTTGCCGTCCTCCAAATCAATTCCAGGCAACAACAGCAAAAATTCTTCGCCGCCCCAGCGAGCGAGGATGTCTTCTAGCCTGATAACCGATTTCAACAAGTCCGCCATGCCTTTGAGAACAAAATCGCCGCAGTCATGGCCGTAAGTGTCGTTGATTTTCTTGAAGTCGTCAATATCTGCCATAATCAACGTTGCTTTCCCGCCATTTCGTTTCATCCCCGATATTTCCGCTTTAATACGCTGCATCATCTGCCTGCGATTTGCCATACCGGTCAAAAAATCGGTCATCGCGCTGTTTTCAAGTTGAACCATCAGTTCACTTAATTCTTTATTTTTGATTTCCATTTCTTGTGCATATTCCAACAAAGCTTCCTTTGATTTCTTTAAGTCCAGGTGAACTTTAACACGTGCGCAGAGTTCATGGGAATGAAAAGGTTTTGTGATGTAATCCTGGCCTCCGGCTTCAAAACCCTTGACGATATCCTTAGAATCGGAAACAGCAGTAATGAAAATCACCGGAATATCGGCAGTGGCCGGCTGGCTTCTTAACGCTTTACAAACAGAAAGACCGTCCATTCCCGGCATAATAATATCCATCAAAATCAAGTCGGGCATGGCGGCCTTGGCCAAGTCAATCGCAGCTTTGCCGTCACCTGCCTCAATAATTTCATATTCATTTTCATTGCCCAAAAATTTGCGGATAATCTTTATCTCCAACGGGCTATCGTCCACAATTAAAATTTTCGGCACATCCTCCAGCCACCCTTACACATCAATTTTCATCTTGCAAATAGTCTATTTCAATTAAGCCCGTTGTTGCAGGATATGTCGAAGGCTATCCAACAGTCTCGTACGGTCAAGTTTGTACTCATATACGTCAAAACCAGCTCGAATTCCTTTTTCTTTATTGACATCCCCCGTTAATGAAGTCAAGGCAATGACCGGCAGATGCCGCAGAGCTTCGTTGGCTCGAATGGCTCTCACCAGTTCAATACCTGTCATAAGCGGCATTTCAATATCGCTTACAACCGCATCGACCCTGATTTGACCCAACTTTTCATATGCTTCGACTCCATTTTCTGCAGTAATGACCTGGTAGCCATCACTTTCCAAATAACTTTGAATTACTTTCAAAAAGAATGGTGTGTCTTCCACAAGAAGAATCGTTTTTCTGCCTTCTTCCTTCTCACCGGCAAAAGAGAACTTCCCATCCATTTTATTTGCGCCAACAAGCCTTTTGTAATATTCAGGCACCGCCTTTACAAACAATTCATGAATATTCAAAAAAGTAACCATTGAATCGTTGATCAGCGCCGAACCGACAATACCGTCACCGCATACTCCATCTTTATCCAGCAACACCGTTGTGTAGACCGCATCATGAATTTCTTGGGCAATTATTCCGACGGGATGTTTCATCAACTTGGGCAATATGATATAGAACTTGGAAGGAAGCTTCTTATTCCGCGAAATCGGCAGATAATGTTCCGGCCGTATCACCCTAATCGTCTGTCCTTGAAAAATGTAATAATACTTCGAGCCGATTTTTTGCAGTTGTGACAACTCAACTTCTTCCACACGCGACACCATCGCTAAATCCATGCCCAGCATTTCACCGCCTGCACATTTAAACAGCAGGACATATTGGAGTTCCTCACTGATTTTTTTTCTCACCGGAACATCCATGAAGTCAGAAGATTCTTTGACAGTTGAAAAGCCGGCCTGACGCCGAAGGTTTTCCGTATCAAGGATCATCACAATGCTTCCATCACCAAGAATAGTTACGCCCGAATAAAGCCCGCAATTGCCAAGAGCTGCCGGGAGCGGCTTGACCAGAAGTTCCTCCGTATCATAAATAGAATCGACAATCAAACCGTACGGCATACGGCCGGCCTTGATGACCAATATACGCAGGGTTTGGTCTTGGCAGGCAACCTCTTCAACCGCTTGATTTGGTTCGGCTAAACGATCATCTGCAAGCAGATCACTCAATTTGGCCAGCGGCAGCAACCGCCCGCGCAAAAGCAAAACGGGGCGGCCATTCACCATCTTGATACGATTTTCGCTGGGCTCGCCTGGCTGGATCAAAACCAGTTCGCGGATATTCGCCTGCGGTATGACAAAAGATTGTTTATTCGCCTTCACAATCAAAGCGGAGATAATCGCCAAAGTCAATGGCAATATCAAGCGAAAGGTGGTACCCGCCCCCATTTCCGAAATAACCTCGACTTTGCCGCCCAATTTTTCAATATTGGTCTTTACTACGTCCATGCCGACGCCGCGGCCGGAAAGATCGGTAACTTTTTCCGCCAAGGAAAACCCGGGACGCATGATCAGATTAAGAATATCCGATTCATTCATGCCTCCGATTTCTTTTTCGCCGGCCAGTCCTTTTTGCAATGCTTTCGCTTTTATCTTTTCAGGATCAATACCGGCTCCGTCATCGCAGATATCAATAATAACCCGTCCGCTCTCCTGATAAGCATGCAATACCAGCGAACCTGCCAGAGGCTTGTTGTGCGCCTGACGTTCCGTCGTCCGTTCAATGCCATGATCAATTGCGTTCCGCACCAAATGCGTCATCGGATCAACCAAGGACTCGATTAAAGAGCGATCCAACTCCACATTCATTCCCCGCATCACCAAATCAATCTCTTTGTCCGTTTTACGGGAGAGGTCGCGAACAATACGCGGGAATTTGTTGAACACATTGGCAATCGGCTGCATCCTGGTTTTCATTACGTTTTTCTGGAGGTTGGTAGTCAGTTCGTCAATCCCTTTAGCGACGGCTTCCAACTGGGGCATCTGCCGGTCAGCTTCCTGCGCAATTCGCAGCAATTGATTGCGCCAGAGAACCAATTCGCCTGCTAAATTAACCAAATCATTCAACACGCTTACATTGACCCGTATGCTGTCGTCCATTGTCGTCTCACGGACTGGACCGTCCTGATTCTGCCGCTGGACATTGGCCAAAGCTTCTTGAACATGACGATCATCCGTTTGGGGCGTCTCAGCATCATTCACAGGCAGAATGACCGAGTTTTTTATGGCAGCCAAATTCTCTCTAATGTCATAGCTTTCGCTGCCTTCCGGATCATGAACAAGCTCTTTTAACTTATCCGCAGTTTCCAGCAATGTGTCAATGATATCCGAATTGGCTTTTAAGCGGTGTTCACGCAACTCTCCGAATAAGGCTTCAATCGCATGGGCCAATTCCACAATCTTGTTTAATCCAAAGAAGCCGGCAGTGCCCTTGATGCTGTGGGCGGCGCGAAAAATCCGGTTAATCACATCATCATCGCTTTCCCCTGCTTCCATACGCAAAAGACCGGCTTCCATATCCGCAATATGAGCCTTTGCTTCCGAGACGAATTCATTTAAAAGTTCACCGTCTATTTCCAAGCCGATCACCTGCCGCAACCCGAATTTTCCTTCTAAAGTTTGAATTTTCCTTCCAGCATTTTCAGACGGTTCGCCAGTTCTCCCATTTCATAGGCAGATTCGCTCACTTTTGTGGCTTTTTCAGCGGTATCAACGATCGCCTTATCCGTATCTTGCATGCTTTGTGAAATGTCCTGCGTTCCCTGCGCAATTTCCTGTGTAGCCTGAGCAATCGCGTTCATCATTGATTGCATTTCATCCGCGCTGCAAGCAACCTCATCCGCTTTTTGGGAAATCTTCTCCGTAGTGCGAAACATCGCTTCAACGCCGCGGGCCGCTTCCACTGCATTTTGTGAAACTTGTTCGGCCTTGCTGGCGATGACAGTCACTTCCTTACTAATCGTCGTTCGTTGCGCCCCATTCGGAATTCCGGCAGCAGCTTCCGGCCTGCTGTGTGGTTCTTCACTTACGGCTAATGCAATGTTCTGCGTGATATCCATGGTCTCGGCTATAACACCGGTAATCTTTGCTACCACAGCCACTGCCTCTCCCATATTGTTTTGCATGTCTTCAATTTGTTGGCCGATACGTGCGGCTTCTTCCGTTGTCCTTTTGGATAGTTCTTTCACTTCTGCCGCAACCACAGCAAATCCTTTTCCGGCTTCTCCTGCGCCAGCCGCCTCTATTGTTGCATTCAGCGCCAGCATATTGGTCTGCTCTGCAATACGGCGGATCACATCAACAATTTTACTGATTTGTTTGGAGGAAGCATTGGACTTTGTGATAATATCATTCGTTTCAAGCGAAAGAGATTTCGCTTCGGCAGCGATATCAATTGATCGTTTGCAGGAGGCTGCAACCTCTTGCGCAAAAATCGCCACATGCTGAATGCTTTGCGAAACGTCTTCAATGACAACGCTCACTTCTTTCACTTCATCCGCAACACGCTCGGAGGTCCTAACTGCCTCTTGCGCAGCAACCGACATTTCGTTGGCCATCTTTGCAACCAACCCAACACGGTGGCTGACTTGTTCGGTAGAACTTGCATTTTCTTCTGTACCGGCGGTAATCTCTTCTATAGCCGCACTCACTGTGCCAACCGCAGCGCTCATTTCCTGGCTGTTGGCAGCAACATTGCAGGCAATATCGATTAACTGGCTTGAACTTCCATGCAATTCCTCGGTTACACGATAAATGTCTTTTGTCAAGGATTGAAGATCTTCTACCATTTTGTTAAAATTTTGCGCTAAAACTCCAAATTCATTCTCAGAATGCACTTTTACTCGCGCAGTTAAATCCCCATTCTTAATTCTCCCTGTTGCACCCACAATCGCAAGAATAGGATCGGTGAATCGCTTGGAGAACCAATAAGAAAAGAACCCCGCAAATAAAATGACAAAGATACAAATCAACGTATTTTTCATTGCGATGTTTGTAACAAAAGCCAGTGCCGCGCTTTTTTTCTGAACCATGATCAGGCTCCAGGGAGTGGAATTCCCAGGCATTGGTACACTTCGATAGGCGCAAATGTATTCGTCACCACTGCCATCCGTATATTCCCCAACTCCTTTTTCACCCTTCAGAACCTTATCAATAATGTTCTTTAGTCGGGCAGGAACGGCAAAATCAACTTCTTCCGTTACTTCATTGCCTTTTCCATCCTTAATAACATTGCCTTGCGCATCCTTCTTTAATATCACTTTCTTTTGCAATTTGTAATTATATAATTCGGCAATCTGACCTTTATCAGGGTGCGCGACAACGACTCCTTCCCCATCCAAAAGGTAAGCATAGTTGCCTTCTCCAAAATTATATTTTTCCACCATTTGTTGGAGTGTGCTCGTCTCTATGTCAGCCATCATCACACCGACAAGCTTATCGCCATCATACATGCCGTTCACCGCTGTGGTAACAGCCATATGCCCGGCGATGGAATAATAGGATTTTGTGATATAAGATTTTTTTTCGTCCATGAACTTTTTAAACCACCAACGGTCGGCGCGATTAGCCAATACGCCGTTGGACCGTGCCGTTTGATCGCCGTCCAGCCGATGACTGGCTAAAAGCTGGAAGAACGGATAACGCTTTACCGTATCCGCTAATATCTTTTTTTGCCTTTCTCCATCACTGCCAATCATGTCGGTGTTTACACCTAGTTCCGCATTGAGGTTATAGGCATTCTGCATAAATTGGCTGACATTGGCTGCCAAACCTTCCGCCATAACAGCGTTTGTCTGCTTAATTGTTTTTTCATAATCCGAGGATATCCAATAATAACTGGCGGACATCGATACGACAATCGCAAGAATCACGAGGGCGCAGTTCATAAAGATCAATTGATGACGGATGGATTTAAACATTGTTTTCTCCCTTTCTTTGGCACAGCAACGTTATTTGTTCATTATTTTGGATCGTCTATCCGCTTGGTCAAAAGTAAAAACCATCATTCACCGGCAAAGGCAAATCATGGCTTTATCTTCTCTATATAGATGAATTCTCCTGCCAAAATTGCAAAAACAAGGCAATTTTTCAATAAATTATTAAATCTTTTCCTTACGTTATTTTGTACAAGACTGATAGCCATCTACGATTACCTCAAGCTGTCCCGACTGCGGATTAAACAGTAAGCCATGCACAGGCACATCCTTGGGGATCAGCGGATTGCTGCGAATTTTTATCACAACTTCCTCGATGTTATCTACCGGATGATGAAAATGATCGATCCAATTTTTCAACTCTGCTTCTACCATTTTGATCGCATCCGGCGAAATCCCCCGCTCCAGCATCTTTTGAATCAGTCCTTCAGCCGAAGTATGGGCTATCCCGCAATCAAGATGGCCAATCACCATGACTTCTTTTACCCCCAACTCATAAATACCGACAATTAAGCTGCGGATCGTCGATTCAAAAGGACCGGTTACCGAATTTCCTGCATTTTTTATCATTTTTGCTTCACCGCGTTTGATCCCCATGGCCGGTTCCAAAAAATCTACTAATCTTGTATCCATGCAAGTAAAAATCGCTAATTGCCGAGTGGGCAATTTACTCGTTTCAGGGCAATAGTGAATATATTCATCAGGCAAATGCTCAACAAAATGATGATTAGCAGCCAAAACCTGGTCTAAAATGTTCATAATGCCTCCTATAAGTTTCTTCAATCCAAATTTCAAAGAAATCCTTGGCACAGCCGATGACTCGAAACAAGTGCGACTATACTCCTCGGGGTATAGTCGCACTTGTTTCACTGCTACAACCGTAATGCAGCTTCCGCCGCCAAAGGCGAGCGTTCGCATTCATCATGCTGGAGAGTGATTTGGAAACAGAGTTTGGAACCGCGCATTTTTTCGCTCGCATAAACGAGCCCGTTTGAACGGCTATCCAAATAGGGGTGATCGATTTGCGCCGGATCGCCAATCAGGATCATCTTCGTTCCCAACCCCGGTCTGGTAATGACCCCCTTAGCCTGGCGGGGAGTCGAATTTTGCATTTCATCAAGAATCATCCAGTATTTTTGCAGTGAACGGCCCCGTTGAAAAGCTAACGCTTCCGTCTGAATAATGCGTTTATCGAACAGCATCTGCACGGAATCTTCCGCTTGCGCCAATTCCCTGGCATCCTCAATCGTGTTGCTATGCATCAGCGTAAACAGATTATCACGAATGCCGCGCATAAACGGGCTAACCTTCTCCACTTCCGAACCAGGAAGATAGCCAATGTCTTCGTCCATCGGAATATTCGGCCGGCAAATCAGCAAATGATGATATTCACGCGGCTGGCGTTCCATGGTCTTATACAAGCCCACCGCCAGTGAATAGAACGTTTTTGCGGTACCTGCAGGGCCCTTAATAATAACCAGCGGCGCTTCTTCAGCGCTCATCATCAAACATTCCTGCATGAATATTTGGCCGACATTACGGGGAATTACGCCGAATGGATTGCGTTTGTGGTAACGCAGATGCACAACACTGCGCCCGTCAAACCGGCCCAAAGCCGTATGCTGATCATTATCTGTCGAGCAGATTAACAAAAATTGGTTTACGTTTAATGTTGCCGGCATCAGAGTATTCGAGCATTCATCAAATGAATATACCGATCCGGGATCAATACAGCCCGAATCATTCGCATGAAAAGAGTCGATGACGTCAGACGAAGCATACACAACTGCCCGACCCGAATATTGCTCATCCACATTTGGAACTTTATCGTTGCGAAAATCCTCCGCTTGTATGCTCAAAATGGCCGCCTTTACTCTCATATTGGTATCACGGCTAACCAGAATAACATTGCGGTTGCTTTCGCTGAGACCTTTGCATACCTGCAGAATGCGGTTGTCGGCTTTGGATTGGGCCCAATATTCAGGCATACGTATATTTAAATGATTGGTTTCGATTTTCAAAACGCCGCCAAAATCATTGATTGGCACACCGTCCAGCAAATTACCGATAGGCAGCAAAGAATCAATAATCCGGCTCACTTGCCGGCTATTGACGCCACGGTCGGAAGATTCGCTTTTAAAGTGGTCAAGCTCTTCCAATACCACTTCCGGCAGAACAACGACATGCTCATTAAAGGCGAATAGGGCATTCGGGCTGTGCAGCAGAACACTAGTATCAAGAACGTAGTACTTCATCACATGTCACCCCTTCCCGTTTATATTAGATAATATTCTCTAATGATCTCCGCTTATCCTACCGGAAGACATCGACTGAACATGAAAAATATGGTTTTTCGTGTTGCGATAGAACCAATACTATGCAATATTTTGTTTACGGTCTGCTGTTGACAGCAGCAAATAAACTACAATGACTAAAATCCCGGCTGCGGGGAACAGACTGCCGACACCGAACAAAGTCGAATAGCCCCAATATTCCCCCACAAAGCCCAAAACGATTGCACCCGCACTAATCCCAAGGTCAAGAAACGAAGTAAGAATACCGAGAGCAACACCCCGTTCCTGCGGCTTTGTTTTATCCGCAACCAACGCGATCAATGAAGGAACAAGAGCTCCAAAACCTATGCCGGCACAGACGCCGCTAATCATTAGCGTGTAAAACTGAGATAGTGACGCGATCAAAAAACTGGATAGTCCCAATAGAAGCAACCCGAGGATAATGATCCGATACCGCCCGAACCGGTCCGATATTTTACCCAATACCAGTCTGCTGGTTAAACTGCCCACAGCATACATCGTAAAAAATAAACCAAAATCGGCAAAACCCCTCTCCACCGCGAAAACGGGGAGAAAAGCCGTCAAGGCTCCATAGACAGTCGTACCGGCGAACATCGCCGAGGCAGCAATCAGGATTACATTTTGCCGCGCTGCTGTCAACATGGAACTTCCCACAGAATGCTTCCCGGCAGGGGTTCGAACTTCCCGGACGATCATTGCCATCAAAAATGCACTCATTGCCAACAAGGCTCCGACCACACACAAATTGGAAAAACTATTCGTGTAATTGACAATGGTTATCCCAATAGCAGGAAAAATTGACATCGCAAAAACATTCGTGATGCCGAATATGCCCATCACTTCTCCTCTTCTTTCAGCCGGCGCCAAATCAGCAGCGTAGGCCGTGGAAGCAGGAATAAACGCTGCATAACCGAGTCCATGAAGCAATCTAATTGGATATAACGGTGCAAATTCGCTAGCCTGACAGTATAGTATGTACACTATGTATACTATATATACGATACCAAAAAAGCCTGCACCAAATAACATCAGGCGCCTACGACCGTAAGCGTCTGCCAATTTGCCAAAATAAGGTCTGCACAATACTGCAGCCAGGGTAAACAATCCGATAATCACGCCGGTCTGGATCTTCGAAGCGCCGATTTCAATTACATAATGCGGCAAAGTCGGGAGAAGCAAATAATAACTGCCGAAAAAAAAGAAACTTGCTAAAAAATTACACACAAAGTTTCTGGACAAAAATCTAAACTCATTCAACGGGAATAATCTCCTTTCGGTTTGTGCATTATCAATCGAAATAAAAGTACTTTGTGAATGGGTTCGTATTGACTTCGATCTACTATGACAAACATCCTTCACATCATTCCAACGGCCAAAACAAGGCTATTTCTCCATGGCATGATTCTTGCATTATTAGTTTAGTGGTATGCGCAAGGAGGTGTCATGAATATCGAGGTCGATCCTGATAAATAAGTTATGAAAAATTTAATTTTGTTAGGAGTGAAGCTTTATGTCGAATGAAACATGGCAGTGGCAAGAGGACGGCTGCACAGTTAGCCGTTCTACCCAGTGGTCCGGCCCAGGCTGCCATAATGGGTGCGGAATTCTTTACTACACAAAAGGAGATAAATTAATCAAGGTCGAGGGAGATGCGACAAATCCTTATAACGCCGGGCGCCTATGCATGCGCTGTCTTAATTTAACAGAAGCAGTAAACCATCCCGACCGCCTGAAATGGCCGCTTAAGCGCGCAGGCAATCGGGGCGAAAATAAATGGGAGCGCATTCCATGGGATGAAGCCTATGATATCATCGAAGAAAAAGTAAAATCGATTAAAAAAGACTATGGCCCGGAAAGCATCATTGGCATGGAAGGTACCGGACGAAACATTATCTGGCAAGTTCCTTATCTCACCTACGCCGGATTTGAAAGCCCGAACTATACGCTGGGCTTTCTGAGTGGTGACGCCTGTTACCTGCCCAGAGCGGCACAACAGGCCGTAATGCAAAGTGACTTCTTCGTTACGGACTGTGCCCAACATTTCGAAACACGTTATGAGACACCGGAATATGAAGTGCCGAAAGTGATTATAATTTGGGGTAATAATCCGATTATCAGTAACGGCGACGGTTTCTTCGGGCACTGGATTATCGACTTGATGAGAAAAGGCTCCAAGCTGATCGTTATTGATCCAAAGTTGACATGGTTGGCATCCAAAGCAGATTTCTGGCTTCAATTACGGCCCGGAACCGATTCTGCTTTAGCCATGTCCATGCTGAACGTGATCATTAATGAAAGTCTTTATGACAAAGAGTTTGTCGAAAAATGGACCGCCGGCTTTGAAAAATTGAAGGAATGCGTCCAGGAATATCCTCCGGAAATAGCATCTGAAATCACCTGGGTTCCAAAAGAAATGATTATTGAAGCAGCTCGTTTCTACGCCAAAAACAAACCGGCAGCCATCCAGTGGGGTCTTGCCGTTGATCAACAGGTGACCGGCATTTCCGCCGCCCAAGCCATTACCAGTCTGTGGACGATCACCGGCAACGTAGACGTCCCTGGCGGCAATGTGATCTCAAAAAGCGGTTTCAATGTAGACGATGGCTATAACTGCGGGATTGAGTGGGTAAGCGAAGACACCCTGCAGAAACGTTTGGGAAATGAAAGCTATCCGTTAAAAATGTACGGATTTGCTTCCACCGCACATGGAGATTCTGTGTTAAAAGCGATTGAGTCGGGCAAACCGTATCCGGTCAAAATGCTTTGGCTGCAAACAACGAATCCGATCGCCAATATGGGATCGGAAGCACCGCGTGTTTACGATGCCATGCGCAAAGTAGACTTCAACGTTGTGGTAGACTTGTTCATGACTCCAACAGCAGTAGCTTGTGCAGATATTGTGCTGCCTGCCGGCATGAGCCTCGAACGGGATAGTTTCCGGGCTTGGTTTGCACCTCTGCGGGCAATATCCAAGATCATCCAATATGAAGAGTGCAAGTCGGATGAACAAATCGTTCTTGATTTAGGCAAACGCCTCAACCCGGCCGCTTTCCCATGGAAAACGGTAGAGGAATGGCTGGAATGGAAATTCGGCAACGCCAAAGATCACTATCCTGATGCGTTTCAAATCCCTTGGTCTGGGAAAACTTACCGGGAACGAGGCAATACCCGCGGCGTAACCTTTAAAGAACTTCAGGAACGCGGTTGGATATATGCGGACTGGCAATATCGCAAATATGAAAAAGGCCTTCTGCGCCGCGACCGGCAACCCGGCTTTAATACGGCCGATGGCAAGATCCAATTATTTAATACCCTTTTTGACGACTGGGGCCTTAATCCATTGCCTTACCATGAGGAACCGCCGGAAAGCCCGTATTCCGCACCGGAACTTTACAAAGAATACCCCTTAATTCTCACTTCCGGCGCCCGTTCTTGGGAATTCTTCCATTCCGAACATCGCCAACAGCCCACGATGCGTATATTCCATCCGGATCCATTGGTAACCATTCACCCTGATAAGGCCAAAGAATTAGGAATTAAAGATGGCGACTGGGTCTGGCTTGAAAGCAAGCGAGGCAGATGCAAACAAAAAGCAAAACTTGCAGCAACTCTTAATCCCAAAGTAGTCAGCGCCGAGCATGGATGGTGGTTCCCCGAAAAGCCAGGCGCCGAGCCGATTCTGTTTGGCGTGTTTGACTCCAATATCAACAATCTGACAGCACAATGCCAAAACGGCGAAACAGGATATGGCGCCCCCAACAAAGGCTTGCTTTGCAAAATATACAAAGTCACCGAAGAAAACAGTCAAGTAATGCCCACGATGCAAGTAACCAAGATGGGAGGGTTCGGATATGACAGAAAATAAAGCCTCATCCCGCAACGGTTTATTAATTGACTATGAATTCTGCACCGGCTGTCACTCCTGCGAAGTGGCCTGCATGAAAGAATTAAAGCTGCCGCCTGAACAGTATGGGATTAGAGTTTTAGAAGACGGTCCACGCAAAACACCGAAGGGTAAATGGGATTGGACCTATCTACCCTTTCCTACCAGCCTGTGTGATCTTTGCGAAGACCGGGTAAAAGCCGGCAAAAAACCAAGTTGCGTGCAACATTGCCAAGCTGCGATCATGACGTATGGTCCAGTTGAAGAATTGAGCAAAAAACTGGCCGAAAAACCGAAGATGGTCCTCTTTACTCCAGTATAAAGTTTCTTCGAGAGACAAATGAATTTTCATGATTTTACCAAAGGCTGTGTTGAAGCGAAAATTTCAATGCGGCCTGCGGATTTAAACTAAATGCATTCCAAGTTCCTATTTAAATCAATTGATAACAAAAATGCAAAGAAGCAAAAAGAACGTCCCCTTGCTTCTTTTAAAACAGTTGACAGGCAGGAATATAAATGATAGCCTCGAAGAAACCGGGAATTCTATATTCTTCTTTTGAGGTAAACTTAGATGAAAAAAGATCAAGCTTGGGGTATCGCATCAGCGGTTGGCGCTTACACCTTGTGGGGCTTTCTGCCCATCTATTGGAAGTTAATTCAGCAGATCCCCGCCCTGGAAATCCTGGCGCATCGGATCGTCTGGTGTTTACTGTTTATGGGAATCGTTTTATTCGCGACCAGGGGCATGCTTTCGTTTTGCCAAGAAATCCGCAGCATCGCGCACCAGCGCAAACGGCTGTTGGGTCTGGTTTGCGCAGCAGCTCTCATCACGCTCAACTGGCTCATATACATCTGGGCGGTCAATGATAACCGCATAGTCGAAACCAGCCTTGGCTATTACATCAACCCGTTAGTCAGCGTCTTCTTAGGCATCATCGTGCTCAAGGAAAGACTGACGTTCTGGCAGACAGTGGCTGTTGTTTTGGCAGGCTTAGGTGTGCTCAACCTGACTTTCAATTTCGGTGCTTTTCCATGGGTGTCTGTATCTTTGGCCATTTCCTTCGGCCTATATGGGCTGGTAAAAAAAATCGTGAACATCGGAGCAATCACAAGCATCACATTGGAAACATTGCTGCTATCGCCGTTGGCATTGATTTACATTGTCTATCTGCAGCAGCAGGAGGTTGGCGCATTCGATTTCGGCCAATCGATGATCACCGGAATGCTTATCGGTTCAGGAATCGTCACGGCAATCCCGATGGTTCTTTTCTCCAATAGCGCCATACGGCTTCCGCTGACTGTGCTGGGCTTTATCCAATATCTATCCCCGACCATAGCTCTATTCATCGGTGTATTCCTGTACCACGAACCATTTTCTTTAACCCATTTGATATCATTCAGTCTCATCTGGCTGGCCCTGGGTATCTTTTCGCTGGCACGAACAAGAACGTTTGTCCGGATCGAAGCAATCGTGATGAAAACTGCGAAAAAATATTTTTCAGCTAAAGGAGAGGATTATTTTTGAAGTTTATTCAGCAATGGGATCAAAGTCTGTTGTTCAGGCAGGGATCGCGTCTATCGCTGGCAAGTGTGCAAATTAGAAATTTTGGAGGAATTTAGTATGAATTATGAGACACAACGGTGGCTGGCACTTGTTTCTAGTATCATTGCCAGTCTCTGTGCCGGATTTTGTTATGCATGGAGCGTTTTTCAAAAACCATTAATCGGTATATTTAATTGGGCGCCCGCTGATGTTGCGTTGTCATTTTCTCTGCTTATGTCAGTAGCGGCAACGATGGCCATAATGGCTGGTAAAGCGTTGGATTATATGCAGCCGCGTCAAGTCACTTTAATAGGCGGGGCGTTATTAGGGCTTGGTATTGCCGGTATCGGTTTTGTTCAAACACTGTATCAAATGTACATAAGCATTGTGATCGCTGGAATTGGAATTGGGTTTGTATATCCAGGGGGAACAATCAGTAATGTCCTTCGCTTTTTTCCAGATAAACAGGGTTTGGCCTCCGGATTGCTGGCTGGGGGATTCGGGTTAGGCGCTCTTGTTTGGGCGCCAATATCGGTAATGCTGATTTCGCAATATGGCGTTTTTTCTGCGTTGAAAATGTTGGGCGCGTTCTTTTTTTGCCTCATTGCTCTCGTTTCACGGATCATGGCAACTGCTCCCAATGGATACCTTCCAAGTGGCTGGACGCCGCCTAAACAGGCAGAAGGAACAACAGGAACAGACAAAAAATGGAACCAAATGTTGAAAGATCCGGTTTTCTATTTCATTGGCAGCGTGTTTACCTTGGGGTGCATTACCGGAATGATGGTGGTTGGACAGGCCTCGCCTATCGCGCAAGATTTACTCAGGATTACGCCGCAGGCAGCGGCAGGCATTGTCGGATTAATGTCAATTGGCATGTGTGGAGGTAAGGTGTTTTGGGGAGCGGTGTCTGATAAAATCGGCCGCAATCTTGTGATTGTTTTGATGTTTGTATTGGGCGGTACAGCAGTGGCTGTAATGCCTATTGCGGTGAGTTACTATTCTTTTGCCGGCGCAATTATGCTCATTGCTTCCTGTTATGGAGGAATTCTGGCTGTCATGGCTCCGATTACGGCGGAATTATTCGGCACAAAGAACCTGGGGTTGAATTTTGGCATCATGTTTCTTACCGTTGCTCTCGCCGCAGCCATAGGGCCGCGATTGGTGGCGGTTATCAAACAGACCACCGGAGAATATACTCTGGCTTTCCATATTGCGGTGGTTATTAATTTGGTAGGCCTTATCGTGTTTGGGTTGTTTGTGTTCTACAGAAAACGTAAAAAAAATGCATGCCAAAATATGGCATAAAGTTATTTGTAACCGTTGCGCGAATTTAACGGCGAAAGAAAAATAAAGTGTATCAAAAAAGCACGATCATTCTGAATATAGTTGTTTCTTAACCATACAGTTGCGCAATTCTAAAATCTTTAAAACGAAGCACGGCATTAGAAAATTCAATTTTTCTTATGCCGTGCTTCGTTTTTTATACCAACTTATATGGAGCCAAGTGCCCTCGTCTCGAACGCCCAACGGTGACACCGCGTGCCATGCTGGACAAATTCAAAAAGACTCAGACAGAAACCAAGTAAGAATAGCCAACTACCGACTTAAATAGTTACTTGTTAAAAGGATACCAGCGTTTTTACGCTGGTATCCTTTTATACTACGAATCCAATACTCTATAAGTCCGAAATGATGCTTTTCAAGGAACTTTTCCCCTTGTTCTCTTCGCTGAGCATGTCAATTACAAACCTTGCCAATCTATGCGCTTCCATTGGTTCCTGATAATAATATCCCTGCACAAAATCACAATCCGTGGAAGCGATATAATCGGCCTGTGCCTCTTCTTCAATTCCCTCAGCCACTACACTCAAGCCAAGTCGTCGTGACAAAAAAACAATTCCGTCCAGCATATCTTGGGCACGTCGATTGAATACGATATCTTGAAAAAAAGTTTTATCAATTTTGATCGTGTCAATCGGCAAATGATGCAAATAGGACAAAGAGGAATAACCCGTGCCGAAGTCATCCAGTGAAACTTTGACCCCCATTTTTCTCAGTTGTTTCAACATTGCCACTGCTTCTTCCATTGATCCGACAACGGCGCTTTCTGTAATCTCTAGTTCCAAGTGTGCCGGTCTAAACTTATGCTTTTCCAATGTCGCTGCTACATCATGAATAAAATCAACATCTTTAATCTGCAGGGCCGACACATTCACCGACATGATGAAATCGCCGCCGGTCTTTTTGAGCAGTTCTGCAAGCTTTGCACAAGCATTCTGAAGAACCCAGCGGCCAACATCATTGATCAGCCCAATTTCCTCAGCAATGGGAATAAACTCCATCGGGGAAACAGAACCAAATTCACTGCAATTCCAACGCAGCAGCGCTTCGAACCCTCTCAAGCTGTTGCCATCGACAGATAGCAATGGTTGGTAGTTCAGCGTGAATTCCTGTCGCGCTAAAGCCTTCCGCAAGGCTCCCGCAATATTAATTTTTCGCTCCAATTTTGCATGCATTTGAGCAGTGTAAAAGTGATAGCCATTTTTCCCTATATTTTTCACCTGGTACATCGCCATATCGGCGTATTGCAGTAATTCATCCGCGCTTTTGCTGTCATCCGGAAACACCGCCACGCCTATGCTCCCGCCTGTATACAAGGAATATAGCCCAATTTGCACCGGCTTTGCCAAATGACTCCGCACGGTTTCAAGCCATTGCCGCCCCTGGCGTTCATCCCACTCCTTTATAAGAAAGATAAACTCATCTCCGCCAAGGCGAGCCAACAAGGTCTTTTCGGGCATTAATGCTTGCAGGCGTTCCGCTACAATCTGCAGCATTTCATCGCCCCGGCAATGCCCATGAGTATCATTGATGGCTTTAAAGTTATCCAAGTCGACAAAAGCTACCGCAAACTTGCCGCCCGGCTCGGCATTTACAACAGCATCGTTTAATTTTTGCAGGAAATAACTTCGGTTCGGCAAACCCGTGAGCGGATCCTGGGATGCCAGCTTTTGCAATCGTTTATCTCTATCCCTTATACTATCGGCCATCTCATTGAAAGACCGAACGATTTGGTTCAGTTCGTCGAACTTTCCTTCCCTAACTTTTTCTCCGAATTTCCCGCAAGATATTTGAATAAAGCTGCTGTTGAGTTGAGCGAAAGCTTCCACAACAGCTCCACTCATGCGACGCGAAAATAAAATTCCGCCAAAAAGCAGCAGAGCAGCAGCCAAACTAAAATACAATTCCAACCGCTGCAATAAAGAAAATGCTTCATTATACGATTGATACACGATAATATGCCATCTTACATCACGAATTTCATCTATGCTGACCAAGTAATCTTTACCTGAAATTCGTGTACGATAATTTTTTTGTTCCGCATGATTTTGTTGATATAATGATGAAGCCTCTTCTACTGCTTGCCGCTGCAATACCCGGTCGTCGTCCAAATGCGAAATGTAAACTCCATTGGCATCCGTTACGGCAATAAAAAAATCGCTCCCATAATTCTCTTTCAAGCCTTCCGATAATAGATTGAGTCGGCTTAAGCTTAAATATCCTGCCAGAATTTTATTTTGCAAGGGAATCGCAAGCATTACCGTCGGACGTCCTGTTTCTGCAGAGATGAAGGAATTTGACCAGAAAAATTCCTCTCCTTGTTTGATGTGCTTAAAAAATTCCTGGCGTGACCGATCAATAGCAAGCATATTCTTATTACCCGGAATTCGATGTGTGATAAGGCCATGATCATCTAAAATCTCAATGCTTTCAAAATACGGCTCTTGCTGCAAAATAGTGCTGATTAAAAGATCGGTTTTCTCGGGTGAAACTTCTTCCGGTTGATCATACACGGCCCGGATCTGCTTCAACAGGCGCAGCGGATCATCTAACATCGTCGCCATATGGTTGCCCATCGAGTGGGCAATCATATAATTTTTCGCATATATTTCATTTTGTATATACTGAGAAACAAAATGAAACATCATTCCAGCAAATATGCACAGGGGTACCACAAGTAAGAACAATTGCCTATTTACTAAATACTTTTGCAGTTTCATATCGGCCCCACCTTAACAAAAACCCCGTCCCGGACGCGATACAGATAATATCCGCCGACAGCATCGCCGTAACGATCAATTTGAATTTCTTGTTGCAGCCCCTGAAATCGTTCTTTTTGCAAAATGGCTGTCTTGATTCCGTCAGCAGACATTTCCGGCGCCGAATTCATCCCTTCAAATAATACCATAGCCGCATCATAACTCAGTATTGCCGAATAAGTTGGTTCAGCTCCATACCGTTTGTTATACCTCTGGCGAAAATCACGATAAGCGAGAACTTCCGAAGCAAGATCTTCCTGGTTGATGAGATAAGCTCCTTCTACGGCAGTTCCTCCTGCCAAAATAAAGTCATTGGTCATTGTCCACATAGGGAAAAACATCAGCTTTTTGATCCCCATTTTTTTGGTTTGCTGACAAAACATCGCCGCATCAATGGAAGATGCAACAATTAAAATTCCATTTGCATCCGTTGCTTGGATCCTAAGTAAAATTTCCGTAAAATCTTCTTGTGTATGGTAGGTTTCAACTAAAATAATATCTCCGGAAGTTCTTTTCAGATTTTCTTGAAAAGCAACGATAATCGGCTTCGCAAAAGAAGCATTCTCAGCATCGTACACTGCCACGATTTTGTTAACGCCCGCATACACTGTCGCGGCTTTCGCCAAACAACCTGCCTGCACTTTATTAGAAGGAATAATACGGATAAAATGATCATCCAACCCCGTCAAATCTTCCGTACTGATAGTTGGACTAATCAGGAGCAAACCTTTGCTATCCGCAAAAGGAACTGTCAATTCGGCCATGTCGCTGGTCATATGGCCGATAATAAACCGGACCCCTTGCCCTGCTAAATATCGGTCTGCCTCTAACGCTGCTTTTTTGCTATGTTTGTCATCCGCCACTACAAGCTCGACTTTTCTTCCTTTTATCCCGCCCTGACGGTTGATGTCCTCAACTGCCAAAAGTGTCCCGTTTCTGCCATTCACACCCATCTCGGATTTAACCCCCGTTAAACTGCCGGAAAAACCGATCTTGATTGGAGTCGAAAGAGACATTTTCAAATACAGTGCTCCTAAAGCTGAAACAAGACAAATTCCCACCACGATAACAATTTCTTTGCTGTTTAAAAACTTCATGGGCATTCCCCTTTAAAAAACGCCATCAGTAAGTAATTTGGGACTAACGGTCTGAACAGCACTTGCTCTCATCCCGACATTTTTTTGCTGTCTGCAGAATTTCTTGCACGAACATGAAAATGAGACGATTCATAACCGTCTCACAATAATTAGGCAACAACTAATTGCTGGCAGCGTGGCAATCATAAGCATCTCTGCTCGTAGACCCATCGCTTTGCGTCCTCGCCTTTCGACAAGTTTGCCTAATACTGAAAAACATATTTTTTATCAGTTTTTTACGAACCGTCAGTATCTTCAATCATAGCGTATTTAAACCATGTTTATGCATTCACACAACATGGCTATTATATAAAAAAATGGATATTATTGCAATAAAATAGTAAATTTTTCTATTTGCAAGTTTTTCAACCTCTTACAAAGGGATCTTTTTATAAAAAAATCCGGGTGATCGCAAAAAATCACCCAGACTCAAATTTCCTTTGCTCCTACCCATAGAATCAGCTGTTGCATAAAAACAATATCTATATCTTTTTAACAAACTCAGATTTCAATTTCATAGCTCCAAAGCCATCTATTTGACAATCAATATTATGATCTCCGTCGACTAACCGGATATTTTTAACTTTTGTACCTATCTTTAAGACTGATGAACTCCCTTTAATTTTAAGATCTTTTATTACTGTTATAGAATCACCATCGGTTAAGATATTTCCATTTGCATCCTTGATAATTTTTTTGTCTTCCATGTTTCCGGTTTCTAATTCTAATGTCCACTCATGGGCACATTCCGGACAAACTAAAAGACGTCCATCTTCGTAAGTATACTCTGAATTACATTTTGGGCACTTTGGCAAATCAGACATGATTTACATTTCTCCATTCGTTTTTATTAATTTAAATATAATATCATAGTCCCCTTATATTTACAAACGTTTCTACCAGTCTTTGCAGGAAAATAATAATATGCCGCGAATATGTTTGGTTGATTTATTAAAACAACCAAAATCCCTTTTCGCAATGGAGCGTTTTCGTTGGATTTGTTTAAGTGAATTCTCAATTTATGTTAAAGTTGGTGTACGCATTTGAGTAAGAAATTTTTAATTATTATCGCTATCTTTGTCCTATTCAGTAGTTTATCCTGGAATTTTTCAAAAGCCGAGGCGGCTTTAAAACAAGATCTGCAAGCGCTTACCACGCAACAGGATATCGTCGTCTTGATAGAAAAATCCGCTAACAAGCTGACCGTATTTTACCAAGGAAATCCATTGAAAAGTTTTTTATGCGTGTCCGGAGTAAATCCGCAAGGCGATAAACAAAGGCAAGGTGACAATCGCACCCCCGAAGGCCAGTTTTTTATCACAGAGAAGGACCGTTTGAACGATCATCCTTATCTCGGTCGTAAATGGCTGGGTTTAAGTTATCCTACTCCTGTTCATGCACAAAAAGGTCTCGAAAATAACCTGATTAATTCAGACCAATACAATGAAATTGTTGGCGCTGCCGCCCAAAAAGTCCTGCCGCCGCAAAATACAGCATTGGGAGGCTGGATTGGCATACACGGCGGAAGGGAAGATTTGACAAAACAGGGGTTGAACTGGACTGAAGGCTGCCTCGCTTTGCAGGATGCTGATTTAGAAGTATTATACTCTATGGTTCAATATGGCACTCCCGTGATTATTGTTCCTTAGGGGGCCGGTTAAAAATTTGATCATCAGGAGACAATTCATGCGCATTCTAATTCTAGCCTTACTGTTCCTTTGGGCTTTTTATCCTACCGCGTGGGCGGCGCCGGAAATTCATATTAATGTGCCTGAATTTATGTTGCGGTTATTGGATCGTGACAAACTGGTAAAAGAATATCCAATTGCATTGGGAACTCCGTATGAGCGAACCCCAATCGGCAATTACAAAATATTTTATAAAGAAAAAAATCCCACGTGGATTCCCGGTTCAGGTTTTTTGGATAAGACTCCCGTTCCGCCAGGAAGCAATAATCCGTTAGGCACTCGATGGATGGAATTTAAACCCACCTACGGAATTCATGGCACAAATAAGGATTGGGATATTGATTATCCAGTATCTGGCGGCTGCATTCGCATGCATAATGTTGATGTTGAAGAATTATACGAATTAGTCGATGTGGGTACGCCTGTGATCATTACCTATCAAGCTCTTTTGTTGAAAGAACGTGACAATTCTCTGTACCTCATTGTTCTACCGGACATATATGATCAAAAGCAGATCACCAGGGAAAATGTATTGGAATTATTTAAGCCTTACGCAAACAGATATAAGCTTATCCCTAACTGGAAACTGCCGGACAGCCCATTGTTAACCCGCTATGAGTTCAAAATTGCATTAGCTGCTCAATAGTAAGCAAGTATGCTGTAGGACCCCGGCCTTAGAGGCCGGGGTCCTACAGCATACTTGCTTACTATAAGTTAGACTCGTTTTTTATTTCAAACAGTGTAATTTTTGTCGGCATATTGAAAGTTTCAGCATGCTGCGCACTTGTTCGGGAGTAGCAATCGGTCGATTTAATTCTTTAGCGAGCCGTGTCACACGTTCCACTAGGTCATAATTAGTCGAAAGAACGGCACGATCATCATTCATCCAAATATTATCCTCCAAGCCGGTACGAACTCCGTCAGCTACCGAAATACCCAAAGAATTAGCAATCACCTGTGAGTTGCCGATCCCGCCAACCGAACAAATGGAGCCAGTTGGAAGTTCCGACATGATCAGGCCAAGATGAAGCAGTTTTGCTTGCGCTGTTGCCACATTCCCGAGCAAAATATTAAAGTAGTAAGGAGGACGGATATTTTTTTTGTTGATCAAGTAATGTGCATAGTTTACCATTCCCAAGTCAAATACCTCGAATTCAGGAAGTATGCCACGCTCTAGCATCCGCTCGGCAAGACTTTCAATCATTGCCGGACTGTTGGTACTGGCAGTTTTAGCAAAATTCAATGAGCTTAATGTCAAACTTGCCATATCTGGCCGGTAATCTCCTTCTAAGCCCAACACATCAGAACGTTTTTCATATTCGGGAATATTGCGTCCGCTTGTAGAAACAACAATAATAATTTCCGAATCAACATTGCGGATTCCCTCTATAATGCGAGCATATACTTCTTTTCGATAGGTGGGATAACCATTTTCATCCCGAGCATGAAGATGGACCATCGAGACCCCAAGTGGAATGCATCGGCAGACATCATTCGCTATTTCTTCTGGCGTAATCGGAACATATGGAGTATCCTCCCGAGTAGGCACCATTCCTGTGGGAGCTAAATTAATAACTAACGGCTTCAAAATATTTACCCCCTCTTCTCCGATAATTCCCGAGCCGGAACTCCGGCAACCGTAGTGTGCGCCATAACATCTTTCGTTACGACGGAACCGGCACCGACCATGGCCCCTGCGCCAACTTCACGATACAACATGACTGTTGCACCAGCACCAACAAAGGCTCCCTCCTTTAAAATCGTCTCTCCGCCAATAATCGCACCGGGTCCCACAAAAACATAATCTTCTACCTTAACATCGTGACTTAATAAGACTCTCAACCGAAGAGTTACAAAATTACCAATTCGAGTCCCACTCCCAACTACACAGCCATCAGGCAATATGCAGCCAATACCGGTAGTAACGTAATTCATATCAATGCCTGGATGTATTAAAGTCGCAATACGACAACCTTGATCCAATAACATATCAGCGACCACTTTTTTATTTCGCGGACCATGTACGTTGTTGACAAAATAAACTCCTTGCAGGTTTAACTCAGGTATCCTTTCCCTTCCGCCCAATATCGGATACCCCATAAAGCTCTTGCCCTGTATTTCTTGGGTATCATCAATAAAACCAAGCAAATTCCATGTTGGAGCATGCCGATTTATTGCATCAATCAGTTTGATTACGTCAAAAAAAGCTGCTCCGAAAATAACTAATGGCTTCATTCCAATCCCCCTCATCAGTTTTTCCAAGCCGTTGCAGCAATGACACTCACTTTCAGTTAAATCTCTTAGATCCGTTTTAGGGAACAAAAAACCACCTCTATTCAGATTCTTTAGAGGTGGTTTCACTACTCGCTCCGCATAAAACAAGTGACCACATACGTTTTATGCTTCAATGCGTCCCCTATATCACTATTTGATTGCAATACCAAATATGAATAGGATCGGGTAAAACTGGATCACTTTACACTATTAGATTTTTGATCGGGAAGTTTCATTCGCCATTGTGGACATTCTTCCACTTTTCCTTAGCTTTTCACCATCCAATTTCAAGGGTATGGTTTTATTGTACTCCACTGGAATTATTCCTGTCAATTGCTTCATGACAATATTTGCCGAATATTTTAATTATTATAATTATTTACATTGTATTCTTGTTATTGTGTATTTAATACAATAATATACATCATTGTTTTTCCTGTATGGATTTTTATACGGGAACACCATTTGATCTTTGTTTTATGTTATCGACGCATAAACGCTGCAGGCAGGAATTCGCTAGAATATACAGAAATGATACATCGAATTAAGTTGGGAGGGCTTACCCATGATTAACGATGACCTAATTAAAAAATACTCCGGTGGTAATAAATCAATTATCGACTTCAAAGGGTGTACCCGAAAGCAAATCGTCAAGGATGCATGGGAACAATCAGAGATACTTGGATGAATGCCCATGATTCTGGCAATTTGTCGTTGCGTTACACCTTTTATGCGTTTAATTTGGCAAATCATTCCATTGCGTTGATCTATCTTTAACCTTTGCAAAATCCCGATCGGTTGCCCGTTCATCAATTCTTGAATTTCCCATGAATTGATCCGTATTGTCTTTTTTCATAAAATCATCTAATTCCTTTATTCTCGATTCTCTGTTTCTGTGCAAAGAATCGAGAATAAAGGAAAAATCAGTCAAACCAAAAAAATCTTGTCCTTTATAATATGCTTTACAGCTACTCCAGTTATATTTTTCAGGTATTGATGTTAGCTGTGCTTTAACTGAGTTATTATGAATGCATCTTAGCGCACTCAATAAATATGCCTCGGTTTCTATTGTCTCGCTTTAAAAACGGTTCTGAAAAACATGTCCGAATGAAGATAAATTAATTTACGCCATGAATCGATAATCCTTGTATGCCTTCGGCGGCTTCAAGAAAAGCCTCAGAAAGGGTCGGATGTGCGTGGATTACTTCGGTCAGGCGCTCTGATGTTAATCCTAGTTCGAGAGCCAATGCGCCCTCTGCAATCAAATCGGAAGCGTGTGCGCCAACAATATGAACTCCTAACAAATGGTTTGTTTCCGATTCGGCTATTATTTTGACGAATCCGGTTGTTTCTCCCATAGCATGAGCTTTCCCGGACGAGAGCAACGAAAATTTAGCCGTTTTAATAGAGTAGCCCTTTTTTATTGCAGCCTCTGCCGTCAAACCAACTGACCCTATTTCGGGCTGCGTAAATATGCAGGATGGCACCTTTGCATAATCAATCGACCTTGTGATCCCGCAAATTTTGTCTACAGCAATCAACGCTTGCGTTGCTGCAACATGGGCTAGTTGCAATCTTCCTGTAACATCACCAATGGCAAAGACTCCAGGAACAGAAGTCTCTAACTGCTCATTAACAATAATTTCTCCCCGGTCTCCTTGCTCTACGCCCACCTCTTGCAGCCCCAAGCCTGAAGAGTTCAAAACCCTCCCAATCGACAGCAGCACTCTATCACCCTCAACCTCTTTCCCGTTTTCCAACTGCACAACTACTTTACCCGCTTCTTTACGCACCGCTGCAATGGAGGCACGCGTTACAATATCAATCTTTTGCCGTCTAAAGAGTCCCGACATCAACTGAGAAACTTCCCGATCCATGGTCGATAAAATGCTCGGTTGCATTTCAATGATTGTCACCTTGCTTCCCAGTATTGAAAAAATTGACGCGAACTCACAACCAATAACACCCCCGCCAATAATAATCAATCTTTCAGGAATAGACGACATCATCAATGCTTCATTCGAAGTGATGACCCTTTGCCCATCATAGCCCAAGGAACTAATAAGCGCTGGACCAGAGCCGGTTGCTATAACAATATGGCGCGCATTCACAATGCGAACATTCTGATCAACATTCGAAACAGATAACGTTCGATCATCAATGAATCTGGCTTCCCCTTGGCAGTAATCGACTTTGTTCTTTATTAATAACGCTTCAATACCCGCTTTCAATTGTTCCACTACCCGTTGCTTCCGGTCCATCAATTTGCTGAAGTTCACATGAACTGGACCCGTTTCAATTCCAAATTCTTGAGAATGTCGAATTTTCGAGATCATTTCCGCTCCAGCTGCTAAAGCCTTAGTAGGAATACACCCCCAGTTAAGACAAGTCCCGCCGATTTGTTCCTTCTCAATCAAGATAACCGACTTTCCCTTTTGAGCGGCCCGGACCGCGGCGGTATATCCGCCAGGGCCGCCTCCAATAATTGCAACATCATACTTCAACAAACTCACCTCTTATTTCCCTGCTTGATCTAACATAGCTGCATACTCTGCTGAACTCATCAGTGCCTCAACCTGTTCCATATTCTTAATTTCCACCAATACCATGTAGCCATCGCTGTATGGCGCCTGATTGATGATTTCCGGGTTATCAAAAATCTTAGCATTGATTTCGACAATTTTTCCATCAATTGGTGCAATCACATCCGAAGTGGACTTTACCGATTCCAACGATCCAAGCGCTGTACCAGCGGTGATCATTTCTGAGTCATCAAAAACATTCGCAAAAACAATATCCCGAAGCTGTTTTTGAGCGAAATCGGTAATTCCTATCCGGGCCAAGTTTCCCTCCACCTTTACCCAGGTGTGAGCGCGATAATATTTATATTCCTGCGGATCCATAATGTCCTCCTTTATACGCCTTTGGTTTCATGAGAAGTTGCAAATGGATAATCATAACGCTCCCCATTAATTTCAAATGAATAAGAAATCTCTGCCGCTTTGTTTACCATGTTTGAAACTGAACAATACGTCTCATCTGTTAATTTAAGCGCCTGATTCACTTTGCCTGGGATCAGTCCATGCCCGGTAAAACGATAGATAATTTGGATACCGGTAAATATTTTCGGATGGTCCTCAGCCCGTTGTCCCTTTACATCAATCACCAAACTATCGAAGGAAATTCGCATTTTATTCAAAATATGGGTCAGCTCTATCCCGCTGCAGCCAGCGACTGCAGTCAATAATAGTTCCATCGGCCTTATTCCCTGATTCATTCCACCATAAATCGGTCCGGCGTCCATTGAGACCATATGCCCAGAATCATCCTGTCCCACGAAATTCATATTTTCCTGCCAACTTACACGCACATCTGCCATATTCTTCAGCCTCCATTTTTAAATTACATTTGATACAACAGTTCAAAACTATACAATTTTTTTTGCCGTGTTCTTCTCCTCGCGCATTACAACCAGCGTCACCACCATGACAAATAATCCTGTCGCAATCGCAAAGAGAGATAATCCCAGCAAGCCCATTTTTGTTAACAATGCAAAATTCATCGAACTATATAGTAATGTTCCAACAGAAACAAGTCCGCCAGCAATCCCGATGTTTTTCTTTAGCGAAGAGATGTTCTTGCCGCCAATTTGCCATTTACCCGCTTGCTCAATTAGGCAAAATGCGATCATTGTAAGAATATTGACAGTCATTCCGGGAAAAGCAGGGTGAATGTTCATAAAAAACTTCGCCGGATGCCAGTCTCCCAAATAGTACCAAGTCAATCCGCCGATAAAACCGAAGGCCATTGCCGCAATCGCCGCCCTTGCAGTCGCCATCGGCCAAAATAGCGCGGCGACAACCGGAGCAAAAGTTGCCCCATTACGAAGCGTCCATCCCAGTATATTCCACCAAGCAGCCTGATCGCTCCGCAAAAGGCTGAAACCAATCATAATAATCGTTAATGCTACCAAGGAAATTTTCGTGTAGAACACTTTCTTTTCATCAGATGCTGCCGGGTTCACTGCGCCCATAACATCACGTCCCAGGCTAGTTGCTCCTGAAAACTGACAAGGAGCTCCCCAGCCCAAAGCACAAGCCCAGACGCCAAGGAAAAATACGCCAACCAACGGAGCAGGGAGAACCTGTGCCAGATAGAGAGGAACCTGTATCATTCCACGTGCACCGCCAGGCACAACAATAGCTGCCGCTACTCCAAAAGCAACTCCCAAGACTACGAAAATAATATTTCCACCGACTGCCATCAGCAAACCTTTGCGGCCTTCTTCGACAGTCCTGCATGATAATGTCATTTGCAAGCAAGCCTGTGCCAACAAAATATTAATAAAAAAAGTCGCAAACCAAGCAATGATTATTTGCAGGCCAACATTGGTCGGATCAAACATTTCCGGACGTTGAGCCGCAAAGTCCATAAATCCTGCTAATCCCGGTTTAATAAATAGTGCAAAGAGACCAACTAAAAACATGGCAAGGAAAACCACACTATTTGCCGTTTGAGTGACAACCACCGACCACATTCCACCAGCCTGAAGATACACCAGCAATAATACAGCACTTATAGTCACCGTCACTGTTAATGGCAAACTGGTGAATGCCGAAATTGCCGAAGCAAAAGCCAACGTGGTCGCCACAGAAAACATTGGAAAGGTAAATGCAGTAATTGCACCTCCTAACCCAAGTGCTACTCGTCCAAAATGCTCACCAATGAGTCCTGATACAGTAACCTTCATTTTCTTATGGAATAGGCCCAATAAGGCCGCAATAATAAGAATATGTGTCATTTCTGCAACCCCATACCAAGCTGCAGAGACACCCTTAATGTAAGAAAGTTCCATTACCGCGATAAAAGTCGATCCAGAAAACAATCCTGTTATACAAACTCCAACCATCCAGGGCTTAAAGCTTCTTCCTCCGACCCAAAAACCCTCTGCGGAAACTGCTTTGCGTTTTACGACATTTCCCAAAACAATAAGAATTGCCGTATACGCCACTGCCAATCCCAAAATCCAATATCCGTATTCGTTCAAAGTTTCATCCCCTTCTTTTTGTTACTTTTCCCAAACATACAAATCTTTATTGCAATAACCATGCCAACATTGTGAATGCAGTAACCTAAGGGCATTTTGCGTTTCTCATCCAATTTAAAACAAGAAAAACAGAGCCTTTTGGTTTTATTTCAAACCAGCCGGCTCTGTTTTTCGCCATTATAACGGTTCAATAATAGACCACTGTTTTCATGATTGAACCATTATTCCATACTGTTGGGCTTTTCGAAGTAATGTTGAATGAGATATTCCCAACATCTGCGCTGTTTTTCGCAAACTATTTTTTGTCTCTAATGCCATGCGAATTAATTCGCGTTCTGTTGTTTCTTTTGCCTGCTGCAAAGGAATAATATCCATCAATTTCGGGGTCCATTCTTCAATTTGCATTACTTCTCGAAATTCGATAGGCAGATGCCGTGGGGTAATGACCTCTTCGTCGGACATGATAACTACTCGCTCAATCAAATTCTTAAGTTCCCGAACATTTCCTGGCCATGAATAATTTTCAATTAACTGGCATGTCTCCAGACTTAACTTTTTATCCATATTGTTTTTTTTATTGAAATGATTTAAAAAAGAAATCGCCAAGATTAAAATATCTTGCTTTCGGTCCTGTAATGAAAGGATATGCAAAGGAATAACATTTAATCGATAGTATAAATCTTCACGAAAACTTTTATTAACAACTAACTGTTTAAGATCTTTATTGGTAGCTGCCAAGATACGAATATTAAGTTTCACCGGCTTTGATCCGCCAATCCGATAGATAACCTGTTCTTGTAATGCCCGCAACAATTTCACTTGCATATGAAGTGGCATATCCCCAATTTCATCCAAAAATACTGTTCCACCATCAGCTAATTCTAATAATCCTGGTTTTCCATCACGATGAGCTCCAGTAAAAGCGCCTTTTTCATAGCCAAAAAATTCCGACTCGATCAGCGGTTCAGGAATGGCTCCACAATTAATGCAAATCATCGGTTTTTCAGCTCGCAAGCTATGTTTATGAATATATTTTGCCAATTTTTCTTTTCCAACTCCTGATGGCCCGTTGAGCATGACCGTTGAATCTGTTGGCGCCACACGCAAAGCTTGTTGAACGACACGCTGCATAGCTAAGCTTTTAAAGATGAGGTCATCGTCCTCAAATTGCCTCGAACGCAACTCACCGAGTTCCAATGCCGCCCGGGCCGCTTCCATTTTGAATAAGTTTAATTCGGTAAAATCACGTAAAGTGATCACAATTTGGGCAATATGACCAATATCATTAGTTACGATACTTCCTGAAAAGACGATATCTTTGCCATCTGTCGTTTTTATCGCTAAATTAAAACTTTGCAGGCTCGCGGTAATGTTTTTATATATGCTATCGAGTTGGCAATGCTTGTCTATTAATGTCGCAACATTTTTACCAATCAAGTCCTCTTGGGTTCCATCGCCAATGATCCGTAAATAACTATCATTCACGCGGACAATCGTTCCACCGCAATCGATGACAACAATTCCATCATAACAGGACTGAATAACCCCTTCCAATTCCTTATTTAGTAACCATGCCGATTGTAACTCTCCGGATAATTCTTCTAATGCAGAAATGTCTTGCAAGACAAGAACATAGCCTCCATTATGGTCTTCTCTTTCAATCGGACTATGTTGAATCAAGATCGTTTTATTCCCGATCCGAAACCGTTCTACTAATGGGTCTGAAGAAGTTTCAAAATGTTTCAAATCAAGATCAAGATGTTTTAGTAACACCTCTGCAGATTGTCCTAAAATATCTTTGCTTACTAGACCAGTCAGTTTTTCTGCTGCTGCATTGAAATAACATACTTCACCGGTATGGTCCACTCCGATAATTCCATTATAAATCGAACGGAGCATAACACTTAAATCAGATTCCGTCTTTTCCAATGCGTGGTGAACTTTGTTAATTAGCTCCATCCTCGTCAGAACTCCCGCCAAGAAGCCATGTTTATTTAAAATGATCAGGCGATCAACAGGGAGAGCACAAACTTCATTAAAATCCGTATCCTCAGGAAAAGTTGAAATATTTGGATCCATAATCTGTTCAATGGATGAAAAAAACGAAGCACCTTCTTTTAACGCCTGTAATAGTCGGAAAACGGTTAAAATCCCAACCACTTTGCCTTCTTCGTTGATAACCGGTGCACAATTTACTCCCTGCTGATTATAAAGTTCACATGCATCGGCTATGGTATTTCCGCATAGTAAAGTCTTAGGATTTTCCAACATAATTTCTTTTACCAACACCCGTATCGCCTCCTATAGCTGGATATTCTTTAAAACACTCCAATAGCGGCGATAATAGTATCGCCGCTATTTAGATCATTTACTATTTGAAACAAAAAAGTTCCATATTCTGATGTCCGATGCTACGGTCTATATATTAAAATAACTTTATCTTCGAAATAATAATTCGTCAAAATAATAATTCGTCAAAATAATAATTCGTCAAAATAATAATTCGTCAAAAATTTGCTGGAACCTTTATTCAAAATAACGCATTAAGAATCACAATTTCTATCATCCTTTGCAAAAGAAGCAAAAAGAACGTCCCCTTGCTTCTTCTGATCAGTAATAAGCAAGTATGCTGTAAGACCCCGGCCTTAGAGGCCTAGGTCTTACAGCATACTTGCTTGAAATAAGTTAGACTCGTTTTTTATTTCAGCAGGAATTCGCTAGAATATACAGAAATGATACATCGAATTAAGTTGGGAGGGCTTACCCATGATTAACGTTGACCTAATTAAAAAATACTCCGGTGGTAATAAATCAATTATCGACTTCAAAGGGTGTACCCGAAAGCAAATCGTCAAGGATGCATGGGAACAATCAGAAATAATTTGACTCGATATTTGATCTTAAAGAATGGGGATGCGCCGCAGTTTAATCTGTCGGCGCATCCCCATTCACATTAACCGTTGCTTGCCGTACTGCCTTGTTTCTGTACCGTCAATGCAACAAATATAGATGCAACCATCGCAATGATCAGAAAGATAAACGCCGTATCAAACGACCCACCGCTCTTATCAATCAGGTATCCCATGACGAACGGCGAGATAAAACCGGCTACCTGTCCGCCAAAGTTTACCGTTCCCGAACTGGATCCCATGATATGAGGCGGGATCGTATCCATAACAAGTCCCCAAAAAGCTGCCATAGCCAGGAACATAAAGAACGCCGAAACACTTTGATACACAACAGCCATATTCGCTGACGGAACAGTATACGTCATATAAAGGAAGAAGCTAGCAATCAGAGCGTTCGGAATATAAATCCATTTCCGTTGTCCCTTGGTCCGATCAGATAAATATCCACCAACAAGCGTACCAATCGTTCCTACAAAAAATGGTATGGATCCCGTGATACCCGTCTTAATCAAGGAGAACCCGCGAACCTTCATAAGGTAAGATGGCAGCCAAGAAACATAACCCCAGAAAGTGATGTCAAACAAAAACCAAATCAGAACCATTTGCCAAAGGATTGGTTTTTTCATGAATTCTTTAAAACTCATCCCCGTGTTAGGCTTTTCATTCGCCTTAACGTCCACCGTATCTTCAGCCAGTTCAGCCAATTCCTCTTTTGTCATAGAGGGATGTTCGGCCGGATTGTCTCTGAAATAAATCCAGATAGCGATTGCAATGAGCAGTCCCGGAATACCAAGGACGATGAAAACAGTACGCCATCCATAGAGAGCAATGATCCCTGCAGCAACCAGCGAAGCGACAGCCGGTCCTAATGTATTCACCGAGGATTGGATGGAAGTGGCCCTGCCTCTTTCACTGCGAGGGAAATAAGTAGCAATCGCTTTCCAAGAAGCCGCCGGGAAACAACCTTCGCCAACTCCAAAAACGAAACGGCAAAATAACATCAACGGATAACTTGCCACAAAACCGGTGATACTTGTAAAAATCGACCACCAAGCGATAGCCAGTGCCATTACTTTTCGGAAACCAAACCGATCTGCCAACATCCCGCCCGGTATTTGGAACAGTGCGTACCCAGCAAAAAATGCGCTCAATATTGCTCCTTGGGTGGTTGCATCAAGATTAAAATCCTGACCAATGAATGGCAACGAGATGCTGATAACCATACGATCCAGAAACGAGAACAGCCAGCCTGACCAAATAATTGTAAGAATAGTATACCGAAGTTTCCAACGAAAGCCTTGTTTCTTTACCTCAGTAGTCATACATTATTTCCCTCACATTTCATTTCATTATATTTCGCTTGTAAAATTTCCATCTTTACCGCCGTTTAACCAAGTATTGCGATGGCTTCAATTTCAACTAAGGCATCCTTGGGTAATTTTGCTACTTGGACACAAGACCGTGCTGGAGCTTCCTTGCTGAAATACTCGGCATAAATGCCATTCACCGTTTGAAAATCATTCATGTTTGCTAAAAATACGGTAGTTTTTACAACATTTTCCATGCTAACGTTTTGGCACGCCAAGATGCTCTTCATATTCGCCAAAGATTGCTTGGTTTGCGCTCCTACCCCACCGTCAACGATATTACCGCTGATTGGATCGACGGGAAGCTGTCCTGATACGAATAAAAATCCTCCTGCTTTGATAGCCTGCGAATAGGGTCCGATTGCTGCCGGCGCCTTATCTGTATTAACCACTGTTTTCATGGTATAGCCTCCAAATATTATTTTTTACATCAATTTCATGTAATTGCTACTTGCCTCGTCTAAGAACCCGTCCGGGCAATTGTTTGCTTTGCGTACCGTTTTCCACTGCCACAGCCCCGTTAATCAGCACATATTCTATGCCCTCCGGGTATTGGATCGGATCGATAAAAGTTCCTTTATCAATAATTGTTTCCGGATTGAAAACAACTACATCAGCATAGTTTCCAACTTTTAAAACGCCTCTACCGGTAAAACCTAAGACTTCTGCCGGCTTGCTAGTCATCTTCCGAATGGCAGCTTCCAGAGTCAACGCTTTGTCTTCCCTCACATATTTCCCTAACACCCGGGGGAAGGACCCAAAAACCCGGGGATGCGGCTTGCCGCCTAATAAACCATCGGTGCAAACGTTCTGTTCAGGCCGGGTTAAAAAACGGATTACGTGTTCCTCAGTACCGTAAAAATCCACCATGCCCACGGCATTTTCTTCGTCGTGCAATAAATCAAACGTGGCCTCCAATGGTTCTTTGCCGCGAATTCGACCGATTTCAATCAAATTTTTTCCAATCAAATCCGCATTCATTTCCGTCTTGACACTCGTAACAAAGATTTGATCCAATCCGGCGAAATCAACAAAATTATCCCAGCCAGCGATCCCATTTTCAATATCATGGATCATCTTTTTGCGCAAAACAGGGTCTTCCAGCCGCTTGATCAGTTTGTCTGTGCCGCCATCATGAACCCAGGGGGGCAATATGACGCCCAGCATGGTGCTGCCGGCCACATAGGGATATTGGTCAAAGGAAACTTTTATCCCCTCGGCTTGAGCCTTTTCCAATAAGGCGATTACCGATTCAATATGGCCCCAATTTTTCTTGCCGCAGACTTTGAAGTGGGAAAAATGAATTCTCACTCCTGACTGCCGGCCAATATGAATCACTTCTTCCATGGATTCCAAAATGGTGTCTGCCTCACTGCGCTGGTGAATGACGAACAACCCGTTATACTCAGCGACTACTTTACACATTTCAATAATTTCGTTCGTCTCGGAATAGGCGCAAGGCATATAAATCAGTCCTGTGGACAACCCAAAAGCTCCGGCTTCCATTTCACGCCTAGTGATATCACACATTTTTTGCAGATCGTCCGCGTTAGGCAGCCGATTATCCAGTCCCATCGCTTCCATGCGGATATTGCCGTGCGGTACCAAATAACTTTCATTGATACCAACTCCGGATTTTTCAATCAGGTCCAAATAGCCTTGGGTTGTTTCGTAGTTCCAATCAATATCATCACTATCGCCATCGAGTCCGGCCAGATTCTTTCGCCAAGGGCCGATATACTGTTTGGGTAACGGAGCCATGGAAATTCCGTCTTGTCCCAGAACCTCCGTCGTAATGCCTTGCATTACTTTCGGTTTCACATACGGATCAATCAGCAATTGTAAATCAGAGTGGCTGTGAGTATCGATGAATCCCGGAGCCACAACTAAGCCTTGCGCATCGATTACCCGGTCAAACCCTTCTTCCTGAACTTGACCCATCGCAATAATTTTGTCATTTTCTATGGCTAAGCTTCCCTTAAATCCATTGCTGCCCGTACCGTCAACAAGCAATCCATTTTTTATCAATATGCGCATTTTTCTTCACCTCACCAGAATATATTTCTTCTTTTCGTACAGCTATTTCTTCAATACGGATTTCAATATGCCATAGTAGCCTTGTGCTGCCTTAAACAACTGATCGATTTCAATATACTCATCGATTGTATGGGCTAAATTTTCGCGGGAAGGCCCAAAACCGATTGTCTTGATGCCTGCCTCGCCGGCATAATGACTGCCATTGGTACAGAATGAATAATTGGTGACCTCCGGCTGCAAGCCAGCATCCTTCAAGCCATGGAGCGCTGCCTGCACAAATTCATCCTGTTCCTCATACAACCAACCCGGGAAAAACCGTTCCCCCTCAATAACCTTGCCCGTATAGCATTTCTCGGAGCCGGTAGCATAATATGCTGCTCCTTTGAATTGGCTGTCATGCAAGGTCATCTGCTGGATCAAATCTAAAATGGGTCGAAGAACGGACTCTTTGGTCTCTCCTACTAATAATCTCCGGTCATAAGTTGCCCGGCAGTAATCGGGTACCACTGATGCTCCCGGATACGGCGAAGATTTTATATCGGTTAGTTCAAGTATTCCTTGCCCCAATTCCGCTTGCGATGAGGTGGCTAAGTTTCTAATTTGTTCGATTAACTTGGCCATTTGATAAACCGCATTGATTCCATTTTGCGGATTAGCCGAATGAGCAGGTTTGCCGTAGGTTTCCACCACAATCTCCGCCCGGCCGCGTTGGCCGCGTTTCAAATTAAGTTCAGATGCTTCACCGATAATTACATAATCAGGATGAATTCTTTCACTGATTTTTCTTGCGGCTACACCCTCAAAACATTCTTCATGCACTACACAAGAAATATAGATGTCACCGGCAAAATCCCGCCCAGTATCCGAGGCAAAAAAAGCGACCGCAGTAATCATGGCACTAATGGCGCCTTTCATGTCGGAGGCTCCCCTGCCATAAATCTTTCCATCCTCCACTTCGCCGCCAAATGGTGCGTGCTTCCACTTGGAATCATCTGCAACAGGAACGGTGTCAATATGTCCATCAAACAGAATGGATTTCCCCGGGCGATTTCCCTTGATATGACCGATGATATTGCCGTACTCGTCGACAAATGCATCGTCAAAACCCATTTCTTTAAATGCCGTCCTAATTCGTTCTACTACTAAATTTTCTTCGCCGGAGTAGCTTTGTTTTTGAATTAATTCACGGCACAAGGTAATTAATTGTTGTTCTCTCTGTTCTGTTAACATGCTTTCTTTCTCTCCTTTACTCGTAGCTTGGATATTCGCCATCCCAAACGATGCTGCGATATTTTTCCTGATCAGTATCACCCTCTGTACTGAACAACAACACTTTTGAATCGCTATTTAATTGTATGTACTCCCTTGCTTCCTTTAACTCATCATTTTGCATCAGTACACTTAATACTCCCAGGGTAACAGCACCAGATTCACCAGAAATCACTCGATAATCGTTGCCAATCGGGTTGCCCAGCATTCTCATCCCCTTAGCCGCAACCCAATCGGGACATGATACAAACATATCGCTGTAATCTCGCAAAATTTCCCAACCGATGGTATTTGGCTCACCGCACGCCAGACCGGCCATAATAGTTTGCATATCGCCGCCAACCATTCTTGCTTTTCCATCACCGGCTTCAACCGATTTGTAGAGACAATCTGCTTTATTGGCTTCTACGATCACTGTTTTCGGTGTGTTTGGAGAAAATACCGAAGCATAATAGCCTTGTATCGCACCTGCCAGGGACCCTACTCCTGCTTGGACAAAAATATGTGTCGGCTTGTCTACCCCCAAGTGATTCAACTGCTCTAATGCCTCAGCAGCCATGATGCCATAGCCCTGCATAATCCAAGTTGGAATGTCCTCATAACCACTCCATGCAGTATCCTGAACCATCACCCAGCCATATTTATCCGAATTGTCCGCGGCCAACCGAACAGCATCATCATAATTCAGTTCCGTAATATACGCTTCGGCACCCTCAGCTTGAATGTTTTTTAGCCGGATTTGCGAAGACCCCTTTGGCATGTATACGACAGATTTTTGACCTAATTGATGAGCCGTCCAGGCAACACCACGCCCATGATTTCCATCCGTTGCCGTAGTAAAAGTAATATCCCCAAGCTTTTCCTTTATTGCCTTGGAAGTTAATAAATCAAAGGACAATTCGCTAATATCCATGTTCAAACGCTGCGCAAGATACCTTGCAATTGCGTAAGAACCGCCTAATACCTTGAAGGCGTTTAAGCCAAAGCGGTAGGATTCGTCTTTCACATAAATACCGGCAACTCCCATTTTATGGGCAAGATCATCAAGATTTCGCAACGGTGTTTCCTTATAACAAGGAAAACTCATGAGAAACTTTTTCGCTTTTACTATTTCCTCCGGACTTAGAAAATCGATTGCCGCCTTTTTCTCATGCTTTTTTTTCATCTGGTTAGCTATCCATTGAATTTTTTCATTCATTACTTACCTCTCCTTAGATTAATCACTTTACAATGATAACTATTGCAACTTCCGTGCCAACGCATAAAAGAGCCGGAAAAGTCAATTTTAACCGCTTTTTTTGCCACGCTCAGATGAGCTTGAAACAAAAAACACGTCTATCAAAATGATAATTTTTATCATTTTGATAGACGTGTTTTTTGTTTTTTATCACTTTGATAATTGATACTCTTCAATTCTCCGGTATAGCGTGGCAATCCCAATGCCCAATTGTTTCGCTGCCAATTGCTTTCCTTCCGTAGTATCGCCGTTAATCTGCAATGCTTTTTGAATCAGCATTCGTTCCATTTCCTTGATCGGCCGTATGCTGTCGGCCTCAATAAGGCAATTGTCATAATTGCGTTCAACCGGATTAGGCGGTATATCCTTGGCAATGTAGTCCTGGATATTATTGGGCAGCGTTTCTTTTGTAAGGCTGCCCATATCATCTACCATGTTAATCATAAATTCTATGGTATTTTCAAGCTCCCTTACATTACCCGGCCAAGGATAGTCAATAAGTTCCCGTATCGCATCCTCGTCAATACCGAACACTTTTTTGTCAAATAAGCGACTATATTTTTCGATAAGATGCATTGCAATCAGTCTAATATCCTCTTTCCGCTCGCGCAAGGGAGGAATTTCCAAGGGGATTACATTTAGCCGGTAATACAGGTCCTCACGAAACTTATTCTCCGCAATCATCGGTACCAAATTCTTATTGGTTGCCGCAATGACCCGAACGTCAATATCGATTTGCTGATTGGAACCAATCCGGGTAATTTTTCGTTCCTGCAGAACCCTCAGCAGTTTGACCTGAAGATACAAAGGCATGTCGCCAACTTCGTCTAAAAAAATAACACCTTTATTGGCCAATTCAAATTTGCCGATCTTTCCTCGGGGATCTGCCCCAGTAAAGGCGCCTTTGACGTAGCCAAACAACTCACTTTCCAGCAAGGTGTCGGGAATGGCGCCGCAATTTATCGCCACAAAGGGCTGGGAATGGCGTACGCTCTCCGTATATATCGCCCTAGCCACCAGTTCTTTGCCCGTCCCACTCTCACCGGTGATTAACACAGTAGACTTCGATTCTGCTATTTTTAATATTTTCCTTTTTAATTGCCGCATTACCTCTGCTTCACCCAAAATATGATCTAGTCTGATCTCGTTGGCAATATTGGTTAAATCGTAGATCTTTGATTTTACTTCCTTCATTTCGTTGAATATTAATATTTTTGCATATTCAGCTACCCGAGGGATAACAGGCAGCATGTCACCCATCAAATAGAACACTTTTTCATTCAAAGTAACCTTAAATTCATCCAGCCCAAGAATATTATCGCCGGTAGCTTCAATATTGATCTTTTTTTGCAAACAATCCCGCGTCAAAAATAGCTGTTTCAGTGCGCTGCCGTTAATGTGAACAATTCTGTCATCCTTATCGAGAATTAAGACGCCCTTTCCCATGTTGTCAATTACAACATTAAGCAATTTCATTAACATGGATGTTCGTTCGTTTTCTTTGTTCTCATAGGCTTTGATGCTGATAAACCCGGCGATTTGATCAAGAAACTCCCGATAAACATCCAGTTCCCGCAACAAATGATCCTTTTGTTCATTATCAAAGCAGATTAACCCGATCACTCCAATAATTTCGTTATTGAGTTTAATAGGAGTACAAAGTTCTAATTTTTCCTCACATGACTGTCGTTTAGGGCAAGCTGCACAGAGAGGATGATTGCCCGGCTCTTCAATAAGCTGCGGTTCGCCCGTCTCTAAAACAGTCTTATACACAAAGCCCTCGCAAGACATATCTTCATTAATCTTGCTTTCAAAAACGCCTGTTCCCGCAATCCGATAAAGGTTCGCATCAACGATTTCAACATCCACCTTGATAATGTGGGAAATGATTTTAGCATAGGTAATAACTGTGTCCTGAATATCCTTTAAAACTGATTTCATAATTACCTCGCGAAGCAAGGGGACGTTCTTTTTGCTTCTCCCAGCTGTTGCTTTTAAGCGAAGCAAGGGGACGTTCTTTTTGCTTCGCTCACCTCCTATTGTCAAATTTTAAAAATAATACTTTGATGAACGCCCGTGACCCTGGCAATTTGCCTCTGTGTTACACCTTCCAAAACTTTAACCCGTCTGATTATTTCATTGCGTTGATCCATCTTCAGGTTTTGCAAAGTTTCAACCGGTTGCCCGTGCAGCAGGTTTTGAATTTCCCGCATCAAATCATGATCACTTTTTCGTACCTTTACCTCAAAGTCCATGAATTGATCTGTACTGTCTTTTTTCATAAAATCGGCAAATGCCGTAATAGCCGCTTCTCTGTTGCTATGCAAAGAATCGAGAATAAATGAAAAATCAGTCAAACCAAAAAAATCTTGTCCTTTATAATAAGCCTGACAACTGCTCCAGTTATATTCTTCAGGTATTGACGATATATTTGCTTCAACTGGGTTATTATGAATGTATCTGAGTGCGCCCAATAAATATGCTTCGGTTTCCACTGCCTCACTTTGAAACCTGTTCTGAAAAACATGTCCGACTCGATCATATTTTTTATTATACCACCAAGCATAACTTGTACCAATACGCTGCATAGTAACAGACACCGTTTCTGCTTTTTCATGCAACAAGAGATGGATATGGTTATCCATCAAACAATATCCGTAAAGAGCACAACTGCCATTTTCTTTAATATGTTTCATGGTTCTCAAAAAATGGGAATAATCTTCATCGTCAAAAAAAATATCTTGGCGATTTATTCCACGCATCATTATATGATAAATTCCGCTGGCACTCTTTTTCCTCGCACATCTTGCCATATTATCCCCCCATTTTTCTCCATTTTATCATCTCTTTGCAAAAGAAGCAAAAAGAACGTCCCCTTGCTTCGCGCTGCTTGGAGGTTTTTTTAGTCCTGCGCCGGAAATTAAGAAGTCTGAGAATAATGAACAAAGGGGTGCTTTATGCCGCAACTGATTTTGAAAGGGATTGAAATACAAGATGTGAAACTCATCAGCAAGGACTTGGTAGACGAACTGCAGGAGATCATAGAATGTCCACGGGATTACCTGACACTCGAAGTATCTGGGGGTACTTTTATCGCGGACGGAGAGGAAATTTCGACAACGCCCATGATTCAAGTAAACTGGTTTGATAGAGGACAGGCCATTCAAGATCTGGTTGCTGCGGCTATCACGCGGCATATACAACAAGCCGGCTATTCGCAGGTAGAAATATTTTTTAATTTGCTTGAGAAACACAGTTATTATGAAAATGGCGAGCATTACTAATTTCATCATTTAACGATTACCAAAAGAAAAAGTCTGTTCCCCAAGAGCGAAGGGAAACAGGCTTTTTCTTTCATCGGTTATGTTGTTTAATTTACATTTTTCTGTTTTTATAGCTTAGTCCCTTATGAATAGCCCAATGCCCTTTCTTGAATGCCTCCACATCAACCCATAGTTTCTGTGGTATCGGATTTTCTGTTGTGTACCAATCCGCTGCACCTTGCAACAGTTTCTGCGGCGGGGCATTCTTGCCAAAATGCGATATGTTGAGAAGCGAAACGCTTATCCTGATTGTGGAATTACTTCCACCAGACCATTTCTGCGCTTCAAGTTCCTTGTTCTTGGTTAGCCACACAACTCCACCGCCTGATTGATTGAGACAGCCATTCTCCAATATTCCTTCCAAGTTATCCTCTGTAGTAAAATGATATAATCTCATACGTTTATCCTCTTCTTTCATCTATACTTCCATTTTACGCTTTGCGCGGGTTATTCAATTGTTTTGATAATGTAAAAAAGCCGCCTACGAGGATATTCGGCGCGTGCCGGCAAGTGTGATGCGTCACACCCAGCTCTTATCCTGTGGCGGTTAAACCCTATATCAATAGAATTATTATATCATGATTAACCTCAATTGTCACTTATTTAGACAATGGTACCAATGGCTAAAGTATCTCGGCGACAATCATATACCCATTACATGCCGCGGAAGCCAACTTCTTTGATCATATATACTTTCCCCTTTATCTTGGTGCGCGAGAGTGCCTCTATGACTCGAGATCCTTGTCCGCTGAGGATCTCCACATAAGAACAGGTCTCCTGAACATCGATAATACCGATATCTGCCGCGTTGACACCGACAATATTGCTAATGGCCCCCAGGATGTCGCCCGGCCGCATTTTCGTTTTTCTCCCTGCATTGATACGAATTTTGGTAATTTCCTTGTTTAATTTCTCACTGTGATCACTTTTGAATTTAGGCAATACGTTATTGTTTTTTAAAATTTGTTTTCCGATTGCCGCTTCCTCGCTTGACGGCGGTTCTTGCCGGGGGATCTGATAATGAATAACTCCTTCGATATCCGCCAAACTCTTTCGTTCATTCAGCGTTACGAAAGTAATTGCGATCCCTTCATTACCAGCTCGCCCTGTCCTGCCAATTCGATGAACATAGCTCTCAGCATCAAGCGGCAGATCATAATTGATAATCAGAGACACTTTTTCCACATGAATACCACGCGCCGCCACATCGGTTGCAATCAGAAAATGAAATGCCCCTCTTTTAAAGCCCTGAATAGTTTTTAACCGTTCTCTTTGCAGCATTCCCCCATGCAAACTGCCGCAAAGATGTCCTGCCTGTTTTGTTTTTTTAAACAGAGTCTCTACTTGTTCCCTGGTGCTGCAAAATATGATGCAGCTATCCGGCCGTTGTGTATAGATGATCTTTTGCATAAGGTCAAACTTGTCGATCTCCTGGACCTCATAATATATCTGCTGAATTTTTTCCGCCGCAGGATTTTTTGACTCAATATCGATCCGCAACGGATCTCGCATGTATTGCTTGCAGATTGTTTGAATTTCCTCCGGCAGCGTAGCAGAAAAAAGCATGGTAACCCGATTGCGAGGCAATAACTGTACAATTGCAGCAACCTGATCGATGAAGCCCATCGCAAGCATTTTATCGGCTTCGTCGATAATAAGATACTTCAGCTCTTCCAATTGAATATTTTCTCTGTCGATATGATCCAACGTTCTTCCCGGTGTGCCAGCGATCACATGCACCCTCTGTTTCAGCTCTCTTTGTTGTATGGCCATAGGTTGTCCGCCAAAAATAACCGCGCATCTTATTTTTTTGAACCTGCCAATATTAGCAATATCCTGTTTTACTTGTAGCGCCAACTCTCTGGTTGGCGTGAGAACGAGTGCTTGAGGAAACCTTTGCTCTAATACTATTTTTTCACATACGGGAATAGCAAACGCCGCGGTCTTTCCGCTTCCCGTCTGGGATCTGACGATTACATCTTTACCGGCAATCACTGCGGGTATTACTTGAGCTTGCACCTCGGTAGGCGTTTCGTATCCTAAGTTTTGTAATGCCTTACCTATTTCTTGACTGATCCCCAAACGGGTAAAACCGTTATTATCCATGCTATTCAAACCTCTTTTGCCCATGCTTTTGTGATTACTTCAACATATTTTCGCCTTAACCATTCCCCGATTTCTTTGCCTTTTAACTGCTCCGGCGCCATGTCCTTCGACAGCGAGGTCATGATCGCCTGGTACGGACCTAGTGCCGGTAATTTTCGTTCCACTGCCTGGGAGATGATATCAAACTCCTCTACACTCAGCGCACCACGCCGCAAAAGTTGAATGGCCCCTACGATTTTTCCCGGGTCAGGCTGCGCCAATAATCGCATAACGTTCCTGCTAATATTAGCGGCGTTAAACCAATCAACAGGCAAAGTCATTTTATTGTTCCAGCGCAATAGGCTTTGTTCGTCCAGCACGGAACCCAGAACGGCAAACCTCAGCTTAGCACTTGAAGCAGCTTTCGCCACTGCATCAAGCTCCGCCATCGCAAGCCTAAAATTCTCTGCTGACAAATCGGCAATTTCTTTAAACACAAGCGGTAATAAATCAACTTTCGCCAAAATCTTAAAAAATTTTGCCGGTGCCGGCGCTTCACGCAAGGCCTTTGCCATTTCAGCAAATAGCCGTTCTGATGGTTCCCCGCCTATTTCAGCTCCTGCGGCACGGGCAAAATTTAACGTTGCGCCATCAATCTCGTAGTCTAACCTCGCCGCTTCCCCGGCAAGCCGGAGTGCGCGCATGGGATCATCCGAAAAATGCCGGCCCGTGGCGCGAAGCATCCCGTCTTTGCTGTCTTGTATGCCATGAAAAGGGTCAATCACTTCACCAGTCAGGCAGTCTATTGCCATGGCATTCACCGTCGTATCACGCCGGAACAAATCTTGTTCGATCGTTATTTTAGGGTTCGATGCAATTTTAAATCCTCTATGCCCGCTGCCATCCTTGCGCTCCGTTCGGGCAAAAGCGATCTCGCACTTTACGCCAGCGATCGATAGGCGAAAAACCGGAAAATACTTGCCGCATTCCACCGCATCCGGAAAGAGTCCTTTGAAATTTTTCTTAACCATACCAACTACACAGAAATCAATGCCGTTCGGGTTGATCCCCCTAATCATATCATGGACACACGCACCTACCCGATATGCACGCCCCCCTTGGGCGGCTATCGTTTCGGCAAAAATTCGCTCCGTTACAATATTGCTGCTCATCGATGTCTGTTTCCTCTGCTCTGATTTGACCTTCAATCTATATTCCATCACAAATTATTATTGATCTTAAAATTATATTATACCATATATTGCTTACTGCCCGCCTGCATAGCCGCATTTGAAGGTGATCATTCGTTCAGCAAAAAAACTACGTTCCGTGCATTGGATGCAAAAACGCAGTTTCTCAATGGAACATATTTAATTCGCCTTTCGTCGTTCAGCCAAAAAACGGAACATTTTCATTCTTTTCATCCGGCATTTGACGGGCCAAATAATAGGAAACGCTGCTTAACCCCGTAGATAAATCTTCATTAACCAAACAAGTCCCTTCCGGAACACGCACTTTCACCGTCGCAAAATTCCATATCCCTTTGATCCCGGCAGCAGTCAACCGGTCAGCAACTGCCTGAGCCCGATTGTTCGGTACGGTGATCACCCCGATATGAATATTTCTTTCTGCAGTAATCGCCTCGAGATGATCAAAATGATCGATTACAATACCCTTAATTGACCGCCCTACAATATCTGGCGAAATATCAAAAATAGCCCGGAGATTACAGCCTAATCCTTCAAAATTGATATAATTCGCCAACGCCCAGCCGAGATGCCCAACCCCCACGATCGCAATGTTCCAATTACGATGAAGCCCCAAGATTTCACCGACATTGCGAAGCAGTTCCTTTACGAAATATCCTACGCCTTTTTTCCCAAAGTCGCCAAACGATGCAAAATCCTTGCGTATCTGTTCGGGCGTGATCCCCAGCCGGCGGCCTAATTCCTCAGATGAGATGATCGTTATGCCTTCTCCCTCAGCCTGCTTAAGAGTGCGAAAGTACAATGGGAGACGATCAATCGTAGCTTTCGATATGACAATATTATCTTTCAAACCGATAATCCTCCTCTATAAGCGCCCAGCCCTGAATAATAACTACGCTCCTTAAGTCGCTTTCTTACTTCAACTATATAGCAAAACAAGTTGTTCTGTGAAATAGTTTTTTAAATTGTCAGACATCTTTGGGAGCGATACCAAATGCCATCCTTCATTGCAAATCAGGCAAGGAAAAAGGGAACAGATACCAGTCACAATAAACCAGTATTTGTTCCCTTTTTTTGTATTTTATACTTTTATTATAATTTATATATTTTTTTTACTCAACCAATATAAGTCCAAAAAAATTTGGAGTGTCAGTCTTATTTCTTAATGTTGTAATTGCATAACCATTCTTTCTTGCGGTTTGAAAAACGTCAATCCCGCATGCTTCCATGGATGGCGCAGTTTGTCCTGGAAAATTACAGACCTTCATATTGCACTCACTGCATTTTTTACACGGGCCACTTCCCAAAACGATCACTTTGTAATATCCGTCAAGAAACATCTCTTTTGCAACATCTACAGCCATATCAGTAACAATAGACATATCATGACACCGAAAAAGGACCGCCTTTTCATAGCTGTCAAGGATTCCTTGGGTCTCCTTATAACTTGGAGATTTGGGCGGGCAACACAAGTTTTTTCCATAACGTGCACAGCCAAATTGGCATTTGTAAATTGGCCACGGTGCAGTAACAATCGATTGCGTATTGATGATTGTTGCGCTGTCCGCCCCGGCGCTTCTTAACATTTGTATGAATTTTTCCATATGCACCTCTCATTTAAAAATCACTCGCACACTCATTTTCCGGTCATTCATGGAGCAATTTGCATCATTTATCACTTTACGGAAGTTTGCGCTTGCATACTGGATTTTTTGCGAAGTTTCATTGTGATCGCATTCGTTGGGCATTGGGTCACACACAAGCCGCAGCCGTAACAACGGTCCTGATGGAACACTACCTTTTCCCCGTTCTTTTCCTGTGCATCAAAAATACACCGTTTGACACAAGCGCCGCATTGTATGCAAAGGTCCGTATCAACCTCGGCGACGTAATCGGCATGCGCGACCAAATCGGGGCGTTGATACTTTTTCATCACCTGAAGGTCCCAGCAGCAGCATTCGCAGCAACTGCACAAGGCATAAATATATTGATTGGGGTTATAGAAGGTAAGATGGACTAAACCATTTTCATGCGCTATATTGAGTATTGCCTTCGTTTCATCGAGCGTGATATAGCGAGCTTTTCCCTGAACAACCCATTGATCCGCAGTATCATTGACAACAATACACGATTCCAAAGGATTGTCACAACGCTTATAATGTTCACGGCACGTACACTTGGCCAGTGCAAAGGTTCGCATATTGCGCAGAATTTCTGTTGCCTGCTGGGTCGGCAAGACCCATTGAAGACCGGACAGAGATTCCGATACCGGGATCACTTTGGCCGGTGATGGAATCTTGCCTTCTTTTACCCATGTATCGTATTTAACGAAACGCTCTTCCAAAAATTCGTCTTTGCCTTCAGACTTCATGCACAGCCCCTCCTGATAAGGATTTCATGCCATATCCTCCGTTGTTTTTATTACTCTCTAATGCTATAGTATATGCGATACATTCTTTTTACAAGTATGCACTTTTTTGTAACGTTACCTACCTGATAGTAAGTAATGAAACAACAGGAGGTCTTGTCATGGAAAATAAATGTCCGATCGAATCCACGCTCTCGCTAATCAACGGCAAATGGAAGATCCTAATCCTCAAAGAGCTTTCTCAAGGGCCGGTGCGCTACGGACAAATCGGCAAACAGATCCCGGCCATCAGTGCGAAGGTCCTCACCCAGCAATTGCAGGAAATGATGGCCGATGGCTTGGTCATGCGAACCGTGTTTGCTGAAATTCCGCCACGTGTGGAATATTCCTTGAGCGAAATGGGGATCAGCATTTTTACAATTTTTAAGGAATTGCGGCGCTGGGGCCTGAACGAAGACAAAGTGCATTCTGTCCAATGCTCCTTTTGCCATAATTGCCAGCCATTTTTTTCACAGGACAAGCCATAAGTATGAAACTAGAAAATCGTTACTTCATAGAAAAACAGGGGTTCGCCTATCAAATTGATAGGCGAACCCCTTGTAGCAAAAGGTTGAAATAATAAACTCTTGCATTTCATTTTGCAATGCACCTTAGTAAAAAGCTTACTCAAATCACTTATAATCAGCTATTTTTATCCATTAGTTTTTAGAGACTAAGATTGCGCAGCTAAGAAATGTTACAATATCTTTCTTTTCCTTTTGTTTAAAACCTCTTTCACATGGTAAACAAGCAAAATTAATCCTAAATATACAAAACACTCATTCATTTCCTCCATAGCCTGAAGACGTAATTTGTGTTCAGCAACTTCTGCAACGATCAGGGCGATAACCGTAATGATCATCTCAGCAATAGGAAATTGCCGTTCCTTAACTAGTTCGAAAGGGATTTTATACAAAACGTATTTTATGCCTATGTACAACCATACGATAAGCATGATGGCCAACAGCGGGTAAACCAGTTGACCATAGGGCAGTTGAGCCAGCGGAAGAAATGATGGCCCTTTGACAGCATTAAAACCGCTAGGATAGAAGACTCTGCCCCAACTCAATTCTCTGCCAATGATCAATAGCCATAAGGGCATAGTCCAGGCTAGAAAGCGTTTTCCAGCAGGGTTATGATACGAAACTTCTCGAACCCACCTGTAATTCAAGACCATGCCTACTGCTAAAATAACAACCTGCAGCCATTCCAGGACACTATTCTCCCATCCCCACTCAACCGGTACGTAAGGATTGATAAAATACGATAACAAAATACACAGCAGCAAAAACCATTTGCATTTTTTCACGCTGACAAACCCCTCTTCAATTTGGAGATTGTAATCGCGCCTACTTAACCATAGCAATAATCAATGTCCATTATTCTGAATTTTGGAAATGCAATTAAATATCCAGTGCGGCATGATATCCCTGATAAATTGCAGTCGTTATCGTCGACGCGCAGACACAATCGCCAATTTGCGCAACATACGGCGCACAGTCGATTAATTCTTCCACTACATTTCTTCTTGCGCGTTGTCCAAGTGCGCAAATGACGGTAGTGCCTGGAACAAGATGTTCTTCACCGGCCTTATCAACACAGACAACACCTTCTTCGGTCACGCGTAATCCCTTATATTCTGTATGAACCTGGATCGTACTCTTGTCAATTTCCGCTAACAGGATCGGACGATGCCTGATATTTGCATCCGGAGCCAGTTCCGTCCTCATTTCTACCAAATGCACGGTCTTTCCTTCCCGGGCAAGATGAATGGCTGCTTCACAGCCGGCCAGACCGCCGCCAAGGACGACTACCTGATCGCTGACCTTATCCATCTCCAGATAATAGTCATTCACAACAATTACCTGATCGCCCGCCAAACCAGGAATCGGTGGAATAAGCGGTTCGGAGCCAACAGCAATAATCAACGCATCCGCATTTTCTGTTTCAGCATATTCTTTTGTGACCGGCGTATTTAAGCGGATCTCAACTCCGGCATCTTTTGCTAATTTCCCAAGCGTAACGCCTAACTCATACATCTCATACTTAAATGGAATTGCCTGTTCTCCCTTCAGAATGCCGCCTAACTGGTCCGATTTCTCACACAGAATCACCTTATGTCCACGCTTTGCCGCAGTGATCGCCGCTTCCAATCCGCCCGGTCCGCCACCGGCCACCAAAACCTTACGGGACTGGGAAGAAGGAACAACTTCTGTCCCATCCAATTCACGTCCGATGAATGGATTCACCGTACAGCGTCGCGTGGAGGTAACAGCCCGTTCGGCCATACAGGTAAAACAGCGCAGACATTTTACAATGTCCTCATCACGGTTGCTCATTACTTTTCTGGGAAGTTCATGATCCGCCAGGAGTGCACGCGCCATCTCCACAACGTCCGCTTTCCCGCTGGCAATGATTTCCTCCATCATCGCCGGGTCATTCAAGCCGCCAATCGTTGCAACCGGAACACTCACATGTTTTTTGATCTCTGCAGCCAGGTAAACATTGCTGCCATGCGGTACAAACATCGAAGGATGTGTTATGCTAAAGCCTCTCTGGTAGGTTCCTGCCGATATATGCAGTAAATCGATTTGAGACTCAAGCAATTTGGCAATTTCAACGCCTTCAGCCAGATCATAGCCGCCCTCAAATAACTCCGAACCACTCATTCGAAACTCGATAGGGAAACCGGGTCCAACGGCTTTGCGCACACTGTCAAGGACCTCCCGGGCAAAACGCACTCTATTTTCCAGCGAACCGCCGTATTTGTCTGTCCGGTGGTTGAAATAAGGCGACAGGAACTGATTAATCAGCCAGCCATGACCGCCATGAACCATAACCATCTCAAAGCCTGCCCGCTTAGCTAATCCGGCAACATTTCCATAAGCTGCTACGATATCCGCGATCAGCTCTTCAGTAAGCTCCTTTACTTCCAGCCCGTCCGGGCGGACTCCCGCGCTCGGGCCCCATTGGGCCAGGGAGTGTTTCTTATCCTTATCGGTCAGATACGTTCCGGCATACTGTCCGGAATGCGACAATTCCACACTGGCAATTGCCCCATGACGCCGTATCGCATCCGCCGTGTAGGTAAAACTGGAAAGCGAACCTACCGTCTGCAAATCCAGGTGATACATATGAGATCCTTCTGTTTCCGGATGAACGACACATTCACTGACAGTAACGGAGGCGGCGCCGCCTTTGGCTCTTAATTCATAAAAAGCGGTGGATGCGCGCCCTATGGTACAGTCGGCGGTAATGTCCGTTCCGCCCATTGGAGCAGAAAACATTCTGTTGCGAAAATTCACATTGCCAATTTTGATTGGTTTGCACAGGTTGGGATATTTTCTCTGCATACATTCATTCTCCTTCATCATTCATATTGAGGTTCTGTTTTCCATGTCTAACCTTGCTTCTTTCCGGCACTAATCCAATAAGGTCGGGATAAGACCTTGTATTTTTCATTCCATCTGTATTATAATAGTTATACTAATACATGTCAATATTTACATGTTGTACATTACATTGTAGTATGGGATTACTTTTGGCATGAAAGCAAAGTGTTTGGGAAAGGTGGCGGCTGGCAAAATGCGTACGTTAAAATATGCGATTTTAGGGTTGATCAACCGGAAAGCGATGACCGGCTATGATTTGATGAAAGAGTTTACTATCGATTTAGTGAATTTTTGGCATGCGCAGCACAGCCAACTCTACCCCGAGTTAAAAAAGTTAACCAATGAAGGCCTAATTACCTTCGAAACCGTGCTGCAGGGTGAAAAACTGGAAAAAAAACTCTACTCCATTACAGACGAAGGAAAAAAAGTTTTTTTAAGCTGGCTGGCGAAACAGGATCCCTTGGAACCGACACCAAAGGATATTTTCAGACTGAAAGCTTACTTCATCGAGTCCATGCGCAAGGAAGATATTCTGAAACAGTTTCATTATCAGCTTGATCAGCGAAAAGAAAAGTTAGTAAAGTTAGAGGCGACCATGCGTCAGCATCCTTATGCCAAAAACATTGCCGATATTATTTCTCCACTGTATGGAGACTATATTGTATTGAAAGGGGCTATTATGAGAGAGCGAACCAATATAGACTGGTTGACGCAATGTATTAAAGAAATCGAAAAAGCTAAGAAAAACTGTTTTTATGGTTCTTCTTAGCCTAAAACGGTTTCATTTTATCAATATCCGCTGATTTGCATTTTCAAAACACCGGTTTTAAGCCGGTGTTTTTTGTTGATCGAAGACACTGCGTCTATTTTAATTCGCCCACGAACCGTTTCGCTTCCTTGCCAAAAAGCGAATAAGCGCTCGTTATCAGCATCGAAAATCCCGCATCAAGATATCCTTGCACGCTTTCCCCGGGTCTCACCACAGTACCGATCGATTTGGTTGTTTTTAAGCCTTCTGTTACAAACTGCTGATATGCCTCCTGCACCTTGGGATGTTGTCCTTGGCCTGGCACTCCGAGAGATTGCGAGAGATCGGAGGTCCCTAGAATCACTCCATCAATTCCATCCACAGAGAGAATATCCGCCAAATTTTCTATTGCGGTCGTATTTTCAATGATCGCAAGAACCACTGTTTCTTGGTTTGCATCAACCACATACTCCGCTAACGGTTTTGCCATCCCATAGTCGGAGGCCCTTACTGCATTCAGCCCACGGTTCCCCTGGGGATAGTATTTTACTGCGCGAACTGCTTTTTCCGCTTCTTCCTTCGTTGAAATTCCCGGCAGGATGACGCCCATCGCGCCAATATCCATAAAGCGAAGAATGGTGTCGGGCTCAGAATTAGGAACTCTGATGAGTGGAACGGTATGACGAACTTCTGCTGCCCGTACCAGTTCTTCACAGTCGTTCGGCGAAAGTGATCCATGCTCCGCATCAATAAAAATAAAATCAAATCCTGCAATCCCGCATATCTCCACAAATGCCGGGAAAAATCCTTGAATCATGCATCCCGCTACGGGCTCGCGTCTGTTCATCTTTTCTTTCAGTGGGTTTTTATACATTTTTTCGCCCCTTATCCTTAATGGTTCATCTGATCTACAGTTCGGCTATTTCTTCCTTTTCCGTATTATTTCAATATTCCTTTTTATTTTCCCTTTACAAGGACAAAATCGCCTTTCTCTTCCCTATTCGTCCAAGCTGTTTTGCGTCGTTCAGAATGATACTGTATAATAGTTATGTAATGGCCGACCATAAAATATCAAACCCTTTCTTAGTGTTTATGGATGTCTGCTGGAATAGTCATTCAAGGAGGGCAATCAATGGAAAAAAGCGCCTCAAGCACACCTTTTATTCATGGCAATAATGCGTTATTGAAAGTTTTTATGGAGAATTTAAAACAAAGCATTATGCTGAAAAAAGGAGAGCAATTTTTGCCTCAACTTTATGACACAATGATTTGCCTGATCAAAAAAGGCAGAGTAAAGGTCGCTTTATCCAATGAAGAAGGCGAAGATAAGTTAATGTGGTTTTTAAATGAAAACTGCATCATTTCTACGTTCAGCAAGTGTTTTTTTCAAGAAATTGTGGCTTTAGAGGCAACGGAGGTTCTCTTAATCGACAAGGTTGTTTTTTTTGATTTTATTCGTTCTGATCAACAATATTTAGATATTTTCCTAAACCAGATCTATCGCAGATATGAGTACTGTATCGATAGTTTGCTTATCCAAAATAAAATAAACAGTAAAATGAAGGTTTATACGTTGCTGCAGCAATTAGGCAAACTCTACGGAACCGTTCAGCCAGACAACAGCCAATACATTAAAAGCTTTCTAACCCGCAATGAAATGTCCTCCATTACCGGGGTCCATCGGTCAAATATTATTAAATATCTGACCGAACTGGAACGTCTGGATGTCATAGAAAAAAGCGGGAAGGTCATCATTATAAAAAAACCGCAGTTACTGGATGAACTAATTAAAGCAGAAGAATAAAGCCTATTCTTTAATGACAGAAGACAAGGAAGGCCGGACACTTTCGTCAAAGTGTCCGGCCTTCTTCTTATACTGAAGCTACTCACTTGAGCATAAGAAGAGCAAATTCGCAAATAAACTTTTTCTATCCTATTGATTACAGAAAAATCCTGCTTTTACCCTTTACCCAGTTTGAATGTTCCCAAAGCTTTTACTCGGCTCAGATCTGTCATATAATAGCGCAGTGAGAGATAAAAGAATATCTCACAAAGCACAAGAGAAGCGATCGCCAACATCTGCAGCGCATACGGCAAACCATATAAGTCTGAAAGTCTCCCTGCTACCATGGGAGCCCAGACACCGAAACACAAATGATTGAAGATCGGCACCAAAGATACGCTCATGCCCCGGAGATACGGCGGCACAAGATCTTGGGTTACGGCATAAACATTAATTTGCAATCCCGGCAATATGAACATTGCAGCCGTCCAGAGAATTGCTGTCGTACGAAAATCCCCGCTTTTCAGCGCTGCGGTCATCAGTATAAACATGAACACAGCAAGTGTCATCGCAGTATAAATACGTCCTTTCGGTGAACGTTTCAGAAGCTTGTCACCCAGCGCCCCAAAAACCGGCGCTCCAATGCAGGCAACTAATCCGATGAGCCCGACCACCGCCCCTGCCTCTTTTACGTTCATTCCAAAAGTCCGGGCGTAATACGTAGCACCCCAAATCATAAACGTGTTTTCAAAAATGAACACAGATGCTCCACCCAATAAAACGATCAAAATGGTTTTGGTACGCAAAAGGTAGAGGATCGATTCTTTTAACGGTACCTTTTCTGTCTGATCAGAGGCACCCTTTTTCACCTTATAGTCAGGAATAAACCAGAACATGATTGCGATCAGAATTCCAGGGGCAGCCAGGATACCAAACATTGTCCGCCAACCAAATTCGTAAGCTAAATAACCGGCAATGGCGACACCGGCAGCTGCGCCCAAAGGCTTTGCCGCATTAAATACACCCAACACCAACCCGCGTTTATTTTTAGGATACCACGCACTAAGGAGTGAAAAGGCTGGTGCAGCATAACCGGCTTCTCCGGTGCCAACAGACAGGCGAGCCAATATCAAATGCGTATAATTCTGAGCCATACCAGTTCCGTAAGTAGCTAAACTCCAAAAACCAACCATGAATGACATCATTTTACGGCGACTCCACTGGTCGCATAAGATCGCAACCGGGAAAACCAGAACCGCCATTGAAATGCCAACAACCGATCCAACAAAGCCGGCCTGAGCATCGGAAAGGGCAAATTCTTTTTTGAGCAGCGGCAATATTGCGTTTACTGCTGTACGGTCAATCATATCCAGTATCATGGCCAAGCAGATTACAAATGTCCAAAAATATGCCTTCCCGCGGGGAATATTAAGTTCTGCCTGGTTGTCATCAGGATTGGATACATCGTTTTGTTTTGCCTGCAAATCTGGATTTGCCAATTTTATATCCTCCTTTTATTTCCTTCATTTTCTAATTTTTTATTCTCGAAGGTTCCGAACTTTTGAAATCGACAACCTTCCTCCGAGGATGTGAATGAAAATAGAAAACTAATATAACTGAAAATATTCGGAAAAATCGCACTCCATTTAGACAACTACGCTTTCTTAGGAACAAGATCTTATTTCAATGATTGATCTAAAATGAAACCACAGATAATTCTTCGGAAAGATCACGGATAACCGTTCCGTCCTCCAACAGCATTGCTGCTGGTATATTCGTCACATTGTAGCGCTGCGCCAGTCGTTTTTTTCTTGATATGTCCACTTTGACCAGACCTACCCGTCCTGCGCTTTCTGCTACTGCCTGTTCCAGTTTTGCCAATGCGCTAATGCTATTTTCATCCATCGGGCTCCAGAATGCAAGAACAACAGGCTTCTTTGCATTTTGAACATTGTCTTTAAAATCGTCTTCTTCAAGCAGATATTTTTCTGCATTGACTGCAGCGATGGCCCCGTCGGATGCTGCCGTTACCACTTGGCGCAGATGTTTCATTCTGGCATCTCCGGCTGCATATACGCCGTCTACCGAAGTCTCCATCAATTCATTCGCTGCAATGTAACCCCGCGCATCCAAATCGACTTTGTCTTTTAAAAGTCCCGTTTCCGGGATCATTCCCACATAGATAAATACCCCTTCGGTCTTGAGGTCTGTCAGATTTCCAGTTTTTAAGTTTTTTATGACGACTCCTTCTACCGCTTCTTCCCCTTTGATTTCAGTCAGAACAGAGTTCCATACAAACTCAATTTTTTCATTTCTGAACGCTTTTTCGGCACTAGCCTTGTTGCAGTCGACAATCCCTTCATCGTGAATGACAATGACAATCACTTTGCTGGCATACTTTGTAATATAGACCGCTTCTTCTATTGCTGCATCTCCGTTCCCGACAATAACGACAGTCAAATCTTGATAAAAATCAGCGTCACAGGTAGCACAATAGGATACGCCGCTGCCTCTGAGCCTGCGCTCGCCGGGGATGTTCAATAAACGGGGCTGCGAACCTGGAGCAAGGATCACCGCTCTTGCCGCATACTTGTTGCCTTTTTTCGTTGTAATCGTTTTCATTTCTTTGCTCAGATCAATATCCAGCACTTGTTCTTTGATGATTTCGGCGCCAAATTCTTTGGCATGGTCAGCCATGCTCTTCATGAGATCCGGACCTGTCGTCGCTTTAAACCCCGGATAATTTACGATTTCCCGGGTTGTAAAGGCAAGTCCGCCGACAGCGCCTTTTTCCAAAATTGCAGTCTTTAGTTTTGCCCTCGCGCCGTAAACTCCTGCAGCCAGACCCGCCGGTCCTCCGCCTATAATAAGTAAATCATACTCTTTCAAAATTTATCACCTCATCGAATATGCCTGTGCGCATGGCATGTCGCCAATGCCCAAACTCCAGCAATCATGGCTGTTATAGAAGTTCTTTAATTTTTTCTTTCAGTGCCTCTTCTTCCACCAGTCCGCCCATCTTGCCTTTAAAATCGCCGTCCGCAAACAACATGATCTGCGGCACCCCACGCAATGAAAATCGCGTATATAAGTCTCTTTCATCTTCCACATCAACATAATAAAACGTCATTTTATCTTTGTACTCTTCTGAGATTTCGGTTACCATCGGAACCACTTCCGCACAGACATGACACGTCTTTCTGCTGAACACGACCAGGCAGGTTTCGCAGTTGTCATAGATTTTTTCTTCGAATGTTTCCGCATTCAAACTTGTAAGTTCCATCACTATCACCACTTCATTGCATTATTTTTGTTTGGTTCCTATTCAGCGGCATTCATCAATTTACCAATGTGCATGGGTGGGCAGAGTATGAATTGAATACTCTGCCCGGTCTGATTTTTCCATACCTATTCAGACGGCTAGCAAATTGAGTTTAAAATTCATCCTTTAAAATCTGGTAAACCGGCGCCCCTTCGCAATGTTCCGGCATTCTTACTCCGCCCAGCACTGCAAGGGTCGGCGCAAAATCAACCTGGCGGACTACACGCTTGGTTGTAAACCCTTCTTTCAGGCCCTTACCGGCAGCAACAAAGATTGGACTGATCGAAGTGTCAAAGTATCCATAGTACGTGGACATGCTTTCACCGTGTTCACGGCAGCAGCCTTCTTTATTCATGTAAATAATATCGCCCGTTTCATCACCGCTCAGACCTAAAACGGAAGCTTCTTTATTTCGCAGTGCAATACCGACTACGCGTTTTCCGGTTTTCGGGTTTCGATAATTATACAGATCGTCAATAATTTTTTCTTCCAGAGCGAATTTATCTTCCGGCTCAACAATACCGGTTGCATTTCTGCCCTTAAGATTGATCCAGATAAAGCTGCTCCGGGTGGCAACCGCCGTGGTTTTCTCCCAGTCAATTTCCCTCATGTCATTCCCGTTTTCATCTTTTTTCAATACAGTATAGCCCAATTCTTGCATTACGCCGACATTGCAGGCCATGCCGTCTCCCAACAAGGGAAGTTCTTCTGTATGAATTTGCAAACCATGGTCAGACGTAATAAAAATCGTCCAATCTTGATCCAGCAAATGCATGAACCTGCCAATGTAATAATCGGCATCTTTGTATACTTTTTCAATCAACCCCTGGTACAGCGTCTCATCATTGCCAACGCCCTCCTTGGTTAACGCATAGTTCCAATATAAGTGTCCCTGGTGGTCAATGAAGTGTACATGAGAGAAGATCACTTCTATGCCCTTCTCATCGATAAGATAATTCATTGCATCCGCTTGCCATTTCACATAATTGGCCCAGACCGGGTTTAATAATTCTTTGCAATTTTCAAAGTTGGAACCGCCCATTTGACAGAACGGCGGAACATAGCCGACATTGCTGACAACATCTTGGTAGATTGTTTTCGGCGACCACCGCGTACTGTTGCTGACATCAAACGCTGAGCTCGTCCAGATTCTTACCCGTGAGCCATCCGGAGCGATTTCCAGGGGTTTAAAATGCCGGTTGCACAACACCATGTCTCCATTTACATTGCATTCATCCATCACATTCCAGGCAAATTCTTTTTCTTTCATCATTGCCAGTGGTTGTTCATCTTTTTTAGATTTGTATAATGCTACGGCGTCATAAATACCGGCTTCATTTTTCAAAATCAAAGCGGGTCTTCTCACTAATCCGTTGGAAAGCACAACAGAAAATTCCAGCGCGCCTTCAGGCGCATTTGCCCAGCCGGTCGCTTCTTTAATTGGGCTTACGGATCGATCGTAAGGGAGTTTATCTAAGCCAGCCGCGCCTTCCTCTAACGTCAGGAAGATGTTACGAACGGTTTTCTTCTTATGGCGTTCAAGCAAAAAGGATCCTGCTGGGCCTTCTTCGTCCGGCAAATCCTGAATAACGCAATTTGCTCCGGAATCATCGGTTACACACGGTTTATAGCCAACTTTCGTAACCGTATTCGCAGCTAATATCATTTTTTCGCCATCCACGTTGGCAGTACTCATATTTACCGCAGCCGGCTGGGCTCCGTCAACAACGTACAAATTTTCGTTTTCAGAAGTCGGCGGCCACGCAGAACCGGGCCAGTGCCATACCAATGTTTTTTTGCCGGCTTCCGCAAAACAATTCCAAAGCTGTTCAGACTGACACATTTGCGAGTCCAGAGCATAAACCATTTCCGATAAATCATCCTTGCTTTGGTTCCAAAAATCAGTGATCCCATGGGTTTCCGGATATGCACCGGTAGCAAGCGTAGTCCATTGCGCCGGAGTGATTGTTGGCATGGCGCCTAACATCTGCAAGTCTTCTCGCTGCGCCCCCCGCTCGATTAATTTTTTCAGGTTCGGCATAATCCCCTTGTCGACAAATTTCTTTGACAATTTGGGATCCATACCATCCAGGCCTAATACTAAAATTTTGTCTGCCTTCGCGTCTCTTTTCACTATTCAGTCTCCCCCTATCATTTTGAGCACTTACCTATAGCATAATCGATTATTTTTTCACAAAGGTCGCGAAGGCTACCTTTTTCTGAATATCCGAAAAAATAAGTTAAATTTTTCTCGTTTCAAACAACGATGTAAATTTTTTCTATTTAACCGGGATTGCGCATTAAAGAACTTTATAAAAGTTATAATTTTAAGCAAACTAAAAAGTACACAATTTTTGCAATTTTATTTTTGCAATACTCGTGTACTTTGATAATAATTTTATTCTTTTATATTTGGATTAAGGTCTTTCCCTTTATTGAATCATTTCCGGTTTATTAATGCCAGGTCTTGTTAGTTCCGCAAATGTCAATCCCTTGATTGGCAGCACCGGTTTTTCGATACAGCCATGGCAATACTGCTTCCAACAATACCCCTTCCCTTGGCGGCGTCCCGGCCAAAAAAGTGGTTTTAATTCCCAATTCTACAAACGCCGATGCTGTATTCATTGCCGCCGCCAAACTGTGTCCCTGAAGTAATGATCCCAGCAGAACACTGGCAAAAATATCCCCTGTTCCGGGATATTTAGCTGGAACTAAGGTGCTGATCACTTCCGTGAAACCGCCAATCGTACTATTATAACCCAAATTCATAATTCGGTTACCCGTCAAAGGAATACCGGTGATAACAACAGCCCGCGGACCAAAGCTGGCTAGGGCAACCAACCAACTTTTCATTTCTTCCACGCCGGATACCACATCAAGGTACGCTTTTTCTAATAAAAAACAAGCTTCCGTATAATTGGGCGTAATGATATCGGCCTTCCGCACCAATTTTTGCATCTGTTCCTGCATTTTAGTAGTATATACCGAATATAGCCTGCCTTCATCCCCCATTACCGGATCGACCAGCACAAGAGGGTTATTGTCAGAAAAATCGTCAATAAAGTTAACTACAGTATCAATTTGCTCTGTCGAAGCCAAAAATCCGCTATAAATACTGTCAAAAACCACATTTTCCCGTTTCCAGTGCTCCGAAAAATTGGCCATATTCTCGCTCAAATCGCAAAAGGCGACCTTGGAAAAACCGCCCAAATGAGTGCTCAACACCGCGGTAGGCAACGGACAGACCTGAATCCCCATCGCCGACAAAGTCGGAATGATCACCGTCAAAGCGGCTCTGCCGAAACAAGATAGATCATGTACCGCGGCCACTCTTTTTACAGTTGAAACCATTGCTTTTCTCCCTTATTTATCCGGTGAACAGCATATGCAAGAACGATTCATGCAACAGTATACAGTATTTATGCGTTAAAGTCAGCCTATTTCTTGTTATATAAACAATAAAACCATCATCCGTATCAAAACAGCAGCATACCCAAAGGAATTCCAAGCACCACTATAATCAAATAGGCACTGAAAGCTGCCCATATCCCAAAAATATACGCGTCTTTAGGTGCAACCCATTCTGTATTACCAAATACCAAAGCCGACCTGCTGGACGCACCAGGAGTAGCAATGGCCGCCATAATCGCTAAAATCAGACCGAGCGTTACAATAATCGGATTAGCACCAATAGAAACAGCCAGCGTAGTCAAAATTGGTGTCATAATGGTTAGCAACACAAGATTATGAACAAATTGTGTAATTACAAGCGCAATGAAAAAACTCAATGCATAAAATAAAAAAGGATGGAGATTACTTAATAAAGGAGTCCAAGTAGTTGTCAAGGCTTGAATAATACCCGCATCTTTCAGTTCCAATGCATTGCCTAATGGTACCGTACAGGCCATAAGAACGATGATGCTCCAATTTGTTCCATTTGCTCCTAATCTTTGAAAACTGGTAAGAGGCTGACCATCTTTCGTCTTGATTAAACAGATGATTGCCATAAGCGCAGCAATGGTTGCAGGTACAGTAAATTTCGCAAGTACAGCGCCTATCGCTGTCGTTTTCGGAACAACTTGGGGCGCTAAAAGTGCTAGAATAAACACTATTGAAAAAAATATTGCCACTTTTTGTTCTTTCGTTACGGGCTCCAACTTCATGTTTTTGGCATAATCACCAGTTTCCAAGACACTCGTATCCAACTTAAATATATACTTCCCGCCGATGTGATACGATAACAGAGTGATCACCGATATCGGAGCCATGAAAATCAGATATTTTACAATATCAACGGACACACCGGTAGATTTCGCCAGCAAAGTAAGTCCTTGCAAGGGAAATAATGTAAACGGAAACACTCCCCAGCCTAACATAACAACATTAGCAACGCCGACCAAAATAAATCCAACTAATCGGTCTCTTTTCTCTAAACCAACTGTATCGGCAATGTTATAAACGATGCTCCATACAACAAGGATCGCCGCATAAACACCCATAATCGTAGCGACAAGATAGGACGCTACAAAGATCATTAATACTAGGCGCCATGGCTTTCCAATCAGGAACTTACGCGTAATTAACCATGTTGCCATATACCTGTTCAATCCTGTTTCTTCAAGATATGCGGCAAAAATAAAGAAAAACAACAACGTTAAGACAATATCGCTCCCGAAGCCTTCCAAGAATATTTTTTTAAGATTGCCATAGCCTGTAAAGCCTAATACAATCATTGAAACTAAACTTGGCCAAAGGACATCAATAAACAGCCAAGCGTATAAAGTCGCGATAAATACTCCGAGAATTTGCATACCCATTGGAGTTATTGTGGCAATCGGCGGAACTATTTGTCCAAACCCAAACATCAAAAGGACAAACACCATCACATGAAAATAATGCATTTTGACCGAGGAAGATCCTTCGCTGGCACTTTGATTGTTTTTTTTAACAGTCATCTTACCGACCTCCGTCATTTATATACTTTTATTCTACTTATCCAGTCAGCTCGAATCATACTTAAATCATTTTTGGGGTTTAAGCTAAAATGCAACGACAGATAAGTCTTCGGAAAGATCACGAATGACCGTTCCGTTCTCCAAGAGCAATGCTGCCGGTATATTGGTCACGCTGTAGCGCTGCGCTATCCGTTTTTTTCTTGATATATCCACTTTGACCAAACTTACCTTGTTTTTGCTTTCTGCTACTGCCTGTTCCAGGTTTGCCAGCGCGCCGATGCTATTCTCATCCATCGGACTCCAGAATGCAAGAACAACAGGCTTTTTTGCGTTTTGGACATTGTCTTTAAAATCGTCTTCTTCCAGCAGATATTTTTCCGCATTGACAGCAGCAATCGCCCCGTCCGATGCCGCCGTTACCACTTGTCGCAGATGTTTCATTCTGGCATCTCCGGCTGCATATACGCCGTCTACTGAAGTCTCCATCAATTCATTCGCTGCAATGTAACCTCGCGCATCCAAATCGATTTTGTCTTTTAAAAGTCCCGTTTCCGGGATCATTCCCACATAGATAAATACCCCTTCGGTCTTGAGGTCTGTCAGATTTCCGGTTTTTAAGTTTTTAACGACGACTCCTTCTACCGCTTCTTCCCCTTTGATTTCCGTCAGAACAGAGTTCCATACAAACTCAATTTTTTCATTTCTGAACGCTTTTTCGGCGCTGGCCTTGTTGCAGTCGACAATCCCTTTATCGTGAATCACAATGACAATTACTTTGCTGGCGTATTTAGTAATGTAGACCGCTTCTTCGATTGCCGCGTCTCCGTTGCCGACAATAACAACGGTCAAATCTTGATAAAAATCAGCGTCACAGGTAGCACAATAGGATACGCCGCTGCCTCTGAGTCTTCTTTCGCCTGGAATGTTCAGCAAGCGGGGCTGCGAACCTGGAGCAAGGATCACCGCTCTTGCCGCATACCGGTTGCCTTTTTTCGTTGTAATCGTTTTCATTTCTTGGCTAAGATCGATATCCAGCACTTGTTCTTTGATAATTTCAGCGCCAAATTCTTTGGCATGGTCAGCCATGCTTTTCATGAGATCGGGACCTGTCGTTGCTTTAAACCCCGGATAATTTACGATTTCCCGGGTTGTAAAGGCAAGCCCGCCAACTGCGCCTTTTTCCAAAATCGCGGTTTTTAACTTTGCTCTTGCGCCGTAAACTCCTGCTGCCAGACCCGCCGGGCCCCCGCCGATAATAAGTAAATCATACTCTTTCAAATTGTATCACCTCATCGAATATGCCTGTTCACTTAACCTGTACGCCAACGAATACAACTTCAACAATCATTGTTGTTACAGGAGTTCTTCAATTTTTTCTTTCAGGGCCTCTTCTTCCACCAGTCCGCCCATTTTGCCTTTAAAATCGCCGTCCGCAAACAACATGATTTGCGGTACCCCTCGTAATGAAAATCGAGTATATAAGTCTCTTTCGTCTTCCACATCAACATAATAAAACGTCATTTTATCTTTATACTCTTCAGAGACTTCGGTTACCATAGGAACCACTTCCGCACAGACATGACAAGTTTTTCTACTAAAAACGACCACGCAGGTCTCGCAGTTGTCATAGATTTTTTCATCGAATGTTTCCGCATTCAAACTTGTAAGTTCCATCACTATCACCACTTCATCACATTTTTGGGGTTTGCTTCTTATTATGTAATATGCAGAATAGCACTGTTAATTTATTGACTGGGCAGAATATCTGCTGCTTATTCCACCCAGTCGTCACTATCCACTCTTACCTATTCAAATGATACACATCATTGTACAACAAATTTCTTACTCCAAAATTTGATATACAGGAGCGCCTTCACAATGCTCCGGCATACGTACGCCAAGCAAAGAAGCCATGGTTGGAGCCAGATCTACTTGACGAACATTCCGCTGCAAATCCGGATTATTCACAATGCCTTTGCCGGCTGCAATGAAGATCGGAGATACAGACGTTCCATAATAACCGGTATAGGTAGATAAACCAAGCCCATGCTCTCCTACACAGCCTTCTCTGTTCATGACAATGATATCACCGGTTTCAGGACCGTCCATGCCAAGAATGATTGCATCTTTGTTTTTCAACGCCATGGAAACAATACGTTTTCCTGTTGCAGGATCCTTGTAAGCATATAAAGAGTCAATAATTGCTTCTTCAACCGCCTCTTTATCTGCTGGATCTACAATTCCATTCGGATTTCTGCCTTTTAAGTTAATCCAAATATAACTGGTTCGGATGCTGACAGCTTTTGTTTTTGTCCAGTCGATTTCCTCTAATTCGTTGCCTTGTTCATCTTTCTTCAATACAGTCCAACCCAATTCTTTCATAACACCGAGACTCACACCCATGGGAGACCCCAATTTAGCGAGAGGTTCGTAATGGATCTGTTCACCGTGGTCAGAGACAATAAAGATTGTCCAGCCTTTATCCAATAAATGCATAAACTGACCAATATATTCATCGGTATCCTGATAGGTTTTGTCAATTAAAGCCTGGAATTCAGTTTCAGGTGGCGCTCCCTCTTTCTGCAGAGCGTAGTTCCAATACTGGTGTGCCTGATGGTCAATGGAATGACAATGCGAGAATACCACTTCCATCCCTTTCTCTTCAATCATATAATTCAGTGCTCTAGCCTGCCATAATGTGTTCAATCTCCAAACAGGGTTCAAGATCTCGCGAGAGAATTCAATGTTACTACCACCTATTTGGGTGAACACCGGAACATAACCGCAATTTTCAATGATATCTTTATAGATCGATTTCGGAGACCATCTGTCGTCACAATCGACCTTAAAAGCTGTGCTCCTCCACATTCTAACTTTAGACCCATCAGGAGAAACTTCCAGTAATTTGTAATATGAAGTCGCTAAAACTTTTTTACCATGTTCAAGAACTTCATCTAAAACATCGGTTGCAATTGTATCCCCTGTCAGAGTTACCAATGGCTGAGGATCATTTTTACTCTTATAGATAGACACAGTATCATAAATACCTTCGGCATTCTTTAAGATTAAGCACGGTCTTCTAAGTTTACCGCCGGAAATAAAGATTGCGAATTCCAAAGCATCTGCAGGAATATCAAACTTCCAGTTAGCAGGTTGGGAGATCACACTTTCAATCCGATCAAAGGGGACTTTATCTAAGTAACCGGCACCTTTCTGCTCATGGAAATCAAAATTTTTAATTTTTTTCATTTTATAACGGTTCAGCAACATTTCATCTTTATTCTTAATTTCGCTGACGCCATCATATTTTTTTTCTTCTTCTCCTTCTTCCAGATCCAGATTGTCAATAACGCAATCGGCAGCGGCAGCGCCAGCATTAGCAGCTGCAATCGCATCGAAGAATTTATTGGCTTCAAAATCTTTTGATGCCTCAATGTATTTTTCGATATCAATGTTTGCAATACTGTAGTTAACCGATGCTGGCTGAGTACCATCGACTACATATAGATTTTCGTTTTCAGAGGTTGGAGGCCAGGAGGAACCAGGCCAGTGAAATACTAATGTTTTTTTGCCGGCTTCTGCTGTTACATTCCATAATAGTTCACTGCGGCATAAACGGGAATCCAAGCCGTATACAATCGTATCGAGGTCAACCAGATCCTGATTAAAAAAGTCTGTAACCCCATGAGTACCTGGATAAGCGCCTGTTGCTAAGGTAGTCCACTGTGCCGGAGTAATCGTTGGCATTGCGCCCAACAACTCCAACCCTTTTTTCGCCGCACCCATTTCAATCAATTTTTTCGTATTAGGCATTTTCCCTGCGTCAACTAATCTCTTCGTTGTAAGTGGCTCCATGCCATCCAAACCCAATACCAAGACCTTGTCTGCTTTTGTTTCTTGTTTCATTGTTTCCCTCCTTGTTTAATGTTTAATTTTACTCAAGCCTATATCACATGATACTCAGCCGCGAATAAACCGAATAATCCAATTCAAAACGTCTTCGAGAGTTTCAAACGGTTTCGTTTACTTTACCTCAGAGCAACACACTATTAAAAGGCACTATGAAAAACGCAATAACATGCTCATTTTTCTTAATTGTGAAAATAGTATCATTTTTCTTAATTCATTATAAATCTAACTCTATCGACAAAACGTTGTACAGAACACCTTTTATAAAACAATACGCTCGAGATATCTTTGTATGACATGTTGAACATTATTTATGAATCATTCAGCCAGTTTTCGGACAATATTAAGGTACGCATCATCGAAAACCACATTCAAATATCCTTGAAATTCCTCTTTAATCTCATATACCGATTTGCTGCCCAAGTAATATTTTTTACTCACGATACCACTAGTGAGATAACCTGCCTTTTGTAAATAAATCAATTTTTCTACTACAGTCGGCAAAAAGGCATTCGCATAATATTGCCACCCATCAGCAGCATGCCAGGCAAATCCAGAGAACTCTTTAAAATATCCTACTGCCTCAGTTTCTGTTTTCGGCAACAGGCTAAGTAAGGAGTTATACTTTTCTTGAGAAAGCAATCTGTTCTTTTTAGCAAAACCAGCCAACCACCCCAGCGCCTGCACTTTTTCCCGCTTAGCGGAAGTTCCAAGTGACAAATAATATTCCCGTAAAACAACCTCCGCATCAGAATAGATTGTTATCTGTTTATACTCCGTTATCTTTTTTTCCAAATCTTGTCCATATTGTTCGTCCAAACTAGTATAGATTTTTTCTTTTAATGCCATCATTGTTTCTTCTATTTTTTCAGGCTCGTACACCCTCACACCATAACTTACATACGGTGTAACTAACGCCCCCCGTTCTGCAATATTTACATAGTTTCTGGCACAATCTTCTTCCTTTGCCGCAGTAACAAATTTTTTTTCATTATCAATCCAGTACAATAATCCATACAATCTGTATTCATCGCCGAAATAACCTTCTTTAGCCAATTCGTTTGCTACTATACCCGAATATATGTCCCGGTGATATCCTTCTGCTTTTTCCATATTGCGCCTCCAGAGCTTGAAATAAACAAACCAGGCTGATCCTTTACCTCAATTGTGAAAATAGTATCATTTATCTTAATTGCATTATAAATCTTATTTCGCTTACAAAACGTTGTGCAGAACACCTTTGGTGGAAAAATCATATTTTTCTGATATAATAAATTAATTTTTGCCTAAATTAAAAAAGCTGCTTCTTTGTATGGCAAGATAAAATTTCTATCTCGCCATACAAAGAAGCAGCTTTTAACCTTAAAGTTTTCTATTGAAAATCACAATTCTACAAACTTATCTCACAAAATAGCAGTACCCTGACGAAAGCCACTTTAAGTTTTTTCTTATATCGTCTATCTGGACAGATGCAATGGGACTATGCATTTGAATACTCATCGGCTGCCAGATTGTCTTGAGCTGTTTGGATTAATTGTTCCAGCATCTGCGGTTGCTTAATGATAATGTCTTTTTTTTCTTTTTTTATGATATCCATTTTTTCTAATTCGCCAATATATCTTATGATATTGGAACGGTGAACGCCGGTAATCGACGCCATATCGGTTCGTGTCAAAAAATTTTTGATGAAAATGCTTTGATCCGCTCGCACTACCCCGTAAGATTTACCTAATTGCTGCAGCAACGTATAGATTTTTATTTTACTGGTGTTTTTATCTTGCATAAGCAACGTATCCGTACAATACTGCATTTTACTGTAAAGCTGTTCCAAAAAAAGATCGAAATACGATCGATCAGTCAGCATGGATTCAATAAAAGTATTTTTATCCATCATAATAATTTTTGTTTCTTTTAATGCAACGGTTTCCTTATAAATGCGATTTTGAAAAAAAACAACCAGCGAATTATCACCTAGAACCCACAATAGTCTTTCTTTTCCCTCCTCGCTTACTATGGTAATTTTCAACATCCCTTCTTCAATATAGCCAATCAATGATTGATTATCATCCGGCATCAGCACTCCTCCTTTGGGCAGTGTGATCCGCTTCAAGGGTTTTTCTTTAAATATTTTCAGTAAAGTCTTATTCGCTTGCATGAATGGATTGCATTTGTTGATAGTTTCACGGTTCACGATCTTGCTCCCCCCAATTTATCACTTTAAAACGGTTTTCCCGGCAAAACATTTTTTTGCATTTGAGATGGTTTCCAGCGCCCATGCAACATCCAAGAAAAAAATTTTGCATCCCACCACGAAAGCAAATAACGCTAATAAGCTACGAACATAACTGACCAATTATTCTTTGGTGGATAAAAAGCTAGCCTGCGCTACCTCCATAGTCATCAGCATTATATATAATATATAATCGGAGATAGGTTGTTCAATGACCGCTCATGATCGCATGACTACATCCAAAGAAATAAGAGACCTAAAATGGAACCAAAAAACCAACAGGAGTTGAGACAATGAGCATTTTAAACAATTATACCCGTGATGTCTTTGTAGGGGAATTTGCCAAAAATAGAATTCAAGAAGAAATCTCTCTTTTCGGCTTTGCTTATTCAGAGAATGAAATGATCCGGTATTATTTTACAGAAAATGAAACTGATTGCTATCTTATACGGCAAAATAAATTCGAAAATAATCTTTGTGTAACACCCATTGAAATGATCACCAGCAAAACGTCCGGCAATGTTTCTGCGCAAAAACAGGCAGAAGATGATTTAATCGAACTGTTGGGTAAAAAATACCCGGAAAATTATTTTTGCTTTTTAAGTTATTTTATCGCTTCCAAAACAGACAATCAAGCACCGAATTTTTTAAACGAATATGTGAACAGTTTCCGCACAGAAACAAGCAGCGTCCAGCAACAGGCAAATTACAATTTGATTACACTGGCCTATTATGCAAAACGCATAAGCGAAGATAGTTATGAAAAACTAGTAAAAAAATCCCAATTCACGGAAAATGAACTTGCACAAACCCACAAGATATCAAATTCAAAAGTCTTAGCGGGCATTGGTTATTTTCAACCTGATCAAACAATCGCTTACTATTGCAATGCATATTTGCCAAATGTCTATAAACAAAAAATCGCATTGGAAAAGAAAAATTACGTGGTTTCGCCAATTCTGCAAATAAACTGCGATTTATCAGATACAGAGAATCATTCCATGAAAGATCTTAAAGATAATTTTATGAGCATTCTAAAACAAACAATCAATCCGAGTTACATGGCGATGGTTCGAAATCTGATCATGCTTCCTTCGGCAATCGATCCTCTTTTGTTCGGCAAACATTTAAACGAGATCAAACCGCAGCTGACAGATGCTGCGCTGGCTGAAATCAAAACCTATTCGAAGTTGTGGAATATATCAAGAGAATAGTCATACGCAATAGTTACAATGCCCGATTTAACCCTTCGTGCAAAAAAATCCCGTTGAGACTTGGAAATCAGCCTCAACGGGATTTTTTTAGTTTTATTTTTCTTAGAGTTTTGCTAATATTAACCTCAAAGCGTATTAATAAATTATACATAGGTTGTGATCTCATGGAAAACATTAATTTCACCGAATGGCTTGGTTATTTCGCTTCACTTTTAGTCGCTATTTCTTTTTTAATGAAATCGATGAATAAACTTCGGTTTATAAATATGTTAGGCGCTATTTGCTTTGTCATCTATGCGGTTGCCATTAAGGCGATACCGGTGGCCTTAATTAATTTTTTTATTATTTGTGTAAACGTATATTATTTAACCCAAAAAAATGCGGTTAAGTAAACGCTGCGCTTTGTGCTTTGCATCCCGACTAATTAAACTAGTTTGGAATATGGTGCTTTTGAATATTTAAGAAATCCATGATCCATTTTCAACTCTATTCGTTCAATTTCATTCAAATATTCAACATAGGACCGTAACATTCTCTCAATAACAGCATATCGGTACCGGCTGTTAACCTGAATATGAAAACTTTTCATAACAGCCTTCAGGATATCCTCCATCGTCATCGCGCCATCGATAACAGAATATACTCTTTCCGCCCTGTTTTTATAGAAGCTTATATTATCAGTGATCAGCTCTGTAATGTCATTGTATATCCCTTTGTGTGCTACTACATATTTGCTGCATTTTAAGTCATACAGTTTTATTTTACTTTTCAAGTCCTCGCGGAGTATATATGCGTATGGCATTTTCGCCCCCTCCATGACTTCATAGCTGATGAGCGCGTCTCCCAAATACGCAACATCATCCGGAGTAGTAATGCATATATGCGCAGGACTGTGTCCGGGTGTATGAAAAATTTTAAATTGAATGCCACACATACAGATCCTATCTTGGTTTTCCGAAATCATCATATCCGTTTCGCAAACCATGTGTCCAAATCGTTCTGTAACATCGGATAATGTTTGGCTGCTGTAATAAACCTTGAGATTGACGTTAGAACTGCAGACAAGAGCTTCATACGCCGGCATAGCAATAACACAGTGATATTTTTCCTTCAAATAGGCATTATTGCCTATATGGTCGATATGCGCATGACTGCATAGTATGCCAACCACTTTAAAGTTGTTTTTTTCCAGAAGTTCCTCTATTCCTTTTCTTTCACCTTTTGCCCACCCTGAATCCAACATAATAATTTCTTCATCATTTATTTTATAAAAAGGCAGGTACGTCATCCCAGTATCAATGCAAAATGTATTTCCTTTTATTTTTTTTATTTCCATATATTATCTTTCGCGAGAAATTGTATGACACCATACAAAACCACTAAGAAATCACTTCCTTTATTTTTTTATCCTCTTTTATGTATATCATATGTTACTGTCCGTGTCGATACTTTGCAATCAAACATAGGTTAAACCCAAAATGCCATTTGCACCACTCACCAGCTCATGATAAGATAGTATGTGAAACTATGAACTTTCAAAAGATGAAAGAGGATCACGATAATGAATATTTTACAGTTTGACAAGGTACATTGTAAAAATTGCTATAAATGCGTCCGGCATTGCCCTGTGAAAGCAATCGAAGTCAACAACCACCGTGCTCAGATTCGGCCGGAGGAATGTATTCTATGCGGCGAATGCACCATTATTTGTCCGCAGAAAACAAAGGGCGCGATTAGTGAAGTCACTCAGTTGAAGGAAGCCCTTTTCAACGGCGCCAAGGTGATTGCCAGCATTGCTCCATCCTGTTTTGCCTATTTTCAGGTTTCGTTTGCCTCATTCAAAGCGGCATTATCTGCGTTGAACTTCGCGGATGCCTGTGAAACAGCCGAAGGAGCGTATCTTGTAAAGTCCGAATATGAAAAATTGATTGACGAAAATCCTGATCACGTGTGGATTTCTTCTTGCTGCTCCTCGGTCAACCTGCTCATTGACAAATATTATCCCACCGCATTGCCTAATCTTGCCCCGGTAGTAACGCCCATGCAAGCTCACGCAAAGCTTCTAAAAGAACGCGATCCGGAGGTTCTGATTGCCTTTATCACTCCCTGTATTTCAAAGAAGGCGGAACGCTATAGCATCGAATCCGCTGTTGATTTTGTCATCACCTTTGAAGAGTTGGAAACCATGCTGCTAGAATCCGGTATCAATTTTCAGGAAAACTTCCGCGAGCAGGAACCGCAATTTTTGTCGCGCAAATTCCCCACTGACGGAGGAATCATATCCACACTGGCCAAGTCTCCCGGGTACCGTTATGTCTCAGTCAGCGGATACCGCGCCTGTGTGCAGGCCATCCGGGATATACAAAAGGGAAAAATATCATCCTGCTTTGTGGAAATGAGCCTGTGCGAAGGCAGCTGCATCGGCGGCCCCTCCTTCCGGAAAAAAGAAGTTTCCCTCTTCAGTTCGTCGCTGCAAACGCAAAAACACTCCTGCGCAGCGAGTTACTTGGATGACTATAATATCCAATATGAGTCCTCGTTGCTCCGCCGTTTTCCCACATCGCAAAAAGTCACGCATCTGCCGCCATCAAGCGACCAGATTGCCGCTGTTTTGCGCAAGATGGGCAAGCGATCCATAGAGGATGAACTGAACTGCGGAATGTGCGGTTATCCTTCTTGCCGGGAAAAAGCGACTGCCATATTAGCGGGCAAGGCCGAAATCAATATGTGCCTGCCTTTTATGCATGAGCGGGCCGAGTCGTTTTCCAATCAGATTATCAATATTACGCCAAATGCGATACTTTCCGTCGACATGGATCTGAAGGTGCAGCAAATCAATCAGGCTGCTTGCGAAATTTTCCGGCTGGCTCCAGAAGACGTCTTAAAGCAGCCCGTTTCCCGAATTTTGGATGAGTTCAATTTCGTGGATATGATTATGCATGGCAAAGAAAAGATGGAAAAAACCGCGTTTCTTCCTGAATACAATGCGTATCTTTATCAGATTTTTCTCTACGATAAGGAAAGCAGCATGGTTGTCTGCATCATGAAAAACATTTCAAAAGACCGGCAGAAAAAGAACCTGTCCATGAAAAAAAAGGTTCAAGCAGCGGCCATGGCGGACGAAATTGTGGAAAAGCAGCTGCGCATCGTACACGAAATTGCCTCTCTTTTGGGGGAAACTGCCGCAGAAACACAAATTGCCGTTCATGAACTCAAGGACACAATTATGATGGATGAAGAGGACTAGCGCCATGGCTGAAACTGAATTTCAATTTTTGGAAACCGGATGGGCAAGCGTAAACAAGCAGGATGAAACGCTGTGCGGCGATTTTTTCAAAAGCTTCGAAAACAACGGAAAAAAAGTATTTGTTTTATCGGACGGACTTGGCAGCGGCGTAAAGGCCAATATCCTGTCCACGCTTACGACTACCATTTTGGGAACGATGCTGTCGCGCGGCATCCCGCTGGACGAATGTATCAATACCGTTGCAACAACACTGCCGATCTGTCGAACGCGAAAATTGGCCTACGCAACCTTCACCGTTTTACAGATCGAGCATAACAGGGCTTATCTTGTTCAATATTCTAACCCAGCCGCCATTCTGTTACGCCAGGGCAAGAATCTGAATTATCCTCACAACATCCATTTTATCGGTGAAAAAGAAATCCACGAAAGCCATATCCCGATGATCACGGGAGACATTCTTGTTTTAATGTCCGATGGGATCACCAATGCCGGAGTCGGAAAACTGGCTGCCAATGGCTGGAAACGTGAAGATCTGATTGCTTTTTTAGAGCGGCTGGATCTTGTCAAAATGTCGGCCGCGCAAATTGCGGCCCGAATTGTCAACTGTTGTTTGACCTTGAGCGAAGATTCCCTGGATGACGATACCACCGTTCTGGTAATAAAGCTCAGAGAACGAAGTGTTGTCAATATGCTGGTAGGGCCGCCGGAAAACAAAGAGGATGACAACTGTGTTTTAAAACTGTTCTTCGCCAAGGAAGGAACCCGTGTCGTTTGCGGCGGCAGCACCGCCAACGCCGTCAGTAAATATCTTCAGAAGCCGCTTGTCGCCATAGCAGATAGCGCAACGAGAGGAATCCCTGTCATGAGCCGCATCGACAATGTGGACTATGTAACGGAAGGGGTCATTACGCTCAAAAAAGTATTGGAGCTTTGCAATACGTATTTGGAGGATCCGTTGACGTTGCTTACCTTTTATCATAAAAAGGATGCTGCATCCGTTCTTTCCTTGCTTTTGATTGAGACAGCCACCGATATCAACATTTACTTTGGCATGGCCGCCAACAACCTGCATGAAGGAACGGAATTTGATTTTCAAACAAAGTTGTCTTTAATAAAGCAATTGGAAGAATGTTTGCAGCGGATGAATAAACATGTCAAAATTAGTTTTTGCTAACCGGCTGTTGAAAAAAATTTTACATTTTAGTTGACAGGAGAAACTTGCGGGCGTATATTTAAATATAATTACACTTTAACTTCATACAATAAATGTGATGAGGGAGAACTTGTCTTCTATGTCGTTTCAGAGAACCGATGGTTGGTGTGAATCGGTACGGCGGGAATGCAAACGTCGCTCCTGAACAGCAAAGCTGAACTGTAAAGTAAGCTGCGCCGGTCTCTGCTCCGCAAGGAGTGCAGTCGTTATTCTGCTAGGGTTGTTTGACCTGATGAGATGCAGATATTTTTATCTGTAAAAAGGGTGGTACCGCGAGAATTACCTCTTGCCCCTTTCAGTCTATTTGACTTGAAGGGCAAGGGGTTTTTATTTTTTTTGCAGGAGGTGGTTCGTTTTTTTCTTTTCAAAATACAACGCTTTATAAGCTGAATAATTTATTGATAGGAGAGTGCAGAAAGATGAGTAAACTAGCAAATATCGATTGGAACAATTTAGGATTTAGTTACATCAAAACGGATTTTCGTTACATCTCTACCTGGAAAAATGGGAGTTGGGATGACGGCAAACTTGTTACAGACAATAAGCTTACAATCAGCGAAGGGTCAACGGCATTGCATTATGGTCAGCAATGCTTTGAAGGAATGAAGGCCTACAGAACAAAGACGGGCGACATTCAGCTTTTCCGCCCATATGAAAATGCCAAACGGATGAATCTTAGCGCTCATTACCTGATGATGCCCGAAATTCCTGAAGAAAAATTTGTCGATGCCGTGAAGCAAGTGGTACGGGCAAACGAAGCCTACGTTCCCCCTTATGATAGCGGCGCAACTCTTTATATCCGGCCGCTTCTGATCGGCATAGGCGACAATATATGCCCTTGCCCGGCGCCGGAATATTTATTCTGCGTTTTCTGCATGCCTGTTGGTCCCTATTTTAAAGACGGCATGGCGCCTGTCAATTTTACCGTTTCCGACTTTGACCGGGCAGCTCCTTATGGGACAGGCGGTTTGAAAGTCGGCGGAAATTATGCGGCAAGCCTTTACCCTTATCATTTGGCAAAAAAAAGCGGGTTCGGCGATTGCATTTATCTTGACCCAACTACACATACGAAAATCGAAGAAGTCGGCACAGCCAATTTTTTCGGCATCACGAAAAATGATGAATTTGTCACGCCAAAATCTCCATCGATCTTGCCAAGTATCACGAAGTACTCCCTTCTTTATCTCGCCAAAGAGGTTTTGCATTTGAAAACAGCAGAAAGGGATGTCTTGATCGACAATCTTGATGAATTTAAAGAAGCGGGGGCTTGCGGAACCGCAGCCATTATCACACCAATTGGGGGTATTCAATATAAAGGCAAGCTGCACGTCTTTCATAGCGAAACGGAAGTGGGCCCGATTACCACCAAGCTGTACAATACTCTGTGCGGCATTCAATTCGGCGATATAGAGGCGCCGGACGGTTGGATTGTTAAGGTTTAATACTAGGAAACCGTTGCAAAAGTTCATAGTTTCTTGGCAAAACACAGCTGTTTGTCTTTTAGTTAGGCAAATAGCTGTGTTTTTTTACCCTGCTTTCTACTCTTTTTTATGATGGTCCGAACCTATCCATTTTTCTCCTCCAAGTGGAATTGCATTGAAACCGAGACTGGAATAATGGTAAAATAAGGCCTGATAAGTCACAGAAATAGTTATACTTTCTGCAAGGCCAAACTAAATTTCTTGGCAGGATTACATACGATAGGAGCGATGAAAAGTGGAGCGAACTTTATCTGCGGCGTTGCGGGTGGTTCTTTGCGGCGGATTGGCGTTTTTTTGTTCATTTGTAGACAGGTTATCCTGGCCTCCGGTCATCCCGATGGCCAGCAGCGAACTTGGCCTTACGGCGGCTCAGGCCGGCGGATTTATGAGTGCATTTTTTTTGGGCTATCTGTTGACTCAATTGCCGGGAGGAATTTTGGCCGACCGGCTGGGAACGCGAAAAGTGCTGGTTGTATCGCTTTTCCTGATGGGAGTTTTTACGTTAGGCACTGCCTGGGTGCCTGGCTACTGGTCGGGGATGTCCTTGCGGTTCGTTGCCGGCATCGGCTCCGGAGCGGTACTGGCCGCTTCCGTCAAAGGCGTTTATGATTATTTCGGTCCCACCCGCCGGGCGACGGCAATGGGCTTTTTTATGGCCTCATCCCCGCTGGGATTGCTTGTGGCCAATATCATGTCGCCGCTGATCGCAGCCAGCCACGGCTGGCGCGCCTCATTTCTGGCCGCCGGCTGCCTGACCTTGATCGTTTGGGTGTTTTCCTGGTTGATGCTGCCACAATCCGGAACAACGGTTAGACCCGCCAATGAGTTTCAACGGCCGAAAAACAATATCCGACTGCTGTTTGCCAACCGTGATCTTATCTTGACGGCAGCAGCCGGTTTTTTTGCGATGTGGGGAACTTGGGGAACCTTAACCTGGGCCAATACCTATATGCATCAAAGTCTAGGTCTGTCACTCAAGCAATCGGGACAGATCATGGCGCTTTTCGGGCTTGGAGCTTTAATCGGGCAACCTTTGGCCGGCTGGCTGTCCGACTGGTTTCCTCAGCATCGCCGCCAAACCGGCATGGCAATTTTGGCTTGTTTCGCGATACTGTTATGGTTCTTCGGCATCAATCAAGATCGCCAGCAACTCATCATCCTTGCACCTTTGCTCGGCGCAGGAGCGTTTATTTTTGGCCCGGTTTTGAATACCTTTATCAGCGAATTGGTGGAACCGCATCAGGTTGGCACGGCCATCGGCTTGTGCAATGGCGTCTGGCAGCTCGGTTCGGTTATCTCGCCCATAACGGCGGGACTGTTTCTGGACAAGACAGGCAGTTACCAATGGGCCTTCGGCGTGCTGGCTGCCGGTCCAATGCTGGCGGTACTTATATTCGCTTTGGTAAGAACGAGCGGGACCGAAGTGAATTAATTTGTTCGCATAGCTCAATATCGGTTAAAGTGAAAAGGATTTTCGCCAGTCCATCCAGAAAGAACAGAAAAGGCCATTTAAATACATTCTATTTACAAAATTCAGGAGGAATCAACATGCTTTCACAAAACATTTACAGCAAACTGGATAAATCGTCGTGGATACGAGCGATGTTCGAGGAAGGAGCAAAACTTCGAGAGATTCACGGCGCAGAAAATGTATATGATTTTAGTTTGGGTAATCCTGATTACGAACCGCCGGCAGAAGTAAAAAACGCTATCAAAAAATATGCTTTGGGCGAATACCCCGGCCTTCACCGTTATATGAGCAACGCAGGGCACCCGGACGTCCGGGAAAAAATCGCCACAGTGACTGCTGCTGAAAGTGGTTTGCCTGTGACACAAAACCATATCATCATGACCTGCGGAGCTGCCGGAGGACTAAATGTTGTCTTAAAAAGCATTCTAAATCCCGGAGACGAAGTCATCGTTTTTTCACCGTATTTTGTTGAATATTTATTTTATATTGAAAACTCCGGTGGAAAACCTGTACCTGTCCCGACCGACACCCGGACGTTTGAACCTTCTCTGGAGCTTCTCGCCAAAAGCATCACGCCGAAATGTAAAGCAATCATTATCAATTCACCCAATAATCCGACAGGCGTAGTATACAGCGAAGAAACGCTTAAAAGGATCGCAGTCCTATTGGAAGCGAAAGAAGCCGAATTTAACTCCAAAATACTTGTCATCTCTGATGAACCCTACAGCAAAATAATATACGACCAAGTGGAAGTGCCCAATATTCTAAAGATATTCAAACATTCCGCCGTTGTAAACTCTTACAGTAAATCTTTAGCCCTTCCCGGCGAGCGAGTTGGCTATATTGCCGTAAACCCCGGTATTGCCGATGTAGATCTATTCATCAATGGCATGCTTTTTTGTAATCGGACGCTAGGCTTCGTAAATGCGCCTTCCTTTTTCCAGAAAGTTATTGGCGACTCTTTGGATGCGATTGTAAATACCGATGAATATAAAAAAAGACGTGATTTTTTATACAATAACCTGATTGAGTTAGGCTATTCCTGCATAAAACCTCAAGGAGCATTTTATCTTTTCCCCCAATCCCTCATTCCCGATGATATCGAATTCGCCAAACATGCGCTGAAATACAATCTTCTCATCGTCCCCGGCAGCGGATTTGGCTGCCCCGGGTACTTTCGATTGGCGTATTGCGTGAATTTCAACAGTATTAAAAATTCCATACCTGCTTTTAAAGCATTGGCGAAAGAACTCAAAGATTAGAACCGTACTATTATCAAAAAGCAAGCAGCTATTTGTAAAATACAGACAAATAGCTGCTTGCTTTGTTCATAACCGTTTCAAATTTGATTGGCGCCATGACTGCCGGCAACTCGCCCCGAATTATTGACAATCGCCGATATAATGTAAAAGTTCTTCTGTTTTTTCCTTCATTAGCTTAGCGCTTCCTCTGCTTTCCACATTCAATCGCAAAAGAGGTTCTGTATTTGACATGCGAACATTAAATCGCCAATCTTGATATTCAATGCTCAAACCATCGGTGTGATCTATCGTTAAGCTATTAAGGGCATAACTTTCTTCTATTCTCGCTAAAATATTCAATGGATTACTAACCTTCCGGTTTATTTCGCCGCTAACCGGATACTGAGTTATTCTTTCCCCGACAAACTTTGACAGCGGCTGACCTGTTAAACACATACTTTCAGCAACAAGCAGCCAGGGTATCATGCCGCTATCACAATAGGCAAAAGTTTTGAAATAGTGATGCGCCGACATTTCTCCGCCATAAACAGCATCTTCCAGCCGCATTCTTTCCTTAATAAACGCATGCCCTGTTTTACTCTGTACCGGCGTACCGCCCAAGGCCTCGACCAAATCAATCGTATTCCAGGTGAGGCGTGGATCATGAATAATTTTCGCACCTGGCTGCCGCCTTAAAAATGCCTGCGCCAGAAACCCGACAATATAATATCCTTCGATAAAATTCCCTTTTTCATCAAAGAAAAAGCACCGGTCAAAATCGCCATCCCAGGCAATTCCTAAGTCTGCCTGATACTTTCGCACTGCTTCGGCCGTCACTGCCTGATTTTCGAGCAAAATAGGATTGGGAATTCCCTGTGGAAAGGTGCCGTCAGGGTTATGGTTCAATTTGATAAATTCGAATGGCAATAATTTCTCCAGTGCATCAATAACAGGTCCTGCACAGCCATTGCCTGAATTCACCACGATACGCAAAGGCTTTAAAGCCGCGCAATCAATATACGTCAAGAGATGTTCCACATAATCCTGCATAATATCGACTTGCACAATTCTACCGAGTTGCTCGACCGGAACAACGCCTTGGGCAAAGTTACCAGCAATAGCCCTTTCTTCCAATTCTCGCAGCCCTGTATCGCCGCTAATCGGCCTGGATCCTTTTCTCACAAGTTTCATCCCGTTATAATTTTGAGGGTTATGGCTGGCAGTGACCATAATACCGCCATCCAACGCAAGATGGGAAGTAGCAAAATAAACTTGCTCTGTACCACACAGCCCGATGTCCGCCACATCACAGCCCGCATCCGTCAATCCGTGGATAAGGGCTTCTGCCAATGGTCTGCTGGACAGACGGATATCCCGTCCAACAACCACTTTTTCCGCTGATAAAATTTCACAAAAGGCTCGTCCAATACGATATGCCATTTCCTCGTTCAATTCTTCAGGCACACGCCCACGTATATCATATGCTTTAAAGGCATCCCGTTTCAATTGCACCTTATTTCCCTCTTTTCTCAAACTCGGCCGTAACAATCTTCAAACCTTACAATATCGTCTTCTTCAAGATAATCCCCATTTTGAATCTCAATAATCTCCAAAGGCATTTTCCCCGGATTTTCTAAACGATGTTTGGTCGAAGGCGGGATATAAATACTTTCATTTCGATGGACCATTGTTTCTGTCTGATCAACCGTGACCTTTGCGGTTCCACCAATCACCACCCAATGCTCACTGCGGTGATAATGCAGCTGCAGACTCAATTTCTGGCCAGATGTCACCCTGATTTTTTTCATTTTATAGCCTTTTCCCTCACCCATTATCGTATAACTGCCCCACGGCCGGTACATCGTCGTATTCTCCGCCGCTTCCTTACGGCCTTGCCGCGTTAATTCCGTTACCAGATCCTTCATATTTTGCGACTCACCTCTGCGGGCTACAACGATGACGTCATCAGTTTCAACAACCAATAAGTCTTCGAGACCAATACCGGCAAGCAAGCGGCTGCGGCTCATCATTAGGGTGTTTGTGCAATTTAAGGGCAAACAATCTCCTTTAACCGCATTGCCAGCTTCATCTTTTTCCATCGCATCGTAAACAGCATCCCATGAACCGATATCATTCCAATAGGCTTGAAAAGGAATAATCACCATTTTCTTTGATTTTTCCGCCACCGCATAATCAATAGATATGTTTGGCATTTGTTGAAAATTCGTCTGCATTTCAGCAAATGGAAGTGCCATAATTTGATAAATATCCGGCTGATATTTTTTAAACTCTTCGCTCATACAGTCGACTGTAAAAGCAAACATGCCGGAATTCCAGTAATAGCCGCCTGTCTCAAGATATTTTTCTGCCGTTTCCTGATCTGGTTTTTCCCTGAATGATTCTACGAAAAAACCGTCGCCGCAAGCTGATCCGGCATGAACATATCCATATCCGGTTTCCGGCTTATTGGGTTTGATGCCGAAAGTAACAATTTTATCTTGCCGGGCCATTTGTTCCGTTTTTTTTATATCCGCAACAAAGTCGCGTTGGGAACGAACAATATGATCAGATGGAGATACAAAAATGATTTCATTTTTTGCACTCCCGAGCTTATCCAAACAATATCGCACTGCCAGAGCAATGGCCGGCGCCGTATTCCGCCCAACCGGCTCTAACAATATATGGGCCGCTTGCGCCTTGCAATTTGCAAGTTCCGCTTGAACATGATGTTGATAGGCTTCATTGGTAACGATAAGAATATCTGCTGCCGGCACAATGGCTAAAAAGCGGGTAATCGTCTGTGCCAGCAAAGATTGTTCTCCATCAATCTGCAAGAACTGTTTCGGATAAGAACTGCGCGACAAAGGATAAAGCCGGGTTCCACCGCCGCCAGCCAAAATAACAATTTTCATCTCATATTCTCCTCTACAACTCTAGGACCATAATCTGAAAGAGTCAGCCTGTATTTTTCCAAAGCCAATTTGGCAATTCCATAACCAACGATACTTTCAGCCCCTTGATTGCGGTTCACGCCAGAGGCAGTAATGCCGTCGAAGCAACCGCCGGTATCCGGATCGATCAGGCTTTCCCCCAAAGAATTTTCACCGGAATACCAGGCAAAACTTTTTCGGGCTAACTCCAGCATTGCTTGCTCACCAGTAATTGCAAAAGCGGCTAAGTGAGCTAATGTAGACATAGATGCTTCAACGGGTTGCTGATCACATAATGCCGGTTCTTTACCACGCACCCACCAACCGTTGCAGCCCACCGGCCGGAAAAAACCGTCCCGAAAAGCAGCTTGATCGAAAAACGTCATGCTTTCGCATGCTATTGAGTGAAATCGCTCTTGCCGTGTTTTTTGAAAAGCCACGAACATTGCCCAAGGCAGCAGCGCATTATCATACGTGAGGCGGTCTTCAAACCAGTTCCAATTCTTTGCTCCCGCGCACTGTTCAAAGTGCATAGCGATGGATGCGGCAAGTTTAAGGATCAGGCTATCGTTCTCTCTTCCTTCGCCAAAGCTGAGGCCAATCAAAGCGTATGCCTGCCCCCGCAGGTATTTGAGAAAATAAACCTGCGGCAATGCCCGGCTGACTGCACTGGTGCAGGCAGCCTTTACCCCCGCAGGCATCGCCGGCGAAGCCAACGTATACCCTAACGCCCACAGACAACGGCCGAAACATTCTTCCGATCCTTGTGTTTCTGTAAATTGCCGACCATAGGTCATAAAATTCCGGAAATGGCCGTTTGCATTCTGGGCATATAAGGTGAATGCCAAGTAACGGTAAACTAATGCGAGATATTTCGGTTCCCGTTTCTTTTCATAAAGCATCACTGCCATAATTAATGCCCGGGCATTGTCGTCAGTTGTATACCCTTTATCCAAATCAGGAACATTGTAACAGGTATGCTGGAACATACCCGTATCATCGGTCATCCGAAAGATATGTGCGTCATCAAAAACATGACTTAAGTTGGTCATGATCCCATCCTCATTCCATTCCGACTCACTATTGCGAGATGGGGGTGAGATTTCGAAATCGCCGCACGGGCAGGCCGCATGATATTCAAGGCGAGTTCGGCATATTGAGCGGCTACATTGGTCCACGACATTGTCCGGCCAACTGCCAAGGTCTTCATTTCCATTTCTTTTTTATGAATTGGATCCGCCAATACCGATTGAATACACGCTGCGATGGAGTCAGCATCTTTAAATTTAGCGAGCATTCCACGACCGCCACCCAGCATTTCCTCTGCATACCGGTATGGAGTCGACACAATCACTCTCCCGCACCCCATAGCATATGCCAATGTTCCGCTGACCGCCTGTTCTTTGGACAGGTACGGCGTTAAGTACACGTCGGATAAATGAAGATAAGTAATCACTTCTTCCTTGGTCAAATACTTATCAATAAACCGGATATTGTTTTTGACTCCAAGATCTTCCGCTAAATCGACCAGGCTCTGTCTGTATTTTTCGCCCGAACTTTCTTTTACGCATGGGTGCGTCTTGCCGAGGATCAGATAAATCAGATTTTCGTAATTCGCTGCAACTTTTGCCACCGCTTCAATCCCATACTCGATGCCTTTGGCCGGGCTAATAAGTCCAAAGCTGCTAATCACTTGTTTGTTGTGCAAGCCATAATTAGCCTTCAACGTATCTCGCGGCTCTACACTCATGGTAGGCACACCATGAGGGATGAATACAAGCTTCTCTTGCTCAATGCCGTAAATCCCAGCCAATATGGGAATAGAACTTTCAGCCATCGTCACGACCTTCGTGCTGAGTCTTCCCAGATCTCGCAGGACAGTCAATTGTTTTGGTGATGGCTCTAACAATACGGTATGTGTCGTGACGATAAAAGGGATCTTCAGTCTTTTCGCTAATTCAAGAATGTATTCGCCGCTTTCGCCGCCAAATATCCCATATTCATGTTCAATCACCAAGAGATCTACATTATCATTCGCCCAGAGTGCCGTCAGCAGATAGCTCATGCGATCATGTTGACTCAATTTGTGTTCTACGTGCGGATGTGTATATTCTTCCTTGTTCACCACCGCAATAACACTGGGCCGAACGAGTGACATTTTATCAATTTCATTCACCAGGTCTTCCGTAAATGTGGCTAATCCGCACTCCCGCGGCGGATAGGTACTTAGAAAAGCAATCTTTCTTATTTTATTGGCAGCAATCATTTTTTTCTCCTTTTTGTCCGCAGATGTTTTTTAATTGAAAATATTGGGATTTGTCATTCGCATTTCCACGTATATTTACAGGCTGCTGTTGTCCAGTTACCAATTTCGCTAGTAAAGGGCCTCATCCAACGGTTCCGGACATTGTTTAATATATTCCAGCAAGTCGCCTATACTGGCAGTAGCCAAAGCGATACACGAATCAGCTCCGCCGTAGTACATTTTCAACAAGCCTGTCTTATCGTCCATCACCCATCCGCTCGGAAAAACAACATCATCGACGTCCCCGTCCCGTTCGTACCATTTGGTCGGGCCAAAGACCCATTCATCACTCCGATGCAATACCTTCATGGGATTATCCAAATCGAGCAGTGCCAACCCGAGCCGATAAATCGATCCAGAGCAAGTCTGGCGCACTCCATGGTATAAAAGAAGCCACCCTTCAGCGGTTTCGATCGGCGGCGCTGCTAAACCAATTTTCCCACCATCCCACCAGCCGCCCCGTCGGGCGTGCATTAACACCTGGCGATCGCCCCAGTGGGCAAAATCATCGGAAGATGACACCCAGATGTGCGCACCAGGCACATAGCTGGCAGTAATTGGCCTATGGATAAGCATCCATTTTCCGTTTATTTTGCGGGGAAAAAGTGCGGCATCCTTGTCTTCCGGCGGCATTACTGGCCCAAACCGTTCAAAATTGTTAAAATCATTCGTCAGCGCCATAGCCACAAGTGGTCCGCCACGAGAGTAGGCGGTATAAGTAATCGCCCACTTATCCAGCTCAGCAAGCCAAGTAATCCTAGGGTCTTCAATCCCCCACCGTTCCTCCGGGTAATTTTCCGGATCCGCCTCCAACGTCGGCACCCGGTCAATCCGCCAGTTGCTCACTCCATCGTCACTGATCGCTTTCGTAAAATGCGAAAATCCGCGCCGATCCTCTACTCGCGCAAGTAGTAAGACTTTGCCGTGAACCATGGCAGCCGCCGGATTAAACACGGTATGCGCGGGATAAGGCCAATCTTTCGCTGTCAGAATAGGGTTATTGGGATGCCGCTGAAAAAGCTCTTTATATGTATTGTTTCCATTTTTCAGTTTGGTCGCAAATCGATTATTGCCCATAAAAAACCTCCTACGGTTAAATATTTCCTGTGGTTTGGATGAAAAAAAACCGCCTACGAGGATATTCGGCGCGTGCCGGCGAGTGTGATGCTTCACACCCAGCTTTTATCCCGTGGCGGTAAAACTCTATATTCAATTAGTACTATTCCATAAGCACTAACAATCCATAGTTATGTTAACTTATTAAGTATATCATAGTTAACCTCAGTTGTCACTTATTTTTATGCCCCGGAGCATCAGGCTAGTGCTGAGGATCGTAATGCATTCCAGTTCTTGAGAAAGTCCAGACTCCCTACATCAAGTTTTAAAAGAAACCATTACATCGAACAGAAATTATTGATATAATTATATTTAGGTTATAGTTTCGATGATGCACATTGAATTGTCGAAACTGTTTTTTTATGTTTACTTTTAATTCAAAAATACAGTTTGAAAATCAATGGATAAGGAGGAATGTTTATGTTCAAAATAAATGATTATGTTGTGTATGGTTCAACGGGAGTATGCCAAATTACGGACATAAAAAAAGACGATCACATCGATAGTGACGAAACCGAATACTATGTTTTACACCCGGTTTACCATAGCAATATCACCATTAAGGTTCCCGTGAATAATCCACATATTGGGATGCGAGCAGTCTTAACAAAAAAAGATGTTTTGTCATTGATCGCGGCAATGCCAGAGAGCAAACCCTTTTTGATGGAAAATGCAAAACATAGAAGTGATAATTTTAAAGCTGTTCTTAAAACAGGGAACAACGAAGACTTGATAAAAATTATTAAGACGCTATATCAAGAAAAAAAAGCAAAATCTTTCGTTAATAAAAAACTAACGAAGACAGATGAAGACATTATGAATACTGCGGAAAAACAATTGTACGAAGAATTTGCAATCGCTTTAAACATTTTACCCGAAGAGGTTCTCCCCTATATTCTTAAACATATTCCTCACAATAACGAGAATTAAAATAATGCTGTCGAAAATCCCTTCATGGAAACGGACAGAAATTTAATCCATTTCCAGTCCGGGAACGTTCATGTTCTTTGCCCGTCGATGGCACCCGCAAGGATCCTTCCCACAAGCCCGGGCATAACCATCGCAAAGTTTATATTCGCCGCCTTCAATATGCAGTATTTTCCCCTCAACCAAAGCTTCAGCCAGTTTTCTTCTTGCCCCGTTGTAAATCGCCTGCACCGTCGTCCGCGCAACATTCATCTGGCTGGAACACGCTTCCTGGGTCAGCCCTTTTAAATCAATCAATCTTATCGTCTCATATTCGTCAACGGTCATATGAATATAATGATCCTCAGCTGCTGTAAAATTCATTGGGCCGAAGCGGTTGCATTCCGGCAGACAGCAAACCCATCGGCATTTTCGTGGTCTTGGCATTTTTTAGCCCCTTTCTGTTTTATTATTGACATATGCCATTTATATATTATAATAGAATAGTACGTGTGAGTAAATAGGTCAAAAACATGTATACGAAAATTTTAGCGGAGGGATCTTTTTTATGAAAATTGCGTTACCGTCTCGTCAAAACATGATTGATGGCCACTTCGGCCATTGTGAGTATTTCACTGTATTCACTATCAATGATAGCAAAGAAATCATCAGCCAGGAAACCGTTGCCTCACCGGCCGGTTGCGGCTGCAAATCCAATATCGCCTACGTACTTGCCGATATGGGCGTAAGTCTCCTGATCGCCGGCAATATGGGCGAAGGCGCCGTGAATGTGCTGCAAAATGTCGGCATAAATGTATTGCGCGGCTGCTCAGGCGATGTAAAAGAAACAACGCTTAAGTGGCTGGAAGGATCACTGACCGATTCCGGCGATACCTGTCATGAACACGAGCACGGCTGCCACCATTAAAAATTGCTTACTGCCAAAAGCAGCGTGTATAAGTTTAAAAACTTATACACGCTGCTTTTTATTGAAGAAGGAAAAAGAACACCTTATCTTCACCTTTCTCGAACCGGCAGCAAATCAATTAAAAAATATATGCCTTGTATCTCCGCAAGAGTTTGTGTTACTTCTTTTTCTGTAACATTCGGATGAGCAAAACTAAAATGCAAAGTAAGCTTTGTTTTCATTGCGGCGTCAAGAATGGAATCACAATATTCAAAGCCATCTATCTTTGCCTGAAAATGTTCTCTTATTTTTTTCATCACTTCTTCTGGTGTTTTGTTATTTGCAATACGAACCGAGGATTTGAATTTTGCGTTCATACTCTCTCCCTCCTCTAGCCAAGTTCTTTTAGATCCAGATTATTAATATAATTATATACTCTCCATACATAGATTGTAAATTTATTTTTCAGAAAAATCAGACTATATTCAGCGTATTGTCAGCGCTTGGGTAATGCAAGAAGTGCCCAGACAGAACAATCTGCCTGAGCACTTCTTGCATTGAAATATATGTTCCCTTTTTGATCGAGTATTCCTTTACCGACCTTAAGCTTACC
>JAGFZV010000040.1 GCA_017889545.1 Bacillota bacterium
AGTATTCGGCAGAGTAGATATTTCAGAGACACGGATAAAATTAATATTGAATCTCGACTTGGCGAAATGTTAATGGATCTTTATGAGGAATCTGAAGTAATTCGACTTGATCGTGAAGCGAGAGAAGAAGAAACTCGTAAAAAAGCTGAAGCTGAGCGCCAGAGGGAAGAACGGCGAAAAAGATATAATAAGGAAGTTGAGCGAACAATAGCATTGGAAAATGCTGCACTCGACTTCGAAATTGCATGTAGAATTCGCGCATACGTCAAGGCTGTCACGGCTTCCTGTGGACACGATGGCTTGGATGAGGAAACGGCTGCATGGGTTGACTGGGCAACGGAAAAAGCCGATTGGTTTGATCCAACGGTGGCCAGAGATGACGAATTGTTTGGAGAGCGCGAACACGAAAAAAAATCTAGTGAGAAGGCACTTAAAGAAATTTGGCGTTGGTGATCAACCTTTGAAAGAAGTAAAATAACAGCATGACCTCTGGTAAGAATGACTGGAGGGCTTTACAAGTTAAATAAAGCCATGAAAATAGCGACTAGCCATGGCGGCCAATTTGATTAATCTATGGCGCCATATATATTTCATACTCTTAGGGTAATGATGGCAGGAAACTAATGTAAATATAAATAATGAATGCATTTAAATGATAATATGTGCCATAATCAAACTGAGAATCCCATATACTGACAGGGGAGAATTAGATGCTATCTCATAATAATCCACGTGAAGACGATTATGATTCGCAACATGACCATATTGTTGCAGCCAAGAAGTTAGAGCCATATTATCCACTCTTTGAAGTTTTTCGAACGCGTGACATAAAGATGGTGACGCTTATTTTGGCTGCTCGGACGATTTACGAAACCCTTGGTACATTCTCCTATTTTGAACTTGACAAGACACTCAGTTATCTACATAAGAAGAGTCGTCAACAGGTAATCGATTATCTCAGAAAGAGTCGGTGGATTGAATATAACGGCATCGATTATGAGATGTCAGATAGGGTTAAATCTTTTATCTACTTCATCTTCACATCACTAGATCGTAACGACCTCTCAATTAGTCAAACCATTGATCTTAGCTTGGCAGAAGCGGAAATGTCCTCTATGTATAACTACAGCGAAGACGTTGCCGAAGATCTCTATGTAGGAAAATTGTTTTCAGCTCTGAACAATCAAAATGGTCGGCTGGACCGCATTATCCACAAGCGTGATCGACAACAGATTTGGAAGATTGTCACTTCAAGTGAAGGCAAAGATATCGTAAAGTCAATAAAAACAATTCAAAAGAAAATGAAGGACACTCACTCTGGCATATTTGCCAGTATTCAAAAACAGCAAGATATCCATGAACTATGCAGTCAGCTACTCAACAAAATCTCTCAACTCGGTGAAATATGCAATGAACTGTTAGGAGAGAATACCCGGTCAATAGGTGAATATATCACGCCAGATATGCTGGACGCGTATCTTGTGAAAGCTTCAATCGAGCAGTTAGCTGGCATCGCCGAACCATATTTCGCAGCACCAAAGCAAGTCATGCAGCTCCGGGAAGAGACGATTATTGCCAAGGCCATAACGCTTTTCAATAACCAACCGGAGGACTATGTAGAGACAACTCCACCGCCGGAGCCTGTTAGTTTCGTCGAAGAAGAGGTTGTCAGTGAGATTGCCGGTAATCCGTTGGATATGCTGTATCATCAGATTGTTACGAGAATAGGAATTAAACGGGAGGAAGACATTGATGACTTACTTTTCGAAAACATGGACACGTTCGGAAGGGCTGTATACAGAACAGGGCAAACAATAAAACTCTGCCAGGACCTTGAGTCTACGCCAGACCGTAAGGACCATAAAATTACCTTTGAGGTGAGGGATGAAATGAAAAGCATCTACTATGGCCCGGTTGAAGAGATGAACCGCACCACAGTCAAATGTGTGAAGGGACCGGACAATTATGGAAAGTAGCGTAATTCAGTTATCTCCAGAAGTTCAGCGAATATGCTCCATGTTTCATTTTGGCTGGGTTTCCCGGAAGAACCTCGACCTTGAGAAAGACTTTGGGCTGTTTGTTGCGGTTAGGCAAGCGCTTGGTGTGATGGGCTACGAACTCCTTACTACCCCGGACTGGTATGTAATACGGCTCCGTAAGGAGTTCGACAACGATACTTTCGATCAGTTTCATAAGCGCTATAGGGATATTAATCGTGGCCATTTGGCCATGATCAATATTCTTTATGTAAAACTGATTCTCCCAACAAAAATGAAGATGATTTCTGATGATGTCACTGGTACCCGTCCGTATATTACACATGAAGAAATCCTCTATAACTACGGGGTAAAATTCCAAAACCGTAAAACCAATCCCGGAAAAAGGATTTCCGACATAGTGAAGGTTTTGATGAAATACGGTTTTGTCGTCCAGTCTCATGCAGGGCTACTAAAATATGAGGCCGGTCCGGCTCTCTACATGCTTCGGGAAGAACTCATGGAGAAAACATATGAGACCGTAATGAGGGGCTTTGTCGAGGAAATGGAGGATTCGATACAAGAGTCCGACGAAGAGGAAGCAATTCTAGAGGAGGAGCAGGAAAGTGATTGAAGATTTTATGACGGCTTACTGGGGGAAACTTCCTCTTACAGACAAGCCTTATCCTGTTCATCCCAAAGTAAATGCTTTTGTCGGTCAGTCCGGCCACGGTAAAACCACTATCATGGACGGCATTCGGACGGCTCTTGGAGAGAGTACCTTCGAGACGAATCGTGGCATCGGCTACTACGTTAACAAGAAAAGCACCTGGGCGATTGTCCGGGTTGGTTTCTATAACCGGCAGATTGATAACCGGGTGGGTATGGATGCAAAAAAGCCGTTCGAAATGTATGGGTACCGCCAAGATAAGGTGGTGGTATGCTGTCGTATCTTTAAAAATAGTGAAGGCCGATGGAACAAGGAGTATTATGTTTTTGACGGCGAATTTATCGACCTCAAAGGGTTGGCCGAAAATCCGAAAGCTTACAAGCAAGCAATCAAAACTCAGGAAAATTATCGTCAAATGCTTGAGGACTGTATTGGCCTGAGCGCATCCTTCCGACGCCTGATGTCCATGGACCCTCATTCTGTACGGGATTTGGTAGACAAGTCTCCTGCTGCTCTGTATCAGCAAATCTATGAACTTAAGGGCGTCAAAGATATTAAGAACCGCTATGAAGATGCCAAACAGCGCCTTTCCGTGCAGAAGAAGGACTACGAGACTTTAAAGGAAGAGCTTGAAGCGGCAAAAAGCCGCTATGCAGATTTGGGTGCAAAAGTCGAACTCTACCAGCAGCATAAATGTAAAGTCACGCAAAAAGAGCGACTTGATGTTATGAGAGCAAAGGTTGTTTTCGCGGAAACTGAGGAAGTGATTGATAAACTCAAGTCAGAAATTAAATCAGCGACAGATGAGATTCAGCAACTGGAGACCGAAATCAACCAAAGTAAAATTCTTATTCAAGAATGTGATTCCAAGATAGCCAAATTGACTGAAGCAGCGGAAGCGGCATCAAAATTAATCAATTCTCTTAACGCGGAATGCGACTTATTTACTGTGCAGATGACAGAAAAGAACGTGGTCCTCCGCAACATGTCTAAAGATATAGAGCGCATTGCAAAAATCCAGCCGATTAGCATTGAAGACCTCAAAGAAGAACTTGATACCGTCACGCGACAATGCAACGCTCTCCTGGTCGAAACGGTGCGATTGAAGAATGCGATTCAAGCCATAGAGTCTGATCTGAAGCGCCTTGGTCGCAACAACGTCCTATTCCCACCTTTCGTGGACAAGTATCGCGAACAACTCACTAAAGCTAATATTGAGTTTACGATGCTGGCTGATGCGATTTCGATTAAAGGACAACACAAAGACTGGCAGAGAGCGATAGAAGCTTTCTTGGGAAGGGAACGATACCGAATTGTGGTTTCCCAAAATGATTTTCTGATGGCAAAGAAACTTCAGCAGTCCGCTCAATATGGTGCTAGGGTATGTTTACCAAAGGCACCGCGTGAAGCGGCTTTAAAATCACAAGGAAAACTGCTTTCGATTTATGATGCTATCGAAGTCAAGGAGAAGCAGATTATCGACGGCTATTTGGAACACCTAAAAAAAGTATACCTGGTTCATACAGTCGAAGAGGGCGACCAACTCCAAAAACGGGGGCTCGTTTCCATTACCATTCAGGGGTTACAACAGGACAACGATGGCGCCATTTTTAGACACATCGATGTGCTCTGTTGCGGTAAGTCTGCGCTGAAAATGGAAAAGTCTCGATTGGAGAACGAGATGGAGGTCCTCAAAAGTGAACTTGGGTCACAAGAGTCGATGCTGGCAGATTCGAAAATTACGGTTAATACCTATGCCGTATGGATTAAGGAGCAAGAGGAGTATCAGACGCTTGAAAGTTTGCAAGTGAAGGCCGACCTTCTACAGTCCGAGATTGATGCGGTATCTGCTAGTTTGATTACTGCTAAGGAACAAAGAGCCGAGACAGATAAAGTACGGGTTGCCGCCTTTCAGGAAGTTGGCAACGCGCAGGCGGAAAAGGCGGCGATGGAGACTCAGACCAAAGCGTCCGCCAATCTCATCACCAACGTGAAACGACGCCTGCGATCGAACGAAACTGACCTCGATCAAAATAAGGTTAAATTGGGTATGTTCCGTCAGGCGCTGATCGACTTTGGGATAAACGATGACAATATCCTTTTTATCCCACAGGATTTGGCTGGGGCAGATTACAACGATGATCAAGGCAATCGGATTTCATCTATCTATTTTGAAAGCGAAGCAAAGAAGTTGGATAGTGAAATTAAAGAATTTGTGGCAAAACACAAAGACATTGATGACACCACGGTTCAACTTTACACCGCTCAGGACGGCATCGTCGAAAGTCAGGAAAAGCGACTTAAGGCAAACGAAGATCTGCGGGTTGAAGTGGAAGAAGAGACGCAAAATTGCCTATACGCATTAACTAGGCACATTAAAGATATCATTAAGGATTATATCGATGAATTTAATGTGCTCGCCGGATTATTACGCGCTGAGGGTAAAGGGCGCCTGGAATCGATTACTGATGACCCCGCTTTTTGGGAACTACAAATGTTCATTGGTTTCGACGGTAAAAAACCGGCTCCGATAAATGGACCCGATCTGTCTCAAGGTCAACGCTCATGCACGAGCCTGATGCTTCTCCTAGCGGCAATCAGTAACCGAAAAAATGGCGGACTCATGCCCATCATGTTCCTTGATGAGCCGCGTTCTAGGTTGGATGATGACCGTGGTAATGAGGTGGGCTGGCTCCTACAAGTGACAGACGTGCAGTATTTCATCACGCACCAACAGGGCGAATCGTTGAAAACGGTTGATTGGATTAACCACGCTTACACTTGCATCAAATGCGGTGAAGACGAACTGTTCACTCAGCCGATGATCTTGAAGCGAATGAGAACGGTATAAAGAGGGAATGTATGATTAAAGACACTGAATCAGTCATCAGCAAGATGATAAGAGTTGAGGGAATTAAGTTTCCCGTGGCTAGAGTGCAGCAAGGCCGGAATTACACCGGCCTTGCAATTTTCGATAAACCACATAACCTAAAGCCTTTGATGCAAGAATTGGTGAAAGACTTATCTAGAGGTGAAAAGCAATATTCTCCCCTGGAGAGGAGATACTCACAAAAATACTCTCTGGTCGATCTTCTCGATGCCATTGAGATTTTGACTATTGCTGGCATTATTCAGGTCGAAAGCAAAAATGTGCAGCCTAAAACCCAGTTGAAATGGAGAATAAAAAAGTTGGCTCTTGATCCACGGGCAGAGGACGAGCTGGAAACTTGTAAACCTTCTGAAGAGACGGAAATCTATAATATAGGCGTAGAGGTTGAAAACATCCTTGGCGCGATAGCAGGAAGTCTGGCCGATTTAGTGAGGAAAGGGATAGGCGATGGGCAAATACTGGATGAATTCGGGAGTGTTCTTGCTACGCCGAAAGCTATGGTCAAATATAGATCAATCCTTTTATCCTTGGCATGGGCGGCAAAATTGATAGCAGAGAAACGACGGGAGCCTCTTCGCGTAGTATCGCAACGGGTTTGGGGCGACAGTAAACGTTTAGACGCTTACAAGGCCGAAATTGCTGCGGCGGGGCAGGATACACTTGATAACCTACATCTTACAGCAAACTTTGAGACGACGTTAGTGCACGGGAATGTATATTACGAGGTCAACGGCATTTCCGGAACAATGCTTTCCGGAATTCCAGTAAGCTTGACAGATTCAACTATCGATAAAATGGCCATCACCTCTGCGTTAATAGATGGTATATTTATCATTGAAAACATAGCTGTCTTTCGTGAAGTGTTGTTTCGCCGATATCTGGCACGGCCCAATGTTTTCATCATGTTCGGTGTGGGCTTTCTATCTTCATCTAAGCGAACTCTATTACGAAAGATAATGGATGTGGCTAGAGCCCCAGTGTACGTGTGGGGAGATATTGACGCAAGTGGACTCCAAATTGTCGAAGATGTACATAACTTTTGTGCCGCGTGTGGAGGGGATGTAGTCCCGGTGCTGATGACCGCAGATGAACTAGAGTTAACTTGCGGGAAATTCCTTGGTTCGGCACATACGGCGCTTGATAGCCCAGGTCTCAGCCTAACCTTTCATGATGTTGTTGAAAAGGTAAGGGAGGGAATAACAATGGAACAGGAGGAACTTTTAATTCATTGGGATAAAATCGAAAGCAAGTTGCCATAGAAACTAAGCAACACCTAGGCGCGAGCATCTCGAAACATAGATGCTGGAGAAAAACCTACCAAGAACCTGAAGCTGGCGGCGAGGTCGTTGCTAGAGTTGAGGCAACAATATTCATACTAAAAAACGATCTATTTATAAATACTGATTTAATTTTTGATTATAACATAGCAGTTACACGTAAAAATAGTTGACTAGGATGATCGCTGCGTAGGAAAACGAAACCGTTGCTTTAAGGGTGTCGAACCTTTCCGTAAAACTCTAGACACCACAATATAGCGTATGCAGTTAGTAATTTAGCCACAAAATGATGCGTTGTGGCTAAAAAGTTGATATGTTTGCACAGACGTCCATGGTTGTGGACGAACCTATCTTCTGTTATCATAGACGCTCCAAGACGAATTCTGGTGAATTCCAAAATCTAGTACGTGGGGTATTCGTCACCGCTTTGAACAGGGCAAGTTGCACAAAGTTTTTGGGATATGACAAAGATAAAAACTGAAACCTTGTTATTAACGAAAAGCAGGCTAAATTTGTTAGGCGCATCTACATGAATTTCCTTGACGGCAAAAAGGTGCCAACCGGATTGCGAGAGACTTGGAGTTGGGCGGCGTAGCAAACTGGAATGGTAAAGCAAAATGGTACGAAGGCAGTATACGGAAAATGCTTACGAATGAGAAATATAAAGGCGACGTGCTACTTCAAAAAACCTATACTGTTGATTTTTTGAGCAAGAAATGGGCAGACAATAATGGTCAAGTGCGGCAGTATTATGTGGAAGACAGCCATCCCGCGATTATAGATAAAGAGATATGGGAAGAAGTTCAGCTTGAGATGGAACGCAGACGAAATTTCGTCCTGAAGTATGGCATTCAGAAGCTTGATTATGCAACCATCAGTAATCCCTTTACAGGCAGAGTTATCTGCGGTACTTGCGGCCGGATTTTTGGCAGGAAGGTATGGAACTCTACCGACGAAAGGCTTAGACGATACATCTGGCAGTGCAATGGCAAATATCCTTGGAAAGGAAAAAAGGGTTGCGCCAATAGGCATATTGATGATGGGGTTTTGTATCAAGCCTTTATAAATGTGTTCAATATGATGCTTGAAAACAAAAATTATTTTCTCGGCAAATGGAAAGAAATGCGGGAAAGCGATAATGCGCTGGTGCAGTATAAGGCTAAGCAGTTTGCAAAAATCATAACGGAGATAGGACGGATCAAAGAATTTGATGTTGAACTGTATTTTGCGCTGACGGAAAAAGTTTTTGTTTATGACGGTGGCAGGTTGATGGTGGTCTTGCTTGACGGCACAGAGGTTGAGTATGCTGTGCAAAATTATGGGAAAAATTATCTTTCGTAAGCGCACCGTTTTCCCGGTGCGCCGTAGCAATTGTTGCAGGAAATACAGGTTGAGGGGCGCAAGTCACCCGCCTGCCAGCGTTTGGGCAAATCCGGTTCCCGTATCAAAGGACGGGAGAGAGAAAAATATTCGACCGGGGTTTTATTCAGTATTGCGGTCATGTTTTCCATGCTGGGATGCCCGCCCACAAGGATAACCGGAATGTTCACCGCCTTTTTCAGTTCCAGCGCAAAGTCCAAAAAGTAGGCTTCATTCTGCATCGGGTTAATGCCTGTTTGGGATGTGCCGTTGGCGCTGATTTCAATATAATCTATGCCATGCTCGACAAGAGCTTTGCAAGCAATCTGCGCGTCCTGCGGTGTAACTCCGCCAGCCATATAATCGTGAAAATTGATTTTGATGCTGATATGCAGTTCCGGCATTTGTTTGCGAATAACTTTCAAAATCTCTACTAAAATACGCGCCCTGTTTATTGCTAGTCCGCCGTATTCATCGGAGCGATGATTGTATATCGGACTGAAACAGCGACTAAGAAAAAAAATGGTGGGCTGCATGTATCTGTACTCCGTCAAATCCGACCTTCCCGGCGCGGACAGCAGCAGGGGCAAACAAGCTGATAATATCCTGAATGTCGGCCTTGCTCAAATCATCTATTTCATAGCCGCGCATTTTTCCGGAGGCATCGAGTTTAAAATGCCTGCCCATAGCCAGTTGCGGCATGATTTTACAGCCATGCTTATGAACCGTATCAGTGATTTCACGGTATGCTGGTATCAGAGCATCGTCACATAGCCGCATCATATCCACAGGGTCAGGGTCATACGGTGCAACACCTGTAAAGCCCATGACGATTAAGCCAACACAGCCCTCCGCAAGCTGCTTATAAATGGCAAGCTGTTCTGCCGTAGGACTTCCGTCCTGGTTCGCCAGGGCCTCCCACGTGGAGTTGTGCGTTTGGCTGAAAAAAACACAGCCCTTGAAGCCAGGAGGGGCATGGGTTCAAGGACTGTGGGAAATAGTGGAATATGTTCTCGTAGACCAAGGAAGAAAACATCGGTTTTTAGTATGTAATATTATGAACCCATAAAGGAAATATAAATGAAGAAAATGCCACCAGACTTCATATAGTTTGGTGGCATTTTCTTCATTTTAGCCCCCACGTGGTAGGTAGCCTAAAAATCGTTTAACGGCAAGCGAAGCAGACTTTTTATCTCTCATTGCAAAGCCAATCTTACGATATGCTGGTATATCCAGTTCTTTTATTGCGATTTTGTATGGAATGCGCTGCAAAATAAGCTCCGGCAAAATGTTGATTCCTAATCCGCTTTCGACCATCGACATGATGGCTAATCATCCCATGTCGTAAAATGAACCTTGGGGGTAATTCCGCTACGCTCATTATTATCCATATTGTTTGGTCTTGGCTTCGGCTTTTTTGTCATGCTGTTCTGGAGCAACTTGCTGCCGGATATCTGGGGTTGGAAGGAAATCACGTACTGGCAGGGTGCGGGACTTGTCATTATGAAGTTTATAAGTTTTTGCACTGTAGTTTCCTGACATGGATTGTATAATAGAAAAATATCGCTAACCAGCAAGCACGTGGTTAGCGATATTTTTCATTTTGCAGTTGTTTATTGATCGGGAAGTTTAAAGTCAGTATATATTTATAACCAATAGATTTTACTCTAAAAAATGTATTTTATTGGGATTATATCTATTTTTTTGAGGTATAATTTTTATAGGATATCCACAAGGGAGTATAGCAAATGGGTGTATTCCATTTGGCAAGGATAATACTTTTATTACTTGGTCGACACGTTCATTAAATGGAGCAACACTAAGCCACACTGAAGCGAGCCCTAAACTATCGATGGCAAGTAACATATTTTCCGTCGCTGCTGCTGCATCAAGCGGAGCACATTCAACATATGGTACGTCTTCTCTATAGCAAATAACAAAAGCCATTGGTGCTTTTTTAGCACAACCTGCATATGGACTGCATTGTGATAATTCTAAAAGCGTAGATTTATTTTCTGTTATATAAAATTCCCATGGTTGTTGGTTACTAGAAGAAGGGGCCGCCATGGCCGCTTTTAGTATTAATTCGACTTTTTCTTTTTCAACTTTTTGATCTGTAAATTCTCTTATACTTGTTCGGTGAAAAATACTATTCATTATTTTATAACTCCTTATTTTCTTTTTAGTTTCATTATACTATTGAAAACTAAAAAGAAAATAAGGTACTTTTTTGTATGTAATGCGAAGTGTAGTAGCTTTTTAATCGGGGAGATTTATTTCATGATCTGCAGCATACTGTTTTGTAAATTCCCAAAGAGCTTGCATAATTGGGATAATAGACTGGTATTGAGGCGAAATATGATACTCAACTCGCGGAGGAGTTTTTTCATATTCATTTCTTATCAAAATTCCACTAGTCACTAATTCTTTCAATTGCGTTATAAGCATTTTATGAGTAATGTCTGGCATGACTTTTTGCAATAGAGAAAACCGATTATTTCCGTTAATAATATGCCATAAAATTCTTTTCTTCCATTTCCCTTCAATTAGATCATGGGTCAACATAAAGGAACATCCATATTCTTTTTTTATATCACCGATTTTGATCATTCCCTTTATAATATTTTTTGGAATGTAAATATTTTATATGTCATAAGAGTTAACGATTCGCCTTTGAAAACCTGTTGAATCAAGACTTTACAGTTCAAGAATTCAATAAAATGTGGTTGGAAGATATTACATATATAGCATTAATGGTAATTAATGCTATATTGCGATTGTATTGGATTTAGCTCGACGTAAAGTAGTTGGTTGGCCCATCGGAACGAGACCTACTGCAAAGCTTGCCGGTCAAGCACTGACTAGGGCCTTTGTCAAATAAAAGCCACGAAAAGGCTTGATTCATCACTCTGGCAGGGGTAGTCGATATACCGCCAAGGACTACAAGGACCTACTGAAAAAGTATAAAATTCTGGGCAGTATAAGCCGTAAAGGCACCTATGATAATGCGCCAATGGAATCTTTCTATCGAATACTTAAAGCAGAATATATCTATAGGCGGTCCTTTATCACTATTGAGCAAGCTGCTTCAGACTTACGAAAGTGGTTTGATTACTACAATATCCGAAAGCGGCATAGTGCTTTAGGTTGAATACCGCCGCTAATGTACGAAATCAGGAGACACCCCCATTTTGTCTGTCCGCCCCCATAGGCAGACTTCAGGCTTGGAACTATTCCCCCAATATAAATTATCTAAATCCTCTTTCCGATCTAGAATGGACTTAGCATTTAGCATAGGTTAAAAAACAGCGTCCATCCTCAGTCAATGTAGCACCAGTGTTGCTACGCTTAAATAAGGTTATGTTGAATTCGGCTTCCAAATCGTTTAGAGCGCAGCAAACACTGGATTGAGATACAAATAGTTTTTGGGCAGCCCTGTTAATCGAACCGCAGTTGGCAATTTCATATACGTATTTTAACTGTTGAAATTTCATATCACTACCCCCGATCTCCAGGGCAACAGAATCCATAACTATTATACAACATTAAATATGCGATTTAAAAATTGCAGAGCAAAACATCGGTCAAGTCCAAATTTATGTGTAAAATCCCGGCAGCCTAAATCAACTAACCAATGCGAACGACTTTGGAAGAAGGGCTGTGGTCAGCACGCCATTGCCAATAGTCATCCATAGATAAATACCGCTTGCCGCTCAGCCATTTTTCACTGTGTTCCATCAAAATAGCGCCAATTAGACGATCAGCAGAGTCGCGATTGGGGAAAATGCGAATAACCCGTTCGCGACGGCGGATTTCTTCATTTAGGCGCTCAACGCTGTTGGTCGTGCGCAGGGGCTGGCGGTACGCTGCAGGCAATAGCATGGTCGCCGTTGCATCTTCAATGTCGCTTTCCAACACGGTGAGGGCCTTTTCAGCAGTTTGTCCAAAATCAGCAAAAATTCCCGGCAGCAATTGGCGGGCAATTTCTTTGTCCGGCGCATGTAAACCATTTTAACCCGTTCGTGCAGCTCCTGCTGCAATCGTTTCGGAGTGGCATCCAGAATATTACGCAGAAAATGGGTTTGGCAACGTTACCAGGTCACTCCTTGGAACTGCGTGCGGATCGCACGCACCAAACCGCTGTGATTATCGGATATGACAAAGTTGACACCACTGAGTTCACGCAATTTGAGGCGCTGAAATAATTCACCACAACTGAAATAGATTCACCCCCGGGGTAAAGAGAGCCAAACCTTTACGCGAATCTCCAATTTCGTGTATCAGTATCGTCTTTCTATCAAATGACACGTTGAGTCAGCCGCGTTGATAGAGCGGAAATAGCCTTATTTCGTAAGGTTTCGTAGGTTTTTATAAATTTAGAAAGTGTGTTTTTATGTTCTCCTAGACTTACATAATGGGGGAGAACGTTTGTTGGGGGTCGGCACCCCGTACACGAAAATAGCCCCGCCGAAGGGGCGGGGGATTAAATGTTGCAGGAGATTATAAAAGTGCTTTGGCCCGTGAAAATTGGGTCGAAGCATTTTCTTTAGTTGAGCAGATTAGTACAAAGCTGGAAACACAAAAGAGTGGGCTATGTTACTTGCCAGAACAGTAATATCAACATACATGCGAGTAGATAAAATGTAAATCAGTGAAAAAGAAATGAGTAGTGTTGATAAACGTTTGGTGTTTGTGGTATGATGACAACATCCTAAAACCAGAAAGGACATAATTAAAATATGGATAAAAATAATTTTGTTACCACAAAAAAGGCTGCAGATATACTGGGAGTAAGCACTTCGACTATTTATCGTATGGTAGAACAAAAACTACTTAAGCCTACTAAAACTCCTGGTGGGCAAAGAAGATTTTCTCTTGATGATTTAGACGCATATAAAGAATCGAGCAAATCATTAGAAGCGCCACAGAATCCATCAAAAAGTAAAATAGATGAATCTACACCTATTAGAAAAGAAGCTGATCCAAGAAATACATTAAACGATTTGAACGGAACTGAGTGGTTACCAGAAACAAAGAGCTTCTTTTTTCAGAAAGGACTTGGAGCGAAGCATCCCCATGCACAGATAGAACGTCTACATCCGGCTCCTTATTCTTTTCAAGATGTTGAGCATTTAATAGCCTTCTTCACAAAATCTGAACAACGTGTTTTAGATCCATTTGGAGGCATTGGATCAACCGCA